>NZ_KV802269.1:0-468 GCF_001810635.1 Rothia sp. HMSC067H10
CAGGCTTGTTGTTTCAAAACTATACAGCGAACGCAAACAAACAACTTACTAGTGTGAATAAGTCTTCAGCCTATTAGTACCAGTCAACTCCACGCCTCACAACGCTTCCATACCCGGCCTATCAACCTCATCATCTCTAAGGAGCCTCACACACCACAAAGAGTGCCAGGAGAACTCATCTCGAAACAGGCTTCCCGCTTAGATGCCTTCAGCGGTTATCCCTCCCGAACGTAGCCAATCAGCCATGCACCTGGCGGTACAACTGACATACCAGAGGTTCGTCCGTCCCGGTCCTCTCGTACTAAGGACAGCCTTTCTCAATTCTCCAACGCGCGCAGCGGATAGGGACCGAACTGTCTCACGACGTTCTGAACCCAGCTCGCGTACCGCTTTAATGGGCGAACAGCCCAACCCTTGGGACCGACTCCAGCCCCAGGATGCGACGAGCCGACATCGAGGTGCCAAACC
>NZ_KV802270.1:0-5496 GCF_001810635.1 Rothia sp. HMSC067H10
GGCACGCCCGGCGGTACTCGACCTGCTCAACCGGTTGGATTCTACCAGCCCGACAAAATAAAACGATGAGGTCATCCAGATTATCTGGATGACCTCACTACGTTATGCAGGTATAAACCTCAATATTGATAATCTACCGATTAAAAATATTACGAATCGGATTCACAATCGTTGTCCACCAAGGCTGTGGAGAATCTTGAAACTTGCTTTGCTGACGTTCTTTGACCTGCTGAGAAATGCTTTGCCGTAGCTCACCAACTTCGGTATCTACGACCTTCTTATAATCAGAACGTAAACGTGCAGGTTTTCCATTGCGCATGACGGAGTTATATAGTCCTTCAGCAGTGTGAGTACTCATAGCACGTTCCCTTCCCTCACCATTAGTTATCTCAGTTTACCGTGTTCGGCTCACTGTTGGAAGTAGCCTCATCGTTCTCATCAGATACCTCATCTGGACCGTATGGAGTCGCAGCTGAATTATTTCCGTGCGTCGAATCCGGGTGAGCGTGTGCCCGCTGAGTTGGCGGCGACGGGTTTCTTTGGCATGCGCGTGCTGGCGGTGGCGCAGGGCGGTTTCCGTGCCGGATCTGAGGATTCTGCGGACCCCGAAGAGACTGCCGCAGAGGCTGTCGAAGAGTCGACCGGCGAGTTCCTAGAGGTGCTTCTGCAGGAGCGCATCCGCGTGAAGGATGAGCCGCACGGTGCCCTGCCTTCGGGTATTGGTCCTGGCGATCCGGTGTCTATGGCGACGATTGAGGCGGCCCTGCAGGCTGATGTGCACGGGCTGCTTTTCGACGGTACTCTCATGCCTAGCGCGCTGATGCCTGACCTCCCCGCATCCGGTGAAGATTCTGATCCTTCCGAGGCTCCCGCCTCCCCCAGCACCCTGCCGAGCGTGCTCGATGCGGCGGCTTCGCTGACGGGGGTGGAGAGCGCATCCGCGGATTTGCTGTTCCGCCGTGTGCCGCGCCTGAAGAAGAACGCCTTGAACGCCAAAAATGCAGAAAATCTACCCCGTGAGGTTGATTTTCCCACCTCTGACCTGCCCACGGTGGATGCCGTGCACGCGGCGGTTCGCGCTCTCGACCATTCCTATGTGGCGGTTCAGGGCCCTCCCGGTGCGGGTAAGACCTTCCTCGCCTCACACGTGATTGCGCGCCTGGTGGCGGAGGGCGCGAAGGTGGGCGTGGTGGCTCAGTCGCATGCGGTGATTGAGAATCTTATGTTGGCGTGCTGTGCCCGTGATGGTTTTGATGTTTCGCGTGCGGTGCGTCTGCGCGGTAAGTCGGTGACCCCCGCCCCGTGGTCTGAGGTGTCTGATTCTGAGCTGGTGGAGCTGATTTCTGGTGCGGGCGGTTTGCTGTTTGGCGGCACGGCGTGGGATTACGTGAGTGAGCGTCGTGTGCCTGCCGGGTCGTTGGATGTGCTGGTGGTTGATGAGGCTGGCCAGTTCTCTCTGACAAATACGGTGGCGGCAGCTCGTGCGGCGCGTTCGGTGCTGCTGCTGGGCGATCCGCAGCAGTTGCCGCAGGTGTCGACGGGTGTTCATCCGTACCCGGTGGATGTTTCGGCGCTGGGTTGGTTGTCTGATGGGGCGGCGGCGCTGGATCCTCGTTGTGGCTATTTCTTGGGTGAGTCGTGGCGTATGGATTCGGCGCTGTGCGAGCGGGTTTCGTGGCTGTCCTATGATGGCGCGCTGGCGAGCGCGGCGGCGACGGCTGGTCGCGCCCTGCAGGGTGTTGCGCCGGGTGTGGTGTCGTATCCGGTGGAGCATGTGGGCTGTTCGGTGCGTTCTGTGCAGGAGGCGCAGGCGGTGGTGGATTGCGTGCGCGAGTTGTTGGGCCGTGAGTGGGTTCCGGCAGCTGGTGCTGCGCCGCGCCCGTTGGCGGCGGAGGATTGCATTGTGGTGGCGGCGTATAACGCGCAGGTTGATTGTGTGCGTGAGGCGCTGATTGCCGCTGGTCTGGCTGATTCTTCGGGTGCTGGCGTGCGTGTGGGTACGGTGGATAAGTTCCAGGGTCAGGAGGCTGCGGTGGTGTTGGTGTCGTTGGCGTCGTCGCGGGTTGATTCTGGGCGCGGTGCCGGGTTTGTGCTCTCGCCGAATCGTTTGAATGTGGCGGTGTCGCGCGGTCAGTGGCGGGCGGTGTTGGTGCATTCGCCGTGGGTGGCGCGTTCGGTGCCGCAGGATGTTGAGGAGGTGCTGGCTCTGTCGGGCTTCGCGGGCCTGGTGGAGTAGTGCTCTTCTGTGCTCCCCCGCCCCTGCCCGCTGCGTTGCGGGGCTGACCGGTGGCGGGCGTCTTTGGCGTGCCCGGAATCGGGTTCAGCCGGGTTCATTCAGGGTTCGGTTGGGTGGAAGCACCAAGAATGAGTTATAGTCAACCTAACCCTAATGTCAATACTCAAAATGAGGAAAGTTTTTCAACATGAGTTCATGCATATGACTCATATCTCCACTATGATTTAAGACACCAACAGATGTTGGGGGTTGAGCTGAATCGCTCAGCCAAGATTCGATAGCCATAGATGACTATCTGTCGAAAGGAACACCAATGGAACTCGATATTCAGGATTTGATTACCTCATCCGAAGATGAGCTCAAGAGGGCTCATGGTGGTCTCCGTCCTCCGGCACATCGTGTAGGCGGACAGTAAATAACCACCTCCAGAGGGGCTCGGTAATCTCAGTTACTCGAGCCCCTCTACGCATACAAACATCCAACAGATAGAAAGATGGAAAATGTACCCAAAGCTTCGATTTGGTCACTCAATTATAAAAATCAAAAACAATAGATTCATTATTGGATCTATAACACAAGGCATATCAAACACAATTCATGACCCCTCGGGAAATTTTAAGAACCTAAATGAGATCTTAACAGGAGAATGCACGATAGATGAGGTAGTTATAAAGACATCAAAAATTTTAGGATTAACTCCTAAAAATTCAAGGAAGATTATAGAATCACTCATAACGATGGGTCACATAGAAGATGGATTCTTCCTTAAATCATCTACAAAATCTAATAGGTACTCAAGAAGTCGTGAATTCTTTTCTTGGATTGACACTTCAGGAAGTAGCGACCCTTTTCGGGTGCAAAATATTCTGTCCTCCTCGAAAATTGTAATTGTAGGTCTTGGCGGAATTGGCGGATCCGTGGCCATGAACTTAGCATCTTCAGGAGTATCTCAAATACACATAGTTGATTTTGACAATGTTGAAGAGTCGAATCTCAATAGGCAAATTCTATACACAGAAAAAGACCTTGGGCTCAAAAAATCAACGGCTGCCATGAAAAATCTCCAAAAAATAAATTCAAAAATTCTTATTACATCCGAGGATAAGAAAATTACTTCCTCTGATGACCTCATTAAATATTTTAACGAATATGACCTAGTGTATCGCTGCGCTGACAGTCCAGACGATATACCATTTTGGTTCTCTGATGCTTCATTAAAATCTGGTAAACCATGGATTGATGCAAGCTACAATGGCCCAATAATTAATTGTTGCATCTACGACCCAAAGGTTACAGGATGCTATAGATGCATCCGTGAAAGTAATCTACGAAATATGACTCGTCTAGGTTACGAGGAAGCTCATACAGATAAAGTTCCAGAGATAAATGCTGCAATATCTCCTATAGTCCTTATATCTGGATCACTTGCCGCATATGAAGGAATTAGGTATCTTGCCAAACTTAAGCCGCAAAGTTTAGGTAAAGCAATACATCAAAATATGTTCGATTACAGTAATTCATACACAGTGGAGATCCCCCATGAGTGTCAACACCGAGCTACTCAAGAATAGAGATTTTCGAAATACTCTCTTCGCCATTGGAGCCAACCAGCTCTCAGACTCGATGAGCTATATCACCACGCCCATCATTATTTTGGCGCTAACCGGCTCCCCCGAAGCTGCGAGTATCACCCTCTTCGTCGCGGGTGTTCTCGCCACCTGCGCCGGAGCTGTATCTGGAACGTGGGTCGATAGAATCGGCCCCTCAAAGTGCCTGGCACTGTCCTGTATCGGCCAGTCGCTGTCCTGGATAGCGATTCTTCTCTACCTCGTTTTCAACGTCACCAACATTTACGTTTTGGTGATCACGATCTCTCTCGCCGCCATCATTTCCACCTTCGACTACCCGAGTGAACAGTCCATCATCACCCGCGTAGTCCCCAAGGAACACCTGGGGTACGCCTCCGGTATGGGCGAGACGCGCGAGTCCACCGCCAACCTGCTGGGCGGCCCGGTCGCCGGCATCATTATCGGCTTCTCGACCGTGCTCATGACCGCAGTTCACGCGGTCGTCAACCTGCTGGCGTTCATCGTCGCACCCAAGAGCTACGGCGCTAGTCGGCAGCCCGCGGAAGAGGAGGAGGGCGAGAAAACCAGCTTCTGGCAGGACTCAAAAGCCGGTTTCGAGTACATCCTGAAAAACAAGGTGCTGGTGTCCATTGCGTTCGTTTCAACGCTTGCAAACTTTGGAACGGTCGGCATTCCGCTCACCTTCATCTACTACTACACCCTGGAGGGCGCACACCCGCTCTTCATCGGCATCTTTGCGAGCGCCTTCGGTGTGGGCGTGTTGCTCGGTTCGTTCCTAGTCGGCCCGCTGACCGAGAAGTTTGCGCTCGGCCCGCTCGGTATCACCTCCCTGGCCATCATGTCGGCCTGCTACCTGTTGCTGCCGGTGGTTCATTCGATGCTGTGGGCGGTGTGCCTGCTGATTGTGTTGGCGGGTATTGTGCTTCCCTCCTTCAATTCGAGCATCATTGCGTACATTAACGCATCCACCCCGGAGCACATGATCGGTCGCGTGCACTCGGTGCAGGGCATCCCGAACATGGCGCTGACCCCGCTGGCTGTTCTGCTGGCAGGCTTCCTCATTGTTGATTGGGGCATTACGTACACGGCGCTGTTCTACGCGGTGTTCATTTTCCTGTCGCTGGTGGTGATGGTATTCCAGAAGCCGCTACGTCAGCTGCCCCATATCTCGCAGGTAACGAACGCACAGTAGTTCCACGATAGCCCCGTCTATCAACTCCGCTCAACGCCCCCGAAAGCGAATAATTCAACGTGCACTTGCATGAAAATTATTTTCCTTTCGGGGGTGTTCTACGTCCTTTTGAGGATTTCTGCACACAGTGCATGCTCGCGATAATTCGCCTTATCAATGCGTATTTTTGGGGTTTTAAATGTTGCCGGTATTACGGCGAACCTTACGCAGCTTGTTGAAGGTTTTACGGCATAATAGGAAGGTGTTCGTTCTAACCTTTATTCAACGTTCCGCACAGCACTCACTCACTGCACTGTCGGACGAACTCACAAAGCTCAACCCGCGTGTTGCCTTCGCCCAGACATACCCTGACGAAATTCAGGGCGCCTTCGACTGTGCCAGCGACGCACTACACGCGGCGCTCATTGCCGCGCGCGATAACGGCTTCTGGGTCGGCATCGGAATCGGCGAGCTGCGCATTCCCCGATTCGCCGGGGCAC
>NZ_KV802271.1:0-117175 GCF_001810635.1 Rothia sp. HMSC067H10
AACTATACACACCCACACCCACCACCGCAACCCAGTGGGTGATGAGATAGAACACCAATAAAAATACTAGTCAGATATCTATAAATTCTACAGTGCTGGTTGGGGGTGCGAAAGACCCCGAAACTATGAAGCTCTTCACTGTTCTTAAAAAGCTCGTATTCCCGTCATGCCACCTCAAAAACTCGAATCGCTAAAATATTCTTTTCTCTTTAGGCCGCCGCACTGAAGATATAAATGAAGGGTTCCCATACATCGAACTGTGTGGAAACCCTTCAAGATCCTGTGGTAAATCAGGAATAGTAAACCCTATACTACGGTAATCGCACCCTGGTTTTTCTTGCCTCGACGCACGATTGCATACTTACCGTGCAAAAGCTGCTCAGATGAGATCAGGGCATCTTCACCTTGACCCTTCACACCATTGACAGATGCGCCGCCTTCTTTCAGGATGCGTCGCGCCTCAGACTTGGAAGAGGCAAAACCAAGCTCCGTAAGCGCAGTAATCAGATCCAGCCGATCCGAAGAGAGCTCAACCGAAGGCAGCTCATCCATTACAGCCTGAAGAGTGCTCTCGTCCAAGGACGCAAAGTCTCCCTTGCCAAAAAGAGCCTCCGAAGCCGCTATGGCCTGTTCCGTAGGCTCAACACCGTGAACAAGGGCCGTAACCTCATAAGCAAGCCGTTTCTGTGCTTCACGCTTGTACGCTTCGGTTTCGACCTTATGCTCGTATTCGCCAATCTCCGCACGAGTCAAGAAAGTAAAGACCTTCAAACGATCTATTACATCCGCATCAGCGGTATTAAGCCAGAACTGGTAAAAGGCATATGGAGAACACATCTCGGGGTTCAGCCAAATTGCGTTGCCTTCGCTCTTACCAAACTTCGTGCCATCAGAGTTTGTAATCAGAGGGGTTCCAATAGCATGAACGGTTTTTCCCTCGACCTTACGAATCAGCTCGGTGCCGCTGGTGAGATTACCCCACTGGTCAGAACCACCGGTTTGCAAAGTGCATCCGTACTGACGGTTAAGCTCAAGATAATCCAAGCCCTGCAAGATTTGGTACGAGAACTCAGTGTAAGAAATACCTTCTTCAGAGTTTAGGCGTTTAGCAACAATTTCCTTCTTGACCATCGTACCCACACGAAAATGCTTACCAATATCGCGCAAGAAATCGATAGCCGAAAGCTGCCCGCCCCAATCCAAATTATTCACCATACGAGCCGCATTCTCGCCCTCAAACGAAAGAAAACGCTCAATCTGAGACCGTAGAGATTGAACCCATTCAGCAACGACTTCTCGGGAGTTAAGTACGCGCTCCGATGTCTGCCGGGGGTCTCCGATCAGACCAGTAAAACCGCCCACCAGACCTAGGGGGTAGTGCCCGGCAAGTTGCAGACGACGCATTACCAAAAGCTGCACAAGGTGCCCCAAATGTAAGGATGCGGCGGTAGGGTCGTACCCGGTATAGAATGTAAGCTTTTCATCGCTCAATGCTTTTTCAAGTGCCTCTTCGTCAGTACTCACATGCACGAGTCCGCGCCATTTGAGCTCCTGCCAGATGTTCTCGAACGTGTCGTCATTGTGCTGCGCATTAAGGATGTCGGCAGACATGGTTCTCTATGTTCTCCGTTCCATGACATACGGTGTAAAAATATTTGATGCGCAGAATACAGCCTGCACATAGTAAGTACACCCAGGATTGATAGTTATAGCCTAGCACTACGTCGCTACCTGCGATACATGCCAACACTACTTACGGGTCTACTTTACGACTGGGCAGATCCGACTGCTTCAGCACCTAGACCTGCGGGCATTGAGGTTCCTACCAGATGAAGCCGCTGTGTGGGGCGAGTCATTGATACGTATAGATCACCTACAGCACCTTGTGCATCGTCAAGAAGCTGCTGCGGTTCCACGATGATGACAACATCAAACTCAAGCCCTTTAGCTTCCCAAGGAGTCAAGACAAGAACCTGATTTTCGACGGCATCCTCAGCGGTTCCTGTACGATCCGCATGTGTTTCCATAACTGCACGCGCCACCTGTGTGTACTGGGCGGGGGAACAGACTACTCCGATAAGAGCCCCATCTCCTAGGGCAACCTCATCACTCACGCGCTGGACAGTCTCAGCAACCACGTGTTCCTGGGGCACCCGATGGATAAAAGGTGCCCATTGTCCTTCACGCACAGCACGAGGTGCTGACACTTCATACCCGGCTTCGCGTGCAACGGCGACCGCCGCATCCGCAATTTGTGCCGGGGTACGGTAGTTAATCGTCAATTCATCAAGAGTAAACCGTTCCCCCACAAAAGGTTCAAGAGCCTGAGACCACGATGAAGCGGCAGAGGCTGAAGACGCCTGCGCAATATCTCCCACTACCGTAAACGATTTCATGGGGCATCGTCGCATCAGCAAACGCCATTGCATAGGCGAAAGCTCTTGCGCTTCATCCACAACAATATGCCCATAAGCCCAGGTGCGATCCGCCTGTGCCGCAGCTGCAGCAGTCATACGATTGATACCTACCTCGTTGAGAGCGGCGATCTGCTCGGCCGTAACAACGCCGTCTGCACCAATATCGGCGAGTGTCTGATGCACATTCTCAAGTGCTTTTGACGCATTCTCAAGGTTAGCTCGATGCTCAGCCTCTGCGCGTGCTGCTGCTGCCGCACCCGTGACCCGGGAGAAATCACCGAGAAGCTCCGCAGCTTCATCCAGTAAAGGAACATCAGCCTCAGTCAAAGGAGCATCGGCAGGGCGTTTGAGAAGCTCCCTTTCTACCTCAGTAAAATTCTGAGTTGCGGACTCTAGATATTGCTGTTTCGAGAACAGGGAACGCACCAGCGTTTCAGGTGAAAGCGGCATCCAGGCAAGGTTAAGAGCACGTCGTACGTCCAAAGAAGCACGCACATCATCTTGTAAATAAGGGCGCTCCACAATGCGACCGGCGGCTTTATTAAGCTGATCGTCCAGCACGCTCGTCAGTTCCTTAAGCAAAATTTTGACGAACGTCTCGCGAGCTTCATTATGTGGTTTTCCAGTAGCACGAGCCCGAGAACGTGCTGAACGTACCATCTGTGGAGTAAGAACAACATCAGTGCCCTCAACGTTGAGGCGCTGTTCCCGCTCAGGAACTTTTTGGCGATCTTCAACTGCTTTCTTGATTACCTCTACCATGCGCAAATCACCCTTAAGCGCAGCGATACGACGATCGTTCTCGGGTACAGCGCGAAGCCCAGGGTACAGTGTTGCCAAGGAAGCCATGACCACTCCGGTTTCGCCCAGAGAAGGCAGAACACGCTCAATGTACCACATGAATGAATGCGACGGTCCTACCACTAATACACCCGCTTTAGCGAGGCGTTCTCGATTTGTATACAGCAAATATGCCGCACGGTGCAGAGCAACTGCAGTTTTACCGGTACCCGGTCCGCCCTGAACAACCCGAACGCCGGGCAACTCGGAACGAATAATCGCATCCTGCTCGGCTTGGATGGTCGCGACGATATCATTCATCCGCCCGGTACGTTTCTTATTTAAAGCCGCGAGAAGCGCACCTTCACCATGCAAAGTGTCGCTATCCTGAAGCAATTCGGAGTCGAACACTTCATCTTCGATGTTGGTGACGGTACGTCCCTCCAGCATCAGATGCCGCCGACGCCGAACCCCTAACGGATTAAACGCCGTAGCCTGATAGAACGTGCCGGCCTCGGGGGCACGCCAATCCATCAAAAGCCGCTTCTGGTCGCTATCCATAATTCCTAAACGGCCGATATACCGAACCTCATCGGCTCCGTCTTTTGTAAGGTCAAGACGGCCAAAAACAAGCCGCGCATCCACTGCGTTAAGCTGGGCCAGGCGATCTTCGTAATGGGTCGCAAAAGAGTCCCGCTCGGAACGGTTTTGATGCCCACCAACCGCCTGATTCTTGCGAACATCCGCGAGTTTTTGTGAGGTTTCTTCCCGTAAATCATCTAGTCGTGCATAGATTTTTGCAACATGTTCGCGTTCTTGGGCAAGCTGCTGCGCAAAGACACGTGTAGCAACATTCTCGGAAACATTCTTAGATGTTTCTGCGGGCATAAAAACTCCTTTAACGGCATAACGCCGATTAACTCACGATTTACGGCGATGCCGAAAACAGAGTATCTATTTTACAGGGTTATATGCACGCTCAAAAGCTATGTCTATGTGCTTTGAGGCAGGACGTTACTCAGAAACTACACTTAAAGTTTCTACTCGGTATTGCGCCAGAGCTTCACGCCCACCCAAATCTTTGAGCTCCAAGAGAGTGCCAATTCCTGCTACTTTCAGCTTCGCACGTTCAATAAGCTTCGTGGCAGCCACCAGCGTGCCACCGGTTGCCAAGATATCATCGAGTAGAAGCACGCGGGTTCCCGGTGCGAAATCATGACAGTGAATCTCGATAGCTGCAGTACCATACTCAAGCTCATATTCTTCGCGGTATGTTTCACGGGGCAGCTTACCGGCCTTACGTACCGTCATAAGGCCTTTGCCGGAGGCATAAGCAAGCGCTGAAGCCATAAGAAAACCACGGGCTTCTACACCAGCGACAACGTCATAAGTACCTTCAAAAAGCCGTGCTATCTCGTCAATAGATGCTTTAAAAACCTCAGCGTTTGCAAAGAGAGTGGTGACGTCGTAGAACAGGATTCCCTGATGTGGGTAATCCTGAATGGTTGCGCATGCCGCCGGAATAAGCTCTTGCATGGATGCGAGCGCTGAAACGTTCATTACTCTCTCTTTCGGAGGTCAGCGGGTTTTGGGATCAGTCGATGTATGTTCGCCGCAGAATTAATGCGGCACGGTGGCTTTGACAGCCTCAAGAATTCTACCTTTTTTCGATAAACATGGCACGTAGTTCATGTTTAAGGATTTTTCCAGTGGGCCCCAACGGCATGGAATCTACAATTCGATAATGGCGCGGATACTTATAGGCAGCGAGTTTATCACGCGCGAGAGTATCTAATTCTTGAATCAGCGATTCATCATCCTTGTGCCCGCGAGAGACGACAACAGCTATAATCTCCTCGCCAACGAGCGCATCATCAAGACCAATAACGGCAACGGCTCGAACCTGCGGATGCGCTTGAAGAACATCCTCTATTTCACGAGGATAAACGGAATACCCATTACGCAGCACCATGTCTTTAATGCGGTCCACAATATAAATATTGCCGTTGTTATCCAGACGAGCTATATCTCCGGTGGCAAACCATGTACCGTCGAAAACCTCGTCCGTAGCCAGAGGGTTATTCCAGTATCCCGCCATGATATTTTCGCCCGAAACCCAAAGCTGCCCATGAGTTCCTGCAGGTAAAGACCGACCTTCATCGTCACGTATCTGCACCTGCACTCCCGGAAGCACACGTCCGACGGAGCCAGTTACGTGCCCAAACTGGGCCTGATTAAAACTGACAACTGGTGAGGTTTCACTCAGTCCGTACCCTTCATATATAGGACAGGAAATTAACGCATCAAATGCACTGTGCGCAGATGCGGGCAGGGGTGAGCCTCCAGAAATACCAAATCGGATGCGTCCTTTCAGTTGGCGAGCGTTAGACGGGTTTTCTTCGAGTGCGGCTATAAGCGCAGCATACATGCTGGGTACTGCTGCAAGAACCGTCACATCGGCTTGGTCGATGATTTTGATTGCCTCTTCGGGGGTGAACCTTGGCAAAAGAGCGATGGATGAGCCAGCAGCGCATACCGCGTTGAGGGTGACTGTTTGCCCAAAAGCATGAAAAAGAGGTAAGCCGCCAAAAATGATATCTTCAGCGGTAAATCCGAACACTTGAGCACAGCTTTGGGCATTACTCAGAATATTAGCGTGCGTTAGGGTTGCACCCTTGGGCTTTCCCGTAGTTCCCGAGGTATAGAGAATAAGCGCCGGATCCGCCGGGCTTACGGGGCATAATTTAAGTTCTGGTTCAGACGGATGGTCTGTTCCAAAGGAAGCTAATGAAGATTGAGGGTCTGCACTCGTGCCGCCTAATATCTCAAGATGCACGGTTCCGTCGCACACGAGGGGCACTTGGTGTGCTTCAGCTGCTAGGCGGGTTCCTTCCCAGGCAAAGAGCATGGTAGCGCCGCTATCCTGCAGATGATGTTCAAGCTCGGCACCACTCAGCAGAGGGTTTAACGGAACACAGAGAGCACCGCTTGCCAGAATGCCATAGTATAGAGCGGGCATCAGGGGAACATTAGGCAAAGAGAGCGCTACTCGATCGCCTTCCTTCACACCACATTTTCGCAGATGTGTCTGTACCCGAGCCGCCGCCTGCCCCAGTTTTCGATATGTCACCGTAGCGATATTCGAGGAGGCTGAAAATACTAGCGCTGGAGTGTTCTCGTGTATGCGGCTTGCGAGCAGATGTGCAATATTGTGCGATGTTGCCGGTTCAGGGGTGGAGGCATTCTCAACAGTAACGGGCATCGTTTCTTTATTCCTGTTGTATGTTCTTTCGTAGCATGAAAAAGCTCTAACTCGGGGTAGTGCTAACAGCACAATATGGCGTTTGTTTAGCCTTCTCCATTCTAAACCCGTCAATCTCAGGCAAAGTTTACAGCATACCTATAAACCGAGCTTTTTACCTGTCACATTTATTCAACAAATTTGTATTCTGATGAATTCATAATAGTATTTACGAATAAATCAAAATAAACGATAATCTCTTATGCAGGAAGCCTCCATGACCGATAACTTTTCAACATCATCTCAGGTCTGCCCCGAACTAAAAGACCAAGAGCTCGAATTCCTCAATTCGATCTTTGACCTTGCCCGCAATAATAAGCCTATTGCGCTCCAGTCGCTCCTCGATCAAGGCATACCGGTAAATCTCACAAACTCCCACGGAGACACCCTCCTCATCCTTGCCGCTTACCATGAGCATGAAGAAATCGTGCGCGTTCTTCTCAAAGCGGGCGCAGACCCAGATCGTCTCAATGACCGTGGGCAAACGGCGTTAGTCTGCGCGGTATTCCGCGATAACCTCACTATCTCTCAGTTGCTTCTTGATGCTGGCGCCAATGCGTCTTTAGGTACACAAACCCCTGCGGATGTTGCTCGGTTCTTCGACCTACCGCGTATGCAAGAACTTCTCGCTGCGGCAGCAACAACCGCTGAATAGCACAGAGGCAGCGGGAACAAACCATCACGTCTCAATTTTGCGCCCACCGCCTCGTGCAAACCATAGCTTTACACGGCATCCAACGTATCTGAATATTCAATAAAGTCTTTTATTAGTTTGTAGACCATGCCAAGAAACTAGCTGCAAGTTCCTGTCCACCAGCAGGATCGCGGGATATTACCATTACGGTATCGTCTCCAGCTATTGTGCCAAGAATTGCCTCTAAACCGCTCTGATCGATAGAGGACGCTAGGAATTGCGCGGCACCGGGTGGGGTACGCAAAACCGCAATATTGCCCGAGCCTTCCGCCGTGATAAGCAGCTCTTTAAAGAGCGAAATCATGCGCGCATCGGGAGCTGCCCCTCCCCCACGACGCGCAGGATAGTTTGGAACAGCATATATGAGACCAGCACCCTCATCACGAATACGTTCAGCACCAATTTCCACAAGATCACGTGAGAGTGTAGCCTGAGTAACTTTCATACCGTCATCGGTAAGATATTGCGCCAGCTCAGCCTGAGAACGTACACGGCGGGTCTGCAACAATTCCACGATACGTGCCTGACGCGCGATTTTTGTCGAGGGGAAAGGCATTTTGTCTTCTACTTCCTTCGGTTCCAACCACAGGTTGAGTCTAGTCACGGACCCCACGAGGTGCCGCACCGCTCTCAATACTCAAAGATAATACATATACACATAATTATGCGACCTAAATATCGATTATGCGCAACTTTCTTTGAAAACTTTTACGTTTCTAGCATACTTTGTGGACTTTATATCCTCTATTCCCGCATACAAAAGCGGAACCTGACCTCGCATATTCTACAAGGTCAGGTTCCGCCTACTACTGTGCTACTTTTGCCGCGACTCTACATCGTCCTGTGAAGATTCTTCCTCAACGATGTAGCCCTCATCGTCCTCTTCATAGTCGTCAGATTCCTCGAATCCGTCGACATCTACATAATCAACACGAGAGCGGCGATTAGACCATATGCCAAAGGCGCATCCACCGATCAACACAACAAGAGCTAGCGCAAAACTACCCCAGCCAACGAGGTACTGCTGACCTACACTGCCCTGCTCAATCGCTTTAACGCTTCCTTTTTCACCGGTACGCACAACCTCAATCTGGTGGTCAGTGGTCTCTGCGACTAAAGCACTTACCTCACGGGGGAAATCCTGCGCATAGGTTCCAGTCTGCGTACCACGAAAATCGATATTTTCACCCGCATGGACCTCATAGGTGTCCTTCAGGTTTGAGCGATATTTCATGCCGTCGATGCGGTTATCCTTCGGCAGATTACCCTTATATTGCGCTACATTCGAGTCTGTTTCTAAATCGGGGGTCAAATCAACGTAACTGCCTTCAATAACCCAGCTTTTGCCCTCGTATTCCGCGTCCTGATTCGCGGAGAAAAGCGCACGAACACCCACAACGCACAGAACGATTGCAACCACGATAGCCAGAAGTACGCTAAATACCGATACCCAGTTGATGTGGGGTCGTTCTTCGTAGTATTCATCGTCGGCATCGCTCATGCCGAAAAAATCATCCCTGGATTCTTCAGTACCCTCGTAATCGACGTCTTCGTATTCGTCATCACGCTGTGTCATGCGCTCTCCTTATCGTGTTTCCTGTACTAGGGTACCGGTGCCTTAGCCTTACGGAAAGTTAAGACGTGATAGAACCTTCACAGAGTGACGATTTTCTAACGCTCACCTACAGCTTGGCAAGTACATGACTCGTATGAATACATAGCTAACGCCCCTTCTGATCCGTGTAACGGCGAAGGGGCGCTAGTTATGAACTATGCCATAGTGCGTCTACACACGCGCCACAGCCCCAAAGCGTTCCGCGGCAACAGCAACCGCTGCCTCACGCGAAGCGCTTGCTTCTTCAGCAGTGAGCGTGCGATCAGGTGCTCGGAAGCGCATAGCAAACGCCAATGATTTTTTACCGCTCTCGACACCCTGGCCACGATAATCATCGAAGACTCGCAAATCTTCGAGCAATTCCCCGGCGCCATCACGAAGAGCCTGAGCTACCTCAGAAGCAGGAATATTCTCATCGACCACAAGAGCAACATCCTGAGTAGCTGCCGGATAACCGTAAATAGGCGATGCCTGAGGCACACCCATGCGGGAAGCAAACAGTTCAGTAAAGTTCACCTCAAAAGCACAGGTACGTTCAGGGAGATTCTCAGTCTGCAGGAGCTTCGGATGCAGCTCGCCAGCATAACCGATAGTTTGTCCGTCCTGTGTGCGGAGCTGCGCGGTTCGTCCAGGATGGAATGCCTGATGGGTTCCTTGGGCAATCACAATCTCAACACCTAAAACATCCGCTATGAGGCGCGCCGCATCCAGCGCATCGCGCCAGTCATAGGCACGAGCCTGAGTGCCAGGCATTGGCTCGTGCTCGGCGCCAGCAAACAGGCCACTAAAATACACAGGCTGCTCGGGGATACCCGCATTCAAATCCGCAAGAACCTCATCACTGGGCCGTTCACCCAAAGGAGGGATACTAGCGGAGCCCTGTCGTTCACCAGGAATAAAAACGCGGCCAGCTTCAAAAATCTTCAAGTTTTTGAAACCGCGCGAGAGATTCCGCTGCAAAACCTCTGTTAAACCGGGCAGAAGCGAGCGACGCAGCCATCCCTCAGCAGAAGAAATTGGGTTCGCTAACCGTACCGAGTTCACTTTTTCGCCGGCGGTTGGCGAAGACCAAAGATTATTCGCTTCCTCCGAGACGAAGGGATAAGCGAAAACCTCGGTCAACCCAGCTGCCGCGAGTGCATTAGCAGCTCGCCGACGGGCGGCTTGTTCTGGGGTATATCCGTGACCTGCGGGAGCGACGGGTAGAGTGTACGGAATATTCTCGTATCCATCCAAACGAGCAATTTCTTCCGCTAGATCTTCCGGAGCCAGCAAATCATTACGCCACGAAGGAGCTTTTACGGTGTATCCCGTCGCGGTCGCCTCAACCTCACATCCTATTTCTGTGAGAGTATTGACGATCTGTTCGGGTGAATACTCCACCCCGATACGGTTCGCCACGTAATCCTGGGGAAGGTCGATGACCACCGGCTCGCGAGAAATCACGACATCGGTCACCCCCGCATCTGCAACTCCTGCTGCGAGCTCGACAAGCAGCTCAACTGCACGCTGGGCAGCCGCTGGCTGAAGTTTCGTATCTACCCCGCGTTCAAAACGCTTAGACGCTTCAGAGATAAGCTTATGACGGCGCGCGGTACGCGCAATGGAAACTTCATCAAAGCGTGCCGCCTCAATCAGAATATTCTTTGTCTCGGTCGTGACCTCGGTAGAAGCACCACCCATGACACCAGCAAGGCCGATAACGCCAGAATCATCGGTAATCACAATGTCCTCTGGATGCAAGTCGCGTTCAACGCCGTCCAAAGTCGTCAGCTTCTCCCCTGCGACTGCTCGGCGCACCACGATTTCTCCCTGTACCTTATCGGCATCATAGAAGTGCAGCGGCTGACCAGTCTCAAGCATCACGTAATTGGAAATATCAACCGGCAGCGAGATAGAACGCACACCCGCTAAGCGCAAGCGTGAAGCCATCCACGTGGGTACTGGCGTGGTTGCATCCACACCATTAACCTGGCGCATGGTGAAGCGTACAGTTGCCGGGTTATCGTGAATTGGCGTGGAATCCTCTAGACGTACCGAGATGCCTTCAGAGTTAGCCTTGGGGGCGCGAGCGCCGTATTCCAGAACGAAGTCGTTAAAAGAAGTTCCGGTCGCATGCGCATATTCACGGGCAATACCGCGAATCGAAAACGCATATCCGCGATCGGGAGTCACATTAACCTCTGCTGCTTCGTCATGCAGACCCAAAAGTTCCAACGCATCGGAACCAAGTTCCGGGTCAAGACCCAGCGTAGAGAGCACCAAAATACCACCGTGATCTTCACCAATCCCCAGCTCTCGGGTAGAAGCAATCATACCGGCAGACTTATGTCCATAAGTTTTACGGGCGGTAATGGCGAAGTTTCCGGGCAGTACGGCGCCGGGAAGAGTTACTACGACTTTGTCGCCGACCTTGAAGTTATGGGCACCGCAGATAATACCCTGCACGCCGGATTCTTCAATGCCTTTGCCGGTGAGAGTCTGTGTTTGTCCGTCGGGAACTACGCGCACCTGGCACCAATTCACGGTCTTGCCGTTGGAGTGAGTTTCGGGCTCCAGTGAAAGCACCTGACCGACCACGATGGGGCCGGAAATCTCATCGGTAGGACGATGCACATCCTCTTCCTCTAGACCTACCTTCACGAGAGTTGCAAGAACGTCCTCAGCCGAAGCATCCTCGGGGACAGGCGCAAATTCGCGCAGCCATGATAGGGGTATACGCATAGTGTCTAAATCTCCATCCCGAACTGCTCAGAGAAACGGATATCGCCCTCAATCATGTCGTGCATATCAAGGACATTATTACGGAACATGAGGGTACGCTCAATACCCATACCGAACGCAAAACCCGAATATACATTGGGATCAATACCTGCGGCACGTAAAACATTGGGATGCACCATGCCGCAACCGCCCCACTCAATCCACTGGGGCCCGCCTTTCGCATGGGGGTGCCATAGGTCGAGCTCTGCAGAAGGTTCAGTGAAGGGAAAGAAGTTCGGACGCAAACGAATCTTCGCATCCTCACCGAACATTGCACGCGCCATATATTCGAGAGTGCCCTTCAGATCAGCCATGGTCAGTCCCTTATCGACTGCCAAGCCTTCAATCTGATGGAATACTGGGGTATGCGTAGCGTCAAGCTCATCTGTGCGATAAACCTGACCAGGGCACACAATGTATAGTGGCAGCTCACGGGTAAGCATGGAACGCATCTGTACCGGGGAGGTATGGGTGCGCAAAAGAAGATGCGTTTCTTTAGGCTCTACATAGAAAGTATCCTGCATCTCGCGTGCTGGATGATCTGGCTTAATATTCAGGGCATCAAAGTTATACCACTCGGACTCTAGTTCCGGCCCATCGGCGACTTCCCAGCCCATACCCACGAAAATATCGGTAAGTTTTTCCTGCATCAACGCAACAGGGTGACGCCCGCCCAATGAATGGCGTGCTGTGGCAGCGGTTACATCTACCGCTTCTTCCGCAAGGATGCGCGCCTCGCGCTCTGCCTCAAGTTCTACGGTACGGGTCTCAATAGCCTCGGTGAGTGCCGCACGCGCCTGTCCCAAAAGTTTACCGACCGGCCCCTTATGCTGGTTTTCAAGGTCACGCATCTGCCGGTTGGCAAGGCTTAAGCTGCCTTTATCGCCAAAGAATCCAAGACGTACTTCCTTGAGCGAGTCAAAGTCTTGCGCGTGCTCACGCAGAGCTTTCTGCGCGCGTTCACATTCTGCCTCGAAGGCTTCTCGAACGGTTTCTAAACCGTTCTCAGGGTTCTCTTTTAAAACCTCTGCAATACGGGCAAGAATGTGCGCTGATTCGGGCGCGTTCTCATGTTCCTGCACGGAATCGGTCATAACTACTCTTCTCTGCATTTGTGCATTGTTCTCACCAGGCGGGCGCGCCGCAGGGCACGCAGACACGCGCTATCTTTCTAGTTTAGTGCAGTTGGAGTCTTCTTTCACGATAGCTTGTGTCTATAGGCCCTAGGCATGAAAAACTACGGAACATTCTCCCGATCAGAGTAGCCGAAAGCCTTCCACAAAATCTCAGCGCAACCAGCGTTAAATTTAAATAGATCCTGGCCGCATCACCTCTGTGAATGCAGCCAGGAATTATGTCGTCATTTATGTATTTAGACGAGGAGCTCTTTAACAGCGGGGTCAAAAGCGGAACGAATCCATAGGACATTCGTGATAAACCAGCCAGCATAGATGGGAACAAGACCGTAATGCTGGGAGTTAAGAATATTGCCGATCATCGACATAATAGCGATAAAAGCGCCCAAAATCGCAAATATCAGTCCAAAAGTAAGACCGATGCGTTTACCTTTCTGAATGGTGAAATAAACCCATAGATAAACGACCGCTGCCACGGCAAGAAGCACGAGACCGCCCCAAACCCCAAATTCCGGAAGGCCTTCAAGCGGTTTGAAGTTGTTTGGCGCAAAAGCTGAGATAACACCATGAAGAAAGCACAAAAGCGCCGATACAATCATGATTTCTTGAAGACGGAAAATTTTAGGATGTTTCGATGGTGAATTAAATAGGCTGTCGTGCGATTCGCCGCCTTCTTGGATGTAAATCGCTTGAGTATCCGAGGGGGCTGAATCACGTCTAAAAGTGTTCGGATCGTACTGAGGTGCTGGAGTAGTCATCATTGTCTCCCACGATGTATATGTGATTTCTAGCTCAATAGTACCCTGAGGGCTTACGGAAACAAATTAAATTTCCACAATATGACGCATAGCGGCTGGCCAACGTCCGCTATATGAACGTAGACCAGCCGCTAAAGGTTGAATACGAAGCTTAGTTAAAAAGTTTTGATGCTATAAAATCGTTCTCGTCTTTAACTCCTGCCGGAATAGCGAAGACCGCGCTCCCGGTATGCCGCAGATACTCACTCATAGCATCCGATGCCGTCATGGTACTGAGCAAAGGAATAAAATGCGTGCGAGGGTCACAGATAAAAGCGATAAAGAAGAGACCGGCATCCAGGTGCCCCAGCCCGTCAGAGCCATCCGTGTAGTTATACCCACGACGAAGTATCTGCACCCCGTTGTTTTGGTCTGGATGCATCAGGCGCATATGCGAATCATCGGGAATAATGGGACCGTATTTGCCCTTCATATTAAAATCTGGAGCGGTAAATTCTTCACCGCCTGACAGCGGCGCGCCTGTTACTTTGGTGCGCCCCACGATTTCTTCTTGTTCCCGTAGCCGGGAGCGGTCCCATGTCTCGATAATCATGCGGATGCGACGTGCCGCAAGGTAGGTACCGCCATCCATCCATTCGGGGTGCCCCTCCGAATTAGATTTTGAAGCCCAGACATGCTTTTCCAACAACTCTGGATTCTGAACCTTAATATTGTTGGTACCGTCTTTGAACCCGAAGAGGTTGCGCGGGGTATCCTGCGTACTTGACGTGGATGCGGTACGCCCAAATCCGAGCTGGCTCCACGCCACGACGGCACGACCCGCCGCAATACGCACCAGGTTTCGGATGGCGTGAAAAGCTACCTGAGGATCATCAGCGCAGGCTTGAATACACAGATCGCCACCGCTTCGCTCGGGCTCTATGACATCTCCCGCCATCTTGGGAATATCTACCAAGGCGGGCGGAAGTTTATCTTTAAACCCGTACGTATCTTTGCCTTCTGAATCCACGAAAAACGATCGTCCCAAGCCAAAGGTGATAGTTAGATGCCCAGCAGAAAGGTCCATAGCTTCGCCGGTATCTTTTGGAGGTGCTTCATAGGAGGAGTCCTCCCCCACGATTTCTCCCGCCATGAGTTTACGCGATGCTTCTGACCATTCTTTAAAAAGCTTCTTGATCTCATCCTTCGATGTGGTTTTAAGAGTGAGAGCCGCAAAATACATGCGGTCTTGGGCATCTGTCGAGATACCACTCTGATGCTCACCAAAGAAAGAATATGAGTCTTTAACAGCAGACTTACCCGAGGCCTCGGCATTTTTTTGGTCTTCTGCGGAACATCCGGCAAGAGCGCCTACAGTTGCCACAGAGGCAGCCGCTATACCTGCGCCCGTCATCAGAGTCCGTCGACTGGTACCACGAGATACGTCTGACTGGTCAGCAGTGTGGGATTGCTGAATCTGTGTCGTGGGTGTCTTTTTTTCACGCATGAGATATTCTCCCTATATATTTTGGAGATTATATGACAACTGTGTATCAGTTGAGTATTTGAGAACCGACCGCCCGCAAGCGTCTCTGTATCCGCAGTTATCTCGCGAATGTAGAAACACTCACGGACGGCTCAGCGTCTAGAGGCAGCATCTCTCAACGTCATCAATCCCCTGTGTGATCAGGATCTGTACGTTGAAATGCTGATACGTTACTTAGCTGTTGCCGATGAGGTACCTGCCGCTGGCTCGGAAGCATCCTGCGAAGCTCCAGCGGAGGACTCAGATGACGCAGCCGGCTTCGAAGAAGAAGTATCATCGCTCTTGCCCTCAGCGGACTCACCGCCTGCCACGGTCTCAGTCATCTGCGAGACAGGCTCTGCGAGCGCAGTCACGGCATCGGAGAGCTCACGGACTTCTTCTTTGCTCAGCTCGTCATAGGGCTTGAAACCGTCGCCCTGCTTGTACTTATCCAGGATCTTCTGCACGGCGTCGAATTTCTCTTGCAGAGTCTTGGCAAGCTCAGGGTTCTTCTTCTGCAGAATCGGCAGAAGGTTTTCGTAGTCCACCTTCGCACCATCTACGTTACCCTGGAAATCGGAGAGGTCAGTGTGTGACCAGTTCTCTTCCTCACCGGTCAGTTTGGTGTTGACAACCTCGTCCAAGAGCTCTTTCGCACCATTGGAGATCTGGAAAGCATCAAGCTTAAACTTATCCGAATGCACGTAATCGTACAGCTCTTGGGTGTCCTTCACGAGCGTTTCGCTGACTTGTTTACGTTCTTCAGTGGTAAGCGGCTTGTATTCTTTTCCGTCGTTGGCATCTGCCTTAGGCTGCCACAAGTCTTTCTCGATCTTGTGCCAACCGGTCCACTCCTGAATCTTACCTTCTTCAAGGTCGGTTTCACGCGCATCCAGCTTGAGGTCTAGGGTCTCACCGTAGCTTTCCGCAATGGGCTCGATGCGCTCGTAATGTATACGGGCCGCCGCGTACTTAGCCTTTGCCTCGTCGTTCTTGCCTTCTTGGTAGAGCTTGGCGAACTCGTCAGTATCGGTTTTAAGCGCCTCGACCTGGTCTTTCACGTATGAAGAGTATTGCGTAACTGCGGTATCGCGCATAGCCTGCTCATCAGCAGAGATGGGCTGAGCGCTCTCGTTCTTGACAACTTTAAGATCACCCTTGATGCCGTCGCCAACCATACCGGGCTTGCAGGCTGTCTTATACGAGCCTTCAGGAAGTTCAACAGTGAGATCACGAGAAAGGTTGGGACCAATGTTTTCGACCTCAGAAATAATGCGCAGTCCATCGGAGCCTAGTACGTAGAACTCGGTCACTTTCGAGCCTTCGTTCTTTACCTTGAAGGTAGCCTTACCAGCTTTAACTTCGGTGGCAGAAAGCTTGCACTCGGTATCGGTTGAAGTAACCGAGATAGAACCGTCAGCGGTTCCGCCAGAACCACCTGAGGCGTTATTCGCGCTATTGGGCGTGCACCCGGTCAGCGCAATAGCGCCGACTGACAGCAGGGCACCTGCGGAGTATAGGGACTTTCGCATTGTGTTTTCCTTTGTTCGGGGACAGAGAAATATGAAAAATCAGTTATCCGGCATCGGAAGTAGGGGTCTTAATACCTGCAGAGTTGGAGGAAGAAGCAGTTTCACCAGTGATTTTATTAGCCACCTTCGATACGTGCACCATGCCAGATGCTTGAGGCGCATCAGCAGCTTTACGCGAAGGGGTATGACCTCGCTTTTGTTTCCAGAAGAAGAGGGGCATAACGATACCCACGTACAGCACCCACGCTATAGCCTCGACCCACGTGGTAGTGGTTGAAAGGTTAAAGACTGCTTTCAGGATCGTGGCAAGGAAACCGCCCGGTTCGATAAAGTCTTGAGAAGCGAATGCTATATTGTTCAGTCCCGGCAGTATCCGTGCTTCCTGTAGATCGTGAATACCATAGGAGAGCACACCAGCGGCAATAATAATGAGGAAGGCGCCGGTCCAGGTGAAGAACTTCGCAAGGTTGATCTTCATAACGCCGCGCATCATAGCCCACGCGATGAGTACTGCCGTCAAGATACCAACAATGGCACCAATGACGGGAAGCACCGTACTAATCTCAGTACCTTGGGTAGCGGCGCGAGTGGCAGACCAGATAAAGAGCGTGGTTTCAAGACCTTCACGCCCTACCGAGAGAGTCGCAAGAACTATCACGGCCCATGAGCTAGTTTGAACCGCATCAAGTTTTCCGTGAAGTTCTGCAGAGAGGGCGCGAGCGTTTTCCGCCATCCAGAACACCATCCAGGTGACAAATCCAACCGCAATAATCGAGAGGGAACCGCCGATGGCTTCTTGGGCTTCAAAGGTCAGCGTTTCAGGTCCAAAGGTCAGGATTGCTCCGAAGATGAGCGAAACAGCGATGGCGGCTGCAACGCCAATCCAAATAGGTGGGAGAAGGTGATTACGCTTGGTCTTGTGCACATAGGCAATAAGGATACCCACGACAAGCGCGGCTTCTAGCCCTTCCCGTAAACCGATGAGGAAGTTACCAATGAATATTCCCCATGATTGTGCATCAAGACCCATAATTCGTCACCACGTTAGATTAGACAAAATTTCTTTTCTTTAATTTAACTCTAAAGGTTCCCTGGGTTACACGCCCCATCAGGATCGTGTGAGACTTAGCACACCATAAGTGTAGTGTTGGGATAGGCATAGTTTACCTACAGAATGTCTGCATAATAACAAGGGACCCAACGCTTGTTCAGAAAGAAATATCCGTTAACCTTTCATTTTTTACAGAAATAACGGATACTTATGCCTTTACGCTCTGGAAATGCCTCACAAGACGCACCGTTATATTTCAGCTCTGATGGAGTATGCTCAGCAGCTCCCGCACTATAGGCAAGTCGGCAGGAATCCAGGGTAAATCAAGAATATCTTGACCGCTCTGCTTCTTCACCGAAACCCATCGAAGTTCACGATGATCTTGGAGTGGTAAAGGCTCACCCCTGCTAATCTCGACAAGGAACACCCGCATAGCAGCCTTCTCGTTTAAGACCCAGCCTTGCGGATGATCTCCCTGTACCTCAGAACCAAGATGTACGCTCACACCAAGTTCTTCCATCAGTTCACGTTCCAGCGCCTGCTCGCAAGATTCCCCCGGCTCAACCTTGCCACCCGGAAACTCCCATAAACCCGCAAGGGATTCGGGCGCAGACCGCTGCGCAACAAGCATCCAAGAGGGTGATTCAAGGCTGTCTACAATAGCAGCACCCACCACTTGAACGGAATATTCCGACATCTGTTCCTTTCGAGAATAAGCATTCCAGCAGACCAAGAAGATCTATAAGTCCGGGCTTTCTACCGGCTAATGGGATACGCTCGTGGAGTCCTGCGCTTCGGGACGGTAAACATCCGGTTCCAGATATATAACGCGTGCCGCCGGTACCGCCTCACGAATACGTTCTTCAGTTTTGTCGATCTCATTCGCAACGGTAATTCCCGTATCAGCATCATGAATGCGGATCTTAGCCGCAACTAAAATCTCTTCAGGTCCCAGATGCACAGTCTTAATATGAATAACACGACCCTGATCCCCGTTTTCGATTGCAGCACGAATTTTCGCGAGATCCTCCGGGGAAGCAGCCTCCCCCAGAATCAAAGACTTCATCTCAGAAGCAAGGAATATAGCAATAAAAACCAGAAGTATACCGATAGCCAAAGTTCCGGCGGCATCCCACAGACCGTTGTCGGTCAGCAAAGTCATCGACACACCGAAAAGAGCCAAGACCAAGCCAAAAAGTGCGCCCGCATCCTCCAGTAGAAGTACCGGAAGCTCCGGATTCTTTGAGGTACGTAAGAAACGAAGCCAGCTCTGCTGTCCTTTTATCTCGCGCGATTCTTTAATAGCAACGCGGAATGAGTTACCTTCCAGGAGAATAGAACCTACAAGTACCGCAACCGGTACCCACTGCCACTCCGTAATTCCGTGAGGGTCATGCCATTTCTCGTACCCCTCGTAGAGAGCGAAGAGGCCGCCAAGCGCGAAGATAATAATAGATACGATGAAGGCATAGATATAGCGGTTACGCCCGTAACCAAAAGGGTGCTCTTCGTCTGCTTCTTTTTGCGCTACTTTGCCGCCTACCAGCAGAAGTAACTGGTTACCCGAGTCTGCCACCGAGTGAATAGCCTCGGCCAACATTGAAGATGAACGGGTCAGAAGGTAGGCAATAAACTTAAGAACCGCAATGCCTAGGTTCGCGCCTAAAGCCGCAAAAATTGCGCCTGATCCGGTGTGACCAGAATGAGCGGACATTCTTTCTCCAATACATGTCTGTGTTTCAAAAGTTCTTATTTTAGTGAGCCAATAGGTCCGGAAGCTATCGAGTCTGGTGTTGTGCCATTGCCGAAGCATAGAGGCATATCGCTGCAGCAGTACCCACATTCAGCGATTCAGCCGCGCCGTACACTGGAACTGCAATGCGCATCGTAGCCGCAGATTTCTCCTCAGCACTAAGCCCTTGAGCTTCATTTCCAAAAAGCCATATAGTAGGACGAGAAAGGTCAAACGCACCTTTTACCCCCGCCGGAGCTTCACTGTCAAGACCAGCGCGAAGAACTGCCGCGTGGTCAATAAGGTCTTGAAGATTTACAGTACCGTACCCATCGGCGGCAAGCACAACGGTTCCCTGAGATTTTACATCCTCGGCAAATTCTTCCAGCTCAACACCTTGAATAATGGGAACGTGAAAGAGAGAACCTGCCGTTGAACGTACTGTCTTGGGGTTATAAAGATCAACTGCCCCCTTCGTGGTGATAACGAGATCGGCCCCTGCCGCATCCGCCACACGCAGAATAGTACCCGCATTCCCAGGGTCCTGAATCCTGGATAGTACAGCGATAAGTTTAGGGTTGAGAGCGTTTTCACCCCATAAGACAGAGAACGAAGTATCCACCATGAACGAAATGGCAATAATACCTTGCGGGGTTACGGAATCCGCCATAGCCGCCAAGACTTCATCGGTCACGACACGCATAAAGACACGGCGGCCTTCCTCAGGTGTAGGGGTACCGTGCGCTTGTTCCAGAAGTTCAGCAATATCGGGGTGACGCTCATAAGCACTTTCCGTAACGTACACGGCGTCTAACACCGGCGATTGCAGATGAGCTTTCAGTGCCTCACGCACGGCTTGGGGTCCTTCGACCATGAACTGTTTTTTCTTGGTACGACCACGACGAGTGCTCAGCTTGGCGATGTCACGTACACGATCAGCATACGGATTCGACATCACGGTTGGGGAACTTATGCGTTCTAGAAAATTCACCCTTTAAGGGTACAGGCAAAAGGTAACCGATGCGCTCCCCCGCGCACACTAAAGTGGGGCTGCGTTTTACAGGATTTCTATGTAAGTAAAAAACGGTCGCCGTCATGAGACACGGCGACCGTTTACGCTTTAATACCTGCACTGCTGCAGGTATTACCTGGCTCTCAGTTACGCTTTAGGAGCCGAGGTATCCTCAGGTAGGTTCTTCTTAGCGATCTCAACCAGAGCGTTGAAAGCTGCTGGCTCGTTCACAGCGAGCTCAGCCAGCATACGGCGATCAACCTCAACACCGGCAGCTTTAAGGCCCTGAATGAAGCGGTTATAGGTCAACCCCTGTGCACGGGATGCAGCGTTAATACGCTGAATCCAGAGGCGACGGAAATCGCCCTTCTTCTTACGACGGTGGTCGTAACTGTATACGAGCGAGTGGGTGACCTGCTCCTTAGCCTTACGGTACAGGCGCGAACGCTGACCGCGGTAACCGGATGCACGATCGAGAATAGTACGGCGCTTCTTGTGCGCGTTAACCGCGCGCTTCACACGTGCCACGTGTGTCTCCTTCGTCTTTTATGTCCTGAACGGCCATCATGTTATACCGTGCAGGAGCGAGTCTTGGTCTATGGTGCGGTTTTCCCGCTTCTCTAGGCGAATTGTAAGCGTAGCTTACTTACCCAGCATCTTCTTAACAACCTTTGCCTGGCCACCAGTAACAATCTGGTCGGATGCCAGACGACGGGTCAAACGAGAGGACTTGTGCTCCAGGTAGTGGCGGCGGTTCGCCTGCTGGCGCTTAACCTTGCCGCTACCGGTGAGCTTGAAGCGCTTCTTAGCACCAGAGTGGGTCTTCTGCTTCGGCATAGCTGCCGTTCTCCTTACATTCATCCCCGCGCGAGCGGAGTAGCTTGAGGGGGAAGAGTGCCCTCCCCCAAGGACGAATTACGATCGGGGATTAACCCGCCGCACCGAACCCAAAGTTCAAGGACGCCACCTCAACGAGGGGCGCCCCCAAGCTGTGTTTCGGCTCTATTACTCGGCTGAAGCCTGAGCTTTCAACTCGGCAGGCATAGCATCTGCCAATGAGTTACTAACGGGCTTCGCCATAGTCGTGTCGAGACGCTCGCGACCCTTGCGGTTGCCTGAGTTCTGTCCACGGCGCACTTCTGCTTTACCGCGAAGCGGTGCCAGAACCATCACCATGTTGCGTCCATCCTGACGAGGACGAGACTCAATAGTGCTCACCTCAGCCAGTTCTTCTGCCAAACGCTCAAGCAGACGCACACCCATCTCGGGGCGCTGCTGTTCACGACCTCGGAACTGAATCATGGCCTTGACTTTATCCCCACCGGTCAAGAAACGACGAGCGTGCCCAACCTTGGTTTCATAGTCATGGGTATCAATCTTCAGCCGGAAACGGATTTCCTTCAGAACGGCGTTAACCTGTTTCTTGCGGGATTCACGAGCCTTGACCGCAGCTTCGTACTTGTACTTACCGTAGTCCATGAGCTTACAAACGGGCGGTTTCGCGTTCGGGGCAACCTCGACAAGGTCGAGTTCGGCATCCTCAGCAAGACGCAAGGCATCTTTAAGAGGAACAACGCCTACCTGCTCGCCACCGGGGCCAACAAGTCGGACCTCCGGAACGCGGATACGATCGTTTATGCGTGGTTCGCTAATGAGTAGCTCCTGTGCTCTGTGGGTTTCCCCGTGAATATTATCCGTGGCGAGCACTAAAAAAAGCCCTCGCCGTTTACAAGCGAAGGCACACATCGAATACCGAAAATTCGGTTATCTAACCCGTCTGCCTCATACCATATGCGGGCGGATGCGGGTGGGAGTATACTCCACTTGCAAACAGTACACTAGTCTACCGGGTTTATAGCTAATTCACAAGAAAATGCCAAGAAGGATAACCTTCTTCGTTATATTCCCGTTTTATCCCTGTGAAGCCGGTCAGTCAGCCCAGTAAACCTGCCGTGAGGGGCAGCTACGACTATGCGCATTACGCTACCCCGCACAAGGCAAAATCTTATCTGAAAGCCTGTGTGGCGAACATATGAAGATTTACATTCACGGATCGTTCAAGGTACTTCAGCACGCAGAATTAGTACACAGGACCGGTAAATTTCTCTCCAGGTCCCTGCCCCGGCTCATCTGGGATTGACGATGCTTCCCGGAACGCCAGCTGTAACGTCCGCAGCCCATCACGCAGCGGGGCGGCATGCTGCGAACCAATTTCTGGAGCCGCCGCCGTCACAAACCCCGCCAATGCAGTAATAAGTTTGCGTGCCTCATCCAAGTCCTGTAACTCCGCAGCATTATCTTCGGCAGCCAGACCGCATTTGACGGCTGCAGCGCTCATGAGATGGACAGCCGCAGCACCGATAATCTCAACGGCTGGCACATCGGCAATATCCCGCATCTGTTCACTAACGGCATGCATTTGTTCATCAGTTAGCTCTGTACCGCCGTGTACAGGTACAGATTCATTTGATGATGCGCCAAATTGAAAACTATTCGTCATATTACTCATGGTTCTAGAATCTCACACTCTCTAAAGTTCACCAAGACATCATCAACTGAGCCTACACAAATCTATGAAGCAGAAAGAAGCTTAATCTGCACAGAATCAACCACCTGTGACATAAGGTCGCTGCTCGCCAAACTCCGCTGAAAATCCTGAATTACCATATTGAGCTGTTCGCGGGTAAGTCCGGGAAGAACAGCAAGTTTAATCGCAAGTTCAGGACCGGCACCTCCGCCCCTTAGGATCTTCCCCGTGCCTGTGCGTGCCTGTACGCCATCACCAGTATCACACTGAATATCTACCAGAGCGGGTTGTGTAGAGATAAGGCGTTTTAGTTCATTTAGTACCTCGTCGTTGAGATACGAAGGGATCCACGGTTTCCCCTGCGCCAAAGACCAAACAGCGGGGCGACGTACCACAAAGGTGAGGTTCTGACCAGGATTCACAACAATGAGTTGGTTATCATCTTCCACAGCACTCAATGCCGTTTTACGCATAGAGGCTGCAACCGGGCGAGCCTGTGGGTGCCACTGCGTCAAAGCATCAACACTCGTAAAAACAGGAAGAGCTTTTCGACCGTCGGGAGCCTGCAGGCTGACTAATGCCATGTCAGCTTCTTTATCAGATACCAGACCATCATGGGTTATATGAGCTTGTGAAAGCTGAGCAACAATCGGAGCAAATATTCGCACTTCACTCAACGCTTCAACAACTGTTGCCTCATCAACTTCATCAGCTTCAAAAGAGGTCAGAACCCGCGCTAAATCTGGGTTCGTCAAGCCATCGTCTCCATAGTATTGATGGGTTTGTGACGTTCCCTCTCCTAGGTTCCTCCCTTTCCAGGGCTGTCCGCCAGTATCAGTTTGCCTCCCAGCGCTGCGCAATTGAGCCGCAATATGCTCTGGCAACGCGCGCCGTGCAGCTGCACGCTTTTGGGGTTCAGACAGATTCCGTTGTTCTTGTGGGTTATGAGGCATCATCATTAGCCGCCTTAAGAGCCTCCTCAAAAGTAAAATTGCCGACGTACAGTGCCTTCCCTAGGACAAGACCTTCCAAGCCCTGATTCGTCAGCGCACGAAGAGTGCGAATATCTTCCAGAGAAGCAACACCTCCCGAAGCCACAACGGGATGCTCAGTGAGACTGAGAACTTCACGAAGCAGCTGTAGCCCAGGCCCTGAGAGAGCACCATCTCGGCTTACATCTGTCACAATATACCGGCATGCTCCCGCAGTTTGCAGCCATCGCACTGTGTTATGCACGGAATCGCCACACCATTCGGTCCCACGTGCTACAACGGTTCCGTTGCGAGCGTCCAAACCCAGAGCTATCCGCTCACCATAGTGCCCTAGTGTTTTCTCTAACCATGCCGGATGCTGCAGCGCCGCCGACGTCACATTGATGCGATCGGGTTCAAGACTCAAGGCGAATTCCAAAGAACGTTCATCTTTAACACCGCCACTGACCTGTATTTTGATAGGATTCTGAGCTGTCGCACGAACTCGATCAATAACCTCTCGAAGGATGCGGGTGTTGTTACCACGACCAAACGCCATATCCAGATCAACAAGGTGAATCCATCGTGCCCCCGCGCGGCGCCACGATAGAGCCGCTTCCACTGGATCTGTACCCTCACTCTGTTGGGAGAGGCGACCGCCTACGGGACGCACTGCACGCCCCTGAGCAATATCGACTGCGGGAAGAAGTTCTAGAGTACCCATATTCTTATCCCTGTGACCCGTATACGAAAGTTACATATGCCCCGTACCCAAAGAGGGCTAAAGCAATAATCCACAGCACAATCTGCGCGCCAAGAGATATGCCCTGTTTACGGAAAGATATACCCCCACCGGCAAAGAATGCCCCAACAGTCATAAGAATAAGTCCGGAGTATAGAGGTGACATGTGATGCTCCTTCGCAGTTTTTCGTAAAATTTATGATGCTACAAACGGTTCATGACGGGAAGATGCGCAACCCAGCGGCGAAGAAATTCTTCACCTGCAGCACCCGAAGCTACCGGACAAAATTGAATTGCTGTGAGAGGACCGTTCTCGACAGCTGCAATATAACGCGGATCTGCATCAGTCCAACTGACAGCAGGCGGCTCCATATAGTCTATACTCTGGTCAAAATCCCAGGTAAACACGGCATCCTCTGCCTTGAAATTCAAGGGTTCAGGAAGATCCTGTAAAAATTTACTGGACGCAGCAGCCTCAACCCTATAGTGTCCTGGATGAGCCCCAGCGGTGGCCAGAGCTTGTGCAGCACCCGGCCACTCTCCCAATGCAGAAATATCAAGGTCTCCAAGATCTGGGTTCACGGTTCGGATAACTTCAAACAGCATCCCAAAACCAGCCCCCGCAACAAGGACAGGACGGCCGCCTGCAACACGCCTGCCAAGCACCCGATCACCGTGGAGTTTCCGCACAGCCTCGTATGTTTCGAGAGATTTCTTATGGCCAGCAATCACCATACCATCAGCGTCTCGTAGAGAATTGAGATCTGTGGTAACGAACGCTTGGGCACCGACGCGCTCGCACGCTTGCTGGAGCTCGCTATATGTGCCAAATTCACCAAGTATAGCTACGGTGGGACGTGTGGGCATAGAGACTCCTTAGTTCCGCTCCCACCGGATTCCAGACGAGCAACCGGGCGAGCATACAAATGTCATGTATTCTAGGGTACAAACTCCAAGGTTTCTGCCCCTAATCTCACGCTATCATCGCATACCGCATGTTACGTCGCCTGTATTGAGCATCATATGTCCATAAAAGGGCCCTACGCGATATAGGTCCCTTTCAAAGCCACCAGTCGCAAATTAGTCATGAGAACAAAGAATGCGGAACAGTTATAATAAGCGCACATCCAGTCACGTTTTCTAGATAGCAACTATGACTGCTATCGCACATTTGGGACTTCTAGACGCTGCCCAACTTTGACAGTTGAACCCTGCAGATCATTAAGTTTACTGATCTGCACCATGGTGTCGCGTGGATCAGTCTTCGGGTCTACCTCTTGTGCAATATCCCAGAGCGTATCTCCAGATTGAACGGTCACGTACCGGGTTCCTGCGCCTTGAGAATTATTTCCAGCGTTTGCTGTATGCGGCGATATAAGAATGAGCGCCCCAAGAACGACAAGGGCCGCCAGCGTTATCAGCGGAATGCCAAAAACCCAATTTTTCAGAGCCCTAGAGCAATGCATAGCACGTGTGAAAAATGAGGGATTGCGCATATTAACCACCGGCACACCTTTAAGTTTTTCTGGAACCCGCCGCTGTCCGCTTGATGTTTTACCGTTTACGCTCTGCTGAGTCTGAGAGGAAGATGTGACGTTCACTTTCTGTGGTGTAGCCGAGAATGAAGTTTCGTATACAGCTTGTACTTGAGAAAAAGTCAGTCGAGGATGAGGATGAGGCACACGGGAACGGCTCGGTGAAGCATAGTGTGTACGTGCTCGATAAGAGCCCTGACGAACACGAGCCGGGTGAATGACGGTTAACCCCGCCGGAATCCGGGAGGAAGAAGCAGCCGTTGCCATAGTATTTTCCTTTCCTCTGGTGTGTGACAAGTTCATATCCTCGCCGTTACACACCATTCTCAATGCTCATAATGCGGTTGGTATGAGTTCATATTCCTGCAGAAAGCACATATTTTGCTTTCGGATTCTTTCAGGATGCTCTAGAAATACCGAAGTACTTCGAAGACCGATAACCCCTGCACAGCAAGAGCTTGAACTAGAACATCTCACCGAAAGACCTCAACTTTTATCGAATATGTCTTCCGTAGACACCAACTATATCGAATCTAGTTTCGATAGTCTAGTAGAAAGTTACTAAATATTTCTTCGATCAGATTCGGCTTGCATAGAATATTTGTTTGAAGTTTTCCCTCTGATGCTTTAGACTGAGAACGAGACGGTTCATCGTTATGCCTACCTGGATCCAGTCAATGTTCTAGGAACCATAGCGTGCGCAAATAGTTAGAAAGAAGGCTCCGCATGACACCCGAAGCTCAGCGCCCTCCGCTGACTCCACGTCAGCAGAAAATTTTGGATGCGATTCGTACAGAAATCGAGCAGAAGGGATATCCCCCTTCGATGCGTCAGATTGGCGATATCGTTGGATTGGCTTCACTTTCTTCGGTGACTCATCAGCTCGGTCGTCTTGAGAAGATGGGATATATTCGCCGCGATCCAAAACTACCGCGTGCCATCGAGATTCTTGACGATATAGAGTCTGAGGGCGCTTCAGCCCATTTTCCGGAGCTGCCTACATTTGAGGTGAGCGATGAGGATATGGTTCCCGTGCCCCTCGTAGGTCGCATTGCTGCTGGTGGTCCTATTACGGCTGAGCAATCCGTTGAGGATGTTCTCTCTCTCCCCCGCCAGCTCGTGGGCAGCGGGAAGCTCTTCATGCTTCGCGTCAAAGGGGATTCGATGATTGACGCCGCCATATGCGACGGTGACTGGGTTGTTGTACGTGAACAACACACCGCCGATAATGGAGACATTGTTGCGGCTCTTCTTGACGACGAAGCGACCGTCAAAGTATTCCGCCAAGTAGATGGTCATACCTGGCTACTCCCCCGAAATTCCCAATATGAGCCCATACTCGGCGACCGCGCCACGGTGATGGGTAAAGTAGTTTCTGTTCTGCGAAGCATCTAACAGGGACCTTCTGAACTGCGCGCGTTTTTCTCAAAAGACACAACACTAGAGGTTCCGTTCCTGCGTATTCAACCGTCTCATGTCCAGAAGGAACAACAGCACAATGATTGACCGTGAGATCGTTTTTATTGTCTATGTATCGGATATTGAGGCCTCAGTGTCCTTCTATACGAGCATTCTAAATCTTGAGGTCAGTTTTACCTCACCACGCTATGTCACCATGGATTTAGCGCCGGGAGTCTCGCTAGCGTTGTGGACCGGAGCAAGCAATACTCTTCATGAAACTTCAACACGTACGTCTGAGGTATGTATAAATCTCAAAGGCTCCGATGCAGAAATCCTCACGCAGTACCAAGCCTGGGTGGAACAAGGGGTTGTCATATTGGAAGAGCCCCATCGTGATGTATTTGGGATGACTTTCGTAGCAAGTGATCTAGATGGGAACCGTATCCGAGTTGCCCCGATAGACTAACTAATTACTATAGGCAGCCATAAGCGCACAATACATCAGGGAGGGTACCGTCGAACGGTACCCTCCCTTTCTCACATTACATCTATGGACGCTTCGCTACGTTTATGTCTCGGCACCAGTACCGGAATACGACGTGCATTAAGCCCGCGTATCTTATTGCTTTTAGTCAATACTCTGATAGAGCCGTTCTAAAGCACCCAAAACAACATTCTTATCCTGGGTGGTCCAAAGGTTAGGCATCGCCCGCATCAGGTACCCACCGTATCGCTGAGTCGCCAGCCTAGAGTCAAGGATCGCCACTACCCCGCGATCGTGGACGGAACGTATCAATCGCCCTGCTCCCTGAGACATGCGGATTGCCGCATGATATGCCGAAACAGCCATAAACCCATTCCCGCCTTTTTCTGCCACGGCACGGGTACGCGCTTGAGCGAGAGGATCGTCTGGGCGCGGGAACGGTATACGGTCTATCAGTACCAGGCGACAGGAATCCCCGGGAACATCCACTCCCTGCCAAAGGCTCATGGTGCCGAAAAGACAAGAATTTATATCTTCAGTAAACTCCTCGACAAGAGCCCGCAATGAGGACTCTCCCTGCAAGAGAATATTCAAATCCGTGTGCTGACGTACATATTCAGCCGCCTGCTCGGCACCTCGCTTCGACGAGAATAACCCCAGAACCCCACCACCAGAAGCTTCACATAATTCGCGTAATCGTTCGAGCTGCTGAGGATTCACGCCAAAGCTCGGTTTGGGCAAATCGGAAGCCACGTACAGAATTCCCTGCCGTGGATAATCAAAAGGAGAGCCCACATCAAGACCTTCCCAGCGCGGAGCCTGCGGCCCAGCCAGTCCCAGGGAGCCGGCTACTGCATCGAAGGATTCCCCCACAGTAAGCGTTGCGCTCGTAAGAATAACGGTACGATCCTCAAAAAGCCCCTCACGTAAACGGCTTCCGATATTCAAAGGAGCAACGTGGAGTGTGGCGGGATCCTGATCGGAAGCTGCGGTATATCGTCCGTTTTCCCAACCGCCCTGGCGTGATAACCACAGCACTTCGCGATGTTCGGTAGACTCCAGCATGCGCGTTGCGGCATCGTGTACCTCAGAGACACGTGAACGAGCCATCTGAAGCCCGGCATCCGCCTCTTTATTGTCGCTCTTAGAGTCGGAAAGCGCCGCCCGTGCGGCATCGGCTACAGCCGCGAGTGCATTCAGAAGTCGCCCTTCGAGCCTTTCTATCAAGCCCTCAGAAACACCTTCACATGCGGTTTCTAAAGAACCGGCGGCTTGTTCAAGCGCGCTGGAGTCTGCTTTGGAGTTCTTGCGGATATCGCGAGCGGCACGCCTAATTAAGGAAGCAGAAAGGGAATCCGTCACCGCGCCGGTCACGCGGTCTGCGAGCTCATGCGCCTCGTCAATAATAGCGATATCGTGTTCGGGAAGTACACCTAGACCTTCAAAAGCGTTGATGGCAAGCAGCGCATGATTAGTAATCACGAGATCGGCTTCATATGCTTCTTGGCGCGCCCGCTCACTAAAGCACTCCTCAACGAGGGGGCAGCGTTTTCCCAAACACTCTGAGGCGCTCACGGATACCTGCGCCCAGGCACGATCCGATACACCGGGTTTAAGCTCGTCGCGGTCACCGGTTTCGGTTCGTTCCGCCCATGACCTGAGCCGCAGCACCTCTTCACCGATGCGAGACGTACTATGCTGAGGCATGTCGAAGAGAGTATCGGGTTCCTCTTCGGGATATCCGCCGTCGAGTTTGTGCAGGCATAGATAGTTGTTCCTGCCCTTGAGGATTGCGACCTGAGTTTCAGATTCGGGCTCAGAAGAGAGCGCCTCCATAAGTTTTGGAAGGTCTCGTTTTACGATCTGCGCTTGGAGGGCCAGGGTTGCGGTCGCCACGATAATGGGTTTTGTACTTGCACCCGCATGGTGCAGGGCTGGCACCAAATACCCGAGGGATTTACCGGTTCCGGTGCCTGCCTGCACGAGGAGATGCCGCTCAAGGTCGAAAGCTTGCGCAACATGGGCTGCCATCCTACGTTGCCCGAGGCGTTTTTGCCCGCCCGTTTTTTCAATCGCACGATCGAGCAAATCTAACACGGGCTTTGCACCGGGCAGAGTTTCAAGCTCCATTCCGGTGGGCGCAGTAATATTATCGGTCACGGGCGCTCACGCTCTCATCACGCGAGTTCACAGACAGCTTCGGGCTCAGATGCAGACTCTTGAAGCTCCAGTTCAAGCACTTCAAGAAGCTCACCATCGATCACATAGTCAGAGAGTTCTGCGGCGACATCCTCACGCACCAAAGCAGTGACAAAGGTCCCATCTGAGACAAACGCAGTGCTCTTAATCTCCGCGTCCCAGGCATGAAGACGGGAAATAACTTCACCGTGGTTGTAGGGGATCAGTAATTTAACTTCAAGCGATGGCCGCGGAATTGTATCCGCAATCTTCTGCTTGAGTTCGTCAATGCCCTCCCCTGTGCGCGCCGAGACGATGACGTGGTTCGGTTCGCGCTGTCGCATGCGTTCGAGGATAAAGGGATCAGCCGCATCCGCTTTATTGAGCACAATAATCTCGGGTATACGGCGAGCATCTAAATCTGCGATAACCTCACGCACGGCGCGAATCTGCCCCTCAGGGTCTGGGTGAGATGCGTCTACCACATGCAGAATCACGTCTGCATCGGCTACCTCTTCGAGCGTGGAACGGAATGCTTCCACGAGCTGGGTGGGTAGCGAGCGCACGAATCCTACAGTGTCCGAAAGTGTATAGCCGATGCCGTCCGGAGTCTGTGCTTTGCGCACGGTCGGATCCAGGGTTGCGAAGAGAGCATTCTCCACCAGAACACCGGCATCGGTCAGACGATTCAGCAACGACGACTTACCTGCGTTCGTATACCCCGCGATAGCAACCGAGGGTACCCTGTTGCGTTTACGGCTTAGGCGTTTTGTCTCACGTGCGGGCGCCATAGCGGCTATTTCGCGCTTGAGTTTTGCCATGCGGGCACGTAGACGGCGGCGATCCATCTCAATTTTGGTTTCACCAGGTCCGCGTGAACCAATGCCTTCACCGGATGCTGCACGCCCGCCTGCCTGGCGTGACAGGGATGCGCCCCAGCCGCGCAGACGCGGAAGCATGTATTCGAGTTGGGCAAGTTCGACCTGTGCTTTGCCTTCACGAGATTTCGCGTGTTGAGCAAAGATGTCTAGAATCAGGGCGGTACGATCGATCACTTTGACTTTGACGATATCTTCGAGGGCTCGTCGTTGTGAGGGTGCTAATTCAGAATCGACGATCACGGTATCAGCACCGGTTGCCTCAACAATGTCTTTGAGTTCGAGGGCTTTTCCTGAGCCAAGAAAAGTTCCGGGGTCAGGTTTGAGGCGGCGCTGAACTAGCCCGTCCAGCACTTCAGATCCTGCGGTTTCGGCGAGTGCAGCGAGTTCTCGCAGAGAGTTCTCAGCATCTTCGACGGTCCCTTCGGTCCATAGCCCGGCGAGAACCACGCGTTCTAGGCGCAGCTGACGGTATTCGACTTCGGTCACATCATCGAGCTCGGTAGAAAGCCCGGCGACTCGGCGTAATGCGCGGCGTTCGGCAAGGTCTTCCTGCTCGCCGTCAAATTCTGAGTGTTCCCGCTGATTATCGGAAATTTCTCGGGCACGGGTATCGAGCACGCGGCGTTGTGCGGTGCTACCGGTGCTTTCGGGGTAGATAGTGGTCTGTGCCGCTGCGTCTGCACGACCCAGGACTCGTTCTACGGTTCGGCGTAGCTGCTCATCACTGGGCAACTTTTCGCTGGAAAAAGAGGTATTTGTTATTTTCATATGTTCCTCTATTTTAGCGGTCGCATGCCACAGTTGTCGCGGTTTTCGGGTATCTCTCGCTGTGGGCGCATCAGCGTAGCAGCGATGATGCGGAGCGCATCCGGGTACACTGGATTCATGAGCGAACAGCATTATTTTTCCTCGTCTCCCGAAACCGAGTTCAAACCTCGAACGGTTCAGGTTGACTTGGCGGGGCGTCAGGTTTCTGTGACGACCGCGAACGGTATTTTTAGTCCTTCGGGAATAGACAAGGGAACTGCGGTTCTTTTCGCGCAGGTACCTGAGCCGCACGGAAAATATATGCTCGATATTGGATGCGGCTGGGGACCCATCGCGTTATCTTTAGCTATGCTTGCTCCGCAATCTGAGGTTTATGGGATTGACGTCAATTCCCGGTCGCTTTCGCTTACGGAACAGAATGCCCGCGCTTTGGGGTTGCATAACGTCTCGGTGAGCACCCCCGATGAGATAGATCCCACGTTACGTTTCGATACTATCTGGTCCAATCCTCCGATTCGCGTGGGTAAAGAGGTTTTGCACAATATTCTGCTCACGTGGCTTCCGCGGCTAGCCCCCGGCGGCGCGGCTTATCTGGTCGTTCAAAAGAACTTGGGTTCTGATTCCCTGCAAAAATGGCTGGATGCGCAGCTCACCGAACGTTTTGGACCCGAGTTTTCGGTATCTCGATATGCCATGTCGAAGGGTTTCCGTATCTTGGAGGTTGTACGTTCTTCCAAAGGTTCTTAAAGGCTTCAGGTGGATGCTCACTCGATAATGCCCGCCAACTTCTTCACTTCAGAAGAAGGTTGACAGGCATAAGTTCTCAAAAATCCTGGGTTAGTGGAGCTCAATCTTGGCAACCGTCTGAGCTGGCCCTGCTAGAACGACGTGTTCGAGGTCGTCGGGGCCTAGAACGAAGGTTACTGCGAGCGTGCCGCCGGGAACATGAACCAGCCATTCATCGGGCGCCTCTTCGCCACCCCAAAAACGGGTTGCCGCCGCAGCCGCGCATGCGCCAGTCCCGCAGGATAGAGTCTCACCTACGCCGCGTTCGTATACGCGCATCCTGATGGCTCCAACGTTTTTATTCTCGTCAGACGTTTCTAGATCAACCGGAACCACAAACTCAACGTTAGTCCCTTTTTCCGGTGCTGGATTTACCTGTGGCTGGCTGTTCAGATCGAGTCCGTCCAACTTGCCTTCCTGACCCAGCATCACCACAGTGTGGGGGTTACCCATCGAAATCGACAGACCGGCTCGGGGAGTCATCAGTCCACGCGCCGAAACATGCGAATCTTCACCACTTTCGCGTGCTGTGTCTCCATGGATAAAACTCCACGGACCCATATCAATGGCATATCCTTCTTCGGTGCGCGCCACGATTTTGACACCGCCTCGCGTAGCAATCTTGACGGTCTCACCCACCTCAAGGTCAATCATTCCTTCAGTACGCAAGTAATCGACGAAGGCACGCACACCATTCCCGCACATTTCGGCGATCGAGCCGTCACCATTGCGGTAATCCATAAACCAGATAGCGTCTGGATGCTCTTCCAGCATATTCTGCCCGGTCCTGAAATTTTCGGTATACGCTGCACGGATAAAGCCGTCGGCACCGATTCCAAAATGACGATCGCAGACACGCGCGATGAGGTCAGCATCGAGCGGGATCTCAGAGGCTGGATCGGTCAGAAATATAAAGTCATTACCCGTTCCATGCCCCTTTGTCAGAGTACGCCCGGCTAGTTCTCCCCACGTGGATACGCCATCGGTCATGCTCGTTCTCTACCCTTCGTTCTTCGTGACTAAATCTCTGTAAATTCTACCGGTTTACCGCAGAGGATGCGCTGCCTAAGCGTGTTTCGGTCCTTTACAACCTTGGCTCGCCTGATGCACGGCCTCAAGCGCTTGGCTGAGCAGGTTCTTCGATTCGGCGTCAAACCAGTGTACGCGGTCGTCCCCGCGAAACCAGGTTATCTGACGGCGCGCAAATTGTCGGGTTGCCGTCGCGGTGTCTTCGATCGCATCGTGTAGAGTATACGTCGCGCTCAACACGGAATCGGGGTCGGTGGACTGCACATCCAAAACCTTCAAAAACTGGGCGTACCCGATGGCACGTGAGGCGGTCTTTCCCTCGCGTAGACCATGCTGTTCCAGCGTTCGTACTTCGTCTAAAAGCCCTAATTCTGCCATGTTCACCACCCGCCGGTACAGGCGTTCGTGCAGACGCTTACGATTCATATCCAGCCCAATCTGTATGGCGGGTGAGACATATTCGCGTACTGGCATGAAGGCAGAAAAGGGACGCCCCGTCACCTCAAAAACTTCGAGGGCACGGATAACGCGCCGCCCGTCGTGAACACGCGCCGCAGAGTCAGGATCGACCTGAGCCAGGCGTGTACGCAAAACACCGATCCCCTGCTGGGTGGCTTCCTGCTCCAACCGAGTCCGAACCGCCGAATCCGTACCGGGAAATTCGAGTTTATCAAGAGCCGCCCGAACGTAGAGACCGGATCCGCCCACCAGAATAGGGTACTTACCGCGCGCTCTAATATCTGCAAAGAGCTGCCGAGCCTGATGCTGAAATTCCGCTACCGAAGCTTCCTGCGTGATATCCAAAATATCGAGCAGATGGTGAGGAACCCCCCGCATTTCCTCAGCGGTAATCTTGGCAGTTCCGATATTCATACCGCGATAGAACTGCATGGAATCCGCGTTTACGCATTCACCGCCAAGATGCCGGGCAAGAGCAGTTGCGAGCGCACTCTTACCGGTACCGGTGGCACCGACAATAGCGATAATAGGAGGCTCTAAGGGGTACGTCATGGGTCTATTGTACGGGTCTACAGATAATATAAGACCACACGCACGCCCCGCAGTATCTAAGACTTAGGCCCAATAGTAGGCATGCCAAGTCCCACAGGACCGCCCGAAGCCTGAGTAGTTCCGGCACCGCAGGATTCAGCCTGTGAACGGTCCCAGGCATCCCCGGCTCGGGTGCGGCGAAGCTGATACTGCTCAGCGGTGGGATCTGAAATCAAATGGAATGACCCTGCCTCAGTGATAGGAACGGTCACCATATCTCCGGGGCGAGGCTCTTCGCACCCAGCAGGTACTGAGAAATGCACGAGGCGCTGATCCGGTCCGCGGCCCGCCAGACGATGCGTCTGCTGAGCTTTACGCCCAGACTCGGCGACAACCATCAGCTCAACGGTTTTACCCAACTGTTTACGATTCTCTTCACCAGCGATACGGTCCTGCAGAGCCACTAAGCGTTCGTAGCGCTCTTGCACAATATCTTTTGGAATCTGGTTTTCCATAGTCGCCGCCGGGGTGCCGGGGCGAATTGAGTACTGGAAGGTAAACGCTGACGAGAACCGGGCCTGCTCCACCACGCGTAGCGTATCCTGGAAGTCTTCTTCGCTCTCACCAGGGAATCCCACAATAATATCGGTGGTAATGACAGCATGCGGAATGCGCTCGCGCACCTTCTCTAAAATACCCAAGAATTTCTTGGATCGGTATGAGCGGCGCATGTCTTTGAGCACCTTATCCGATCCCGATTGAAGCGGCATATGCAGAACAGGCATGACGTTCGGGGTTTCTGCCATCGCTTCTATCACATCGTCGGTGAACATAGCCGGATGCGGTGAGGTGAACCGTACTCGTTCCAGCCCCTCAATATCACCGCAGGCGCGCAATAGTTTGGAGAATGCCTGACGATCCCCAAATTCCACGCCGTAGGAGTTCACGTTCTGCCCCAGCAGAGTTACTTCGATCGCGCCGTCATCAACGAGCGCCTGAACTTCAGCGAGGATATCGCCGGGTCGGCGATCTTTCTCTTTACCGCGCAGTGACGGCACAATGCAGAAGGTACAAGTGTTGTTACATCCTACGGAGATTGACACCCAGCCCGAGTACACATGATCGCGTTTCGTGGGTAGGGTCGAGGGGAACACCTCAAGCGATTCGAGCAGTTCCGCCTGCGCTTCGTGATTGTGACGGGCGCGTTCAAGGAGTGTGGGGAGCGAGCCAATATTGTGGGTGCCGAACACGACATCTACCCAGGGGGCTTTTTCGATAATAGTGTTTTGGTCTTTTTGGGCCAAGCATCCGCCTACAGCAATTTGCATGCCTTCGTGTCGTCGCTTCACGGAGGCCAACTGTCCCAAATGTCCATAGAGACGATTCGAAGCGTTCTCGCGCACCGCGCATGTGTTAAACACCACGAGGTCGGGTTCTTCTCCCTCGGCGGCGCGTACATACCCGTTCGCTTCTAGCAAACCAGACATACGTTCAGAATCGTGAACGTTCATTTGACAGCCAAAGGTGCGAACTTCATAGGTTCGGGGAGTTTCAGCGGACGTTGCGGATTCAGCAGAAAAATCATTTAGGGTCATGCTCACGCCATTAGGGTAGCGGATGGTGGATAATGGCTCTATGCAGGTATCCCTTAGTAATTCTTCCGGCCAGTATCCTGATGATCCCCTCGCGACTATTCTTGAGCGTGCCATCGCGGAATACCATCCCGCGCCCACGCACTCCCCCGCCGATTCTGAGGCGTTCCGGGTCAGTGTTCTCAAGATGCTTTCGTGGGCGGCAACCCTACCGGCTATCGGAGATCGGATTCCCTTCTCGCTGACGATTCTCTCAACCGGAATGCGCTCGGTAGTGCTGCGAGTACGCTATGGATCTAACCCGCATACACCCTGGCAGCCCGAATCTGTCATCTTAAAACGTTATCGCCGCGGAGACTCGGCGACTAACGCAGGCGGTTTTGGATACCTTCGGGAAAAATACGGTGCGGTTGCCCTCGATGAAATGGTTCCAGATATCTACCCTGCCCTCTACGGTGTTGATGATGATCTACGCTGCTTAGCACTCGAAGACGTGGCTTTTGAAGGGTCGGTACCCGTTGCAAACTCCCTCATAGCTGATACCTCCACGCAGCTTTTCAACCAGAACAATACGGCACGCGCTTTTGCGGCTTACGCGGCAGTATGGGGTGAATTCGCCCGACAAGGAATTTTTGACGACACCGTCGATCAATATCGCGCGTCGCTCGCGAAGGCGGACCGCAGGGCACAGTTCCCGGGGGCAATGCCCTCCCCGAAACTTGCCAAGAAGGGGCTTCAACGCCTATATCCCGATCTCCCAGCAGAACGGAGCGAAGATGCCGAAGAACCTACAAACGATCTCCAAGAACTAATCTTCCGGTTCCATCGCATTACTCAGCCATTTTTCCTCAAACGCCCGCCGGTACCCGAGCAGTTTAAACGTAGCCGCGGGCAGGTCTATATGCTCTCGTCGGGAGATTTTTCGCCGCATAACGTGCTGTACTCCCCGGCCGATACGGCACCTTCTCGCGGTATCGGCACCCGCGCCTTTGATACGGAGGGAACCTGTATTCACCATCGCGGATTCCCTTTTGTGGAGGCGATGCTCGGGTTTCCCTCGTCGCCCCAGTACCCGCTTTACCGGGTAGATAGGGAACAGGAGCTTCCTAAATTTTATACGGTCCTCTTCGGTGAAATACCTTTAGATGCCAGGCTTGCAGAAGACATCGCGGTGTGCGCAGCTATTACGGTGTGTACGCTTTTGGAACTTTACGCCGACGGAACTCGGGCGCGGGTTCTTCCCCGCATTTGCCGCCAGGGTGTTGAGCTGATGCGCATCCTGCTTACTCTTGGGAACACCCAAGACCCTGCGCTTTACGATCTCATCCAGCGCCTTGGCGATTACGGTAAGAACCTCGAAAAATAGGTTAGACGGCATGTTCAGTTGCCTCACCGACGGCAAGCGTAAAATCCCAACTAATTCCGTTCCGGGTAAGAACCTGTAGGCATAGTGTTCTTGTAACGGCTACATAGATTATCTCGTATCTGTTGGATACTCTTCTGATGAAGAATACTCAACAGTCTTCTTCTTGCTCGCTGCGGTACCTCCCGATTTCTTCTTTTACCACCGAAAACGCTACGGATGAAGAATATCCTCGACGTGCCAGCATCCCTACCAGCCGGCGCATGATTTTCTCCTTCTCGGTACGATCTGAGAAATTCATAGAAGGACGCAGTTTTTTGCGCACGAGCTCCGCCGCGTCCTGACGTTCATCTTCGTCCGTGCGTGCAGCGAGCGCATCTTCAGCAAGTTCTCCGGTAATTCCTCGCTCTTTGAGTTCACGGCGCAGAGCGGTTCGGGAAAGTTTCTTATGTTTTCCCCGCTGTTCCACAAAGGAACGCGCATACTCGGCATCGTCAATCAGGTGAGCAGCCTCAAATTTATCGAGCAGTGACTCTATCAGGCTTTCCTCAAACCCTTTATCGACAAGTTTTTTCTGCAGATGCGCGCGGGATTTAGCAGAATACGCCAGCTGATTGTAAACCAGAGTCTTTGCTCGCGTGTACGGATCTGGCTCTTCGCGCTGTTTCCAACGTCCTGAGCGGTTGGTGCCCGGAACATTCGTCTTTTCTTCGGCAGCGATACCTCGAATAAGAGCTTCTTCTTCGGTGCTCAAAGGTTCGTTGAGGGCACTTCCCTCACGAAATAATGGGCCTGATAACCGTTTCTTCTTTCGTACTTTTTCTGGATGTTCTTCCTCTGCACGATGAACCCCAATAGCCGGGGCGAAGGGCGATTTTTCGGTGTTCTTGGGGCGCCGGAATCCTTTTTTCCAGTCCGGGTTTCGACGCTTCTTACGGGCGTCCGATGTACGCCCTGCTGAGGGTTTTGACGAAGCGTTTTGTGTACGGGGCTCTGCATCATGTTGAGCTGCAGCCCCTCCCCCTCGTGTGCGTGGGAACGAGCGCAATGAGGAAGAACGATAGGGTGCAGAATCGGGGTCGGGTTTGTCTTCCACATGCCCGTGTGCGGCGGGATGCCAATCAGAAAATCCTGTGGCTTTGCCCTCTGCGGATTCCTGCACAACATCAGAAGTTTTTTCAGCGTCAGAAATCGCAGGATCACTCAACGGGTTATCACCCCAGGCATCCGCCAACCAATCGTTACCCATGCCGCCTTCCTGTGCTGGTTCGATGCTGTAATCCTGTAGGTACAACGCCTCAAAAGGCGTAGAGTCTCAGATATGCTAGAGCGTGTGCCGCGTATCCTCAAAGCTAGGCTATCGTGGATGCGCGGCACACGCCATCTTATTTAGAATTCTTCTGCGAGCTCGTCGAGAGGATCGGCTTCAACCGATGTGGCTTCAGCTTCTTCCGAAGATTCCTCGCCTTCAGGATCGATAATTCCGAGTTTTACGAGGACCTTATACTGTAGTTCCTCAGTCAATTCCGGGTTATCCTTGAGCAGTTTACGCACGTTCTCGCGCCCCTGCCCCAGCTGTTCGCCATCATAGGTAAACCAGGCGCCAGACTTCTTGACGATGTCATGCTCTACCGCGAGGTCAAGAATACCACCTTCAACGGAGATACCCTCACCATACAGAATGTCGAACTCGGCCTGTTTGAAGGGAGGAGCCATCTTATTCTTCACGATCTTGGCACGAGTTTTATTGCCAATGGGGTTCGCCCCGTCCTTTAAGGTCTCAATACGTCGAATATCGATACGCACCGAGGCGTAGAACTTCAGGGCCTTACCGCCGGTCGTGGTTTCGGGAGAACCAAAGAACACGCCGATCTTCTCACGAAGCTGGTTAATGAAGATTGCTGTAGTGCCGGTGGATGCCAGGCGACCCGTAATCTTACGGAGAGCCTGGCTCATCAAACGCGCCTGCAGACCCACATGAGAATCCCCCATATCGCCGTCAATCTCGGCGCGGGGAACGAGAGCTGCTACAGAGTCGACCACAACGATATCTACAGCACCGGAACCAACCAGCATATCCATAATTTCGAGTGCCTGTTCCCCAGTATCGGGCTGCGATACCAAGAGGGCATCGGTGTCAACGCCGAGTTTGGCAGCATAGACCGGATCGAGCGCATGTTCAGCATCAATAAACGCCGCGATACCGCCCGCTTTCTGCACATTCGCTACAGCATGCAGAGCGACAGTGGTCTTACCGGAAGATTCAGGACCATAAATTTCGATCACACGGCCGCGGGGCAGTCCGCCGATACCGAGAGCAGCATCCAAAGCGATAGCGCCGGTTGAAATAACCTCCGTTTTCACGGTCTCTTTATCGCCTAGACGCATAATCGCGCCTTTACCATAATCCTTGTCAATTTTAGCCATTACGGCTTCAAGTGCCTTGGCACGGCCTTCTTCAGGAACACGAGCGACGCCCTGTGCCTTGCTGTTTTTTGCCACGATTAGTTACCTCGTTCTATTAATAGAAGGTCTCAATGATTCTTCGGGAGGTGCTTCTCGCAACCCTCTGCACACTACTCTACGAAGTCCGCCTGACACTTTAAGACCGGCGGCGGAAGAATGTGGAAAAATCCCCCAGAAAGTACAGATATTTTTACTCTGTGGATAGATTAGCATGACTCGAACAAAAATCCTATAAATCGCACAAATTTTCGGCAAATTTTTTCGAATTTATGCTCGCCGTGTCTATCTCAGAGTCTCCCCATGTGGTATCTCAACAGCCCCTAAAATCGGACTTATTCCGCAGCAATTCATGGATTCCAGCTACCTGCGCGGTTCACGGTCGGGTCCCAAACGGCGAACTGCCGGAATATCCTGTGTCTCGCAGACCGCAAGCCAAACATCCTTCGGCGCAACCCCAGCTTCAAGTGCCTCTAAAGCCGTCATATTCCCAAGCGACCCAAGCACCAAATCGCCCGCCAAAACTCGGGCATATCCAGCACCGAATTCGTAGTCCATATTGGTCCAAAACTCGCTGAGTTTCATCGTCCCTCCTTACATTTTCCCGTTTCAGGGCGCATCCGAGAAAAATCATGAGAATGCTTCATCAGAGTCCCCTGTGAAGGTAGACCTCTACCGTTGTCAGTGCATAAAAAAGCGAACCGCGCATCATAACGGATGCGCGGTTCGCTCACATAAGTCTCTTAGAGCGAAGCCATCATGTAATCGTTACGGTACTGCTCAGCAAGCTCGGCGGGAACGGTATCCGGAACATGTACGCCCTCTAGAATTGCCATACGGTCGGCGACTTCACGGAGCATCTGGTACATCGGGATATCAAGCGCCTGGCAAATCCATGCCAGAAGCTCCGAAGAAGCTTCCTTCTGCCCACGCTCAACTTCGCTGAGATAACCCAGGGAAACACGTGCGCTCTGTGAAACCTCGCGTAGGGTACGACCCTGGCGCTGACGAACGTCACGAAGAACCTCGCCAATAGCCTGGCGCAGAGGTACAGTCTTTGCCTCTTCCACAACAGGAGCTACCTGCTGCGGAGCTGGGTTAATTTCTTTCCACCGGGTAATACCATTAATAGATACACGCTTCTTGGTCATATGCGTTGTTTCTCCTCGTACGTAGGTCAACCAGTGTTCGGTTCTTACAGTTATTAAGCCTAACTCATTTTTTAGTTCTCGGCTAGCCTCGGGTACTGTACCGTTTATATGAGCCTGGCTAGTATATATTCAAACTTACCAAGCTATAGTTTTATTCCCATTTACCTGGGAAATTCCTGGAAACTTGATTAAAGTATCCCGTGAAAAGATACTTCAGCTGACCTCTAGATAAGGCTACGATGCGTCCTTAGTACCGTGCACAGCCTGGGTCAGCAGGAGAATTGCATCCGCCATTGCCGAGGCGCGAATCTGTACCCTATCCCCCTCATAGTGCCGCTGTACGGCATAGGTTGCCTCCGGAGTGTGCACACCCAAAAATACGGTACCAACGGGCTTACCATCGTGCGGCTCTGGCCCTGCAACTCCAGTGGTCGAAACCCCGTAGTCAGCTCCACAGATTCGTGCGGTTCCCTGCGCCATCTGCCGGGCAACTTCCGGATCAACGGAACCATTCTTAGCTAAAAGCTCCTCGTTTACGCCTAAAACGGATGCCTTGACCGCGCTCGCATATGAGATAACCCCGCCGCGGTAGTATTCCGAGGCTCCTGCAACGGTGCAGATAGTACCCCCAACGTCTCCTCCGGTGAGAGATTCCGCCGTGGCGATTGTCAGACCTGTACCGACCAAAGCATCGTGAAGTATCTGAGCGGCTTCCTTCGCACTATGCGGTACCGTTTTGAGTACGTCCATAAGTACTCCTCCCAACGAGATATATCCATCGTATAAAATACCGGGACAATCCATCTAGAATGTCCCAGCCTCATGACTGTGTGGGATGCTGCGCCAGCCATATCTGGCGAAGCTGGTGAGCATCACGCACGTAAACTACCCCTGTCCAGACGGTAATAGCGGTTACCGCCGCCATAAGAACCCATCCGGGAACCAACCAAGGCTCGCCGAGGAGTCCTAAGGGTAAGAGCATCACCACGAGAGCAACGGTTTGTAAAACGGTTTTGATCTTTCCGCCCTTATTTGCCGCCATAACCCCGTATTTGATAACGAAAAAACGCATGATGGTGATTCCCCACTCCCGAAGGAGAATTACAGCGGTTACCCACCACCACAGCTCGCCCAACCAAGAAAGGGTAATGAACGCCGCACCGGTGAGGAGCTTATCAGCAATAGGATCAGCGATCTTCCCAAAGCTCGTGATGAGGTTACGGCTTCGAGCCAGGTAACCGTCCGCCCAGTCGGTAATCATCGCGGCGATAAAGAGGGCAAAAGCAAGCCACCGCTGTGCTACATCTTCAGCTCCGAATGTTCCGCCCGCAAGGAGCACTACAACGAAAAAAGGAACTGCAATAATACGCACAACCGTCAGAATATTCGGCAGATTCCAGTTAGATACATGACGCTCGGTCTGCGATACCGCCGATACTGATTCCTGACTCACTGTTACCCTTCTCTACAGTCTGGTACCAACGACTCGTTGTTGGCTGCAAGTAACTCCCAGAGCGTAGCCCTTGCCTCATATCTTTCCAGTATACGAGGTATCGTTCCTATAAGAATGGCATTCCGATAAATCCTTGTTTGGGCTCTCGCAGTAATAGAAAAATTCCCGCTTCCGCAGCACGATATGCCAGCAGAAGCGGGAATCTCTCTAGGATGATGAAGAACACTTTGAATACGACTGTTGGTGGGTTACCGCCCCGTGAGCTGCCAGGCGTCCTCCGAGCCCTCATCGCTCTCTTCCACCGCATATTCGGCAGGCTCTGCGGGGTTCACCGCTTGCGCATACGGGTCTTCAAAAGTTTCCTCAACGGGTTCGGGCACCTCTTCACCCCGGATGCGTGCCAAGGTATTCTGCAGATCGTCTGGGCGCACCAACACATCGCGCGCCTTCGACCCCTCAGAAGGACCAACTATGCCTTGAGACTCCAGCAGATCCATAATGCGCCCCGCCTTCGCAAAGCCCATGCGAAGTTTACGCTGAAGCATTGAGGTAGAACCAAACTGCGTGGTAATCACGATTTCAGCCGCTTGGAGCAAGTCATCAAGGTCATCGCCGATTTCCTCATCGATCTGCTTCTTCGCGGCTGAGACCATAACATCTTCACGGTAAATTGTCGGAGCCTGCTGCTTCACGTGCTCAACAACCGCATGAATCTCGGATTCAGAGACCCACGCACCCTGCACACGCATCGGCTTCGAGGCACCCATTGGCAGGAAGAGCGCATCGCCCTGACCGATCAGTTTTTCAGCGCCTGGTTGATCCAGCACCACACGCGAATCCGTGACCGATGATGTCGCAAACGCCATACGCGAAGGAACGTTCGCCTTAATCAGACCGGTTACCACGTCAACCGAAGGACGCTGAGTTGCAAGCACCAGGTGAATACCAGCTGCACGCGCCAACTGCGTAATACGAACAATCGCCTCTTCAACGTCACGCGGGGCAACCATCATCAAATCGGCAAGCTCGTCCACGATAACCAACAGGTACGGGTACTCGTGAATTTTTCGTTTACTCCCCGGCTCAGGCTGAATCTTGCCCTCGCGTACGGCCTTGTTGAAATCGTCCACATGCTTAAACCCGTAATGCGCCAGGTCGTCATAGCGTGCATCCATTTCACGTACTACCCATTGAAGCGCCTCCGCTGCCTTCTTCGGGTTAGTAATAATAGGCGTAATCAGGTGTGGAATTCCCTCATAGGCGGTAAGCTCCACGCGTTTGGGGTCCACCATCACTAAACGCACCTGATCAGGTGTAGAACGCATAAGAATCGAGGTAATCATCGAGTTCACGAACGAAGACTTACCGGCGCCGGTTGCACCCGCAACCAGCATATGCGGCATTTTCGCCAGGTTCGCAAGCACAAAACCGCCCTCGACATCTTTGCCCACGCCCATAACCATCGGATGCGGGTTCGAGTGAGCCTGCGGGGACCGTAAGACATCGCCCAGAGATACCGTCTCGCGGTCAGTATTTGGAATCTCAATACCGATCGCCGATTTACCGGGAATAGGCGATAGTATACGCACATCCGGGCTGGCGACTGCATAGGCGATATTCTTACTCAGCGCGGTCACACGTTCAACCTTCGTACCGGCACCCAGCTCGATCTCGTAGCGGGTCACGGTCGGACCGCGCGAGAATCCGGTGACAACCGCATCAACCTTAAACTGCTCTAAAACGTTGGTCAGTGCTTCGACCATGTGTTCGTTCACTTCGGATGATTCCTTAGCAGGGGGACCCGCCACCAGCATCTGTTCTGCGGGCAGGTTATAAGTGCCCTGCGAAGACTCGACGGATTGTTCGGGGCGGGCCTGCTCGGTATGCGCGGTGCGCGTGTTGTTTTGCAGGGGTCGTGACGCCCCCGTACCGGCAGCCGCTGCTCCGCTGACCGTAGCTTGCGGCTTCGTCTGCGGCATGCGGGATGCACCGCTACTTTGCTGCGGTTTAGCCGATGTACCTTGCTGCTGCACTGCTTCCGGCTGTGACTGTTGAGCAGGCTGCGTCTGAGGACTTGCTATCTGCTTTGTCGCAACATTCTGCTCGGATGCGGCGGGTACGAGAGGCTGCACCGATGTGTCATCAAAAGCCTCTACATCAAAGAGTGCATCCGGTGCCACACGACCGTGTTCAACGGCGGCACGCTGCGCCTGAGCCAGGCGTGCCGAGGGCGCATCCGAAGCCTCATGATCGAACACGGTGTTCTCGGTGCGGCGTTTGGGCAGGCGGCTCAACCTACCCTGAGACGATGCCGAAGAATGCGGCGCTGGGGCTTCCGCAGAGGTTGCGGAAAACTCTTCATGAGTATTAACCACAGGGCTGGCGAATGCCTCATCGCCAACGTATTCGTCCAATCCCTGATCGGCCTGTTGGGAACGGCCGAATCCGAACCACCGCTTAATTGACCCGAAGATACCGCCGCGAGGCGTACGGCGTTCTTCCTCATCACCGTAAAGATAGCTACGATCATGTTCCGAGGCACTCAAATCGACTGTCTGAGTCGCTGCCGTGGAATCCGCATCATAGCCGTCCTGCGGGTATGCGATGGTCGGGTCGTCATCGGTGGAGGCAACCGGCTTTTCGCCCAAGGCCATGCGAACGAGATGTGTAAGCCGCGGAATAACCTGACGCACCGGAGTAGCCGTCAATACCATAAGCCCCATGACGAAGAGAGCCAGAATAACGAGCCACTGCACAAATACTATGCGTTGCATGAGAGGTCCAAGAAGCGCACCAATGGCGCCACCCCCGGCCCATACAGCCTCAAAACCGCCCGAAAAACTGGGGTATCCGGCGTTCATCGCGAAGAAAAGCGACGCTGCAATAAGGATGAGCAGCAGGCCGAGCGAGACTCGATTGGTGCGGCGAACATCATCTGGCGTACGGAAAACGCACCATGCCAAAATAAAGCTCAGAATCGGTACCAAAATAGCACCCTGACCGAAAACGCCGCCCAGCATGGTGTGCCATGCCGAGATTGGGGCATGGATAATGACCGGGGCAGACATGACGCGCCAGCTATACCATTCGACCCCAGCCGTAATAATGCCGAAAAGCAAGATGAAGAGCGCTCCACCATCGCGGCGTGCCTGTGGATCTAAATCTGTGCGATGCACCCCAAGAGCACGCACAGCGCCGCCCACCGTGTGGGCAATGCCTAACCACACTTTCGCAATAGCGTTTGCCACAGGGTTAGTTTCGGGGGTATTCGCGCGCTTAGATGTGCCCCGGGAACCGCGTGCCGAGGTTTTCTTAGCTGATCCGGCTTTGCTTTTACGCCCTTGATTACTCCGTGAAGCCATATTTACTAGGTTAGCAACCTTCCATGTGCTTGGGGCTAGATGCCGTCATTCTCTCGCGACCGATGCAATCGGGGCAAGAACGTGATACGACGCATCCATAGTATTCATATGCTACCGTACACGGGAACGGAGCCGACCGCTCAAGCAGCTATCGGCCCCGTTTGTCGTGTATTGTGCGGGGTACGTTCGCACAGAGCGTGCCCGCACCGCCTTTCGCCGTGGGCTGTGCGCTCGCTACACCGTCGGCTTAGGTTCCTCATCCGTTTTAGTCTCAACGACCACTGGGACGATCATGGGCTTACGGCGCAGGCGGCGGGAGATCCATGCACCAATGGTACGGCGCACAATCTGCTGAAGCTGCTGTACCGTATGCACCTTCTCGGGCGCGCGGTGAAGCGCATCCTCAAGGGCGGCGGTAATTTTGGGGGTGATCTCGTCGAAGACCGAATCGTCTTCGGCGATACCGCGGGCATGAATATCTGGCCCGGTTACCACACGTTTGGTAGCACGATCGATGACCGTCACGATAGAAACGAATCCTTCTTCGCCCAGAACGCGGCGTGCCTTAAGATCGTCCTCGGTCACCGAGCCAACAGAACGTCCATCCACGTACAGGTACTCGCAGGGAACTTCGCCAACGATCTTCGCTACGCCGTCTTTGAGATCCACAACGGTACCGGATTCGCACAGGAGCACGCCCTCTTCAGGAACGCCTGTCTCTTTCGCCAGTTCCCCGTTAGCAATCAGGTGACGAACCTCGCCGTGAACAGGCATCACGTTCTTCGGTTCCAGAATGTTGTAGCAGTACAGCAGCTCTCCCGCCGCCGCGTGACCGGAAACGTGAACCTTCGCGTTGCCCTTATGCACAACAGTCACGCCGAGTTTCATCAGGGCATTAATAATGCGGTACACGCTGGTTTCGTTGCCCGGAATCAGCGATGAAGCCAACACGACGGTATCGCCCGGTTCAAGCTGAACCTTGTGATCGCCATTAGCCATACGCGACAGAGCCGCCATCGGCTCGCCCTGCGAACCGGTACACATGAGTACAAGCTCATCGGGGCGGTATTCATCGACCTTCTTCAAATCTACAAGAACGCCCTCGGGTACCTTGAGGTAACCCAGTTTCTCAGCGATGGTCATGTTGCGCACCATGGAGCGTCCGACCAGCACAACTTTGCGCCCGCGCTCGACTGCGGCATCGAGCACCTGCTGCACGCGGTGAACGTGTGAGGAGAACGAGGCCACAATAATACGACCGGGCGCATCGCGGAATACGCTCGATATAACAGGTCCGATATTTTTTTCGGTGGGTGTAAACCCGGGAACCTCTGCGTTTGTGGAGTCAGGCAGGAATAGATCCACACCTTCGTCGCCCAGACGCGAGAAGTGACGCAGGTCGGTGATGCGCCCATCCAGTGGAAGCTGATCCATCTTAAAGTCGCCGGTGTGCAGCACAGTTCCTGCAGCGGTTCGGATAAATACGGCGAGTGCATCCGGAATAGAGTGGTTAACCGCGATGAACTCGCATTCAAAAGGACCAAACTTTTCGATCTGGTGTTCCTTTACGGTGAGCGTATAAGGCTTGATGCGATGCTCGGCAAGCTTCGCTTCTACCAGCGCGAGAGTAAGTTCGGAACCGATGAGAGGAATATCGGGACGTTTCTTAAGCAGATAAGGTACCGCCCCAATGTGGTCTTCGTGCCCGTGAGTGAGAACCATGGCGACTACATCATCCAGGCGATCGACCACATAGCTGAAGTCGGGCAGGATTAGGTCTACACCGGGCTGGGACTCTTCAGGGAAGAGCACACCGCAGTCTACAATCAGCAGTTTGCCGTTGATTTCGTAGACGGTCATATTTCGACCGACTTCACCCAGACCACCGAGAGGCACCACGCGCAGGGTGTCTTTCTGCAGTTTGGGAGGCGCCGGCAGATCATTTTCAAAAACGCTCATGCGTATCTCCTTGTTTTCTATGATTCTATTTTTCGTGTCGTCTAAGGGCGCACCCGCTGTGAGTATCAAACTCCGAAGCGTATCGGGTTGCTTCGCGAGTGCTGCTCATGCGGCTTGAGAGGCTGAGAGTCCGTTCGCTAAAGGTCGTGGACGCATCTCGCCTCTAGAGGAGGGGTCCACGCCTTCACGTTCCGCTTCTGCACGGAAAGCGGACCCGCGTGATCTTCTCGCTACATACGAGTCACGCTGGGTCCGCCCGAAACTAGCCGCAGAAAGTCTTATGCGTTTTTAAGAGTCTGCGCGATAGTGGAGGAAAGCAGATCCGCTCGGATAGCCTCCACCACTTCGGGTTCGGAAAGTACATGAGGCAGGCGTACAACAGGTGTTCCAAGAACGCCTTGCCAAGCCAGGATTTCTTTGGCAGCAACGGCGCCGGGGGCTCGTCCCATGGTGGCGTTCACAATGGGCACGAGCTGCAGGTTAATGCGCTGCGCACTCACAAGATCCTGCGCTACAACGGCATCAATAAGCTCACGGAAGAGCATGGGTGCCACATGCGCGGTAACTGAAACTAAGCCTACGGCTCCTACTGCCATCCAAGGCAGAGTCAAACCATCATCACCGCTGTAGTAATGCAAATCTGTGGTTGCCATAACGTCGGTTGCGGCGCCAAAGTCAGCCTTCGCATCCTTAACAGCAACAATATTATCAAGTTCTGCCAGCCGACGGTAGGTGTCGGGAGCAATCGGGATGCTGGCACGCCCCGGAATATCGTAGAGCATGATGGGTGTACTGGTGGCTTTTGCTACGGTGCTAAAGTGCACGTAAACGCCATGCTGAGTGGGCTTGTTATAGTAGGGAGTCACCACAAGCAAACCGTCAACACCAACCTTTTCGGCGCGACGGGCAAGCTCAATGGTGTGCGCGGTGTCGTTCGAGCCCACGCCAGCAACGATAGAGGCACGGTCTCCTACAGTTTCTTTGACGATGGCGAAAACTCGTTCGTTCTCATCATCGGTCATGGTCGAGTATTCTCCTGTGGTACCACAGACGATCAACCCGTCATGACCATTGTTAATGAGGTATTCCGCCAGGTGTGCAACCTGTTTTTCATCCACAGATCCGTCTTGAGCGAAGGGCGTTACCATTGCCGTGAGCAGACGCCCAAAGGGCGGGTTTACAAAAGTACCGGGGTTCATCACGTTCTCAGCCATACACCCCAGAGTACTATCTTAAGCTGTTCTTACGCTACATTAATTTTGCTTTTGTCCCGAAAATTTTCACTTTTTTGTGGAGTTCTGCGTTCTTGAGCTCAAAACGCAACTTCAAGCACTCTTCATGAACACGCATCGACTCCCCTAACAGACACACTATTTCAGGTCGGTCACACCACGACCGCGGCGCAGAGAAATCGCATTTCGCATAGAGGCGCGGGCACGTTTACGTTCACCGCAAACATCGTACATGCATGAGAGATTAAACCAGGCTTCCCAGCTGTTCGGATTTGCTTCGAGAACATCGGCAAATTTTTCAAGTTCTACTGAAGCGGCCTCACGATCAACCCGTCCGGAGGGACTTCGCGGCAGCGTATCTTCGGGAAGTTTACCCTGGGCATCAAGCTCCTGAGCCATCCGCTGTATACGCGCACCAAATATCACCTCGCGCACAAGCGCCCACGCACCCACTGCGGGCAAAAGCAATAGTCCTGCCCCGAGCAGAATACCTGCGATATTCCCCGACGCAATGAGCACGACCCCACGCTGTGCCGTAAACAGCAGATACAGCCCCAAGAGCGCCACTGTGAGCGCCGCAAAGATTTTACCTTTACCGCCCGCATCCACCAGCATAAATACTCCGCTAAAAATCAGCACGCCCAGTATTGACGCACGAATACCCAGCGGCAGAGGCAGCAGAAGCACGGTACAGACTAATAAGAGACAGGCAATCGCAACCCATAATCTCAACGATGTCAGCCATGAGGCGCCCCGCACGGGTTTTACCGTTTCTTGTTCAGAGGTCATTGGAGTCGGTATCCGCACGATCTACAGATCCATATACTTATCGAGTCCAACGCTCAACCCCGGATGCGCCGCAACCTTCCGCACACCTAAGAGCACACCGGGCATGAAGGATGCGCGGTCGAAAGAATCGTGACGGATTGTCAAAAGCTGTCCGGGGTCGCCCAGCAGAATTTCCTGATGCGCAACCATGCCGCGAAGCCGCACCGCATGCACGTTAATACCCTCAACTTTGCCGCCGCGAGAGCCCAGAGGATCGCTCTCGGTAGCATCCGGACTGATCCCACGTCCCGCTTCTTCTCGCGCAGCCGCAACCCGGCGTGCTGTGTGAGCGGCTGTTCCCGAGGGAGCATCAACCTTATTGGGGTGATGAATCTCGATAATCTCAACCGATTCAAAATACGGTGCCGCCTTAGCCGCAAATTCCGTCGCCAAAATGGATCCCAACGCAAAATTCGGTGCAATCAGCACACCCACCTGCGGGTGCTCATCAAGAAGCTCGCGCAAGGATTCCACACGTTCTTCAGTCCAGCCGGTAGTACCCACAACGGCATGCAATCCATGCTCTACGGCAAAACGGACGTTTGTCTCGGTAGCGGTCGGCACGGTCAAATCAACCACAATCTCAGCACTAGTTTCAACGAGCTTTTCGAGAGAATCTTCACGCCCTAAAGCGGCAACTAATTCAAGATCGGGGGCATCGGTAATAGCTTTGACCGTTTCCGATCCCATACGTCCCAATGCTCCAAGAACCGCCACCCGCCGTATTTTAGTCTGCGTTGCTTCTACCATTCTGTTGCCTCCAAAACTTACGAATAGCCCAGTTATCTCTACCTATTATCGCATGTAGTGTACAGCACGAATCGAGACATGATGTTGCTTATGACCACGCCCCATCAACGCTCAAGCACCAGCACAAAAGGCTTACAGATACCAAAATATCTGGTAGCTACGTTTCTTAAATTTCACAAAACTTCTCGATGGCTCCAAACGTCTCTATCTAACAAATAAACTCTTATACTAGTAAACAGTATTTTTCTTCACTCTTTTCATCACCCCGGAGTAACAAGACATCATGAAGCAACTTTTTCCGTCCGCGGTCAGCCCCCATGAGGCTAACCGCTCTTTTATGCTACCCGGGCTCGACGGCCTGAGAGCCATCGCCGTACTCCTGGTAATTGTGTACCATCTCTGGCCTACTTCGGTGCCGGGCGGTATGATCGGGGTCGATATTTTCTTCGTCATCTCGGGATATTTGATTACCGCCCTCCTACTCCGCGAAGGAGCGGTAACCGGGCGTATCAACCTACTCCTTTTCTGGAAGCGCCGCGCTCGCAGGCTCCTTCCCGCGATCGCGCTGCTTATTTTAGTAACCGGTCCCATCGCGCTAGCCATAGGCGGCGATATACAGGTCAATCTGGGCAGACAACTTACTGGCGCAGGCACATTCTCATCTAACTGGCTCTCTATTTTCAGCGGTAGCGACTATTTTGCGCAGACTTCTCCCGAACTTTTCACGAACTTTTGGTCGCTTGCCGTTGAAGAGCAGTTCTATTTGTTCTGGCCTCTTCTGCTGGTAGCAGCGGGTGTTATCCTCAGCAGACGGTGGAGACGATTCAGCCTCATTATCTTTATAGCTATCATTGCATCCTTAACAAGCGGCACGGTTATGCTGGCATTTGGAGCGCCCATCAGCCGTATTTACTACGGTACCGATACCCATGTTTACGGTCTGCTCTTAGGTGTTCTACTAGCTTTTTCTATCCCGTGGTCGCTCTATCCACCTCGTGATAAACACGTTATATATCGAGTGGCGCAACCCCTTGGTGTGGTGGCTTTCCTGCGTGTAATTCTCAGCTGGCTCTGCTTGGTTGCTCTCATTCCGCTTGCTCTTCTTATGCCTGAGAAGGCGCCGGGCACTATCCCCTGGGGGCTCCTCGGCGCTTCGCTGCTGACACTTGGAGTTATTCAAGGAATCCTGCCGGATATGCTCGCCGGGGCATCGTCTCTATTACGTTCGGTACTATCTTTCGGCCCCCTCACCTGGATTGGGCAGCGATCCTACGGACTTTACCTCTGGCACTGGCCGCTTGCCGTTATGGCGCATTATCTTCTGGGTGTGGATCGTTCACCGCTGTGGAACGTCGTTGTTCTGCTGGTTACCGTCATTATTGCTGAGCTTTCTTATCGTTACCTTGAAACTCCAGTACGGCGATATGGTTTCCGTAGCTCGTTCGCACAATTTTTTGGAAGCATTCGTTACGGCAGGTATCGTGCTCTACCCGTTATTGCATTAGTCCTTGTGATGGGCGCAGGCTCAGCGACTGCTGTCGCGGTACGAACTGCTCCTGATCAAACTAGTGCACAACGCGCCGTTGAAGAAGGCAAAAAGCGCGCCCAGGAACGTTTAAAAGCGCGTGAGGAACAACGAGCACATGCGAGCGCCTCGCCAACAGCAAGTTCGACAGCAGCAAATCCTAGCGCTGCGACCTCTGCGGTGCCAGATGAATATCCGCAGGTGAATTCTGCTGATGTAACCGTGATCGGCGATTCTGTAGTGCTTTCTGCAGAGCCCGATATTTATGATGCGATGCCGGACGCCACGATCGACGCGGCAGAGGGACGCACCATTGTTCAGGCGTTGCCCATGGTTAAATCCTGGTCATCGCAGGGAAAAATTGGGAAAGTTTTAGTACTCTCGGTAACCGCTAACTCGACGCTGATGCCCGGCCAGCTTGAAGAGGTTTTGCGGGCGCTTCCGGCAGACACGAAGTTGGTGCTCGCAACGGGGTACGGTCCGCGAACCCTCACCTGGATTGATTCTTCAAATAATCTGATTCGTGAGTTTGCGCAGAAAAATTCTTCCCGCGTCTATATTGCAGACTGGAATGGTGCAATAACGCAGGCGGTGCGGAGCGATCCAAGCCTGATGACTTCGGACGGCGTGCATCCGGAGGTTAAGGGGCAGATGCTCTACGCCCGTATTCTGACGGAGGCGGTTGCTCGGGCACAAAGTTAGGAGGAAATCGTACGTTTAGTGTATTGGTATCGTTTTTAAACCTTTTGAATCCACACGCTTCAAACTACGGGTCAAACAAATCAAACCGTTTTGATACTGGCAGGCTGAAGTAGGGAGTTTTGAAAGTAATTGAACCTTTCAAGAACTTCACGTACCTGGAGTACTATCATGTATAAAACTACATAACCGGCTAAATCTATTCCGCATCTTCAAGACGTCTTCGGGATCCAGCTTTGGCTTGCTTAGTACAACAAAGTAATACTCCCCTGCATATCAACAAAAGCCTTCCTATCGGCAGGTTTCCACGAATTGCAGCGAAACAAAATGTCGTTTTCACAGCGTTCAACTAGCATTCCACTATCACCGGTGAAAGACTCTAGTTGCTTTACATCCGTAAGTCCCCGAGGGCCAACTAAATACTCGTTGTACACGAGGATTGATGATTCTTGAGTGGCACCATGAATAGGTATTCGGGCGTAATTCTCGTCGCCCTGTGTCGGGTTCACATCACCATGAACCAGCCTGATTCTCTCCGATAGCTTTCCGTCTGGGTGGGTAAACTTACAGCCAAAGGCATTTAATCGTAAAGCTACCTCTCCAGCCGGGTGCGGTGACGTGAACCGTATTTCCAGTTCCTTCGGGACATCCGTGATATCAATTGCTCCGAAAATCTGCAGACCCTCCCACTCAAAATAGAATTCCTGGGTGGTTGGTCTGCGGCGCATCATTTCACTGAAGTCTGGCATGTGTCTTCCCTCCTATTGCCTGAGGGCGTTAGCTGAGATCTATGTCAAAATTCCTTTTGATCGCAAACTTCAACTCATCCATCACATCATCAACCGTTTCCTCCCGCCGAACAGATGACCTTATTGATCCAAGAAAGAACTGCAGACCATCAATATACCCTTTTGAGGTTTCATAATTAGGGCGAGCTATCAATGGTCGATTGTACGCACCTGACTTCTTTGACGTTTTCGATGCCACCCAATCCACATCACTCCGGTATTTCTGCAAGAATGTACACAAGCAGAAAGCAAAATCAATGGCCAGGCTGAAAAAAGTGCCAGAAATATCATCCATCTGCGGCCCTGTCCTATCTAAGGACTCCCTCCCCAACCGCAACAGCTGTTCTAAATCACTGAGAGTAGGAAAATCTTTGCCACTTGTAGAGCCTAGATACTCTGCAACATACGCGGTCCTTGGCCCTTGATCCTCTTTGAATAGTTTAACGACCTGTCGCAGTTGGGCTCTAGTCATTTCCTTGAATGGTATCGGCTCATAACGCGGCGCAAACCAATCATAAGCTTGATCAAAATCTTCAAAGTTCATCATGAGTTATAGGTTTTCTCTCTGACATGCTGAAAATACGCCAGCGGTGATGTTAGTTGTCTCTTAGACGGTGATGTCACTAAAAATCTCTCAGAAAGTTCTCTACCGCTAAGAGCCTTGACGAGCTACCCGCAAGGCATCAAGCATCAGGTGATCCGTATCGGTCTCCTGTGAGAAGGAGTACTCGTAGAGCAGATAATCCAGGCTTCTATCCTCCGTAAGAGCGTCTTGAGCATACGATAAAGAGGCGGCAAACCGGGCACGGTAGAAAAGCGGTTGTACAATATCGTACGGTTTATCGGCGTCGAGCTCCTCAAGGTACATCTCGTCCATGCTCTCTGCCCACTGCTGGAGACGTTCGGCGTGGGAGAATATTTCTTGCTCACGCACTATACGCACAATATCCTCAGCCACCTCAAGCGCTGAAAGGTGCTGCTGTTTCCAGTCAAGCCACGCCAATGCTAAAAGGCTGATAAGTTTCTCACGTTGTGATGCATCTAGACCGCAGATTTGCTGTAGTTCTTCGGTATAGTCGGGAGGGACAACGATAGTGAACATAGCGGGGTTCCTTTCGCGAATTCTCTCAACCTTAGCACAAGGGTAAAGTGAAACAGGGAGGAATCTCCTCATGAGAAACTCATGAAAGCTGTACACGATAATCTCTATCATAAAAGCACCGCCCCTATACCCAATATCAAAGGGATTCTATGGAGTCACAGCAGGAAACATCACACGATATATTAGAGTCTCTTCTTCAAGAGCTTGTAGAGCGTGGAGAAGACTTTAGTTTCTACATAAGTCTCTGTCTTCGTCTGCTTGCGCGGTCTCCAAAGCATGGTTGGGATGTTAGGGCTTTTGGGGTTTAGAGCCCGAAGATATGGCAGCTCCACGCGATCCTGCCGAGCTCCGAACAAACCCAAAGTTTCTGGAGAGCGAATGGCTCATGGGCAAATATTCTGTCCTTCTAGAAGCTTTCGATGAGGCGGTAACTTCCCATCACATATCTACTGCCGCTCCAAGAGATACGACCTTGGCAGGATACGATCATCGCATCCTGTGGAAAATCGTCAATGCCCACTACAGCTCGTATTTTGAGCCAGACCCGCGCAGGCGTGTTACCTGTGCGATTGAGGGGCTTGTGGGAAAAGATTATTCGGTTGAAGACCTCACACGTGATCTTCAAGATTACCTTGATCGGCATGCGTGTCTGCTTAAACTACCGGACCTCTGCCGCGAGCTGGCGGATCAGGGTAAAGATCTGGCATTCTTCGCGGACCTTGGTATACGTCTTCTTGAATCCGTCACCTGGCCCGTGGATGATCTGCGTTCTTTCCTTCAGGAAATAGGCTCGGAGGATGTGGTGACTCCGGTCGGTATTCCCAAGCTTGACTGGCATGAGCTGTTTCGCACGTCTGACGATGAGATTTTTGCCGACAGTGAGCAACTCATGCAAAAGTACAGTATTCTCGCGGACATGCTTGGTGAATTGAGCAGTCCCGCATACTCTCAAGTTGATCTTGCTGCCCGCGTCGCCCACGCCCAGTACGAGCTGTTTTTCGAGCGTGAAGGGCAAACGCGCATCCTGAAGGCTCTGCGGATTCTTTTATCGGAGGACTACACTGCCGATATGCTTTGCGCTGATGCAGAGGCATATCTAGCAGATCGGTAAAAAGTTAAGGTCAGCCCGATTAGGCTGCCAGAAATTCCAGGAGGTCTTGAACGAAAAGCTCCGGCTCCTCCAGAGCCGCAAAGTGTCCGCCGCGCTCAGGATGTGTAAACCTGACAACGTTGAAAAACCGTTCCGCATATTCACGTGGAGGATTACTGATATCGTGCGGAAAAATCGCGAATGCGGTTGGAACCTCTACCCTACCCCGCTGTATATTCCCGGTCCCCAAAGCCTCCCGATATATCCTTGCGGCAGAGTGCCCGGTATTCGTTATCCAGTACAGCATCGTATTTGCGATGATAATATCCCATGAAATCCCGTTTTCGCTCCACGACTGCATTTTCTCCGCCATAAAAGCAGCCAAAAATACTGGTGAATCGGCAAAGCCATAAGAAACAGTCAAAGGTTTCGTGGAAAGCAGCATATAGTAACCGCCTTCGACCTGCGACCAACGCGCAACCCGGTTCAGATAATCTTGTTCCGCATCCGAAAGCGTGCTCTTATCGAGAGAATACTGGTTTGAAAACGGGACATCGGTCAAGTGCAGTTTCAGGATACTCTGCGGATAACGCAACGCCATCTGCTGACCAATCGAGGCTCCCCAATCACCACCATGTACCACATAGTGCTCATAACCCAACTGTTTCATCAACGTATGGAGCCGTTCGGCAATATCTGCGACAGTATGTTTTTCCAGCTGTTCCGAGAAAGCGAATCCGGGAAGCGAGGGAACAACAACGTTATACCCCGCCTCAACGAGAGGATGAATCACCGGAATATACCGTAAGAAAGAATCGGGCCAGCCGTGAATCAGCAGAACTGTACCAAGATTTCGTGGACTTTGCTCATGAAGAGCGTGCAGCTCTTTGCCCTGTATTGTATAGATGCTATGCCGATACGAGTTCAATATTTTCTGATGCGCCGCCCAATCGTACTCGGTAAGCCAATAGTCCACGAGATTTTTCATAAACTCGACCGAGATTCCTGCGTTATTCTCCTGTTCATCTAGAACAACAGGAAAACGTGCACCCCGCAAACGGACCTTCAGGTCTTCAAGTACTTCGTGCGATACGTCAATATATAGGTCTCGCATAAGCTTCTTTCCTCCCCCAGTCTTCTCTCTATGAATACCCCATACTCATACAGCATTACATGCCGCCGTATAACAAATCCCGCAGGGACATAGACGTTTTCGTCATCAGAAACGAGAACATCTACGCACTGCGGGGGTTTGCGAGAATAATAAAGGACGTTAGCGCACAATCGTAGTGATCATCTGCTGCTCCCCCAGATACCTGGCAAGGTCGTGCACATCGTCAAGGGTAACCGCACGAATTTTCTCCAATAACTCATCGGTGCTGGTGAACTTGCCTGAGTCCAGCTCGGCACGCCCCAGTCGAGACATCCGAGAACCCGAGTCCTCACTGCCCAAAACAGTTGAACCGGCCAGCTGCCCGCATACTTTACTGAGTTCTTCCTCAGTAATTCCTGCGGACACCAACTTATCAAACTCATACTGCAAGAGTTCGCACACCTGCTCGGTTTTAGCGGGCAGGCACCCTGCGTACATGCCGAAATATCCCGCATCGGAGTAGGCGCCCGAGAACGCAAACGTACTGTACGCCAGCCCGCGTTTTTCGCGAATCTCCTGGAAAAGCCGCGAAGACATGCCCGACCCAAAAGCACTCGACAGCACACTCATCGCGTAGCGACGCTCATCCCCAGCGATAATACTCGGGCACCCCATCACAATATTGGTCTGTTCAAAGCCCTTCTGCACCTCGTGCAGTTTGGAAAACGGGACAATACCGCTCTCCGTGCGCACACGGCGCGGTACCGGAGCCACTCCCTCAAGAAGGTTCCAGCCGAAGCGGGTGAGCGCATCCAACACAAGGTTTACGATGTGCGAATGCTCCAGCGACCCAGCCGCCGAGATAACAAGACGATCCGGCGTGTAATACTGCTTGTAATGTTCCCACACAGCATCCCGCGAAACCTGCATAATCTCCTGCGGAGTACCACCGATCGGGCGACCCAGCGGGTTCTGGCCCATAAGCTGTTCTACAAAATTCTCGAAGGCAACGTCCGTAGGATCATCCTGGTCCATGGCAATCTCTTCCAGAATCACCCCGCGCTCCTGCTCCAGATGTTCTGGATCGAGCAAAGCGTTACTCACCATATCAGCCAGAACATCAACCGCCATCGGGGTATCATCGTCAAGTACACGCGCATAATAGCAGGTATGTTCCTTCGCAGTGAGGGCGTTTGATTCGCCTCCCACCGCATCGAATGCCTGGGCAATATCAAAAGCAGTTCGAGACGGAGTTCCTTTAAAGAGCAGATGCTCCAAAAAGTGGGTAGACCCCAACATACCGGGTGCTTCATCCCGGGAACCGACCCCCACCCAGAATCCGAGGGAAACGCCGCGGGTGCCAGGCATCCGCTCCGTTATCACCCGAACACCACCGGGCAAAATCGATCGGCGAACCTCATTACCATTTACGCCCTCGTAAACCAGGCGACCGCGTTCATAGTCGAGCTCAGCGGTAATCTCATCGCGCGCAACGGGAAGAGAAATAGGCATTAGTGAATAATCCTTAGCAAACCAAATGTATATAGCGAGCCGTACAAGTCAGAGTAAACGCCAGCCCATCATGAGAACAACCCTCAGGAGTCTCAGGACGAGCTGGCGCTGCTTATCCGACAGAAAAACCAGCAAGTTCCTTAGTCAAGGTGCGGTTTATATCGGGGAGAGTTTCTACTCGGCATCCTCAGCATCAATCACCGGGGAGAGCGAAAGCTTGCCGCGATCGTCAATCTTAGTGATCTCAACCTGCACCTTCTGCCCCACCGAAACAACGTCTTCGGCATCCACCACACGCTTACCACCGTTGAGCTTGCGCATCTCAGAAATATGAAGCAGACCGTCCTTACCGGGGGTAAGCGAAATGAACGCACCGAAATCGGTCACCTTCACAACGGTACCCAGGTAGCGCTCGCCGACCTCGGGAACCTGCGGGTTCGCGATCGCGTTGATAGCGGTGCGTGCAGCCTCAGCCGAAGGACCGTCGGTTGCACCGATAAAGACAGTACCATCGTCTTCAATCGAAATATCGGCACCGGTATCTTCCTGAATCTGGTTAATCATCTTGCCCTTCGGGCCGATCACCTCGCCGATCTTAGCGACCGGAACCTTCACCGAGATGATGCGCGGCGCAAATTCGCTCATCTCATCAGGGGCATCGATGGCTGCGGTGAGCACATCCAGAATGTGCAGGCGAGCCTCACGTGCCTGGGTCAGTGCGCCCGCCAGCACAGATGCAGGAATACCGTCGAGCTTAGTGTCCAGCTGAATAGCAGTCACAAATTCGCTGGTACCGGCAACCTTGAAGTCCATATCGCCTAGGGCATCTTCGGCACCCAGAATATCGGTCAGGGCGGCGTAACGGGTTTCGCCGTCAACCTCGTCAGAGACAAGACCCATTGCGATACCTGCAACGGGCGCGCGCAGAGGCACACCGGCATTGAGCAGCGACAGGGTCGAAGCGCAGACCGAGCCCATCGACGTGGAGCCGTTCGAGCCCAGAGCCTCAGAGACCTGGCGGATTGCGTAGGGGAACTCCTCGCGTGAGGGCAGCACCGGGGTAAGTGCACGTTCCGCAAGTGCACCGTGGCCGATTTCGCGGCGCTTGGGCGAGCCAACACGGCCGGTCTCGCCGGTAGAGTACGGCGGGAAGTTGTAGTGGTGAATGTAACGCTTGGACGTGACCGGATACAGCGAATCGAGCTGCTGTTCCAGCTTTAGCATATTCAAGGTGGTCACGCCCATAATCTGGGTTTCGCCACGCTCAAAAATCGCCGAACCGTGCACGCGCGGCAGTACTTCAACCTCGGCGGTCAACTGACGAATATCAGTGAGCCCGCGACCATCAATGCGCACCTGTTCAGTGAGGATGCGCTGGCGCACGGTGTGCTTGGTAAGAGCCGCAAACGCCACTGAAACTTCATTAGCGCGCTCCTCGAATTCTTTGCCTTCGCCAGTGAGAGCTTCCATCAGCTCGGCTTCAAGCTCTGCGGCAGCAGCTTCACGGTCCTGTTTACCCGCGATGGAGTAAACTTCCACGAGGCGCTCGCCCGCGAAGTCCTTCACGGCGGCGTCAACATCTTCACCATGCCCGCCGAAGTAGGGAAGCTCCAGATCGGGTTTACCGGCACGCTCAACAAGATCAGTCTGCGCCTTGCACAGAGCAGCAATAAAGGGCTTCGCAGCCTCCAAACCTTCGGCTACGATCTCTTCGGTGGGGGCAGTATGGCCGTCTTCCTTAATAAGCTTCCAGGAGTTATCGGTTGCCTCTGCCTCTACCATCATGATCGCAACGTCTTCGCTGCCGTCAGCCTTAGTCACGATGCGACCGGCCACAGCCATATCGAATACGGCGTTTTCCAGCTGAGAGTATTTGGGGAAGCACACCCACTGCCCATCAATAAGGGCCATACGCACACCACCGATAGGCCCGCTAAAGGGCGCACCTGATAACGCGGTTGATGCGGATGCTGCGTTAATCGCAAAGGTATTGTAAATTTCGTCTGGCTCGATGGTCAGAACGGTTACGACAACCTGCACTTCGTTACGAATACCCTTGGTAAAAGCGGGGCGCAGCGGACGGTCGATTAGACGTGCCGCAAGAATCGCCTCGGTCGGGGGTCGCCCCTCGCGGCGGAAGAACGAACCGGGAATTTTACCGGCGGCGTACATGCGCTCTTCAACGTCTACGGTCAGCGGGAAGAAGTCAAAGCCCTCGCGGGGAGATTTACCAATTGCGGTTGCTGAAAGCAGCGTTGTTTCGTCATCAATCGTGACGAGCACGGATCCTGCCGCTTGTTTGGCGAGACGGCCAGTTTCAAAACGTACATGGCGTTTGCCATGAATACCATTGTCAATTTCTACTTCAGAGAATTGGATTTCGGGACCTTCCACGATTCCTTCTTTCTGTGTTCGTGTGCCCGTCGCCGTTTCCACCCAATCTATCGGCCTTCGATAGGAAACCACGGACGTCGTACCCTGAACCTCTGTTGTGCACAGGAGTATTCCGTAATTCGCTACCGAGGACCGCACCGGGGCGTGCCTGGAACGAGCACTTTTTATAAACTGTTTATCTGAAAAATGGACGGGTTTCCGTACATGATAACGCGGGCGCATCCCCCGCCGTGCGACGGAGGATGCGCCCGCTTAGCGTTACCTGCAAGGTACGAAAACCTTAGCGACGCAGACCAAGACGCTCAATGAGCGAACGGTAGCGTTCAATATCAATATCCTTGAGGTAGCCTAGCATATTGCGACGACGACCCACGAGGATCATCAGACCACGACGGGAGTGGTGATCGTGCTTGTGGAACTTCAAATGCTCAGTCAGATCGGAGATTCGACGAGACAGAACTGCAATCTGCACCTCGGGAGAACCAGTGTCACCCTCGTGAGTTGCGTATTCCTTGATGATTTCCTGCTTGATAGCGGGATCCAATGCCACTGTATAACTCCTAGAGTTAGTGCCGCGTAGCTGCCCGTACGACCGTATGTCGCCGGGGTTTTGGGCGTATGCCCCTCACGTCTTCTGCCGCGGACCGCAGACACGCGTTTAACGTATTCTACGCTACTTTTACGGATTTTGAAAGATTATCGCCGCAGCACATTCCGTATTTAGGCCTAGCATTTCCGCCCGCAATACCGCATTTATCCATCCTGAGCATCAGACGTGATCGTCAGTTTTGCGTTCTTTGCCAAACGTGGCGCTACCGCTAGGCGATAGTACGCGAGAAGGAAAACACACCATATAGCGCCAACAACAAGAGCCAAACGAGTGTCATCGAAGAATCCGAATAGCACGACGATGAATGCCATAAACGCAAGCGTTATATAGCTGACGACCAGAGGAAGCCGCACGGGCTGCACTTCGTCTTCGTATCCCCCACGTTTATAGGCGATGTGCGCTAGCAGAATCATAACCCACACGAAAACGGTCGCGAATGTTGCCAGCGAAGCGACTACTTCAAAAGCATTCTCAAACGTGATATTCACGATCACGCCCACCGCCATAACCACGATCATCAGAAGAGTCGTCATCCAGGGCGCACCGTTTTTTGCAACCTTGCCGAATGATTTCGGGGCCAGCCCCTGCTTTGCCAGCCCGTACATCATACGCCCGGCACCGTAAACATCGGCATTCATCGCAGACACGGCGGCGGTAATAATAACCACGTTGAGGATTGATCCTGCCGCCGGAATTCCCAGGTTCTCGAAGATCTGCACAAAAGGCGAGTTCTCTTTAGTGACAGAGTACCAAGGGTAGAGCGACATAATGACGGAGAGAGTCAGCACATAGAAGATCAGAATGCGGAACGGCACAGTACGAATAGCCTTAGGAATCGATGTGCGTGGGTTTTCCGCCTCCCCCGCCGCAATACCGATATTCTCAATACCGCCAAAGGCAAACATTACCACGGTAAAACATGCCAGGAAACCAGTAAACCCTTCGGGCATAAAACCACCATCAAGCGCCCACAGATTCGTAACGGACGGCTTCGCCGAGGTGTGTGCCTGCACACCAACGAAAAGCAGAATAATTCCGCCCACAATCATGGCGATAATAGCGCTTACCTTGACAATAGTGAACCAAAATTCTGTCTCGCCAAAGGCTTTCACCTTGGCAAGGTTAATGGCGAGCAAAATGAGCAGCACCGATACGATCCAGATCCACGAGGGCGACTGGGGGAACCAGAATTTCATATATACTGCAAATGCTGTCACATCCGCGATGGCAACGAGCGCCATCTCCAGCGCATAACTCCAGCCGGTGACGAACCCGGCCCAAGGCCCCAGATACCGAGTTGCGTATTCCGAGAATGCGCCAGATACGGGGTGTGCCAGCGCGAGCTCCCCCATAGCGCGCATCACCATGAAAACGGCAGCTCCGCCAATCACATAGGCGAGTAGCACAGCGGGGCCCGCCAGTTGAATAGCGGAGGCGGAGCCGTAAAAGAGTCCGGTGCCAATTGCCGAGCCAAGCGCAATGAACATGATGTGACGCAGGGAGAGTCCGCGCGATAGCTGGGGCGCATCCTCGGTGGAGATAGCGCCATTTGCGGTGGTTGCCGCAGAGTTAGCGTTATTCTTCATTTTTCCTCACCTCGCGGGTTAGCGGTGTAACCTCTCGAAAATCTTGTGTTCTGGTTGGTTCTGCGGTGTGGCTTTTGTTGCCGCATGCCGTGCACCTCCCCTATCGAGGTTGTGGGATGCGCCCAGCGTACTCCCCCGTGCATCCTTGCGATTTCTTAGTTGCAGTGAACCGTAACGCAAAAAGACGGCGGGTTTGGCAACGATAGCCAACCCGCCGTCTTGTTGAAGACTATTTCTGTTTACGCTTACGTCCTACGATGAGCGACAACAGAGCGGTTACGCCAGTCACGGTATAGACTGCCGGCCACGCGCCAATTTTCTTGGCGAGTGGATGGGAGTAACCAAAGGCAGAAAGGTAAACGCCGGTGAGGAACGTAGCACGCCCAACTCCAGCTTTACGCTTCCAGTTCTTGAAAGCAATAAAACCCGCAAGACCCAGCACGGCACCACCAAGAGGCCGGTTGCCGGTTGTAGATGCGACCTTGTAACCGCCAAGAAGACCAGCCGCAGAGGCTAAGGTCGGGCAGATTTTCATGGTGCTCTCCTGAGTCACGAGTACGTTATTGCTGTGTTAACCATACGCTATGACGGCTTAAATGTGAATTCTCTCGGAATTTTTCTTGTAATGAGTGTTTCTGTGCAACCGTCTGAACGCTTGGGACCTGAAAAGCATCATGGTCTTCTTGAGAAGATCCGTCCACTTAGTCTTCAAGGTTCAACTCAAGAGCGGGTAATTCCTGCTGCGTCCAGAGCTCAGCGGCGATCTGCAGCGCATATCGTGCCGAGCGGGGAGCCACCACATCGACCGAGAGATGGAATTCCTGATCTGCTGCTGGGCCGCATAAATCAGAGATGCAGCGTACCGCCATAAAAGACACATCATAGTTACTGCAGATCTGCGCGATCGCTGTGGTCTCCATATCGGTACTGAGCGCCGTATCGAAGGCCTCTCGGGTGTCCTTCACGTTGTGCTCGGTCACGAATGAGTTACCCGCAAGCATCCGCCCTTGGTGCACCGCCCAGGAACCTTCCTCCTGTGCCGATTTAAGAGCTGAAAGCGCCGCTTCAATCGCCTCTTCCCATTCCGGGTCAGGATCGCCATAGGATACAGGCATCCCGGGAATCTGCCCACGTTCGTACCCGAAAATGGTTGCGTCGGCATCGGTGTACAAGTAATTTGACCCCAGTACTATATCTCCAACATTGATGTGCTGCGCAAGACCGCCGGCGGTTCCTGCGCTGATCACCCCTAAACAGTTAGTCGCGTAATTGATAGCTTCCGTGACGGCGGATGCGGCATTGACTAACCCAATTTTGGAACGCACCAGCAGAAGCGGAACCTGGTCTTCTTCAAGCATGAGATAACGTGGGTAGAATTTTGCTACGCCTTCGGTGAAGGAGGGCTGTGCCTGTTCGGTTGCTGCGAGGAACGGGGCTAGCTCTTCATCCATCGCAACCTGAATGACGATCGCGTTTGAGAAGCTCATCATGAGATCGTTCAGGTTCTCCAGGTCGGCATACATTTCGTTAAAAATATCCGCCGGCGTAAAGTCTGTGGGGAACGTCTGCGCAGCTTCTTCGGAATGCCCCTGTTCGTCAGAGTGATGCTGTTCGCTCACGCCGCCATCACCTGCTCCCAGTCAGCACGTGCGGCGAGGAATTCACGTGCAGCATTCTGCGCCCCTTCAAGGGTGTGGTTAGCGCCCCAACCGCACTGTATTTCATTCGCGGCGGGTACCTCGGTAGCCGTGAGAATATCGCGTAAAGTCGCTTCCAGGATGGGCAAGAACTCCTGCGGCTCTAGCCCCAGGGTGAGGGCGTAAAACCCAGTCTGGCATCCCATCGGTGAAAAATCGATGAGCTTATCGGTGTGGTTGCGCATGTGCTCGGCGCTCATATGCTCGATCGAATGTACGACGGGCATTTCAAGATGGCTCTTGTTAGGCTGAGTGAAGCGGACATCGTATTTGATGAGGGTATCTCCACCGGGCAATTCCTTGCGGTCTGCAATCCGCACATAGGGGGCCACAACGGCACGATGATCAAGGTTGAAAGACTCAACGTTCATTTTTTTCATGCTTATATTCTCTCTTAAGCACCCGCTTCGTCGGAACCCTTCATAATATGCTCTCCCTAAGAGAATTCCTGTATTCTCATTGCATAAAATGCCGCTGCGCTCGGTCTCATGACGCAAGAATACGGCGGCATCGCGTTATTGCAATACCGCCGTATTCCATGTACAGAATGCACTGCTGTACTAGCCCTCTTTTATATAAGTGCCAAACAGCTTGATGGTGCATAGCTTTGCTGGAGGATATTATTCTCGGGTCCAGTTACCGCCGAAAGCCCAGTATCCGCTGATCGGCACCGCATGTTTATTGGCAGAACTGCTGCACTCTGCAACACGGGGGTCTTTGAGTGCGTACGAGTATGCGCCCACCACGCCAACCTGGTCGTTATCTCCAGCCCAACGTTTGGGTCCACCGTTATAGGTTGAATCACAGTTGTTGTTGTAGTAGCGCTGGTTAATGTACGAGGCGGACATTTCTTGAAGCGAGTACACACGAATAGTTACCGTAATAACCGTTCCTGCACTTACCGGTCCGAAGTCAAGGTACACCTGTCCGCGCCAGCGGCTACCCTCTACTACGGAACGTGCCTGAGAGCGGGAGAAAGGGTAAAACTTGCGGTCCTCATAGCAGCCGTAAGACCCTGTAGTTTTTGACGGCATACCATCAATATTTCTGTAGTTGAAACTTCCCCACCCAAAGGTTCCCTGCTTGATAGGTTCGGCGCCAGTAACTTTATACCCAACACCGTTAAATTGGGTATCGAGTACTGCATTATTCTTTGCATTTTGTTCGCCCACTGGAGTTGCCTGATTAACCCAGGGGGTCGCCTTAAAGCTCCGCAAATCTTCTGTAATGCGGTACGTAAAGGTGAAATCGTGGTAAGGGTTTCTTTCGATAGGTGTATTAACAGCATAAGGATTACGACCGTTGTCATATGTATCGGCAAACTTATAAGATACACCAGAGCCCCCTTGGTTCCCCCAGTCCGCGACAGTAATATTCGGATTACCATTGTCCGAGAATTCATTAGAAACGCTCGTTTCCACAACATTCTGAGTCGCAAGCCATGAACAATCCGGCACGCTGGACGCATATGCGGGTATAGCGGAGGAGGCCAGTACAACAGGGGCAGCCCAGGCGGTGCCTTTTGCCAAGGTACGCCGGGACAGTGTTTTCGAGGTATTCACAATATTCCTTTGTGTTGAGTAGGTGATTGCCATCCCTGATTTACGCAATAAGTCAGGGATATATTCTCCAGGTAGATTACTCTCTAATATATCTCATGTCATCAAAGACCCAAGATATATTGCATGCATCAATAAGCTATCGGGAATTTGTAATTTTTAGTGTATCTCATACACACATCAGCAAGAGACGAAATTAGATATTTCTCGCGAAGTAAACAAAAATATTACAATTAAATCCTCAGGGTGCGGTTTATCTATACACTTATACAATTAATGTAAAAAATATTTTAAACCTTCACGATAAACATGAAAGTTGCAGAATCAGTTATGTTTTATTTTGGTCTTCATAAGATTACAGACGACAGAAAACGCCAGAGTCTTATTACCTAAGCGTAAGGCCCTTCGGCAAGCACATCGCGCGCCTGCGCAACGTCCTGATTAATCTGTTCGATCAAAGCATCAATGCCACGGTACGCAACCATAGGGCGCAGGTGCTTCACAAATTCCACGACCACATGCTGCCCATAAAGGTCAAAGTCCTCAACACGTTCTTGAGGACGGTTAATAACATGCGCCTCAACCTGACGGTTTTCAATACCGTCGAAGGTTGGGTTTGTACCCACGGATATAGCCGCCGGATGCTTTTCACCAGATTCATCGGTCAACCATCCGGCATACACACCATCAACCGGGATAAAACCGCGCGCCTCCAGCTCCAAATTTGCTGTAGGGAACCCCAGTTCACGCCCACGCGCCAAGCCGTGCACGACTTCCCCGTACATCAGGTGCGGACGACCAAGCAGCCGAGCCGCACCTTCCATGTCCCCCGCGTTCAAATATTCGCGGATGCGGGTTGAAGAGCATCGAGTTTTTTCATCGGCCATCAAATCATCAACCACGATGACCTCAAACCCGTATTTCTTCCCCAGTTCGCGCATTGTGTTTAAATCGCCCGAATTCTTGTGCCCAAAACGCACATCATCGCCGATCACAACATAACGTGCACGCAGGGCATCAACAAAGACGGACTTCACAAATTCCTCGGGGCTCTGCTTCGCAAACTCTAGGTCGTAATGCAGCAGTAGGTAGTTCTGCAGGCCAAGCTGGCACATGAAATAACGTCTTGACCCCTGACCCATAATTTCCTGATGCTTCAGTTCAGGATGATGCACCTGCATAGGGTGCGGATCAAACGAAACAGCAACCGAAACGAGCCCGTGCTCATTCGCTACCTCGACAACACGTGAAATAACACGAGCATGACCAATATGCACGCCATCAAAATTGCCGATAGTCACTACGGACGGGCCGAAATCCGCTGGAATATCGCTCAACTCGGTATAGAGGGTCACGGGCTCTCCTGGTAAGAAATAATGTACCTATACATCCTAAACCAGTCTGAAGACGTATGTAGAATTACCACCCCGATAAACCTGAAGGATTTTCGAGATCCGACGTTAACGAGAGGATTTACCCTGTTGCGAAGCCTGAAGCATATCCTGCCGAATCTTATTGGACTTATTAATCCAGGCGTACCAAATCAACAGGCATGGAGGAATGACTAACTCAGTTACCATCAGCACGATCAGCGACCAATGCGGGGTACCGTGGGTAGCCCACGATATAATACGTCCCACGCCGCCTAAGAAAACCACCAAACAGGATATCACCAGCATATTGACCCACTTGAACTTCACTGCGATAACGAGGAATGAGAGCCCCAAACCGAAGTATATTGCGGCGAAAAACGCATAATTTGATTCCAGAGAAGCATTTGCCGCCAGAGCATCATTCTCTGGCACAGCACGGGCGCCAGAGAAGATCTGCCACCCCGCATAGAGCATAACCAAAGCACCATAAAGTGCGGTCACAGCGCGAAAAACCCCTTGGTTCTGAGGCTTGGCGACGTCCTCCACCGTACGCACGGCCGTCGTTTTCTGCGATGCTGCAGGGGCAGTATTTTTTGATCCGCGAGCAGATTTCTGAGCACTGGATTCAGATCCGATTTTCTGTGCAGGCTGTTGAGCCGACGCAGTGCGCGCTTTCTGCGGATACTCCGACTGCGCTGAAATCACCGGCTGCGGCTGAGTTACCGGTTCAGAGGTTGAAAGTGGTTTTTTCTCGGCCTTCTGCGAGTTCTTATCACGAGTCATAGTTCTCTCCTTTTAGTTTTCGCTATCCTCACCGAGAATTCTGCGACCTGTTCGTAGTGCGATGCGCTGCCCGGTACAGCCACCACAACCCCACCACCGGCAGTACCAAGGGGATATACCCATATCCCTGCCCGAAATGCGACCACACGGATGCTAAAGGGAAAAACTGCGGAGCGGCATACGAGAAAACTCCTATGCCAAGGACGCCAAGAAGCTCCACTACGATGGTGATAACCGCAAGCTGCCTAGCACGTTCTCCACGCTTTGCTAAAGAAACAGCAGCAATAGCATAAATAATTGCGGAAAGAAGCGAAAGCAGAATCGCCAAAGGCGCCTCATCAAATTTACGAATCAGCTGATAACACGCGCGAGCGCCCGCCGACAATGTAAAAATCCCGTACACCACAGCGATAACTTTACCCGGACCGGAGGCATGGCCAGCTGAGGAAACAGCATCGGATTTAGAATTGCCTTTTGTGGTGCGGGAACCCCAAGGGTTCAAAGTATTATGCACATCGTGTCCTTCCCAAGGTGTGTGCGCAGAAGGTGTCTCTAGATGCTTGCGTACTTGCTCTATAATTCAGGCTCTGTGCCCCAGCTATGTGGAGTAAAACCTGTGTCTAATAGTAATACCACAGCATATTCATTCGGTAAACCATCACGATAAGCACGGGCCCTGGAACCGCCAGTAGCAGAGTCGCCCATCGCGTACGCTCGCTGAGAGAATAGAAGAACGCGCCGGCGGGAATAAGCATGGCAGTCACGAGGTACCCGTAATACTCCAGCCAGTCACCACGAGGTCCCGGTCCCACAGCCTGCATGATGATCGACCCTACCAGGTACACCACTAAAAACGCTTCAAGAACAAGCATCGGACCTTGTGAATAGTCATCGGGTTCATAACCACGGAAATACTGTACCAAAGAAGCCAGACACGATAACGTACCGAGTACCACAGTAATCCAGAACCACCAGTCCAAACCAGCGATCATAGCCGCTCCCCCGCTTCCCGCGAGAAGTCAATTCCTGCTTCAAATACGAGCACGGGTGCCGCGCATCGGGTTCCCCGAAACTTCACATTCTCTATAAGAGCCACTAGTGTTCCGTCCGGCGCAAATGCGGCAGTTATCCCCTCGGTATTGGCATGCTGAGATTCCGGGCTTTGTGTGCCTAAGACAAGAGCATCTGAGCCTTCCTCACTGACTGTAATGCGCCGACCAAATGAAATATCGGTCGCCTCTTGCGTCGTAAGCTGCCGAACGTTGAACAGACGACGTGCCGCCTCCTCAAGAGAAAGTACAGGTAAGTCTAGCGGCCCATCAGCGTTCTCGTGTTCCTTCATGAGTTCAGCTAAATCAAACGCCTCACGCTGATACACATTCCCTACACGTATACGGTTCAAAGCACTCAGATGGCCCCCAACGCCCAGGGCTTTACCCACATCACGAGCAAAAGCACGAATATAGGTTCCAGAAGAGCAGGAAACCGTAATATCTACCTCAACAACTGGTACACACGCGGGAGCATCAAGCCCCTCGGCAACAGTATATAGTCGAGTATCAAGTTCGCTATCGCGCACCTCATGAATAGCGACCTCATGAATCGTGACCTTTCGGGCGGGAAGTTCAATATCCTCGCCGTCACGAACCCGAGCATAAGAACGCACGCCCTTAACCTTAATCGCCGAAACGGCGGAGGGAACCTGCATAATATCGCCCGTCAAAGATCGTACGGCGTTTTCAATCTTCTCCCGAGTCAGAGCCCTCACAGCCTCCGCGCGAGCAATCCCGGTGAGCTCTCCCTCAGCGTCCTCTGTCAGAGTTGTGGCCCCTAACACCAGGCGAGCCTCATAAGTTTTATCCTGACCAACTAAATACGTCAAAAGCTTTGTCGCTTTATTCAAGCCTAAAACCAACACGCCGGTCGCCGCCGGATCAAGAGTACCTGCATGACCAACACGCCGCGTACCGGCAATCCAGCGGATCTTCGAGACTACATCATGGCTCGTCATGCCAGCAGGTTTATTCACCATCAGTAGGCCTGACGGTCCGCGCCCCCGAGCTTTCGCCACTGTGTTAGTCTTCCGCTGCTTCGGTCTGTTCAGGTTTCTTGTAAGGGTCAGCGTCACCCGCGTACTGGGCCCCTGCGGATGCGGCAGCAAGTTCAGCATCGCGCTCACGGGTTTTCTTTAAGAGGTCTTCGAGGTGGTAAGCGTTAACCGGTACTTCGTCTGGTACGAAGGTGAGGGTTGGCGTCAGACGCGCGGTAATATTTTTTCCCACCTCAGAGCGCAAAATGCCCTTAGCGGATTCCAACGCCCTTTTTGTGTTTTCTTGTTCTTCTTCAGAACCGTATACGGTGTAGTACAGGGTTGCGTGCTGCAGGTCATTCGTGACCCGGGCATCGGTAACCGTCACAAAACCGAGGCGGGGGTCTTTGACTCGGCGTTCAAGCGCCTGCGCCACAATCACCTTAATACGGTCGGCGAGACGGGCTGCACGTGCTGCATCAGCCATAGTTTTCTCCTTGTGGTCATGTACAGATAGGGGAAGCGCCCGCCCCGTATCCCGCATCTTCCGGTACAAAACCGGAACGAAGCGAGATACGGTGAGCGGGCGCGTTTCTGTGGGTCTTAGACGCGCGGCTTCTCGCGCATCTCCCAGGTTTCGATGACGTCGCCTTCCTTGATGTCGTTGAAGGAACCGAGTCCAATACCGCACTCGAACCCTTCACGTACTTCGGTAGCATCGTCCTTGAAACGACGCAGCGACTCGATGGTGAGGTCTTCTGACACCACAACACCGTCACGTACCAGGCGTGCCTTGGAATTACGCTTGATAATGCCGTTCTTGACCATCGAACCTGCGATGTTACCCCACTTGGAGGAACGGAACACTTCGCGGATCTCCGCCGAGCCGAGTTCGACCTCTTCGTATTCGGGTTTGAGCATGCCCTTGACAGCCTGCTCGATTTCCTCAATCGCGCGGTAGATGACCGAGTAGAACTTCATCTCGACGCCCTCGCGGTCTGCAAGCTCAGAGACACGCTCTGCAGGACGAACGTTGAAGCCAATGATCACCGCGTTGTCCACGGTTGCCAGGTTCACATCGTTCTGAGTAATAGCACCTACACCGCGGTGGATGACGCGCAGCTGAACTTCGTCGCCGCCCACATCAATCTTCATGAGCGACTCTTCCAGAGCTTCAACAGCACCGGAGACGTCACCCTTAATAATCAGGTTGAGGGTATCCATCTTACCCTCAGCCACAGCGGCATCGAAGGATTCAAGGGTTACGCGCTTACGACGCTTCGCGAGCTGTGCGTTACGGTCTGCGGCCTCACGCTTCTCAGCAATCTGGCGTGCGGTGCGCTCTTCTTCGGTCGAGAGGAAGGTATCTCCCGCACGGGGCACGGTCGAAAGACCCAGAACCTGAACGGGACGGGACGGACCGGCTTCTTTCACTGCATGACCGTTCTCGTCGAACATGGCGCGCACGCGACCGTGTGCCACACCGGCGACAATCGCATCGCCCACATGCAGAGTACCGGACTGCACCAAGACGGTGGAGACCGCACCGCGGCCCTTATCCAGGTTCGCTTCAATGGCAACGCCACGAGCTTCCTTATTCGGGTTAGCGCGCAGTTCCAGAACGTCGGCAGTCAAGGTTACGGCTTCAAGCAGTTCGGTAATGTTCGTGCCATTCCGAGCCGAAACGTTCACGAACATGGTGTCTCCACCGTAATCTTCAGGTACCAGACCATACTCGGTCAGCTGGCCCTTGACCTTATCGGGCGATGCGCCCTCCTTATCGATCTTGTTGATAGCCACGACGATCGGCACATCGGCCGCCTGAGCGTGGTTCAGGGCCTCAACGGTCTGCGGCATCACGCCGTCATCCGCAGCGACCACAAGAATGGCAACGTCGGTAACCTTCGCGCCGCGGGCACGCATAGCGGTAAACGCCTCGTGACCGGGGGTATCGATAAAGGTAATCGCACGGTCTTCACCTTCGACGGTGGTGTGTACCTGATACGCACCAATATGCTGGGTAATGCCGCCAGCTTCACCCTCAATGACGTTGGTATTCCGAATAGCGTCCAGCAGTCGAGTTTTACCATGGTCAACGTGACCCATCACAGTCACAACCGGAGGACGCACTTCAAGAACGTCATCGCCTTCCGCCTCTGCTTCGGCTTCAAGGTCGATGTCAAAGGATTCCAAGAGCTCGCGTTCTTCATCCTCAGGAGACACGATCTTTACGACGTACCCCAACTCGGCGCCCAATAGCTCGAAGGTTTCTTCATCGAGCGACTGGGTTTGAGTAGCCATTTCGCCCAAGTGGAAGAGCACGGTAATCAGCGAGGCCGGGTTAGCGCCAATCTTCTCGGCAAAATCCATAATGGACGCGCCGCGACGCAGGCGAACCTCAGTCGAGCCATCACCGCGAGGTACTACCACACCACCGGGTGCGGGTGCATTCATCTGCTCGACTTCATTGCGGCGGGCTGCCTTCGACTTACGGTTCTTACGCTTAGAACCGCCACGGCCGAAAGCACCCTGTGCATTTCCACGGCCACCGGGACCCGGACGCGAAGGACCGCGGTTATAGCCGCCTCCGCCACGACGGTTACCGCCTCCGCCACCACCACCGGGTGCGCCGGGACCGGAACCGACGTTCGAGACCTTGGAGGGCATAATGGACGGGCTAGGACGGTTGCCGCCGCCGGAACGAGGCGCGTGCGAGCGCGACCCCGATGCGGAACGGGGACCGTTGCCCCCACCGCCGGGACGAGGGGCATTATTGCCTGAACGCTGACCGCGGGGTGGACGAGGACCGCCAGAACGTTGTTCTCCGCGTTCGGGTCGTTTCATTCCCTGCTGTGAGGAGAAGGGGTTGTTGCCCGGACGAGGACCAGGCTTCGGGCCCGGTTTTGGAGCCGATGCACCAGGTTTCGGTGCGGGCTTTGGAGCAGCAGGTTTCGGAGCCTCTGGACGGGCCATTCCCTGCTGTGAGGAGAAGGGGTTGTTACCCGGACGAGGGCCCGAAGAAGATTTAGCGGCGCCCTTTGCACCGGGCTTAGGAGCCGCAGATTTAGCTGCAGGTTTTGCACCCGGTTTAGGGGCAGGTTTCGGTGCCGCAGGTTTAACGGCAGATTTCGCGTCCGCCGACTTCTTTGGAGCAGCGGGCTTAGCACTAGCAGTTTTAGCTGTGGAAGCTGCAGATTTACCTGACGCTTTAGTTGGTTTTTCAGCTTTTTCAGGTGCCTGAGCGGGGGCGGGGAACGCTTCACGCAGTTTCTTAACCACGAGCGGGTTAAGGGTCGAGGATGCGCCCTTTACGAATTCGCCTTGTTCGGCTAGTTTTGCAATAACTTCTTTTGACGTTACACCAAGTTCTTTAGCAATCTCGTGTACGCGAGGCTTAGCCAAATTTTCTCCTGTCCTGGCTCGCACCAGGACGGTGCGAACACTAATGATGTGTGTATGCGCGCACTAGGCTCTCGGTTACGCCTAACACACGCGTGGGCATAAATTTGCCGGGGTGTGAGCACAGATGGGTACTCATGTCGCGGCACTCATTAGATATCCATCAGTTTTCTGACTCGCTTTCGTAATCTGCAAGAAGTCGTCAAACTCGTTGACTTATAGGGATGTGAGTTTCACTCATAGCCCGTAGTTTCGGGCTTGCGCTGAGCGAAGTATTCGGTCAAAACCATAAGGTCTGCGCGAGCAATTGAAACTTTAAAGGCGCGGGCGAAAGCATTTTTACGAAAAGCCTGTTGCTGGCAGGATTCACGCATATGCAGCCACGCACCGCGACCGGGCAAGGTGCGGTGCACATCCGGAAGGATGCGCATCCGTTCTCCGTCGCCGCCGAAACGGACGATACGGAGCATATTCCGCGGACTATCGCGGAGGCGACAGCCAATACAGGTACGGAGAGGTTCACTCATTGCTCTCCCCTCTTCCCCATCAAAACTGTCACAGTCGTTTAGGCACACCACTGGGGCGCACGCACCAAACGCACATCTTAAGTGTAGCCCCTCATCTGGGTCACGTCCGTATTCGGTTTCACGAATGCGGAAGACCCTTCAGGGGCTACAGGGTACTCCTACTAGAATACCGGTTACTACTCGTTTTCGTCTAAATCAAGGCTGCGGGCTACTCGCTCGGCTACCTCTTCTTCAGCACGAATCTGAGCATATTTTGACTCTGCCAAAATGTCGATACGCCAGCCGGTTAGTTTCGCGGCAAGGCGCGCGTTCTGGCCTTCCCGCCCGATTGCCAACGAAAGCTGCTCATCGGGGACAATCGCACGAGCAGAATATTCGCGGGGGTCCGCAATAATAACTTCGGTCACCTTAGCGGGCGAGAGCGCAGCCGTAATAAACTCCGCAGGATCCGTCGAGTAATCAACAATGTCGATCTTCTCGTCGTTAAGTTCAGCGGCAACAGCACGCACGCGAGCGCCCATATCACCGATGCAGGCACCCTTAGCGTTGATACTGGGGTTCGTTGCGCTTACCGCTATCTTCGAGCGATGTCCTGCCTCGCGAGCAATGGAGTTAATCTTGACCGATCCGTCGGCGATCTCTGGAACCTCATGCTCAAATAGGCGAAGCACCAAGTTCGGATGCGACCGCGAGAGCACAATCGAAGGACCCTTCTGACCACGGCGCGCCTCTAAGAGATATGCACGAATACGGGTTCCGTGGGGATATTGTTCTCCGGGAACCTGCTCATTCGCGGGGAGTACGGCCTCAATAGTTCCCAAATCGACTTGAACCATGCGGGGATTATTCCCCTGCTGAATAACGCCGGATGCTAAGGTTCCTTCTCGGTCTTTAAATTCACCGAGTACGGATGCATCTTCGGCATCGCGCAGACGCTGCGATAAAACCTGACGCACCGTTGCCGCAGCAATGCGCCCAAAGTTATTGGGCGTATCATCGAACTCATCGATTTTCTGGTTGTCATCGTCAAGTTCCGGCGCAAGAATAGCGAAGTCGCCGGTAGTTCGGTCGATGACGGCTCGGGAGCCTTTAATGGCGCCGGGCTGCTTCATATAGGCAAGCACCAGAGCATTTTCAACCAGCGAGAACAGTTCCTCCAAAACGAGACCTCGTTGCTTTGCAAGTGCATGCAGAACGCCTAAGTCGATCGTCATATTGTTGTCCACGCTCTTCAGCCTTTCCCTGTAGCACGGCGCCGGGACGCTTTTTCTGCGCCCCGGCTCCCGAACGGTTTGCTTTATGTTTGTTGAGTGTGAAAAAACAAACAGAAAGCCTATTTTGTACCTATTCTACAGTCTCTTGAGTAGAATTGAAATCAATTTCAACATTAGCGTGCCCAATATTTTCCCAGGGCACAATCACAGCGTCATGGTACGTCTGCTTCTGCCCTTTCTTAGTCTGTTTCTTACGCCGAAGCACAGGACCCTCGTCCGTAATCTCGTCAAGACGAGCCACGTATTCCGTGCCGTCTGTCTGTGTCACCGCCACAAGTCGGGTGCAAGCACGTTTCCAATGACGGCGCTCGGTGAGTTCTCTGGTAGCTCCGGGAGAGGAAACTTCCAACATGTAGGGGAAGAACTCATCGTGCTCATCAGCTTTATCCAGAGCCTGTGAGATAGCCCCCGAGATTTCCGCAAGGCTGTCCAGAGAAAGGGAATCTGTCCGATCTTCCGTATAGTCCACGGTAATTTCTACCGTTCGGTTAGCTGCCGGACCACTGATCTTAATCCTTTCAAGCACTAACGAAAACTCGCTGAGCACAGGTTTGATAGCTTCGTTTACCTCGTCCTCATGTAGAGAGCGTGTCCCAATTTTTGCCGGTGCCGATTTTTCTGCCCCTGCGGATTCGAAGGGACGAGTCACACCCCTGGCGGTTCGTGATGCGGCACGCCGGGAGCGAGCGTTGGGGGCGCCGTCTTTCTTACCGGACCGTTTAGGTTTATACGCCATATCTTCCTTCTCTTCTCGATTATCTTTTCGAGGATGATGAACGCGTCTATGCCTGGGAATAGGACCTAAGAGCGGATCTCGGCGAGGATTTCGCGCACCGCATCCGATACGGCAATATCGCGAGCCTCTTCTCTTCGCCGGTCTTTGAGCTCCAGAGTACCGTCTTTGAACCCGCGGCCAATCACTAAGATGGTGGGTACGCCCAGAAGCTCTGCATCGCCGAATTTCACGCCCGGGCTGGTTTTCAGACGGTCGTCCAAAAGTACCTGCACCCCGACGCCTTCAAGCTCCGCGCTCAAGGTTTCTGCGTACTCGTGGGATTGAGTGTCTTTATTCGTGATGACGATGTGCACATCGGCGGGTGCCAAGTTACGCGGCCAAATCAGACCCTTCTCGTCATGATTGCCCTCAGCAATTGCGGCAAGCGCGCGGGTTACGCCAATGCCGTAAGATCCCATCGTCACGGTCTGGAGTTTACCGTTCTGATCGAGTACTTTCAGGCCCAGTGCCTCGGCGTATTTACGACCAAGCTGGAAGATATGTCCCATCTCAATGCCGCGTGCGGCAATAAGCGGTCCGGAGCCATCCGGTGCTGGGTCGCCTTCGCGTACTTCACACGCTTCCAAAGTACCGTCTGCGCTAAAGTCCCGCCCGTAAACGAGATTTGCCACGTGTTTGCCGTGCTCGTTAGCGCCGGTCACCCATGAGGTTCCGCGAACCACGCGCGGATCAACGAAAAACGGAATACCGGTAGCAGTTTGACGCTCTTCGGTATTCTCGCCCAGCATAGGCTGATCGAGAGTAAGACCCGGGCCAATATAGCCCTTGACGAGCTGCGGGAATTTCTTTAGATCCTCCTCAGAAGCAGCCTCAACCTCGATCTCGCCACCGATACCCATGAGCGCACCAATGTTAACCTCGACGCGTCCCAGATCGACTTCGCGGTCACCGGGTACACCCACGGCAAAGAGCTTACGTTCCCCAGCGGGGGTAATGACTGCGCCCACAAAACATTTGAGTGTCTGTTCAGCGGTGAGTTCACCGCCGGTCGTCTGAGGGTGCAAGTCATTCATCTGAGCCACGAGGGTTTCAATCGTGGGAGATTCGGGGGTATCGAGCACGATAGCTGCGGGTGTATCCGTGAAATCAATATCTGCAGGCACAACGGTGGTGACTGCCTCCACATTTGCGGCGTAGCCACCGGCGGAACGCACAAAGGTGTCTTCACCTACAGGGGTCGGATGCAGGAATTCTTCACTGCGTGAACCACCCATAGCACCCGATTGCGCGGTCACTATGACGGTGTCTAATCCCAAGCGGTTAAAAATACGCTGGTAAGCGGCGCGGTGGGCCTCGTAAGCCTCATTCAAGCCTTCGTCGTCCACAGTAAAAGAGTAGGAATCCTTCATGACAAATTCGCGCCCACGCAACAAACCGGCGCGGGGTCGCGCCTCGTCACGGTACTTATTCTGGATCTGGTAAATATACAGCGGCAGATCCTTGTAGGAGGAATAAAGGTCTTTCACCAACAGAGTGAACATTTCCTCATGGGTGGGCGCCAGAAGCATATCGGCGCCCTTGCGGTCCTGCAGGCGAAAGAGATTATCACCGTATTCTTCCCACCGGTTAGTTGCCTCATAGGGTTCTCGCGGCAACAATGCCGGGAAGAGAACTTCTTGGGCTCCAATTGCGTTCATTTCTTCACGCACGATATTTTCTACCTTGCGCAGAACTTTCAAACCCAAGGGCAGCCAGGTATACACGCCAGGAGCGGCACGACGAATATAACCTGCGCGCACTAAAAGCTTATGGCTTGCTACCTCAGCGTCTACAGGATCTTCACGCAGGGTCCGCACGAAGAGGTTGGACAAGCGAAGTACCATGTGTGTTCTCCTTGGATTTGATACTAGACCTTCACCGCATCCCACATTCCTTAAACCGAAAGCGGCGGCGAACGGCGATGAATAATATAACAAGTCTATAGGTTTCCGCGCTCACAGGCGAAGCATAGTTGGTATAAAAGACCAACGTGTATATTTTCAGACGCTAACGAGTAAGGATAATGGTCGAATATTGCCCAATATCTTCCCATCCGGTGCGCTGATAGAGAGAAAGTGCCCGATCGTTGTAGTTATTAACGTAGAGGCTCAGATGCGGGTGCCTCTCTCGGAAAAGCTCACAGGCCGCAGCAAGAAACGGAGCCGCAAGTCCCAGACCGCGATAGTCGGGGTGCACCCAAACGCCCTGTATCTGCGCAGCGTCCAGATGCGATATACCCAGATCAGCTTTGAAAACCACCACGCCGAGATCGTTAGTGACAATCACGTTTTTGCCTTCAGATACCATCGACCGTACACGGTTTCTGTAGTTGCTGCCGTACCGTGCGATGGGTTCAATACCGACTTCCTCATGGAACATAGCGGCTGCGGCAGGCAGAACATCATCGTAATCTGACAGAACAGTACAACGCACATATCCTCCAGGGCTCTCCGGAACCGACTGTAACGAGGGTAGATAGCCGGGCAGTTCAGGCAGAGAGGCCAAATAGAGTGAGAATAGATTTTTTTCTGGGGGCAGGTACAGTAGCGGCTGTACCGTCCGAACAGAGAAAGGACTCGCGAGGCGTTTCCTCAAGTGCTCCCAGATTGGAAGTACACATTCACTGGGTCCAAAAAGAGACTCAATTCTGCCCCGAGAACGGTAAATGAGGTGAGCAAGAACCTCGGCATGTGAGCGCATTCGATCGTCGTCGGGTAACCAGATGGGAACGGTATTGCTGCCCAGTAACAGCGCGCTCAGCAAGATGCCATCTTCGTAAATCCCCACGAACCCGCGATACTGTGCTGGCAGCTTATTCCCCGTCACGCGTGCTCCGGATACCGATGCTGGCGGCAGCCCGTAAATATCGTAATGCTCAATAGCGTAGAGGTTCCCCAGCGTATCCGCATAGAGAAGCTCTTCGAGGGCATCTGCATCGCGCCGATCGAGAGCCACCACCTGGGGGGCGGATGAGGAGAAAAACTTTTTGAGCACGCTTTCGATTCTATCTAACGAGAGAGCTATCGCGGTTTTGAATGTGTCACAGCTAAGCGCCCCGCGTCCGTTGAAGGCGAGGCGCTTAGAGATTTCAGACTCGTCGCGTTTATACTCAACGCTACGGACGAGGTACAGCCGTACTATTTGACGGTAACAGCGGGGGCGCCTTCGGGCACGTACTCCCCCGAGGCTTCCATCTCGGCAGCAATACGGGTTGCCTCTTCAAGAAGGGTTTCCACGATCTGATCTTCGGGAACGGTTTTAATAACTTCCCCTTTCACAAAGATCTGTCCCTTACCGTTACCGGATGCCACTCCTAAGTCTGCTTCACGTGCCTCGCCTGGACCGTTCACCACGCATCCCATCACGGCGACGCGAAGCGGAACCTTCATATGCTCCAAGCCCTTGGTCACGTTTTCGGCGAGCTCCCACACATTCACCTGGGCGCGACCGCATGAGGGGCACGAAACAATGTCGAGCTTGCGCGGGCGCAGGTTAAGGGATTCCAGAATCTTGGTTCCTACCTTGACTTCTTCCACCGGAGGGGCCGAAAGCGAAACACGGATTGTATCGCCAATCCCCTGAGAGAGGAGGGTGCCGAATGCTACCGAACTCTTGATGGTTCCCTGGAACGCGGGACCTGCTTCGGTTACGCCTAAGTGCAAAGGCCAATCGCCGCGTGCGGCAAGCTGCCGGTATGCCTCAACCATAACCACCGGGTCGTTGTGTTTAACGGAAATCTTGAAATCGCGGAACCCATGCTCCTCAAAGAGAGAGGCTTCCCACACAGCGGACTCAACCAGCGCCTCCGGGGTAGCGTGGCCATATTTTTCGAGCAGACGTTTATCAAGCGAACCAGCATTCACACCGATGCGGATAGAGGTACCATGCTCGGAAGCCATCTCGGCGATCTCTTTTACCTGGTCATCGAATTTACGAATGTTACCGGGATTCACACGCACCGCGCCGCATCCGGCTTTAATAGCCGCATACACGTACTTGGGCTGAAAGTGAATATCCGCGATCACCGGAATATTAGACTGCTTTGCGATGATGGGTAGTGCCTCAGCGTCTTTATCGGTCGGGCATGCCACGCGCACAATATCGCATCCGGCGGCGGTTAGCTCGGCAATCTGCTGCAGGGTTGAACCGATATCGTGGGTCTTGGTGGTTGTCATAGACTGTACCGAAATGGGAGATTCGGAACCGATGCCCACGGTACCTACCTTGAATTGACGGGTCTTGCGACGGGGCGCAAGAACCGCAGGGGCAGGCTTCGGCATACCAAGGCTAACCGACAAGGCAATCCTCCAAATGTCATAAAATTGGGGCGCGGGATGCGCCGCTCAGCTTCCTATTGTGCCACCGTCGCGTGCAGAACCACTAATACGGATACCCTAACCGCGAGCAATATCACGATGAGATGAAAAAGCGGTAGTCCCGCTCACAATTCGTTTGCGTACACGATTCTCACTAGACGCTATGCGGTGCATAGCTTGCTCCGCCATTTAGAACAGCCGCAGGGGTTTAATGAAGTCGGCGGCAATAATCACAATGGACATCAGAATGAAAGCACCCGCTACAACATAGGTAAGCGGCAGAAGCTTGACCGGGTCAAACGGACCGGGATCGGCACGGCGGGTAAGCTTGGCGAAACCACGTCGAATTGCCTCCCACAGGGCACCAAAAACATGCCCTCCGTCTAGGGGAAGAAGCGGAAGCAGGTTGAAGGCGAAAAGCATCAGGTTCATTCCGGCTACCAGCGAGACTAAGGTCGCAGTTTTTGCTTTCAGATCGATACGGTCTGTCGAGGCCACTTCACCGGCAATCCGGCTTACCCCCACTACGGATACCGGGGAGTTCGCATCGCGTTCCTGATTAGAGAAGAGATTTACCCCCAGCTCCCATACGCGCTGCGGCAGCGACCACATGGAATGTGCAATACGTCCCAGCGTGTCGCCCACATTGGGCATAACATCGCCCAACGAGCCTGGAACCATCTCCGAAGTTGGTGAGATACCGATAAAGCCTCCGGTCATCATCTTGAACGACCCATCGTCGTTACGCACATATTCTCGGGTCTTTTCATCCACGACTGGACGCTCCAAAAGCGCTGGGGTCATGGTGAGCTGCTGCTCAGAACCATCGCGTTCAATGGTGACGGTTACGGTATTATTCCCTGCCTGACGAATGTTAGAAGAAACCTGCTCCCAGGTGCTCGTGCGGTTGCCGTTGATAGCAACTATACGGTCATCTTTACGCAGTCCTGCCGCTTTCGCGGGAGACGGTGCCGAAGAGTCAGTACATTCGGAATATGAGATACGGTCTTCGGTGATCGTTGCTTTTGGCACGCAATCGGAAACCGATGCCACTTTATTAGTTGCAGACAGGGTTCCAAAACCGCAGATGAGAATGGCGGTGCATACGATCCCGATGAGCAAGTTCATGCTAGGCCCGCCCAGCATGATAATCATGCGTTTATACACGGGAAGTTTATAAAACAGACGATTTTCATCTCCGGGTTTCAGGCGCTCTAAGTCAGCCTCACGGGCCGCATTCGCCAAAGACCCAAAAGGGCTGGTAGTTCCGGCGCGAAGAGTTTCGATCTCGGGTTCATGTTCTTCCTCCACGCCAGTGGTACCCTCGGCGTTCCCCTCTGTGGGATGCTCCATTGCCCGTTTCGCACGCTCCTCGTGTTCGGGCGCAGGCGGATACATGCCGATCATCGAAATATATCCGCCTAAAGGAATAGCTTTAAACCCGTACTCAGTTTCACCGCGGCGGAACGAAAAAATAGTTTTGCCGAAACCAATCATATATTGCGGTACACGAACCTTAAAGAGTTTCGCAGGTACCAGGTGTCCCACCTCATGCAGAGCAATAGACAGTGCAATAGCTATCGCCATAATGATGACGCCTGCGGCGTAGAGCAGAATCTCCACGTTTCTCCTTCGCAACAAAAGGTACGGGTTCTCAAGCGGTTTCCCGCGAAGTTTCTAGGGTACTCCCCTAAGCTGTGAAATTATAGGGTACGTGGCGCTCAGGTTATGCGCCGCGTAGGGAAAACCTTCGTGATGGTTATGACGACATCTTCGTGGCGCAGAGCTCACGAGCGTATGCGCGTGCCCAAGCTTCGGCGTTCAGAACAGCATCTAAGCTCATGTCGGCTTCTGCCGTAACCTCGCTACTGTCGGCGTGCGCCTCCAAAACACGCGCCACGGAATCCACAATATCGGTAAACCGAATTTTACCGGCGTGGAAAGCACTAACCGCTTCCTCATTAGCGGCGTTAAAAACGGTGGGAAAAGTTCCGCCCCGCTTGCCCGCCTCTTTAATCATCTGCACAGCAGGGAAAGCCGTCGCATCAAGCGGTTCAAAAGTCCATGTTTGCGCCTGAGTCCAATCACAGGGAGCCGCTACCTGCGGAATGCGATGCGGCCACGTCAGTCCCAGAGCAATAGGCAGAAGCATGGTCGGCGGGGACGCCTGGGCGATAGTCGCGCCGTCTACGAACTGAACCATCGAATGCACAATCGACTGCGGGTGCACCGCAACATCAATGCGGTCAAGATCAACCCCAAAAAGATGGTGTGCCTCTAATACCTCAAGGGCCTTATTCACCATCGTTGCCGAATTGGTTGTGACCACCAGCCCCATATCCCAGGTAGGATGTGCCAGCGCCTGCCGTCGGGTAACGTCGTGAAGCATCTCACGCGTGTACCCGCGAAAGGGCCCGCCTGAGGCCGTGAGAATCAGCCGGTCTATCTCGGCGTCGGTGCCACTGGCTAATGCTTGGGCAAGAGCCGAATGCTCCGAATCCACGGGAACCATCGGGGTTTCCAACGGTGAGGCATCGACGGCAGCACGCACAAGCGGTCCACCCGCGATCAGAGATTCTTTATTTGCAAGGGCAACCCGGTGCCCCGCTTTGAGGGCGGTCAGTGTGGGTTCTAAACCGATAGATCCGGTAATGCCATTGAGCACCACATCCGCCGGATGCGCCGCCGCCTCAACGCTGGCACGTTCTCCCCAGACGATGCGCGGGCTGTACCCGCTAATGCCCACACTGCGGGCAGCCGAATCGAGGTATTCTCGCAACCGTTGTGCATCTTGCGCCGTGCCGCTGGTGGCAACAAGCTCGGCGCGTACCTGAACCGCCTGCTGTGCTAATAATTCCAGGGAGCGTGAACCGGCGCTGAGAGCTGCAACCTTCAGCGGTGCATCCTCAGCATCGACGGTAGTGCCCGCAAGACGCGCAAGATGCTCGATAACCTGTATTGCTTGGGTGCCGATAGACCCGGTGGAACCGAGTAAAGTAGCCCTTCGAGCATCACAAAGTCCGTGTTTAAGAGCTTCGGTGAGGCTTTCGCGGGAGCCCCCAACCCGGGTAGAGGAACCAAACTTCATGTTTACTAGTATCGCATGCTGTCGGTACGGTCTCAGAAAGCTCTACGGCTGCCAGCAACGTCTTAGGTCAGATCTTGGATAAGCTCGATACAGCGATCCATAAAGGCATCGACCTGGGTTTCTTCATAGCTCACCGAGCCGGTCGCAGACCTAAAGACGGCGTTACGAATAACGGATGTATCAAGCGGTTCTTCGCTATTGAGTTGAGCATAGATATGATGGCATACCTTATCAACATCACCCACAAAATACCCGGCGTGTTTGCGTTTAGAGGGGCGGCGAAAACGTTCACCATCCGGCCGCTCTAGTCGCTGTGCCAGAAGCTCACCCGCGTCTACGAGGGACAGCTCCCAATTGCTTAAACCGTACTGTTCGATATAACGGCTGCGTTCCAGCTTGGCAAAACGTTCTTCTATACGCTCTAGGGCGCGATCGACGTCCCCTACCGCATAGCCGCCGGGCTCGGTACGAAAAACAACCTGGCGAATAAGCCGCGACGTGTAGATATTAGCGTGCTGCTGTACGGCGCCGCTTAGCTGTTCGTAATCCTCGGCTAGTCGAGCAAAGAGACGATCGACCTCGGTTCGTTTATAACCAGGTTCGAGTTCTGCCGCACGGCCGAAGCCGTTATCTGTACGACTAGTATTCGTTGCCAAGGATTCTCCTTATCATCAGGCAGGGCACACGACGTGAGCAGCTCGTGTGCGTACCCTACGCATAAAGTTTTCGCTATCCTGTGTTCCGCTCTAGAGAGGAAGCACAAAGGTAAAAATCAAACACCCAACCGCGGCCGCAAAAAGTACCGAGTCCAGACGATCCATCATGCCGCCGTGCCCAGGCAGGATATTTGACATATCCTTGATGCCTATTCGACGTTTAAAAACAGATTCTACAAGATCACCCGCCGTAGAGGCGATAACCATGACCGCAGCGAGCGGTATTCCCCAGTACCATTTCTGCCCCAAAATACTTAGAGCAATACACGCTACCACAGCAGACCCAAGATAGGAACCGGCAAAGCCCTCCCAGCTCTTCTTTGGCGAAATGGTAGGTGCTATAGGATGTTTACCCCATATAACACCGGCAATATACCCGAAAGTATCGTTGCTTACGGCCATAAGAAGGATCATCAGGATGCCTGCCCAACCGCGCTCGGTGCTAAAGTACACCATCGAAATTCCGAGGGTCAAGGGTACCCATCCCAAAATTAGAATGAGACCCCTCAAAACTTTATACCGTGAGGCTGTACGTTTCCTGGGTACCACCAAGGTGACACAAGCAAGTACAAGGGCGACAGCAACACAGGAGATCCCCAAACCAGTGAACCCCCAAATATACGCTGAGACTGTGGGGATCGGAGCCAGCACCGTCACCAGGGTTAGGGGTAAATTGTAGTCGCGTTTTTTGTTGAGTGCGGAGGCAAGCTCCCAGTTTCCCAGCCCGGTAGAGATCGCGCAGAGAAGCACAAGAAACGGAGGAAAGAAAAGCCCTGTAGTCAGCACCGCGCCGAATGCTACGCCTACGCCGATAGCGGCGGGTAAGTTGCGCCCCGCTCGGGATGCTGTTTTCCCTGGGGCGGGGGCTGTTTCGCTCTTCTTATCCCCCGTATCTTCTCGTGTGTTCATCTCTGAGCCTTAAACCTCAAGCAGCTCAGATTCCTTGTGCTTGTAGAGCTCATCGATAGTATCTACATGTTTCTTAGTGAGGGCATCAAGCTCTTTTTCGGCACGGGCACCGTCGTCCTCACCGATCTCGCCGTCTTTCACAAGCTTATCAATGACGGTTTTAGCATGGCGGCGCACATTACGTACCGAAACGCGAGCTTCCTCGGCTTTGTGGTTGACCAATTTTATGTATTCTTTACGACGCTCAGAGGTCATCTCAGGCATAACCGCGCGGATAGCGGCACCGTCGTTGCTGGGATTTACACCCAAGTCAGAGTCACGCACTGCTTTTTCGATAGCAGCTAAAGCGCTCACATCAAATGGAACAATCTTAACCGTACGGGCATCTTCAACGTTGAACGATACCAGCTGCTGCAATGGAGTCGGCGCGCCGTAGTAGTCTGCGGTAATAGAGCTAAAAATCGCAGGGTTCACACGTCCGGTGCGGACCTTGGCGAATTCTGTTTTGACAGCTTCAATGGTCTTATCCATCTTCTCGCCGGCTTCGGCAAGGGTTTCTTCGATCACGACGGAATCTCCTTTATAGGGGAAGTCGGCTCATGCCGATTTTGGTAGCTACGGCTACGGGAAACACCAAACGGTGCAAACCGCGACCTAGTTATAGTTTAGTCGCCCGAGACTATCTCGGGCGACTTCTCACCGTTTTTTCCTTATGGCTAAGCCGTTGAACGACTTCTAATGCGAGGAGTATAACGGCATAACGTTTCTTTAGCGGGTTACAAGAGTACCCATCTTCTCCCCCAGAATAGCGCGGGTTACGTTACCTTCGCCCTGCATGCCGAAGACGCGCATCGTCACGTTATTATCGCGACATAGGGAGAATGCGGTCTGATCCAACACGCGAATATTGCGTTGCATAGCTTCATCGTAGGTGAGGTTATACAGGCGCTCAGCCTGAGGGTCTTTATTCGGATCGGCAGTGTAGATACCGTCCACACCATTTTTTGCTACCAAAACTTCGTCAGCGTGAATTTCCAAGGCTCGCTGGGCAGCTACGGTATCGGTCGAAAAATAGGGCAGACCAGCACCGGCGCCGAAAATAACCACACGGTCTTTCTGCATATGGCGAATAGCGCGGCGAGGAATATAGGTTTCTGCAACCTGCGGCATAGTAATAGCAGACTGTACGCGGGTGTCAATACCTTCTTGCTCCAAGAAATCCTGAAGAGCCAGAGAGTTCATCACGGTACCGAGCATGCCCATATAGTCTGCGCGGGAACGATCCATACCTGCCTGTGAAAGCTCGGCGCCACGGAAGAAGTTACCGCCGCCAATCACGATGGAGGTCTCTACCTTACCCACAGTTGCTGCAATCTGCTGTGCAATATTACGCACAACCCCGGTCGAAATACCAACTTCTCCCCCACCGAAAACTTCGCCTGAGAGCTTGAGTAGAACACGGCGACGACCGGTGTCGTCTCGATGGATTGGGTGCGTGTGCGAGTCGGTCATAAATACCCTCCAACGGATAAAACTTATGCTGATAACGGGGTGAACACTCAATAGTCCTTATCAAGGATACGCTACGGGAACACTGTCTGTGGTACACCCTTCGATATTTTTCTCCCTCATTCGGCATACCAGAAGGCGTAGAGATTGAGAGACTCAATGCTCCGGGCATATAAAACCCTATAAAACCTCAGGTCAACACTGTATCTGCAAGATGATCTATACAGAAAATAGGCTCTGGAACTTTCTTTTCGCTAGGTGCGCGACCTGCACAATATTTATGCAAAAAAAGTCGGATGCTCACCCTTCATAGGGCAAGCATCCGACTTTAGCGTATAGCCTCAGATAAAGGCTGGCTGCTTGAGGAAAGCTCCTAGAAACTAGGCACCAACACGGAAACGTGCGAAACCGGTAGCAGTTGCGCCAGCCTCAGAGAGAGCCTGTGCCACAGACTTCTTGGTGTCTTTTGCGAAGTCCTGGTCAAGCAGGGTGTTCTCTTTGAAGAAGCCCTTGAGACGACCCTCAACAATCTTATCCAGAATCTTCTCGGGCTTGCCCTCAGCAATTGCGGTCTCACGTGCAACACGCTTCTCAGCTTCAACCTGGTCAGCCGGGATAGACTCAGAATCCAGGTACTTGGGGCTCATCGCTGCGATGTGGACTGCTACGTCGTGCGCAATTTCATCAACGTTATTGCCGGAAACAGCAAGCAGAACACCAACCTGTGCGGGCAGGTCCTTAGAGGTCTTGTGCAGGTAAACTGCCACATTCTCGCCTTCAACGCGTGCTACGCGGCGTACCACGACCTTCTCACCCAGCAGGGCGGCAGCATCGGTGGTGAGCTCTTCAACGGTCTTACCCTCGAAGGATGCAGCCTGTAGCTCTTCCAGAGTGGATGCGTTAGCCGCGATAGCAGCCTCCAACACGTTACGCCCGAAGGTAATGAAGGGTTCGGACTTAGCCACGAAGTCGGTTTCAGAGTTGACCTCAACCATGTAGCCAACACCGTTTTCTACGCGAGCGGCAACCAGACCTTCAGCGGTTGCACGACCTTCACGCTTGGTGACGCCCTTCAGACCCTTCACACGGATAATCTCCATTGCCTTCTGCTGGTCGCCGTTAGCCTCATCGAGAGCCTTCTTGACGTCGAGCATACCTGCGCCGGTCTTCTCACGCAGTGCCTTGATGTCTGCTGCAGTATAGTTCGCCATGTGAACTCCTCTTTTTCCTTAATTTAAGATGTGAACGTGATAACGCCCATGAGCTATGAGCGGACGGCACCTTACCCGCCACAGGGTAGGTACCGTCCGTACTGCTTTTCCCATCGTGGAAAAGCTAAAGCCTACTTAGCTTCAGCCGCCTGAGCTGCCTCGTGCTGCTCTAGCAGTTCGCGCTCCCACGCAGCCATAGGCTCTTCAGCAGCCTCTGCCTTACCGGTCTTCTTAGCATTACGCTCAATGAGACCTGCAGCGACAGCGTCTGCCACCACACGGGTGAGCAGGTTGACGGAACGGATCGCATCGTCGTTACCAGGGATGGGGAATGCGACTTCGTCAGGGTCACAGTTGGTGTCAAGAATAGCTACCACGGGGATGCCCAGCTTCTGAGCCTCGTTAACCGCCAGGTGCTCCTTCTTGGTATCAACAACCCATACGAGGGAGGGAACCTTGCTCAGGTTACGGATACCACCCAAAGTCTTTTCGAGCTTCTCAAACTCGCGGCGCATCAAGAGCAGTTCCTTCTTGGTGTAACGTGAACCCGCGACATCGTCAAAGTCGATCTGCTCAAGTTCCTTCATACGCTCAATGCTCTTAGCAATGGTGGAGAAGTTGGTGAGCATACCACCAAGCCAGCGGTGGTTAACGTAAGGCATATTCACGCGGGTAGCCTGCTCAGCAATAACTTCCTGTGCCTGCTTCTTGGTACCCACAAACAGAATGTTGCCGCCGTGTGCAACGGTGGATTTAACAGCCTCAAAAGCCTTATCGATGAATTCGAGGGACTGCTGCAGGTCGATGATGTAAATGCCGTTGCGTTCGGTGAGGATGAAACGCTTCATCTTGGGGTTCCAACGGCGGGTCTGGTGACCGAAGTGAACGCCGGAATCCAGCATCTCACGCATAGTTACGACGGGCATGTCGTCTCCTTTATATCAGGGTGCCGCGCTGACCTCCCATCTCGGGCTAGCCACACGCGCGCATAGTAGTTATCGGTTTATCCTAGTGGCGATTAGACATTCGGGTTGCCCCGTGTCTCAAGCCCTGACCGCTTGTTCTAAGCGGACCGAAGGTCTTTTATCACCTGGTATTTAGGTTCCAGGTGCTCACGCCACGCGTCGTCAGCGGGCCTTTCCGTTACCAGGCTAGGCACACTCCAATAGAAGATTGTACCTGATATTTGGGTCTTAAGTCTTTAGTACCGTGAGCTTTTCGCCCGGATAAGCGTGGTTTTTTTATAAAAATTTTTGCTACTACCTCACTTGAATCCGTAGAATCACGAGTCTTCATATTTTGGAGGTTTGTGAAAAACGCTGAGCCGTCTCACCTGTTTTTTCACGAAAACGCTAAATACCGTCTGTGGATATCGAATAAAAATGTCCCGAAAGGGTAAGTTTTCCACAGTACAGCCTTGTACATATCTTCATGCGTCTTCGACTGTGGTGTGCTCGAAGAATGATATGTGATTGGTTAGGGGCGTGGATGCACCGCGCGGGTCTGGCGGCACAGGCACGTATTTTTACGATGTCCAGACAACACTTTGTATCTGCGCTGCGGCGTACTCCGCTGTTTCTTCAAGCATGCTGGCGCTCAGGGCGTCCTATAAAAGTCCGGGTACATTCTCCAATATTCTTGCGGGTTTTAACGATCCAGATCATAGTCCTTACCGCGGCATTATCTTTAGGCCTCGGGCCACACGTCAGCGGTATAAAGTACCGACACGGTCCCCTCCAGATCATGCACACTTCTGCGCGTTCATGGATTTCACCTATATCTGGAAAACCTCATGTCATTCATGCCTTTATCAAGCCCAGTCAGCGGTGGTCGGCAGGGCATCGCGGAGTCGATCTTGAGGTAACAGAACAGGACCAAGTGCGCGCTCCAGCGCCTGGAACCATAGTTTTCTCGGGAACTGTCGTCGATCGACAGGTAGTAGTCATTGAGCATCCGAACGGGTACAGGTCGAGTTTCGAGCCCGTCACCGATCCTCTGCCAGTCGGTACTCACGTTCAGGCGGGACAGGTTATCGCTCGGGTGGATGCGCATCCCGCAAAACCTCGGTGCTCTACCATATGCCTTTACTGGAGCGTTCGGCGCGGCGGCGACCACAAGAACGGAAGTGGCAAAAACGCAGAATATATTAACCCTATGCTTCTGTTAGGACCAGCAGAACCGACTATACTGCTTCCCGTTGACGAGAGTTTCAAAGCCTGAAATATTACCTATATAGTCGTGAGCCCCGCATCGTGCACGATGCGGGGCTCACTGTGTGCCTGACCAACCGGTCTCTGCTTTGCTATACGTTATGGCACGGCACTACTGCAAAAAGTCCTGATCACTATCACCCGAAATGGGTTTCTGCTGTGACTTTGCAGCATGCTTCGGGATAGGAGCCTGTTGGGCGGGCAGCGGAATAGTACCGTCCGTTTCAGCCGCATAGGAGCTTCCAGACGAGAACGCAACGGTCGGCGAATCGTCGCCGTAATTGAGAACATCCGAGTCTGAAGCTGTGTAGACTGCTGTCGGCTGAACCGCTTGCTGTGCAGCTCGGCGTTCGCGTGCCTTCTGGCTTGCGCGACAAATGCGCTTGCGGAAGATGAAGAACGCCAACAGAATCAGCAGAAGCAGACCGAGCAAAATAGCATCCACCACAAAGTCCGTCATGGTAAACCCATGCGCTGGAATGGTGAGGGATGAGGTATTGACATAACCCTCCGAGCTATTAACCGTAACGTTACGCCCGTCGCCAGAGAGACGTGAATCTTGGTGACCAAACATAGAGTTGCTTCCCTGCAGAGCATCGGTTTTAACCGAGCTCATGATGGGGAGCTCAAACTTGAAATCGTAGTTTTTGGGCTGTAGCTGACCAAAACGCTCCTGCAGGTTAAACTTGGGCGAAACCGTATAGTCTGCCCCGAAAAGATTAACCCCGCCAGGATGATGAATCGTCATTTCAGAACCGGGTAGGTAAGCACCAATACGGGTATTGAATTCCGCAGAATCTTTGCCTCGTATCTTTGCTGAATATATCGTATTATCGCCGTCAGTACGTTCCTCGAATGTCGCTTGAGCCTCATCAGACCCTTGAACGAAAGATTTAAGGGCATCCCCAGCCTGCGCGACATCAGAACTCTTAAAAGCAAGTTCAAACTTCGCTTCAACAGAACCGTCCATACCCAGCGCAGAATTCACGTTTAGGCTTTCAGGCTGAATCGTGCGCGAATTCTTTAGGTTGACTTTTATTACCCTATCCGACGCGGATGCGCTTGAGCTTGAGCTATTCGACGAGCCGTAGTCCTGGTCAAAATTTTTACCGTCGTCAGAGAAGCTAAACTTCACCCCGTAGTTGGTTCCCGGTGAACACACACGGCTGCAATCAACTGAACCTGTTACATGCTCAATGATCTTCGCCCCAGAAGAATCAGTTTTAACTTCTTGGGAACTTTCTAACGCGGTCTCTTGAGTACCCAGAATTTTTTGAAGTTTAGTATTGAGATCCTCGAAAGAATCGGCAGTAAATTTTAGGTTGCGACCGCTTTCATCTTTACCAGATTGCGTGGACGGTAAGCTCCGGTAAGACTTTTTGGCGATTTCTTCGTCAATACCCTTGGTAAGCTCAGCTCCCTCAGGTTTCACCGAGTTAAGATAAGCGTCTACAGCACTTACCCGGTCAGGTACCATGATCTCTTTTGCGAGAAAGACAATCTTGGCGTTATATTTACCGTCCTTCTTATCGACCGCAATCACAACTTCAGCAAACCCATTATCTTTGAGGTCTTTAGCTTGAACCTCGTTAGAGGACTCTGTTGTTTTAATTTCGCGACCTTCAAAGGTAACACTGTTTTTCCCACTTGACTGCAGGACGTTGTCTTTGCGTTTTGCTTCGACCAAGCCGTCTGTTACAAGTGCTTCGGGAAGCCACTTGATAAGGTCCTGCGAGGTGAAGTTTTCGGAAACTTCAACGCCCTGAACCAAGCCGTCTTTGCTGTTGCTAATCAGAATCTGAGGTTCTTTGTCAAAACTCGAAGCTCTCAAAATAGCGGAGACTTTAGTGCGGTACTCATCTACGCTATTAAAATTCACTTTGAAGGTGGCCTGAGCGTTATCACCTTCGGTTCGAATGCCCTCGTAATCAAGTTCTTGAGGTTTGTGTTTCTTAATCGAAGCGTCAAGAGCGTTAACGTCACCCTTGAGGTAATCTTTATTATCTTTCAAGCTGAAAGACACTGTAATGGTGCGGGAACCCTTCTCGGAATTTTCAAGCCCGAGATTTGTCTCAACTTTTGCACCACAGGCAGACATAATGAGCGCTAGAACCGCCAGAAAGACGGCAAGGAACCCAAGTCTTCCTTGCCGTCTTGACGAGCGCTGCTGTAGTAGCTGGCTCATCTTACAATGCTCCTAGAGGCTTGATGCCATGGGGTTAGGCATCATCTGGAACGCAATGTTGTATACAATGAGGGCCACAAGAACCCATGCAGTTGTAAGAAGAGCGTGCATTAACACAGGAGATTTCTCAAAACGACCCAGGCGATTCAGCCCTAGGTAGATAAGAGACTCACCGATCACAATCGAGAACGCAAAGATTGCTACCAGAAGATATATCGTCAGGATGGGGTTCTCTGCAAAGTTCTTCCCATTTGTACCCATCGTGAGAAGAACAAAGAGGTAGAGCAGAAGATAGGAGCCAGCCAAGGGAAGAGCCGCAACACCTGCCGCGCTCATGCAGTCGTTGAAACTCGACTGAACTTTTCCGATACGAGCGGTCAGCATGAGCTGCAAGCCGCGCAGAACGTGAATCGCAAAAATTGCGACAAAGAAAATTAGGAAAATCATGACGGTCTGCCCGAAGTTTCCTCCCTGAGAGGAGCTCCCCCGGCTACCGTAGAATGATCCGCGGAACATGTAGAAAAGCCCAAGAAGACCGCTGACCAGCTGCGTAATGACCAAAGAGCCTGCGAAGGACTGTGCTGCTACAGCGATAATCCATCCCCAAGGTTGGCTGTCCTGCAGTCTTTTATGTGCGTCGCCCGGTTGGCTCTTAAAGACATCAAGGAAGCTGCCCCAAACATTCTTGAGAGCTTCAGCGAAAGGGTTTGGCGCTGCCGGTGCTGCTGGCTGGGCGAAACCAGCATGTGGGTCTCCCTGAGGCTGTGCAGGGTTTTGCGGGTTAAACCCGTTCGGCTGGGGAATCTGCTGGTTCGGAGCACCCGGAACCGGGTTTCCAAACTGATTAGGATCCTGCTGGTATTGTCCGCCCTGCTCCTGGGGAGGTAGAGACTGGTGCATATTAGGGTTCCCATACGGTTGAGCGGGGTTGGGGTTCTGGTACCCGTCATTGCCATAACCTTGAGGATGTTGTGGCTGACCTTGACCGGACTGCGGAATATTCTCACTCATCATCTGATCCTTATCTCGGATTTTCCTATGCAACAAGCCGATATACGCTCGGGACGTTGCTTCAAGAAACCAGATAAGTCTGAAGATCTCGTGGCTAAGCCTTATTCCAGGAAGAAGGCGCTGGAGCAACAGTACTCCGTGTGTTTATCGGCGATGTCTCGCGTGTGCATGCGAGGTTACTTTTTACCCTACCTTAAATCTCGCCTCTACTCACGATAATTCGTCATATCTTCAGAAAATAAGGTATTTATTCTTCTTCTAATTTCTTCACGCGACGAGTCACCACAATGGGGATAGAGATCAGCACTACGATGAGCAGGGATGCTACGACAATCCCAGCAATCATAATTGGCCTATAGTTGCGGGGGGCCTTCTGCATATGAATCTCCATTGTGGCAGTGTTAATACCCTTGGCGCGCACATGAATTGCCCCATCGGACTGATCTACAACAGTATTAGCAGGAGGATTTACAACCGCCATACCGTCCGGCGCCACCACAATATATTCACTGTCGCCACTGAATCTATCGGTGACTTTAGCATCCGCAACGAGCTTGGCACGCAACGTCAGCTGGTCGTTCTCACCTTTCTCAAGACTTACCTCGCTGCCGGGCATATAGTTGTTGAGCAAACGTTGGAAATCTTGAACTTTGATATTGCTGATCCGGGTAGTAAAGGTACGCCCTATGCCCTGCTCATTACGCTCCATATTCTGCTCGCCGGTCTTTGTATTAGAGGCACCAAAGATCTCATTAATACTCCGGCTAAAAAGCATTGCGTCGAGCGGGCTAAAGGTATATTGGAAGCTCGCACTCAAAGAAGACTCGGAGCTGATGTAAAAAGTGCTTGAAAATTTCTCAGGAACCACTCGGCGACTCATCGTATAGCTAACAACCGAAGATGTACCAGAATCGTATTTTGCTGCCTCGTTGACGCTGTACAGAGCTTCGTCGCCGCTCTTACCCCAGGATGCGGGCGCTGCCACAAGCCCCAATGGCGGGGATGACATGCTCGCATCACAAATACCGGCACAATCAATATGCACATTCGCGGTTGATAAAAGCTCTTGATTTTCTCCTGTGGACTCACTGAAAGAGATGGAATTATTCTTGGTTCCGAGAAGCTGTTCGAGGTCTCTATTAACCTGGTCGATGCTATTCGCAGTAAATGCTACGTGCCGACCCTGCGCTTCTTTCGGGATAAGAGCATCTTTACCCACAAAATACGGCTGATACGAATGAATATCGGACTCTACCTTTTGGTTATCAACTTTGACGGCCTCCAGATAGGTATCTAGGTCTTGAAGCTCGCTTTGCCCAATCTCACCTTTAAAATCTCCGAGAAGCAAGTGCCCCTCAAAGGTGCCGTCTTCCTTGAGCTGAAGCACAAAAATAAGATTGCGAACATGGGGCGAAGGAACATCCTGCTGATCTGCGCGAGCCGCTGTCAGGAAGGCCGAGCCGTGATCGTATGTAGGCACCGGCGCAAGAACGGGTGCCGCCACGCCAAGAACAGAGGCGAGGGTAAACGCGGTGGCAAAACGCAGAAAGCGGCGCTCATATAAACCGTGTAGCGCTCTCATGCAGGATTTATCGGTGGTCATTATTCCTCTTTTGAGTGAGCCGGAGTCTCTAACAGGGTTCCGAGAGAAAATGGTGCTTTTCAAAAGTAGCTGGCAAACACTTTATCTCTCAAATGTTCGTATCTAATGTAGCGTGTTTATGCTCTCTGTTCTAACTCGCGTAACTCGAACCCCGATATAAAGCGAAAAGACCCCGCTCGGCGACATGTAATAAATAAGTCATACCGAGCGGGGTCTGTAGGGAGTGTGGGACTTGAACCCACGACCAAAGGATTATGAGTCCTCTGCTCTAACCGGCTGAGCTAACTCCCCTAGAGGCTTAGCGCGTAAGCCACGTCTCTAGAGTACCTGAGGGGTACAGTTTTGGCGAATCTTAGACACACCTTATTTTTCAGAACGTTGAGCAAGAAAACGCTCATAGGGGGCATCCGATACATATAATTCCTCAAAAGTGCGCCAGGTGTTCTCCGCACTATGGAATTCCACAATACGGCGGCTCTCACGCCCCATCTGCTCGCGTTCAGCGGCAGGTAGACGAAGAATTGCTGTAAGTTTATCCGCCAAATCCTGCGGATTATTAGGCTCAAAGAGGTATCCGTTAACGCCTTCTTCCACGAGATGTGGAAGCGCTAGAGCGTTTGCCAAGACTACGGGGGTGGATGCGCTCATAGCCTCCAAGGAGACAAGCGACTGCAGCTCTGCGGTCCCAGGCTGACAGAAAATATCCGCCCTCTGGTAAACACCCGGCAGTTCTTCGTCCGGAACAAACCCACGGAACGTTACTCGGTTTTCAACACCGCATTCGCGTGCCTTCTGTTCGAGGGTTTCACGAAGCTCGCCGCCTCCGGCGATATCAAGGCGAACGTGGTCAAGGTCTTCGGGGAGAAGAGAGAGCGCCTCAATAAGCACATCCACGTGCTTCTCTTCAGCAAGACGACCCACGAAGGTTACACGCAGTTCGCCGGGTGCTTTGCCCAAATCTGCACCCTCAGCAAGTTCGTAGTCGCTGATTTCAATGCCGTTAGAAACGGGCATGACGGGGCGAGTAAATCTTCCAAGATCTCGCATCGCATCGGCGCCGATCTGAGTCGGAGTTGTCACCACCGCCGCATATTTGAAAAGACGGCGCATATCCGCCCAGGTAATGTGCGCATACACCTTTTTGATGGGTTCCGGGAACGGCAGGAATGGATCTAAATTTGCGGGCATAAAGTGGTTGGTGGCGATAACTCGAATTCCACGCTTATGTGCCTGCTTCAGTAATGCGCGCCCGATAATGTAGTGGCACTGCACATGAATAACATCCGGCTTAACTTCGTCAAGGATACGACCCACCTCGGCGTGAATTTCCCAGGGAATACAGATGCGGTTGGTTTCATGAGTGGGGGGCAAATGCGAACGCAGACGGTGCTCGACGATGCCGCCCTCTACTACGGTTCGGTAGCTAGGTCCACGGCTGGGATTTGCGGCAACCACATGTACTTCGTGCCCGCGCTTGAGCATAGAGGTCGCTAGGCGGTGCCCAAATTGTGCCGCGCCGTTCACATCGGGGGGATAGGTCTCAGCACCAATCAGGATCTTCTTTGCCTGCTGCATCGCCTGTTCTCCTTGGTCTGACTTCTCAGGTGTATGGGGTGTTCTTCATTATTTTATCGGGTGTTATCGCGTTCCTCAGCATAAATAGGCCTTGGAGTTCTCTGAGAGTCGCCTCTATACGTCCTCAAAAATGGCCCGCCACTGCGGAGGTGACGGGCCAATATACGGAGTTTGTGGTGCAGGTACTTGCGTTAGCGTCGCACAATCTTTCGGAGGAAGAGTACGACTGCGGAGAGCGATGCGCCCAGAGTTGCGAAGGACTTCCACCGAGCCTTAACAACCTCAGGCTTGGATGCGTTGCTGACCATGTTGCGCCCAACGGTAGCCGCGCTGCTGGGCGCGTTCTGCACACTGGTCTTTGCGGAGTCTACGGTTGATTGGGTGAAGGATTGAGCATTCTTTGCGTACTTCTGCATATCATCGCGCAAAGCTGCAAGGTGTGCGCGACGTTCTTTAGTGCGCTGCTGAATCTGCTCAATGGTGAGCGGCTTGGGTTCTTCTTCGCCGCGTGCCTTACGTTCTTCAGCTTCTTGGCGTGCCTTCTCTGCAGCGGCCTCACGCTCTGCCTGCTTGCGCGCTGCACGTTCAGCCTGCTCTTGTTTCAAACGGGAGGCTGTCATTGCGCTGCCCTCACGAAGCACGCCGAGATCGAAGAGAACGCCGAAGATTGCCGATTCGGGAGCAAAGGGCAGCTGGGCTTTAACTTTTTTATATCCGATAAGCCCTAAAATGGCGAGAATAATGAGGAAGACGCCTGCCCAAATCAGCGCTGAGGCCCATAAAGGTACAAGCTGTCCAAGGAGGAAGATAAGCAGACCGATAACAGCGATGACCATGAAGCACGCAAAAACAGCTGCGACGGCGAGGAACGCTGCACCTTTGCCAAGAGCGACGCCTTTGGTCTTAAGCTCGTGCTTTGCAATCTGGACTTCGTCTTTGACCTGGTTAATACCTAGGGTTTTAAGTACCTTAGCGGCATCAAAGAGACCCGCGATACTTGACTTAATCCCTGCAATGCCTGCTCGTATGCCTTGGGGATTAGTGTTTGTGGTCATGCCCACCTCTCCGTGATTGTTCTGTGTGGAGCTTCTGTTTAGCACCCCACGGTTATTATTCTAGCTCTATTCTTACCGCAGGTGTGTTGTTACACAGCCGCCCCAGCGATCACACCAACCAAACCGTATGGTTTTTCTGCTCCCATCAAATCTTCAGAAGGCGGCAGTACACGGTTTTATGGTGCATAGGGTATCTTTCGCATTCTACCGTGTGCTGTGTAATTTCTCGAAAACTTTTATGCGTATGCATTCATATAGTGTTCGAGACAGAGATGTTTGATGCGCGAGAGGGTTCTTGTGCGAGGGTATTTAGAGCCCTCCAGCGTTGAGAAAACATGGAGCGGGTTACTGGCAAAATCCAGTCACCATACAAAAAAGCCTCGGAGCTTTGCTCTGAGGCTTTTAAATGCTCCCCCGACTGGACTCGAAATAGACGAAGCCCGATAGGAGGTGCCCCAGCGCCTCTGCAGGGCGAAGTGGGTTACTGGTTCAATCCAGTCACCATACAAAAAAGCCTCGGAGCTTTGCTCTGAGGCTTTTAAATGCTCCCCCGACTGGACTCGAACCAGTAACCCTTCGATTAACAGTCGAATGCTCTGCCAATTGAGCTACGGGGGATTATCCCGTTACGGCGTTTATCCGCAACGAGTAATAACTATACCGGCTGTTTGTTGCCTCCGCAACTTAGGGTATAGTGATGTACCTTACTAGTTTTTTGTGAGTGTTCTGCGGCGCATTTCAAGCTCTAAAAGCTCTCGTTGCACGTGCGCATACTCTTCACCGTCGGAGGCCGAGCTGAGCTGCTCCAGGCGCATCATGAGGTCGGATTTCTGTCGGGTGATCTGGTGGATAAAGAGGCTGTTGAGAGTACCCTCAATAAACCTGGGGAGGTGCTCTTCGTGGGCTATGGGCAGCGCCGCCACACTCAGTTCGGCGATCGCGGGGTGTACCTCGGCGATAGTACCGGAACGCACTACGTTGAGCCATTCAACCCCGGCGGCAGGCGCTACCGTGGAGGCCGCGTGTATGATGCCTCGAGAAATTTCACGGTGCATACGGTAGCGGAATTCTACGCGGGCGAATTCCTGCCACTGGGATACGCTCATCAAATGAGGATGCTGCAGGGCGATTTCAAGTGCGGCCTTTTCCAAACGCGCCACGGGATCGGCAGGGTCGGGGGCGAGTATTGGCTCTCCCCCGCCGGTATTTGCCACGCTAGTATCGCTGTGAGTGTCTGGCATAGTATTTCCGGGGTTCGAGGACCTTTCTGTCTGAGGCGCAGGGTTTCCGGCAGATGCGTTCCACGGTTGAGCTGAGTAGTTCTGCAGATCCTGCTGACCATATCCAGGTACCTGCTCGTACCGGGGCGTTTGGGACTGCTGAGCCACCGGTTCGTACCGTTTTTTCTGCTGCGGGTGGCGCTGGGCGTAGGCAACCGCACGCTGTATTTCCTCAAGTTCCATACCGAGCTGTCCGGAGACTTTACGCATATAGGCCGGGCGCAGGTCGCGGTCCCTGATTCCGGCGATAATGGGCGCGATGGCGCGCATCGCCAGCACACGCCCCTCTAGGGTCGTCAGGTCGAAGCGTTTGAGGGTTGTGTCAATGACGAATTCAAAGAGCGGGCGGCGAGAGGCGATGAGGGATCGTACCGCCGCATCGCCCCTGTGCAGGCGAAGGTCGCACGGGTCCATACCTTCTTGGGCGACCGCCACGTATGTTTGTGCCACGAAACGCTGATCCTCTTCAAACGCTGCGAGCGCGGCTTTCTGCCCCGCGGCGTCGCCATCGAAGGTAAAGATAATTTCTCCGCCGGAGCCGTCATCGGTGATCATGCGGCGTACCACTTTGATGTGCCCCGCGCCGAAGGCGGTGCCGCAGGTTGCTACGGCGGTTTTGATGCCTGCTAGGTGTGCCGCCATAACATCGGTATAGCCCTCGACGATGACGACCTGTTTGGTTTTGGTCATCTCACGTTTGGCGAGGTCGATTCCGTAGAGCACTTGCGATTTTTTGTATAGCGGTGTTTCGGGGGTGTTGAGGTATTTGGGTCCTTGGTCGTCGTCGAAGAGACGGCGTGCTCCGAATCCGATGGTTTCGCCTGCTACGGTGCGGATGGGCCAGATGATGCGCCCACGAAAACGGTCGTAGAGGCCGCGGTTTCCCTCAGAGAACATACCGGTAGCGCGCAGTTCCTCGTCGGTAAATCCTTGGGAACGCAGATGTTTGAGAAGGTTGTCCCAGCCACGGGGGGCGTATCCGACCCCGAAGGTTTTGGTGGCGGCTGGGTCGAACCCGCGAGCTCCGAGAAAGCGTTGTGCTTCCCCTGCGTTCGCTGAGTAGAGGCTGCGTTCAAAGAATTCTGCGGCGATTTTGTGTGCGTCGAGAAGTCGACGGCGCAAGCTTGCTTCGTACCTGTCTCGCGGGTTTCCACCTTCATAGTGTAGGGTGTATCCGATACGCGCCGCTAAGCGTTCAACGGTTTCGGTAAACCCGGTGTGTTCCATCGCCATGACGAAGGAGTAGACGTCACCGGATTCTCCGCATCCGAAGCAGTGGTAGGTGCCCATTTGCGGGCGCACATTGAAGGAGGGCGTGCGTTCGTCGTGGAACGGGCACAGCCCTTTGTACGCACCGATACCTGCACCTTTGAGGGTTACGTATCCCTCAACGATTTCGCGGATATCGGTACGGGCGCGTACTTCATCAATGTCTTCTTTGCGGATTAGTCCAGCCATCGTCTCATTTCTGCTGCACCGTGCTGTAATAGCAGTTTTAGAAGGTATTTCATGCCCGTCTATGCACGGGGTCTCTGTCTTGTCTTTGCCGCGTGGAAGGCTGCGGCTACCACAAGGGCTTCTCTCCCAGCATCCAGGGGGTTCCGTTGATGCGGGTGTAAAGCGCAACCGCCGACCTGTCGGTTAGGGATGCCACTTGATCAATGACGAGGCGCAGGCGTGCGTCGTCGTCATGAACCCCCAGCTGCGCGTAGTCCGTTCTGAAGATGCTGTCGATGTATTGCGGGTTTGCGCGCTGGGAATCTTCGTAGAGCGCTTCGACGAGGATGCCCAGTATTTCGTGCTGGTGTTCGTAGTGGGGTTGGGCGTCACGAACCGTCATAACGAATGCGGTTGCGATCCCCTTCATGACGGCGATTTCGTCTCGGGTATCCTCCGGTACGATCAGTTCGGCGCTATAGCGGGTTAGCGGGGTGTTTCGCCCATAACGTTCGCGGGTCGCCTCCACGGCGCTCCAGGCGAAGCGACCGATAAGTTTACTGGTGAGCCCCTTGAATTGTGCCAGGGAAGCTCGCGAACCGGTCATGCACGGAACCCACCGGTTCAGGGTCTCTAGGCGGCAAAGCGCTGAGTCCAGCTGTTCGTCGGTGGCATCTGGAAGATACCATTGGCGGGTCATGTCAAAGACGGCCTGCCGGTGCTTTGCTTCGCGCAGCTGTTCTAACTGCACATGCCCGCCGAAGACCGCATCTTCAACGTCGTGCACCGAGTAGGAGATGTCGTCGGCTAGGTCCATAACCTGCGCTTCCAGGCATTTGCGCTGGGACTCTACCCCGGCGTCGTGTGCGCCCTCACGGAACCATTCGAAGACCGGCAGGTCATCCTCGTAAACACCGAATTTGTGGGTTTGGGTGCCGTCTGCGCGGCGTGGTGCGTCTGTGCGTGTCCACGGATATTTGCAGGTGGCGTCCAGGGATGCTCGGGTCAGGTTCAGACCCGCAGATACGTCATGTTCGGCGATCACTTTCGGTTCAAGGCGGCTGAGCAGCCTCAGGGTTTGGGCGTTGCCCTCGAACCCGCCCATATGGGCGGCGATCTTGTTTAGGGCACGTTCGCCGTTATGTCCAAAGGGCGGATGCCCCAGGTCATGAGAGAGGCAGGCAGTATCAACTACGTCTGGGTCGCAGCCGAGCATCCGGCCCACTTCGCGCCCGACCTGGGCGACTTCAAGGGAGTGTGTGAGCCGGGTACGCACGAAATCGTCCGTATCCGGGTTCATGACCTGGGTTTTAGCGCCTAGCCGCCGCAGCGCGGAGGAATGAAGCACACGGGCACGATCGCGTTCAAAGGGGGTGCGGTCCTGGAAGGGATGTATTTCGGGCACCCAGCGTTCTGAGTCGTCGGGGGTGTACCCTGCGGGCAGGTTCCATTCCCAGCGTTCCTGTCCCTCCTCGGCAAGGCGAGTCATCACTCCTCCGTTCCTGCTTCCGGTGCGGTTGGTGTCTTTCTACTACCTATATAAGCACTATTTTGCCCAGACGCAATGTTTTTATCAGACTACGATAAACTCCGACCGATTATCCGCCCGAGATATCGAGTTCCGCCTCCACGAGTCCAAGCCGCTCAGCGTCCCCCAAAATACGGGAGTTAAGCCACCCATCAGGCAAATGAGGCTTCTTCGGACTCCCAGCCCGGCCGCGGGAACCTTCAACCGCAGCCCCCGGATACCCAATACTGTGATCAAGCTGCCCCAGCAGTTCACGGAAAGTCTCTAAATCAGGTACGGTCGCCATCTTGGCACGCAGCTCACCGCCCACCGGGTAACCCTTGAAATACCAGGCAACATGTTTACGGATCTCACGCAGTCCCTTGTACTCATCCGCAAAGGTCTCAACAAGCAGCTCGGCATGCCGGTAAATCATCGCAGCAACCTCACTCAGAGTAGGTCGGATACGCTCGGTACTACCCTCAAAAGCGTTCTGCAGATCGCCAAAAAGCCACGGGCGCCCTTGGCAGCCGCGCCCAATCACCACGCCGTCCACACCGGTCTGCTCGACCATGCGCACGGCATCTTCGGCGGCGAAAATATCGCCGTTACCTAAGATGGGCACGTCCGGAATCGCCTCGCGAAGCTGCGCGATGGAGTCCCAGTCCGCTGTTCCCGAATAGTGTTGGGCAGCGGTACGCCCGTGCAGGGCTATGGCGGCGACACCCGCATCCCGGGCGATCTTAGCGGATTCAAGGAACGTGATGTGGTCATCATCAATGCCTTTACGCATCTTGATGGTCAGGGGAATATCGTTACGCGAAGCCTCCGTGACGGCAGTGTTTACGATCGCGGTAAAGAGATCGGTTTTCCACGGAAGCGCCGCGCCGCCGCCGCGTTTTGTGACTTTCGGCGCCGGGCACCCAAAGTTCAGGTCGATATGATCCGCACGGTCTTCCTCTACGACCAGCCGAATAGCCTTACCCACGTTAACCGCGTCTACCCCGTAGATCTGGATGGAGCGGATCTGCTCGTCCGCGTCGTGTTCGATAATGCGCATCGACTCGGGTTTGCGTTCCACGAGGGCGCGCGCCGTCACCATCTCGGTCACATATAATCCACCACCGTACTCGCGGCACAGACGACGGAACGCCTTATTCGTCACACCCGCCATCGGGGCGAGCACCACGGGCGTTTCAACGGTCAGTTTACCGAGTTTCAGCGGCGGTAATTTCAGGTGGGAGGCTTCAGAATTCACCTCTATATTGTGGCATACACACGCAAATCGGCACCGGATGCGCATACCCCGGTTCACGACAGGCGCACCGGACAGGGTGCCATACGACTATCGTGCTCTCATAGTGTGGTCTTCCTGAGGCATAGTCGGTGCCCTAATCTTTAGGAAGCGGAACCCGGATAATCGCTTGCGTAAATATAGGTTGGGTCGCCTTCCACGCTCGCGGTTCCGGCACGCAGAAGAGCATCGGTTACCTCTACGAGAGCGGTCATCGAGTCGTCTACCTCAACCAACACCGGGTACTGCGCCGTCAATAGCGAAAGAAGCTGCATAATAGCCTCGACCGCGCCTTCGTTCTGCATGTCATATCCGAGCAAAATCTCAGTTGCGGTATTCTCATCGACCAGCGCGGCGGCAGGGTCAGTCTCAAAGGGGTGATAACTCACCGCAAAGGCAATGATTTCGCCTTTCTTCCCCTCTTTCTCAGCCTGCTGAATGTTATCGCGCAGTACCAATGCCCCGAAGGCGCGTGCCTCATCTGAGAGGAAATACCGGTTTACGGTCCCTAACCCGACCTCGGCGGGAGCATCCCAATCATGCGAATCGCGGTAGAACTCCCAAAGTTTCGAGGTCAGTTCAACCGAGCCAGTCGCCAAATCCTCAATCGCCTGAGTGGGTTTGCCGTTCTCGTCCTCACGCAGGGGCACTGGCGGAATCGCGCCCGCATCAATATGAACCAGACGCGAGCGCTGAATCATTTTCATGCCCTTTGCCTGGGCAAATTCCTCGCCGGTGCTAAATGGTGCCAGCTTCACGCGGACGTTCGGAACCTGCCCGTTTTCGGCGGCGATCTCACGCAGCCGGTCTAAAAGCTCGGTACCTAACCCGGCGCGGCGGTGCCCTTCGGCCACTTCGATATACGCCCACAGCCGCTGGGGGTGCAGCAGCGATGCGGTCACGACGCCGGCGGCGATTGGCACGCCCGCATCGGTGACTACGAGGGTTCGACTAAAAGGAGCATCCGAGGCCTCTCCGAACGATGCGCGCTGCAGCGCCTCCTGCTCGCTGCGCGGATCTCCCCACACCTGCAGAAGCTCCAGGTCGTCGCCTTCCTGCCATGGACGAAATTCGTAGTTGTTCATGGGGTGCCTTTCTTCCGCAGAATGCGCGGGTTTTACCGCGAGGATAGGGTTCTCACTATTGTACGGATCGGGTGGGCGCTGCACCAAGGCACACACCCACGGCGAAATACTAGGATGCGCGGCACAGCATTCGGGCGGGGCTCTCCACTCGTGAAGAGCCCCGCCCGAACAAACTATGCGCGTGTGCGCCTCTGATTTTCTAGATCGCCAGGCGTGCCGCCAGGTATGGCTTCACCTGATCCAAGGCTACGCGCTCTTGATTCATGGTGTCGCGTTCACGGATGGTCACCGCCTGATCTTCCAAAGTATCGAAGTCTACGGTGATGCAGAACGGGGTTCCAATCTCATCCTGACGGCGGTAACGGCGACCAATGGCACCGGCCTCATCGTAGTCAATATTCCAAAGTCCGCGCAGCTCATCCGCCAGTCGATGCGCGGGCTCAGAAAGCTCGGGCTTCTTCGACAGCGGCAGCACGGCGGCTTTGACCGGTGCCAGGCGCGGATCGAGTTTAAGAACCACGCGCTTATCGACGCCGCCCTTAGTGTTCGGGGCTTCATCCTCCACGTAGGCATCCACCAGGAAAGCCATCATGGAGCGTGTCAGGCCAAAGGAAGGCTCAATGACATAGGGTACGTAACGCTCGCCGCTGCCCTGGTCGAAGTATTCGAGCTTCGCGTTCGAGTGCTCATTGTGCACGCCCAGGTCGTAGTCGGTGCGGTTTGCCACACCCATGAGCTCGCCCCATTCGCCGCCTTGGAAACCAAAACGGTACTCAATATCGATGGTGCCCGCCGAGTAGTGCGCGCGTTCGTCCTCAGGAACATCGAACCGGCGCATGTTCTCGGGGTTAATACCCAAGTCAACAAACCAGTTCCAGCAGTCTTCAACCCATGCGTCAAAGTGTTTATCTGCTTCGTCGGGGTGAACGAAATATTCGATCTCCATCTGCTCGAATTCGCGGGTGCGGAAGATGAAGTTGCCGGGGGTGATCTCGTTACGGAACGCCTTACCGATCTGCCCGATACCGAAGGGCGGACGTTTACGGGCCGCCGTCACCACATTGTTGAAGTTTACGAAGATACCCTGCGCAGTTTCGGGGCGCAGAAAGTGCAGCCCTTCCTCGTTATCGACAGGACCCAGGTAGGTTTTCAACAGGCCCGAGAAGTTCTGCGGTTCGGTCCATTCGCCGCGGGTGCCGCAGTTCGGGCAGACAACCTCACCCATATTTTCGGGTGCACGCCCCTTTTTAGCTTCGAAAGCCTCAATCAGGTGATCTTGGCGCTGACGCCTGTGGCACGAGAGGCATTCCACCAGCGGGTCCATAAAGGTTGCCACGTGCCCGGATGCTTCCCACACCGGGCGAGGCAGAATTACCGAAGAGTCCAGCCCGACCATATCCGCGCGTGAACGCACGAAACGCTGCCACCACTGCTGACGAATATTCTCTTTGAGCTCCACGCCCAGGGGACCGTAATCCCATGCGGAACGCGAACCACCGTAGATTTCACCCGCCTGGAAGACGAAGCCGCGGCGCTTAGCGAGCGCAATAACGTTATCGAGAGTGGACTTTTCTGCCATGTTTACTCCTTTATGCCCCGCCACCGGCTGTGGCGTGCGTGAGTTCAGTGTTCTTCCGCGCGCGGTAAGCGCCGGGATATACGGTCACAAGTACAAGATACTAGGGTATCATTGCGTACCCGTCTTGCCGTGTAGTTTCTGGGCAACGGTAGACAGTGTTTAGTTAGAGCGTGTAGATGAGGAACACGTGGCGGGTTAGTATGACTGCCGCACATGGCATCCTCCCGCCGATACACTGGTGACATGGAGAAAATCTATATTCGTGACGAAATGATTCGTCTGGGACAGTTTTTGAAGCTGGCTAATCTGGTCGAAGACGGTGCACAGGCACGCGAAGTAATCCAGCATGGGCTGGTAAAAGTCAATGGGCAGATTGAGGAGGCGCGGGGCAAACAGCTGCATCCGGGCGATACGGTGAGCTTCAACGGGGTAAGTGCGCAGGTGGCTCAGGACTAGGTTTTCTATCCTTCCCCCTCCCACAAACGCATCTTGGGTTGTATAACGCACCTTTCGGTGGTGCGTTATACAACCCAAGATGCGTTATTCAGGTCCTTTTAGTCGGCAAGCTCTTGCTCTGACGCCCCAGCGTTACCTGCGGCATCCGCAACCTTCTCGGCGCGGATGCGCGGCGCGTTTCCCAGCACCTTCACGTCGATAAACTCGCCCACATGGCGAATTTCTAGGGCGCTTACCCCGTGCCCGGCACCCGCATACAGAACTTTGATGCCATCGGTATATGCGCGAATCCACTCGTAGGTGTAATCCACAAAGGGCTGCGGAATAATAGGGTCTTCCTGGTCCCTGCCGAAGAAAACGGGCAACTCGGTGGCTTTGAGCTCGTCGTCCTTGAAATAAGGAGAGTCCGATTCGACCGCGTATCCGGAGAGTCCCACCAGTGCAGCAAATTTTCCTGGGCGATGCCGCACCATAGAAGTCGCCACCGCCATGCCTTGCGAGAACCCCACCAGCGCGACTGAAGCATAGTGTGATTCGTGCTGCTCGACCCACTCCAGGACGTAGTCGCTGGCCTGTTCTATGGTCCGCACATCCGCGTTGAGCTGCTGATCCAGCGGATACCACTGGTAACCTATGGCCTCGGCGGGAATGTGGGCACCGGTTGCGTCCGCCGAAAACTGGGTGCCTACCGGCTGCGGGGCGCGCATTCCCGCATAAGTGATATCCTCCTGCGGCAGATGTTCAGCCAGTGACAGCAGGTCTTTCTCATGCGAACCGTACCCGTGCAGCAGAAGCACCAGGTGGGTTCCGGCGCGTTCATTCTCGGGCCGGGAATATTCGACAATGTACGTATTTTCACTCATATCTTCATCTTACCGAGGAGCCTGCCATAAACAACCGAAATAGATTTCCGCTCAAGGCTTGACCCTCACCCAACGTCAGGATCTACAGTAAAAACATGGACGCGAACACTACACCAGATGGCGGGCAGCACGAGTACACCGTAGGAGAGGCTGCATCCCTGCACGGGCTGACCGTGCGCACGCTTCACCACTGGGAACAGCGGGGTCTGATCAGCCCCGCGCACGATGAGCTCAACGGATACCGCTACTACAGTGATGCCGATCTTGAGCGCATCACCGTCATTATGGGGTATCGCGCCATTGGCATGAGCCTTGAAGCCATTCGCAGCGTACTGCAGGACGAAGCGAACAGCACCGAGCATCTACTCGCCCAGCGAGATATGCTCCAGCGCAAAATGGCCGCCTATGAGCGCATGCTAACAACACTAGATCAACTTTTGGAGGATGCAATGGCTCCTAAGAACGAACAGCTCACCGCTGCAGAAAAAGCAGAAATTATGGGAGACGGGTTCAGCCCCGCACGTGAGCAAGAAGCGCAGGAGCGTTACGGGCACACCGACGATTGGGCTGAATACCAACGCCGTACTGCGGCCATGAGCCGCACCGACTGGGTGAAGGGCAAGCAGGAGCTTGACACGGTTGAGCAAGCCCTCGTCGAGGCTTTCACTCGTGGCGTGCAGCCGGGCAGTGAGGAAGCGAATGCGCTTGCCGAGCGGCACCGCGCCTCACTTTTCTTCTTCGAGGTAACCCCCGCCAAACACGTAATTCTGGCACGCGGTTATGTTGAGGACGCCCGTTTCAACGAGCACTACGAGAAGCTCGCTGCGGGACTGGCTGTCTGGCTGCGGGACATCATCTACGAGAATGCCCGCGCCCACGGCCTTGACCCCGAGAATGTGACCTGGTGCTAACCTCGTCCATTCACAAATATTGGTACCGTACACAAAGCCTTGTGGGGACTTATTTCACGCCGAAATATAGTCTTCACAAGGCTTTTATGTGCGGTTTCTGTGTTCAGATGTATCAAAAACGAAAACTAGCTCTGTTTTTGTGTTTCAAGAGGCGAACCGAAAAGAGCGGATATATCATGAAGAGATTTTTCTTCATCGACAGCACGCTCTCGCTCGGGAACCGGGACTCCGAGAGCCTTAGCGAGAATCGCCTCCAACTGGCGGGATTCGACTAAGAAACCGTCATGACCGTGGTCAGATTCGATAATATCGACCTTTACGGGAACTGGCAGCGCCTCCGCCAGACGGTACGATTCGTGCGGAAAAAACAGGCGATCGGTGCTTACGGCGGCGATAGTCCACTTACAATCGCTGAGCGCAAGCGCATGCGAGAGACTACCGCGCCCGCGTGCAACATCGTGCGAAATTAGCGCCTCGTTCACGGCAAGGTAGCTATTGGCGTCAAAACGCTCAACGAGCTTATCGCCATGGTGGTCCAGGTAGCTTTCGACCGCATATCGTCCGCGGTTCTCACCAATGGACCCGCCGTCGGTGGATTCGCCGCGGTTTGCCTGCCGCCCAAAGCGATGCTCCAACTCGGCTGGGCTGCGGTAGGTGGTGTGGGCTATGCGCCGCGCCAGCGCGAGCCCGGCTGTGGGTGCCGCTCCCCCGTAATAGTCGCCGGAAGCAAAATTGGCATCAGCACGGATGGCAAGGTTCTGGGTGTGCGCCCAGGAAATCTGTTCGGCAGTGGCGGCGGGGCCGGCGGCGATGACCGCGCATCCGCGTACCATCTCGGGGAAGGTTGCCGCCCATTCGATAGCGCGTGCCCCGCCGAGCGATCCGCCGATGACATGGTGAAAACTCTTAATCCCCAACCGGGCGATAAGTTCGGCTTCGGCTCGTACCGAGTCGCGAATAGTGACGTGAGGAAAGCGTGACCCCCAGGGTTTTCCGGCACCCGGGTACCCCTCGGGTACGATACTTGCCGGACCGGTCGAGCCGTAGCATCCCCCCAAGATATTGGGGGCGATCACAAAATATTTGGTGGTATCGACCACCGCGCCCGGCCCCACAATACCTTCCCACCAACCATCACTTTCGACTGCGCGAATACTGGGTGCAGGCATATCCGATGTGGGAATCCCGCGCGAAACATGGGTGTCGCCGGTGAGGGCGTGCAGAATAAGAATCGCGTTGTCCCCAGCTTCGTTAAGAGTCCCCCACGTCTCGTAGCTAATGTTCACCTGTGGAAGCACGGTACCGTTTTCGAGGGTGAAATCACCGATCGCCATCTGCCGCAGGTACCCCTGAGCGCTGGGATACTGCAGCTGCGACAGATAGGTGGCGTGTACGGTATTTTCCGTCATGTTTTCTCCTGGGTAACCGGTAGTTGGTAATGGCAGGCGAGAAACCAATACCGCGACCGGACACTTACTGTGCAGCCCGGTCGCGGCGGTGCAGGTTAGGCGTTCAGAGTCGCAAAGCCCAGTTCAAGATCTGCAATAATATCGTCAATATTTTCGATACCTACAGAGAGGCGCACGAAGTTTTTGCTCACACCGATTGCCTCTAGCTCTTCTTCAGAAAGCTGCGAGTGAGTGGTGGATGCGGGATGAATCACGAGCGAGCGTACATCGCCGATATTCGCCACATTGGAATGCAGCTGCAGAGCATCCACAAAGGTGCGAGTCTGTTCCAGGTCGGCGTCTTTGAGAGTGAATCCCACGACGGCGCCCGGCCCCTTCGGCAGGTACTTCTGGGCTCGCTCGTACCAGGGCGAGGAAGGCAGACCGGCCCAGATCACCTGATCGACCAGCGGATGCTCCTCCAACCAGTTTGCGACCTTGGTCGCGTTCTCGATATGGCGTTCGATGCGCAGGGAAAGAGTCTCCAGACCGATACCAATGTTGAAGGCGTTGGTTGGAGAGATCGCCGCCCCGGTGTCGCGCAGAAGCGAAACTCGCGCCTTGAGAATATAGGAAAGGTTCGCACCAAAAGCGGAGTCTTTGCCCAAGTCACGGGCATAAACTAGACCGTGGTAACCGGGGGCAGGTTCGTTGAACTTGGGGAATTTTTCGGGGTCGGCACCATAGTCGAAATTGCCGGAGTCCACGATAACGCCGCCGATTGAGGTGCCGTGCCCACCTAGATATTTTGTGGCGGAATGGATTACCACATCCGCACCAAATTCGATGGGGCGCACCAAATATGGGGTGGAAACAGTGTTATCGACGATTAGGGGAACACCATTGTCGTGGGCGATCTGGGCGATAGGCTCGATGTCGAGCACATCGTTCCGGGGGTTAGGTACGGTTTCTCCGTAGAAGAGTTTCGTGTTGGGGCGAACCGCATCGCGCCATTGCTGCAGGTCGTCCGGGTTTTCAACAAACGTAGTTTCAACGCCGAGGTCGGCAAGCGTGTATTTAAGTAGGTTGTAGGTTCCCCCATAAATCGATGGGGAAGCCACGATATGGTCGCCCGCACCCGCAATGTTGAGAATCGCATAGGTAATAGCCGCTTGGCCTGAGGCCAGCAAAAGCGCCCCTACTCCCCCTTCGAGGGATGCGATGCGGTTTTCGATAACCTCTTGGGTGGGGTTGTTCAGACGGGTATAGATAGGCCCAAGCTCAGCTAGAGCAAAACGGTTAGCGGCCTGTTCTGCGTTCTCGAAAACGAACGAGGTGGTCTGGTAGATAGGTAACGCCCGAGCTCCCGTTGCAGCATCCGGTGCCTGCCCCGCGTGAATCTGGCGGGTTTCAAATTTCCAACCGGCGGGGTTGGCGGGAGTCGGGACTGTAGTGTTGCTCATGCGAAGCTCCTTGTGATAGTTCAGGGGGCCGCATGCCGATTTCGGTACAGAGTTCTTGGGTTTTCTTCTCTGCAAACGAAAAAACGATGTACCAGAATCGGGCACATCGGTCCCGCGCTTGCGTTGTACTTTGTGTTCAACGCCTGGTCCTCACCCAGGGCACCCCACCGCGGAGGAGGGTTGCCGGCCAGCTAGCTGGGGCTTATCACTGGCTCTCATGACCTGCATCTAGAGTTTCATAGGAAGCGCACATGGTCAAGCGGGATGCGTGTTTTCGGCGCATTGTTGCAAAGATGACGTTTTATGAACTGTTTTCGCGACAGCCTATTGTTTGGGAGAAACACCAATACTTATGCGCTTGTGACCGTGCCTATGTTGTACCCGAACCGCTAAAGCCATGTGATCTGCCGTTAGCCGTCGCTAAATTACCATCAGTGTAGGCAATCGTGAGCCATGCTACACTGATTGAAACCTTGAATCTAGGAGTGATGAGGTATGACCTCCCGCTAAAGTCGCACCGGCTCGCGGAATGCCCGCCCCGATGGTGGGCTCTAAAAATTTTAGAAATAACCCTGCTTTGGTTCGATACATTTCAGAAGCGCATAGTGAGCGCTTGGGACACCAAAGTTCTGAGGGTTTTATTGTTATACCTTCCGCATCTGCAGTCGGTGACTTGGGATTATTCAGGCACTAAGAAGTGCCTCTCTCACGACTATTCATCTCACCCGTCCCACGTATTGCGGGCGTGCGAACACCATGCTCAAGAGGCTTCGGGTGACTAAGCACCGCAAGGTTTTATCACAATGTCTACAATCCTTGACGCGGCACAGCTATGCCGCACCTTTGGCAAGGGTGAACGCGCTTTCACCGCTGTCGATAATGTTTCGCTCAGTATAAGCTCCGGCGAAATCCATGCTCTGCTCGGTCCCAACGGAGCTGGGAAAACAACAATTGTACAGATGTGCGCAACACTGTTGACTCCCACAAGCGGTACCGTTCGCATCGACGGGGTGGATGCGCTTGCGCACCCCCAGCGTGCGCGCGCGTCCCTGGGACTTGTACTCGGCGGGGATACCGGGTTCTATCCGCGAGCATCCGCCCGCGATAATCTTCTCTTCTTTGCCGACCTTGCCGGAGTTAGCGCGCGCAAACGCCGTACCCAGGTGGCGAGCGCTTTGGAACGGGTCGATCTTGCAGATGTCGCCGCGAAGAAGGTACAAGAGTTTTCCCGCGGTATGAAACAACGTCTGCACATCGCACGGGCACTGCTGGGCGAGCCGAAACTGCTGCTTTTGGATGAGCCGACGAATGGGCTTGACCCAGATATTTCGCTGACAATTCGCCAGTTGATTCGTTCCCTCGCTGATGACGGCACCGCCATTTTACTCACGAGCCATCTGCTGGGCGAGATTGAGGAGTTAGCGCATCGGGTCACGGTCATCGGTGCCGGTCGCATGGCGGTTTCGGGCACAGTGGCGGATATTACCGCGCACGCCGGGATCTCCGCTACCACCGTGGGGCGTGTGTGTGCGAATGCCGGGGCGGTACTTCAAGGACTTGCCCGGTCTTTGGGCGATGCGGGAACACTGTTGCTGACCCCGCGCGGCAGCGAGTGGGAGATCACCGTGTACTGGAATGAACGTTCTGTTTCGGAAAAGCCGCACCCCTTCAGTACCGGACACGCAGAGGCTCTCCTGGCCCGTATTCTCGCCGAGCGTGAGGTTCAGATGCTCACACCGCTGTATACTCGCCCAGCCACCCTTGAAGAGGCATACCTGGCGATGGCGGAAGGACTGAAACGATGAACCGGCAACTTCGCCTAATGTCCTTTTCCCTGCGCCAATTTCTCACAGTTCCCTACTTCCTACAGTTACTGCTGCTGAGCACCTTTGGAGCAACGGCCCTGCAAGCACTCGCCGCCGGTGCCTGGCCAGTAGATGCGACCCTCGCCTGGACTCGCGCGGGCATTATCGGCACCTGGAACATGTGCATTGTTGCTGCCGGAATCCTCAACTTTGAGCGCTATCGGGGAACGTTTGTGTATCTGCTCAATGGTGCCGTGAACCCGCTGCGGGCGCTCGCAGCGGTGGTCTCAACTGCCTCCATTTTTGGGCTTGCCGCCCTGCCATTGGCCTGGGCTTTCTGGGCGCTGTGCACCTTCTCGGTAGATTTTACGGACTTTGCTCAGGTGGGTGCACGCTATCTGGTGGGTCTTCCACTGCTGTGGATCTCGTGTCTGGCGGTGACCTTCGTGATTGCAGGGTTCTTTGTGGCGACCCCTAACGCTATCGCCTATGAGGAGCTGCTGCTCGTGCCGGTTTTCGTGGCTTCCGGGGTTCTTTTTACCGAGAGCTCCGTGCCTGCATGGCTTGATGCGCTCGGCACGCTGATTCCGATTCAGGTACCCGTGAAGGTTCTGCTTGGGCAGATGCCTATGAACTCATTCGGTGACTTTCTGGGCGTGATAGTGCAAACCAGTGCGGTCACAGCCCTCTGGATGCTCGCGGCATATCTGTTGGGTAGGCGAGCACTGCGCGCTGCAACGGTGCATGGCACTTTGGGCGCAATCTAGGAGGCTGCGATGTTTAAACGAACGAACTTTCTCTATCGTCTGAACAGTACCGCCAAAGTTGGATGGTCTTCATCTATCACCTTCGCCACAGTTGGTACGGCGCTCAGCACCCTCGTGGTCGTACCGGGGATGAGCGTGCTGTTCAGCGTTCTACTAGGACGCGATCTTTCCGCACCTGATCCTGTGCGGATTGCATGTGCCTCTGCCCTGGCAAGCGTGGTACTCGGAGTGGCGGCCGGTGTTGTGGCACGCGCGGCGACCGACCGCTGGCTGGGAGTGTTCGAGCAGGTGTGCACCGCTCGACGGTTTGATGCGGCTTATTGGCTGGGAGTCTCTGCAATGCCCGTGCTTTTGGCTCTGATCACTGGCATCACGAACCTGGGTGTTGCAGCTGCCTATGCCGGTTTCGGTGGTTCCCTTGAAGGCAGCCTGTCCATGCTTGTGCGTTCTGTGACGCTCTTACCCCTGGCTCTCATGGCGGGCGTATGTCTGGGTGTTTTCGCCGCTGGACTGGGACTGTATCTCTCGGACCCATATCTGGGAGGAACTATCTTAGGAGCGCTTCTGCCTATCAGCGCGGGCGTGATTGTGCCGATAGATGCATACCCGGCGTGGCTGGCGGCATTGTGTACGTTGGTTCCCGGCGGACGAACGATTGCTTTGGTGAGCGGCTCTTCTGAAATGGTGGATTCAACAGTTGTGACTGAGGTGCTAGTCTGCGTACTTTGGGCACTTGCGAGGCTTGTCCTAGTGCATGCCGCTGCGCGACGCATCCGCTCCGGTGCACGCACGAACCTGCTCTGAAAGTCTTATATCTCCCGCGAGCCGGATTTTGGCCGGGAAGGTGATTTTCTCACCTTCTTGGCCAAAAATCTGCTGCTTGTGTGTACCCAAAATAACCTCCCACCCTTGACATGTGACTATATAGTCACATATTCTCGTGTTATGGATGATGATGCAGTTTTCAAAGCTCTCGCAGACCCCACCCGCAGAAAACTGCTCGATAAGCTCTACACCACCGGCGGCCTCACCCAGGGACAGCTTGAAGAAGGTCTGGGAATGACTCGCTTCGGAGTGGCCAAGCATCTGCGCATCCTCGAAGAAGCAAACCTTGTGATCACACAGCGCTCAGGCCGCCAAAAGCTCCACTACCTCAACGCTGTGCCGATTCGCCGCATCCACGACCGTTGGATCGATAAATACACCGCCCACCAAAGTTCAGCACTTCTTGACCTGCAGAAGAATTTAGAGGAGGAAGAATCATGAGCACCGCCGATAACCCAAACACTCCCCCACGTCCCCAGAGGATCATCAGCTCGGTAATTATTCAAAACACCCCGCCGCAGCGCGTGTGGGAGGCGATCACCCAGCCCGAATTCACCTCCCAGTATTTCTTTGGCTCACGAGTTGAAATCACCGAGGACGAGCCGGGTCGCCTGCGCTACCTTTCCCCAGATGGGAAGGAAGTTTGGGGAGACGGCGCGATTCTGGAATCTGACCCACCGCGACTTCTCGTCGTAGAGTGGCGCTCGCTTTATCTTCCCGATGCGGCACACGAACCGGCAAGCCGCATTACCTGGCAGCTTGAGCCGTGGACGGATGGTGCCACGAAACTCACGGTCACCCACGACCGCCTAGAAGACTCTCCCGTTACGGCGCAGAATGTGGGCTCGCCTCGGGGCTGGTCGTTTGTGCTGGCGGGCCTCAAACGAGTTCTGGAAACTGGCGAATAAAACCCGGCGCCCCCCTGCGAGCAGGTGGTTTAGGGTACAAACAGGTAGGAAAATTCTATCCACTCAGCCAAAAACCACCTGCTCGGGAGGGTATAGACACCGCGCACAGCTGGATACGCAAAAGTATTGAGGGACGCTAGAAAGCCTCAGACATCCGCCAGGAGATCGTGCGGGGAACATCCTCGAAAAAGAAGAAAGAAATATTAAATTCCGGCAGTTCCACCGTCACGGAACCAACCTCTGCCGCTATGCCCCGTTCTCTCAGCTGAGCCACGAGTTCTTCGGCAGAAAGCCCAGCCAGTGACAGCCCCTCAAAAGAGAATTCATCGCCATCAGCCCATGAAATTTCAATCAGAGAAACAAGGTCGTCTTCTCCAAGTTGGCATGCGATACTACTATGTTCTGAGCCTTCAAGAGCGAGACGACTATGAAGTGTACGGGTGCTCCTGTCTGTGCCCGGCAGATCGGTAACTACCATCCTCGGCTCCGGGAGTTTCTGCCCGTAGAATTCAATCTTCTGCCCTAGAGGAAAACCGGGAAAACCCTCGCGTTTAAAGTCGTACATGTGTGACTCCTCAAGATGTGTGTCTCTCACACCATAAAGTTTTGCCGCGAACAGGTGGTTTTTGTCCCGAGCAGGCAGGATTTTTCTACCTGCGCGGTCAAATCCTACCTGCTCGCGGGCGTCAGGATTTAGAGCTTATCGCCCATCGAGACGTCAATAATCTGCCCGGTAATTGTTTGCGATGAGTTCTGAGTGAGCAGACCAATTACTTCTGCTACGTCCTCAGGCTGGGTAACCTTCTTCATGGCATTCCCGGATTTCACGAATTCGGCCGCCTCCGCATTATTGCGCAGCCATGCGGCATTAATATCGGTATCGACCACGCCGGGCGCCACAAGGTTCACTGTAATCCCCTGAGGTCCAAGCTCAACGGCCATATTACGCACCAGGTACTCCAGTGCAATCTTACTCATGCCGTAGCCCGTCATTGCGGGGAACGCGTAACGAGTCAGCACCGACCCGGTGAAAACATAACGCCCGCCCGGTGCACTCATAAGCGGCACCAGCCCGGCAGCAAGTTCGTAGGGGGCAACCGTATTGATCTGCAGCAGACTGCGCAGAGCCTCTCCATTGAGCTCCTGGAAGGTTCCCTGCGTACCAACACCTGCGTTGAGCACCGCAACGTCGAGGGTATCCCCACCCAGCGCATCCTTCACGTAAGTTAAGAGGGCAGAAACGGACTGCGGGTCTGAGAAATCAGCCTGTACGGGTGTTACTTTTACCCCGCGCTCGGATGCGGCAGCCTCTACCTCGCTAAAGTCCGGGTTTCCCGCACGGTGCTGCGCAATCACGTGATACCCCAGCTTCACCAGCCGAACTGCGGTCGCCTTACCAATACCGCGGCTTGCGCCGGTGACGAGAGCAATCTGTGCCATTTTTCCTCCTTGTATGAGCTGTGAAAGACGCTGAAAACTCAACATCATCTTTCAAGCATAGTGAAATGGAAGTTGAGCTGTCTATCAAAGGGCACTGCGTACATCCCTAGATATGGCGTCGACAGATACACCGCTGCAGATTTCTATGTCCAGCGCAGGCATTGGCTCCGTGGGGCTCGCCTGCTGGTTCCGGCATTCTTTGACGAAGTACTTACCCCCCCCCC
>NZ_KV802271.1:117275-172816 GCF_001810635.1 Rothia sp. HMSC067H10
ACCCCCCCCCCGGTAAAAACCTTCTGGTTTACCATCGTTATTGCGGGATATATCTGTCTCAAACTAGTTGATAGCACAGTTTTAGCACTGCAAATAACTCCGAAGGGCAAGTTATTAAAAAGAATAACAATTCTTATTAGGCCTATAAAAGGGAGCCGGACCAACTATTCGGCAAACCCATGCTTTTCATGGATACTATTGGATTCGGTATAAATTTATCCTCAAGAAGATTAACAATTTTTCCTTGCCACGATGAATGAGGGGATATAGTTCGCAACAAAAATGCCATAAGGACAAGAGTGCCATAGATCCGTCCACTTTGCCCGTCAGGTAAAGTAGAAAGCCCATGTACCGTACGCAAAGCATTGGTAGAGGCAGGGGTAAAAGACTTATTCCAGAGTCTTCCATGATGAGCACATGTATTCCTCACAATGGATAGCTGCTCAAACCAGCGTACAAGTGGATGACTGCGAAGTGTTTTCCTCCGCAGGTTTGCAGACAGCAGATTTAGGTCAATATTCACGCCTAAATCTTCCGCCAATTTATATTGATCAGTTGTTTTCAACCCTTCATAAAGCTTTGAAATATCAGAAAAATCAAGGACATCAGCAAGAACCCAAAAAGGGTATTGACCACCATATTGATCTGCATAATGCTTAATAGATTCATTACGTCGCATAGCACGAGAAACGCGTTTATCAGCAGTTTCTAGCCATTCTTCATGTTTAAAATTAGGCCGAAATATAATCTTATTACGATAACTTAGTGATCCTTCAGAAACTAACAACTCACCAATACGAGCTCGTAAAGCTACTTCAATACGTTCGATACCATCATGAATAAGCGTACGAAGCTTACGATCAGCCTCGTAAAGAGCTATAACATCTTCAAACGAGGTTCTGGGCATAAACAGGTCACCTCTACATATTTGTCCATCAGAATTTTTAGTTATAATTCGATTCGGATACCAATACGCTGACAAACGGTAATAAGAGATATTACTTAGCCACTGCTGAGCTATATCATCTTCGATGCTCATCCCCCGCTTACGTAACCGCTCAATCTGCTGCTCAAGCGTCGTTGGTGGCTTTAGAGGTATTGTTCCCAATGTATCCGCCTTTGATATACAAAAAGAGATCCAGCCCACTCTCAACGTAAATCGAGGCGGGCTGAACGATTGCCTCCATTCTACACGTTCTTGATCCCAATATCACCCCAAAAACCGTGCTAGGGCAGTAATTTACCTCTCAAGTCGCTACACTAGAGAACAAGCTAACAAAGCATTCGCCAACTAGTCGAGCCTGAATCAAGGAGCCCCATGAGCGACGCATCGAACACCACGCAGACAGAAGAAGTTCCCCTCGTCCCCGTCCCTAAAAAGGTTGAGCATATTCGTGAGTATCACGGTGATACTTTTATCGACCATTACGAGTGGATGCGCGATAAAGAAAATCAGGAAGTCCTCGACTACCTGAACGCGGAGGCAGACTACACCGCCGCCGTCACAGCGGATCAGCAGCCGCTACGCGAGCGCATCTTTGAGGAGATTAAGTCCCGCACCCTGCTCACAGATTTGACGGTGCCGAACCGCATCGGCGATTGGTGGTATTACAGCCGCATGGTTCCCGGCGGTCAGTACCCGATTTTCTACCGTTACCCTGCCCTGCATGAGGGCGACGAGGTGGTGCGCTACACTCCCCCGGTTATTAAGCCCGGCGAGCCGCTAGAGGGCGAATCGGTGGTGCTTGACTGCAATGATTACGCCAAAGACATGGAGTTCTTCGCACTCGGCGTGTTCCAGCCTTCACGTAACGGTAAGCTCCTGAGCATTTCTGTGGACGAGAAGGGCGACGAACGTTACGAGCAGCGCTTCCTCAACCTGGAAACCGGCGAGTTCCTGCCCGATACCATCCCGAATATTAGCGGCGGGTCGTTCTTCATCAACCATGCGCAGCAGCTCGTGTACACTGTGCCGGACGATTCGTGGCGGCCCTACCGCGTGTATGTGCACGATATTGGGGCGGGCACCGAAGACCACCTGATCTACGAGGAAACTGACCCCACCATGTGGCTGGGCTCTGCAATGAGCGCCGACCGTTCATCAATCGTACTCTCCAGCGGCAACTCCGAGTTTACCGAGGTTAGCCTGGTGCCTATTGCCGAGCCGAAGAGCCCGCCACGCGTAATCATTCCGAGGGATGCACGCATTGAGTACCAGGCGGAGCCGATCACGATTGCCGGTGAAACCCATCTGCTGATTCAGCACGACTATAAGGCGCTGAACTCGGAGCTGGTGCTCGCCGATATGCCGAAGGACGGCGAATCTTTAGAGGAATATTCGAAGCGTTGGGTTCCGGTGATTCGCCACAGCGAAAATGTTCGCCTTGAAGGGTTCACGCTCTCTGCGACCCACCTGGTGGTGACCGCCCGCGCGGATACGACCACACGCCTGTTCCTTGCCCCGCGGGAACAGCTACCCGTGCAATGGCGCCGCAAGAAGCCCGCAGGCATCACGTTCATGGAGCCTGCCGGGTTCGATGAGGAACTGTACACCGCTGGCGTGCTGCGTGCCGAAAACTATTCCCCGGTTATCCGTATCGCCTACACCTCATTCCTAACTCCACGCCGCGTATACGATTACTTCCCCATGTCACAGACTCTACTTCTGCGCCGCGAGACCCCGGTGCTTGGGGGTTATCAGCGTGAGGATTATCGTGCCTACCGTGACTGGGCACCCGCCGCCGATGGAACCCTCATCCCTATCTCGGTGATTCACCGTGCCGATCTTGACCTGACGCAGCCGCATCCGGTGCTTCAGTACGCTTACGGATCCTACGAAATTTCGATGGACCCCATGTTCTCCATCCCCACACTGTCGATTCTGGACCGCGGGGTGGTGTACGTGATTGCGCATATTCGCGGTGGCGGCGAGATGGGGCGCACCTGGTACCTCAACGGCAAGAAGCTGCACAAGAAGAACTCATTCACTGATTTTGTGGATGTCACCGATTACCTAGCGACCAAGCCATGGGTGGACCCTGCACGTATCGCCTGCTACGGTGGTTCCGCGGGCGGACTGCTCATGGGTGCCGTGCTGAACCTGGCTCCTGAGAAATATGCGGTCTCAATAGCCCAGGTCCCCTTCGTGGATGCACTCACCACCATCCTTGACCCTGACCTGCCGCTTTCTGCTTTGGAATGGGAGGAATGGGGCAACCCCATTGAGGATAAGGAAGTGTACGAGTACATGAAGTCTTACACCCCCTACGAGAACATCCGCCCCGTGCGCTACCCCGCCATCGCGGCAGTAACCAGCTTGCACGATACACGCGTGTTCTATGTGGAGCCCGCCAAATGGATTGCAAAACTGCGCGAAACCATCGACCCGTCATCCCCCACCCCACTGTTGAAGATCGACATGACCGGCGGACATGGAGGCGGTTCCGGACGGTATACCCGCTGGCGTGAGATTGCTTGGGATTACGCCTTCATCCTCACACACCTAGGGATTACCGAATAAGCGGGTATACCCTTCCGCACGCAGATTTGGTACCTCGCGCGCTCGGAATCTGCATGCTCCAGCCCGCTGGCGTGAGATCGCGTGGGATTACGCCTTCATCCTGACAAACTTGGGGATTACCGAATAAGCGGGTATACCCTTCCGATGCGTCCCCTTCCTCGGGGCACAAAAAAGGCTCTTTATTCCAATAAAGCGGCGAATAATACGCTTTATTGGAATAAAGAGCCTTTTTAGCAGGTTGTCAGGAATGCCCCACAAGCCCGCGTTCTAGGGCGGCCGCGTGCACATCATCCCAGGTTCCGGAGGTTACAAGCTCGCCGTCTTCCATCACAAGCACCTCATCGACCGCCGCCAAAACCTCGGGAACCGTACGGTGCGTAATGTAAACAAACCCTTCCATGCTCTCGAAAAGAGCACGCTCAACCCGTCCCGCCGTAGCGTGGTCCAACCCAGTGGTAAGCTCATCCACAATATAGAAAGAGCGTTCATGCAGGAGCATACGTGCAAGTAAGATACGCTGTTTCTCCCCGCCGGAAAGCGACCTCAAATCGTCGCTCAGCATATAATCAAGACCCCTCGCGGAAACCCACTCGCCCAGACCTGCGCGCTCACAAGCCCTGAGAATCTGCACATCCGGCACCGACGGATCGTACAGGCGAACATTTTCGCGCAGACTATCGTGCAGCAGATGGCTGTCCTGCGCAAGCAGACCCAAGGAAGCGTGCATATCCTGTTCGGCAATCTCACGCAGATCGCGCACTTGCGCCGATTCGTACACCTCAATAGTTCCGCTGTATTCGGGGTGATTTCCAAAAAGAGGTTTGAAAAGCGTAGATTTGCCCGAGCCGGATGCGCCAATCACCAAATACTTTTTACCAGTCTCAAACATGAAACTCACACCATAACCCGCCGACTTTTCGCCCAACGGCTTGACGTCACGATAGGTAATTGCGTCTAGTGTGAGAGGCTCGCCCGGTCGGTCATCTTCCACAGCGGGTACTTCCGCGTCAATCTTGTGAATAATCTCACGACCTGCATAATACTGGGTCAGCAAACCTGTAGACATAGACAGCGGCATACAGATCATACCGGTCAACTGGGCAAAAGCGACCACCTCGCCCACGCTCGATAGCCCCGAGAGCACCAACGCCCCACCGGCAAGCCACGTTCCCAAATACAGAAGTTTCGTGAACATACTATTGACGGCGTCTACACGCTCCTGCGTGCGCTGATAGCTCCGCGCCGCCACGTACCATTCACTCAATTCTTCAGAAAAGCGTTTAGCCACGAATGAGTATGCGCCCAGAATCTTCCACCCCAAAGCGCTGCGGATCGTATCACCGCTAACCTCGTTCAACGCATCGGTCTGAGAGGCATAAGCTTTTGTCACGGCGCCAATACGTTTTCGAGTCAGCACCGGCATCAACCCCACCGGCAGGCTCAGCGCAAGAACGGCGCACGCCATGAACGGGTTCAGAATAAAAGCAGCCACAATGGCGAAGATAAGCTGCGCGGTGAGGTATCCGCCCCAGAAAATAACGTCAATATAGTTGGTTTTAATGCTTTCAAGCTGACTCGTGAACTGCGAAAAATAGTATTCGGAGCTCCTGCCCGTCAGCCGCACTACGGGAGAAAGCCCGATGCGGCGGAACAGTTCTGCACGCAGATTATTCTGAATTTGCACCCCGGCAAGAGCGGCACGGTACTGGCGTACATAATGGAGAAACGCGTCAACAACAAGATATGTGGGGACAGCCGCTAGCATCCACGCAAAGAGGATGCGGTCATAAGATGTGACCGCATCAGTCAAGTATTTGATGATGACGCTCTCAAGAACCGAACTGGCCGACAAGATAAGGGTCAACGCTGTAAGCATGACAAGGGTTCTGGGTCTTAGGCTGCGCATAACCTTCATTGGTGTTCCTCTCCCTGCACCCACTATGTTGTTCATCACTACTTTACAGTATAGGGTTAAACGCACCGCATATCTGCTATTGCCCCATGCTGCAACGTAAGAAGGCTCTTTATGTGAATACAGCGGAGTTTCAAACGCTTGATTCACATAAAGAGCCTTTTTAGCCCTCAAGCAGAGAGCCTTATCTGGGTTGGATCGGTTTTAGCCTTCCACACCGCAGGCCTGCAGAATAAGCTCACGCACGCGAGCCGCATCCGCCTGGCCCCGGGTAGCTTTCATCACCTGGCCAACGATCGCACCGGCCGCCTGAACCTTACCGGCGCGAATCTTATCGGCAACATCCGGCATGGCCGCCAAAGCCTCCTCAACGGCGGCGGTGAGCGCACCGTCGTCAGAAACCACGGCAAGACCGCGAGCCTCAACGATCTCGGCAGGCTTACCTTCGCCAGCGAGCACATGCTCCAGCACCTTACGGGCAATCTTGTCATTAATCTTGCCCTCGGCGATCAGGGTCTCAAGCTCCACCACGGTTACAGGTTCAATACCCAGTGCGGTCAGCTCAACCTCGGCCTGCTTGGCCTGGCGGGCAATCTCGCCCATCCACCACTTGCGGGCAGCGGATGCGCTAGCCCCAGCGGCAATAGTCTGCTCAACAACATCAAGAGCACCAGCATTGACCACGTCACGGAACTCTTCATCTGAGTACCCCCACTCCGCTTTCAACCGGCGGCGACGTTCCGCAGGAGGCTCGGGCAGACTTGCACGCAGCTCCTCAACCCAAGCCGTCTCGGGTACTACGGGCACCAGGTCGGGTTCCGGGAAATACCGGTAGTCGTCGGCATCCGACTTGGGGCGGCCCGATGAGGTTTCACGAGTATCCTCATGCCAGTGGCGGGTTTCCTGCTGAATTTTCTCGCCACGCTCCAAAATAGCAGCGTGACGGCGAATCTCATAGCGTACCGCACGTTCCACCGAGCGCAGGGAGTTAACGTTCTTCGTCTCCGAACGAGTACCGAATTTCTCGCTCCCCTTGGGCATGAGCGACACGTTTGCGTCGCATCGCACGTTACCGCGCTCCATGCGAGCATCCGAGATACCCAAACCTTTGACAATCTCACGAATCGCTGCAACATAGGCGCGTGCCAGTTCGGGCGCACGTTCGCCGGCACCTACAATCGGGCGGGTCACAATCTCGATTAGCGGCACACCGGCGCGGTTGTAGTCCACCAGCGAGAATACCGCGCCCTGGATGCGCCCGTCGGCACCGCCCACATGGGTGAGCTTACCGGCGTCTTCCTCCATATGTGCGCGCTCAATCTCGACGGTAAAGACGGTTCCGTCTTCGAGTTCCACATCCAGCTTGCCGTTCTCAGCAATAGGACCGTGATGCTGCGAGGTCTGGAAGTTCTTCGGGGAGTCCGGGTAGAAGTAGTTTTTACGCGCAAAATACGAGATAGGTGCGATATCGCATCCCAGGGCAAGACCCAGCTTAATAGCTGATTCAACTGCAACCTTGTTCACCACGGGAAGCACACCGGGCAGTCCAAGCGAGACCGGGGTGATATTGGTGTTCGGTTCATCCCCGAAAACGTTCGGAGCGGCATCGAACATTTTAGTGTTTGTATTGAGCTCTACATGCACCTCAAAACCAAGCACCGGATCATATTTCTCGATGGCTTCTTCGAAGCTGAGGACTTCTTCACTCATTACTTGGTACCCCCAAAGTCAAAGTCGCTAATCAGATTTTCGGTGTTGGGAATGCGGGTGTAGAACGGCGCGCCCCAGGTATCATTCAGAAGCGCTTCCAAACCGGCACCCACTCGGTACAGGCGTGCATCCTCGCGTGCGGGGGCGGTGAACTGTATGCCCACAGGCAATCCGTCTTCGTCAGCAACGCCTGCCGGGAGTGAAATCGCGGGAACCCCCGCAAGGTTTACTGGCACAGTTGCCACATCGCCCAAGTACATCGCCATGGGGTCACCTTTAGTTTTCTCACCCAGTTTGAAGGCGGTTGTTGGCGAAGTCGGAGAAACCAGCACATCGCATTTCTCGAAAGCCGCGGTGTAATCGCGTTGAATGAGGGTGCGCACGCGCAATGCCGCACCGTAGTGGGCATCGTAGTTACCCGCTGAAAGCGCATAGGTACCCAAAATGATGCGGCGCTTAGTCTCGTCGCCAAAACCAGCTTCGCGGGTAGCTGCCATGACGCGCTCAATGGTCACCGGACCGTCTTCGGGTACAACGCGCAGGCCGTACCGCACACCGTCGTATTTTGCCAGGTTTGAAGATACCTCGGAGGACATAATCATGTAGTAAGCGCTAATCGCTTCCTTCACTGAAGGAAGGGAAACTTCTACAACCTCAGCCCCAGCCTTCTCCAGCAGCTTTAGGGCGTCGTGGAAACGGTCAAGAACACCCTGTTGGAAGCCGCTGCCGGAACCGCCACCGAGTTCTTTAATAACGCCGATGCGCATCCCTTTGAGGGATTCAGGGTTGGCGCCCTCAAGAGCCTGAGCTGCATAAGGACCGACTGGTTCAGTCAAAGAGGTAGAGTCCAAGGGATCGTGGCCAGCGATAGCTTCGTGAAGCATCGCGGTATCGAGCACGGTACGAGCGCAGGGACCTACTTGGTCAAGTGAAGATGCCATAGCAATTACGCCGTAGCGGGATACCGAACCGTAAGTCGGTTTTACGCCTACAGAACCGGTGAGGGAGGCAGGCTGGCGAATAGATCCACCTGTATCAGTTCCAAGAGCTAAGGGAGCCTGGAAAGCCGCAACAGCGCTGGCAGATCCGCCGCCAGAGCCGCCGGGGGCACGATCAAGCGCCCATGGGTTACGAACTACGCCGAATGCCGAGTGCTCGTTCGAGGAACCCATAGCAAACTCGTCGAGGTTAGTCTTCCCCAAGATTGGCATGCGTGCTGCACGCACCTTACGAGTTACGGTACCGTCATAGGGGCTCATCCATCCTTCAAGCATGCGCGATCCAGCGGTGGTGGGCTGTCCCTTTGTGACAATCAAGTCTTTAACAGCGATGGGTACACCAGCGAGCGCGGGCAGCTCTTGACCTGCCGCACGGTCAGCATCAACAGCCTGCGCGGTCTCCAGGGCTTCCTCACGGTTGATGTGCAGGAAAGCGTTCAGACCGCTTTTACCGTCAGCGCGGTTCTCGCTGAGTGGGGTGCCATCGGTTGCTTCAATGCGATCTATATGCGCCCGGGTAAGCTCAACGGCAGAAATCTCACCGGCTGCAAGTTTTTGAGCGGCTTCAGCCGCAGTGAGCACAATAAGTTCGTTCACGTCTTCCCCTTAGTCTTCGTCGAGAATTGCGGGCACGCGGAATTTGCCGTCCTGCGCATCGGGGGCGCCTGAAAGCGCCTCTTCTTGGGTGAGGGTCTGCCCCACAACATCTTCGCGCAAGACGTTCTGAAGCGAAATCGGATGGCTGGTTGGGGGTATGTCTGGGGTGACGGTTTCAGACAGATGCTCCATCGAGCTGACAATAATATCGAGCTCTGCCGCCATAGCGTTGAGCTCGTCCTCGGTCATCTCGATGCGTGCCAGTTCGGCAAGGTGCTTAACCTGCTCGGTGGTGATGGCAGACATGATTCTCCGTTAGGTATACTTTCAATTCTCTATCTAGTGTACCCGCCGGCTCGCAGGTATGCTGACGTATTGGTGATCTAGCGAGAGAGTTTTTAGATTTGCAGGGACTCCAAACCTATAGCCTGCACAGAATAGATTTTCGCTCTGGCATTCATAAAAGTCTGAAGTGTAAAAGGGCAGTATCGTGCCTAGACGTATATGAGCCCCACCTTCCCGAAGGAAGATGGGGCTCATATGTCTACGTTAAGGTGAACTCCCTAAATTATGCAGGGATGTTCAGAACCTGACCGGGGAAGATCAGGTCAACGTTGTAGACAACGTCGGTGTTAGCAGCTGCGATTGCCTGGTAACCACCAGCAACGCCGAGCTGAGCAGCGATACCGGAGAGGGTATCACCGGACTGCACGGTGTAGGTGCCAGCAGCGGTTGCTGCGGGTGCCTGAGCTGCAGGTGCTGCTTCCTGAACAGGTGCTGCAGGAGCTTCCTGAGCAGGAGCCTGAGTCGTAGGTGCGGGAGCAGCAGGTGCTGCTTCCTGAACGGGCTCGGAGTAGGACTGCTGAGCCTGTGCCTGAGGTGCTACCTCCTGCTGAGCTGCACCGGGATCGGTGTAGGAGGGGGTTGCGTTACCGGACAGACCGAGCTTCGAGGAGCATGCGGGCCATGCGCCCCAACCCTGCTGTGCAAGCAGACGCTCTGCTGCCTCAATCTGCTGTTCACGGGAAGCGTTCATGGGGGAACCGGACATACCGACACCGTTCCAGGACTGCTGGGTGAACTGCAGACCACCGTAGAAACCGTTGCCAGTGTTGATTGCCCAGTTACCACCGGACTCACACTGTGCCAGAGCATCCCAGGTGGATGCCGGTGCTGCGTTTGCAGCAGGCGCGGCAGCGGCTGCAGCTGCACCACCAATAGCGAGAGCAGCAACAGTACGGCGGATTGCGGAAGTGTTCTTCATAATGCTCCAAATAAGGCCATCCACGCTCACTCCGTCCCCGGAGCTTCATAGCGTTACCGCTCACCCGTTTTAACAAATTGATTACTTGTCGAGGCTCTACCATGTGAGCGGCTATCCACGTGATTCACGCTTCCACCATAGTCGCGTATTGCGGGGTAGACGGCAGAGGCGCATCCTCACGTGGGGACGTGCGGTAGAACCGGGCATCGTTTTGGGGTTTCCGGTCCCAAAACTAAATTTCTGATTGACTCCCAATAAAGGAATCGTTCTGCAGATAAAGATAGCTGAGAAAACTCAAGATTCCAACCTCTCCTATGCTCTCAGCAAGCGTTCTGAGTTCTCACTGGGAACTCCCAGGTAAATTAACTCAGGGTAGGTTAAGTTCAAACTTTTAAAACCTCGATTCCTACTCATCCATTGCCATACCAAGGAAGCATACAAGAACGACTCTTCTATATTCTGTTTCCGGGGGTAGGCTTTATCATTTCGTAATAGTGACCCTGCACCCATTTAAAAATTTTTCGCTTGCGGCGTGTTTTAAGGGTTCATGACGACGTGAGCCCAACCCACTTAACAGTTCTGCGGTGCGATGGCGCGCCTTAGCATATCTGTACGATCTTTGGGGAGATTATGTGCTTAAATCACCCCATATGGAACTATTTTCGGGCGTTAACAACCCTATTACCGGATTTCAGGCCCTTCATCGCAGTACATCATGCAGCTGCGCTACCCCACACCAAATACCAGCTATACAGCGTAACCTTTCGCCGTTATTTGGTAGATAACTCGGAGTAAGAGTCCTACTCCCCCGGTGCTAGCGCATCGGGCCCGTGGGCCAAAAGTTTCGTGAACCCGTCTTCATCAAGAACCGGAATTCCCAGGGCCTCGGCCTTATCGAGTTTTGACCCCGCAGAGGCTCCGGCGACCACAAAATGGGTCTTCTTAGACACAGACCCGGAGGCACGCCCGCCCCGCACGATAATCGCTTCCTTCGCGCTGTCACGGCTATAGTTCACAAGGGTTCCGGTCACAACCACGGTCACGCCTTCAAGCGTGCGTTCTATTGACGCGTCACGCTCATCTTCCATACGCACACCGGCATCCGCCCAACGGGCAAGAACTTCGCGATGCCAATCCGTTGCAAACCATTCGATAATCGAATCGGCGATAACGCCGCCCACACCATCAACAGCCGCTAACCTGTCCCGGTCAGCCTGGGCAATCGCATCCATAGAGCCAAATTCGGTGGCGAGGGCACGCGCCGCAGTAGGCCCCACATGGCGAATCGATAAGGCCACAAGCACGCGCCAGAGAGGCTGCGATTTTGCTTTCTCAAGCTCCACGAAGAGATTTTGCGTGTTCTTCGTAGGAACAGGTTCTGGCTTTGCCTTCGTGGGCTTCGTATAGAAATACGGAACAAGCTCAAACTTGCCGGTACCCACCCCCTTGACCTTCTTCTCGCGGCGAATTTTCACATCGCGTAGATCTTCGGCGGTGAGATCAAAGAGGAACGCCTCACTCGTGAGCGGAGGCTGCTCAGGCTCGGCGGGAGCTGTCAACGCCTTAGCCGCCTCAAAGCCGAGTGCTTCAATATCGAAAGCACCCCGCGACGCGGCGTAGTAGATGCGCTCGGTCAGCTGCGCCGGGCAGGAACGGTAATTGGGGCAGCGCATATCGACGTCGCCCTCTTTACCGGGAGCCAACGTCGTACCGCAGGAAGGGCACTCGGTGGGCATAACGAACTCGCGTTCATGACCGTTACGAAGAGCAACCACCGGCCCCACGATCTCGGGAATCACGTCGCCAGCCTTACGAAGAACCACGGTGTCCCCGATAAGCACACCCTTAGCCTTCACCACATCCTGATTATGTAAGGTCGCGCGTTCAACGGTAGAGCCCGAGACAAGCACGGGTTCCATCACACCATAGGGAGTTACGCGGCCGGTACGACCAACATCCACGCGAATATCGAGAAGCTTGGTATTAACCTCTTCGGGCGGGTATTTATACGCTACAGCCCAGCGCGGCACTCGCGATGTATACCCCAGTTGAGTCTGCGCTACAAAGTCATTGACCTTGATGACAATGCCGTCGATCTCGTGCACCAAAGAATGGCGCTTTTCACCGTACTCGGCAATATACCGAAGAATATCATCGACTGAAGTAAAAAGTTTACTGTATGGACTGGTGGGAAGCCCCCAAGCGGCCAATTGCTCGTAGGTTTGGTACTGGGAGTTCACGTCTAGCCCGGTCCGCGAGCCCACGCCGTGAACATACATGCTCAGAGGGCGCTCAGCGGTCACGGCAGAGTCTTTCTGGCGCAGGGATCCTGCCGCAGCGTTTCGGGGGTTGGCGAACGGGTTCTTCCCCTCAGACACCATTTTTTCGTTGAGTTTCTTGAAGTCTGCCGATGAAATGAAAACCTCGCCGCGTACTTCAAGCTCCGCCGGATGGTTCTCCCCCGCTAATTTCTGTGGGATTGAGGCTATAGTGCGGACGTTGTGGGTTACATCCTCACCCGTAGTGCCGTCACCACGAGTAGCCGCACGCACCAATACACCGTTACGATACAGCAGATTGACCGCAAGACCATCAATTTTCAGCTCCGTAAGCCACTGCGGTGCGGCACCCGTGAGAAGACGGGTATTTTCCTCGGCCTTTGTTAGCCATGCCCGAAGCTCCTCAAGAGAAAAAACATCCTCAAGGGAGTACATGCGTACCAGATGGGTTACCGGCGAAAAAGCCTCGCTGACTTCTCCACCTACCTCTTGGGTAGGCGAATCGTTAGCAATCAACGCGGGATATTGTGCCTCAATCTGCTCAAGCCTGCGGTAGAGCCTATCATATTCGGCATCCGAGAGAGTCGGGGCATCTTCCTGATAGTAGTCATGCCGGGCGGCGCGAATAGTATCGGTCAGCTCGGCATATTCGGCGCGAATAGTATCGGTCAGCTCAGCGCTCGAATCTAGCGCCTTGAGGGCACGGTCAAGGGATGCGGGAGTTTCAGCAAGATTTTCAGTCACCCCACTAGTCTAACCGTTCGCTTTCCCCGATGCGCCGGTTAATGTCACGGGGAAAGACTAGTCTTGCGCTTCTATGGCGTCAGCAACAATCACGGTAATATTATCGCGACCGCCCGAGCGCAGCGCCTCATGCTGAAGCACATCGGCGGCATCTTGCGGGTGACGTATAGAGGTAAGAACACGCGCCATATATTCATGGGAAAGCTCGCCAGAAAGACCGTCCGAGCAGAGCATCAGACGGTCACCCGCTCGTGCGGGAAGCACCCAAAAATCGGGTTCCCAAAAATTACCTGTACCTAGTGCACGGGTAATCACATTTCTGCGCGGGTGTGTTAGGGCTTCAAGCTGAGTAATCTGCCCTTCATCCACCAGATATTGAACCTCAGAGTGATCAGTAGTGACCTGCTCAAGAGATACATTGCCCTCGTTGCCCGGCAGGCGTTCCATTTCAGCATGGTGAATACCATCGTCTTCACGCATCAACCGGTATGTACGAGAATCGCCAATGTTAAAGACAACCCACAGGTACTGCTGACCTATATTGGTAAGCCACGCGCCGGTTACGGTGGTACCGCCTGAACGCGAGAGCGCATCTTTAATACTGTCGTTCGTTTCACCCAAAATCTCACGTGTGCGATCAAGGGCACGCACAATTTCATGGTTCAGTTCATTTGTTAAACGACGATGACGCTGCTTTGAATTTTTATCTCGGTAGTCCTGTTTAATCTTTTCGACACGCTGGCGGTAGTTTTCTTGTTCTTCTTCGCTCATACCGCCGGGTCGAGTAAAAAAATGCGAATACGCCAGCTGACGTACACACAACCGCGATGCGACCTCTCCCGCTTCGTGACCGCCCATACCGTCGGCCACCACGCATAGAGACCCCGCTACAGCCATCGAGTCCTCGTTGTTGTCACGATGAGCCCCACGATGAGTCGCACCACCGGTGCGCAGGGTCAGGTTCAAGGGAGTTGCCATGATGTATCGTTCTCCGTTATGTAACTAGCGCCGGGCGTAACCGCCACAGGGTCTACATTACCAAAGCTACGCACGTTGCGTGTGCCTTGGTACGTCAGAGTAAAGCGGTCGCCATACTCTTTGAGCGTTTCGGCGGTCTCGCTGTCGGTCAGCACAGAACCGGGTTCCGCGAGAGATACCAGCCGTGAAGCAAGGTTTACGCTCGAACCATAAACATCTCCACGATTCGCTAGGACCTCGCCCCAAATAAATGCTACACGCACTTCTGGCAGTTCAGGGTCTTTTCCGATTTGCTCCGCCAGTTTCAGACTGATCTCGGCGATAGCCTCGGGAGCCTCCGTGAGGAAGAAAACTTCATCGCCTAGAGTCTTAATGATGCGCCCGCCACTCGGAGCAATAATGTCGAGGCAGCTTTGTTCAAAACGGTTGATAAGACGCGCTAATTCGGGGGCACTCAGGTTACGAACCAGGGAGGTATACGACACCAAATCAACGAAACCTACACCCCGCACGAGGGGAAGCTGAGCTGGCTCCGGCCCCAGCTTTTTATTCTCGCGCAGAGCGAGACGAAGAACACCCGTATACATTTGACGGCGATAAGCGTAAAGTGCGAGTTCTTCGAGAACCGGCATGAGATCTGCAAGACGGAAGAGAAGCTGACGGCGTGCCTGCGCATCGTCTACACCGTCACGATCCATAATGTCGTGCACCAGCGTTTCAATCTGCCACGCCACAATGCGGTCGGTCAGCTGCCCTACAGACCGTGTCAAAGAGACAATGCTCTCTTCCGCAACAAGATTCGTTCGGTTGAGATTCTCCAGGTCTTCGAGCATATTGACGTCGAGTTCCGTGAAATGGGGATCGGCGGCGTGAATATCAGGAAAACCCATATTGCGCCAGATCCGGCGAGCATCTTCAAGGCTCATCTGCGCGGCAGCAGCGGCTTCTCCAGGTTTATACCGGCGGCCCTCTCCCAGCAGAGCGCGTTCAAGCACGCGCACGCCTTCTTTTGAGGTTTCGTCACGGTAAATATTATTTTGCGCTAGGTTCTGCAGAATACGCAGATTCAGCATCTGGGTTTCGGGGCCCAACGTTCGGGGATTCTTATACGGGGTAGCCTCAACGCTATCGCCAGATAGGCTCTCATGAGTCATAGGCGTTGAGTTCTCCTTCCTTGTCCCCTGGATATATGCAGCACACTGTATTCGGGTGCAATATTTCACATTAAGAATACCCGTGTGCTCTTCCGGGCAGACATAAAAAGTATGCTTGCCCACATTATTCTACCCTTACCAGGTAAAAATCTCGCCCGCTAGACCTTAAACATAACTAACACGTAACGGATAGTAGTCCTGCCAGGCATGCTCGACAATATTCCGGAACCGTTCGGGGTTTGGAAGGTGCATAAGCTGGTGCCGAAACCCTCCTGCATAATCAACATGGAAAGATCCGTACCCCATCCAAGCACCCAGGCTACTCTGCGAAACCCAACGATTTCCCATGCCGTCAAGCAGCAAGGATATGTCAGCCTTACGGCGCATCAGGCCCTTAATAATCATGATGCGATGCGTGGTGATAGCGTACCGCGTGACAGACCAGCGCCATATCTTACGAAGAGCCACCAGAGCGGTAACCGCAGCTACCACACTGCCCGCCCAGAAGAGCAGCCCCGATGATCGTGCGGTCGAGGCAAAACTTGCTGAGGTAAAGGCCACCAGCAGGTAGACAAAGGCTCCCACAAGAGCGCCGGGATGAGCCCTCGTTAGGATAATGGTCTGTTCGCCGGGGTAGAGTTTGCCACGCAGTTTCATGCTTATGCCTTTGCAGAAGTATTAGGGGTTATCTCAGACGGTGTTAGCGTTGGAGAATCTTCCTGTCTGAGGGCAGGATAAAAATTACCGTAGCTTCCATCCGCCGGACGCAAATGTTCAATGTCTCCTACGGAATAGGCCTGCACGGTACCGGTTGTATCACGGATGAGGATGCGCCCTTGAGCATCAAGATCGGTTGCGACTCCGGTGACGATGCGTCCATCAGGAAGGTGCACCGATACCTCGGCTCCCAGCGTCACCGTGGCGGCACGTGCCTGATCAAGCAGAGACTGTCCGCACAACAAAGTTTTTTGGGGGTCTCCCCCAACACTTACAAACTCACGATAGCGACGGGCAAAAATGGTCAGCATACGGTTCAAAACCACATGATTATCAACGGGTTCACCGCGTTGGATAAGAGCGCTCGTGGCGGTCGGTACAGGCACCTGGTCTTCACGCATATTCAGGTTCTGCCCAATCCCCACGACAATACTCATCTGCCCTTTCTCCTCCGGTACTTGAGCCGGTTCGCTCAGAAGCAGGGCGAGAATACCGCATGCCTTACGACCTTGAATGACCAGATCATTGGGCCATTTCAAGGCGGCATCAAGCCCCAGTTCACGCCAGACATCGAGCACGCTCAGCCCGGCGAGCATGGTCAGCCAATGGTAGCTTGTGGGTGGCAGTTGTTGCCCAATACCAGCATGAGGGCGCACCACGATACTGGTGGCTAAGCAAGTACCTGCAGGAGCTGTCCACGAGCGGTCCATACGTCCTTTTCCGGCAGTCATATAAAGGGTGGTAAAAATCGATAGTTCCCCCAGCTCGGTACGTTCGCACGGTTCCCCGCGTGTAAGGCGCCGAACAATTTCGGTGTTCGTCGTATCGACAACATCGTAAACGCGCACGAAGCTGTACCCTGCCTCACGTGCTTCGGGGAGAATACGGGACGGATCAAGGATTGCAGGCCTCTGGTCTGGTAGCGACATATGTACCATCATAGTGGCTCGGAGCCTTGTACACTCTGTACTTCGTGATGCTGAGCTCTCATACGGGTGTGAGATAGTAGAGTAACTGGGGTCTACGCCCTGCGCGTACCCTTGGAGACAGATAACCACCGGTAAATACCACAGGAAAGGAACCCGCCATGGCATACTATGTCATTTCTTACGTCTACGGAGACCCAGCCCTTCAGGATGCACATCGTCCGGCGCACCGTGAATACCTCTCTACACGCGTTCAGGAAGGTACGATCGTAGTTTCCGGTCCGCTTCTGAAAGACTCGGTGTCCGTAGGTGCTCTCCTGATCGCTCAAGTTGATTCTTTTGACGCCGCCGAGACTATCGTCAAGAACGACCCCATGAAAATTGGCGGTGCCGTCGAGTCCTACACTATCGGCGAGTGGAACCCGGTTCTGGGCAGCATCCGCTAGTTTTACCCCTCAATACTGTTTTCGACCCGCCGCTTTGTGCCCTCATTAGGCAACGAACCGGCGGGTTTAACACGATGTGGTATAGGATCCTGCAGCAACACGTATGACGAAAATACGCAGATACCTGGCACCATGACCGCCCCGCACACTATAGTTGATAGGGTAGCTTTTCTAGCCTGAGAAAACCTACCATCCGTATCGACACCGCACGTCATAAACACCCTCTACACATGATGCGTGCCGCACGAATCGAGGAATACATGTCTGAGAACGCTCAGGAATACGACTTGAGTACGACCGCCGGTAAACTCGCCGATTTTTATGCTCGTCGCGAGCAGACCCTTACCCCCGGCGGGCAGGCCGCTGTAGATAAACAACATGCACGCGGCAAGAATACGGCACGCGAGCGCATCGACATGGTTCTCGATGAGGGTTCTTTTGTAGAGTTTGACGCCTTAGCTCGCCACCGTACCACGGCTTTCGGTATGGATAAGAAAAAACCACTCGGTGACGGCTTAGTCTCAGGCTACGGCACCATTGATGGGCGTCTTGTCGCTATCTATTCTCAAGATTTTACGGTGTACGGGGGTTCGCTCTCGCAGGTGAACGGCGAGAAGATCGTGAAGGTGCAGAAGTTTGCCCTCAAGAATGGCTGCCCGGTGATCGGCATTAACGATGGCGGCGGGGCTCGCATCCAGGAGGGGGTGGCCTCTCTGGCGCTGTTTGCCGATATTTTCCGGATGAATGTGCGTTCTTCGGGCGTTATTCCACAGATTTCAATTATTATGGGTCCCTGCGCAGGTGGTGCCGCATACTCCCCCGCGCTCACTGATTTTATTGTGATGGTCGATAAAACCTCACATATGTTTATCACGGGTCCGGACGTTATTAAGGCGGTCACCGGTGAGCAGGTTGACATGGAAACCTTGGGCGGCGCCCGTCAGCATAATGCAATGACTGGCACGAGTGCCTACCTTGCCGAAGATGAAGAAGACGCTTTCGATTTCGTGCGGGAGCTTTTGGAATTCTTGCCCTCCAATAACCTGTCAGAGTCGCTGCCGTTGGATCATGATCAGGAGTTTGAGGTCGTGGTGGATGATCTGGATCTTGATACTCTCATCCCCGATTCTGCGAATCAGCCTTATGATATGCGCGATGTGATCGAGTCCGTGGTTGATGATGGGCATTTCTTCGAGCTTCAGGCGTTATTCGCCCCGAATGTCATGATTGGTTATGCCCGTGTGGAGGGTCGCACAGTGGGTATTGTGGCAAATCAACCTACACAGTTTGCGGGATGTCTCGATATTGCCGCCGCTGAGAAGGCTGCGCGTTTTGTGCGTAATTGCGATGCTTTCAATATTCCGATTTTGACGTTTGTGGACGTTCCCGGATTCTTGCCGGGTACGGATCAGGAGTTCAACGGTATTATTCGCCGCGGTGCTAAACTGCTCTACGCCTATGCGGAGGCGACTGTACCGCTCATTACGATCATTACCCGCAAGGCTTTTGGTGGCGCATATATTGCGATGGGGTCAAAAACCCTGGGAGCCGATATTAACATGGCGTGGCCTACCGCCCAGGTGGGTGTGCTTAATGGTCAGGGTGCGGTCAATATTCTTTATCGTCGTGATCTTGCCGCAGCTGCGGAGGCTGGCGAAGATGTTGAGGGACGCCGTTCTGAGCTGATTGAGCAGTATGAGGAAGAGATTCTGAACCCGTACCAGGCCGCCGAGTTGGGGTATGTGGATGAGGTTATCGCTCCGCATGAGACCCGTGTGCGTATTATCTCTTCTCTTCGCGCACTGCATGATAAACGTGCCGCTATGCCAGCGAAGAAGCATGGGAATATTCCACTGTAGTTCTTGACTGCTCTTAGTTCACGTTGTGATGCAGTACTGACCGGAGTTCGAACCAAGATACTGCATTATCGGTTATTTATTGTCAGGAGGCGCCTGTGGCAGGCTACAATCCGCTGAATTATTTCTCCTTCGGGAAGAAGAAGGATGCTCCTACGACTCCCAAAGAGTCCGCTGATCAGGTTTTACCGCAGGACGGCACTTCGGAGGCTGCCCCGCATGCTGATACCGTGGATCCTGCGGATATTCAGGATGATTCACAATCTTCCGAGCAGCCTCTGCTGCGTGTTATCAAGGGTAATCCGACGGTTGAGGAGATTGCCGCACTCACCGTATTGGTAGCTTCATATCAGAGTTCGCAGGCTCAGCAGGAGCACAATTCGATTCTGACGGCGGCTTCTCGTTTGCTTAACCGGCGTCAGCGGCTGGGGGCTTCGCTGCGTCCCGGTCCGGGATCGTGGCGTAGGGCTCGCCCGATGTAACCTTGCCTTCGCTGCGACAAAATATCGAGTCTCGTGCGCTATAACGTACGAGGCTCGACGTATATGAAGAGAAATACGTATGGCTTCTCTGGAAGATATTTAGATGCCCTATATACTAGGTATATATAGCGAACCACACTAAAATGCCCGAAAGGTGGTTCAGGTATGTCTAAAGAATACAAAAATTATGCTGTGCCGCTTGAGGCCGTTGAGATTCTTTTTCTGCCGGCTCTGCGGCGGCTTAGCCGTGCAGTCCCCCGCACCGTGGGGGATATATCGCAGTCCCTCTCTGAACAAACACACGCTTTAGGCACCAAAGAAGAACTTCAGGATCTCAAATCCGATGCTTTTATGCACCAGGTCAAGGCTACGCTCCAGGTGATGGCTCGCTTGGGTTATGTGCTGGTCGTTCCCAAAACCACAACCTCAAAAACTCGCTATCTGCTCAGCGATTCCGGTGCCGACATTCTAACGGCGCAGATTCGGCGCCGCGGCAGCGTCATTCCCCAAAGCGCTCGATATGAGCTCCAAAAACTTTTTACTCCGCTTTATGCAAGCGCTCCTAAGGATCCAGACAAACTGGATTCCCACGATACCCCAGCCCAAGATAAACACGAACATAGTTCGTATACCCCGATGACCACCCCGTTGAGTCCCGGTGCGTCTTTGCGCGATGCGCATCCCGATCTTATTTTGGCTCAGGCGGCATATGCGGCAGATTTTGCCGGTGATCTTATCGAACGTATTTATGCTGTTTCACCAACATATTTTGAATATATTGTGGCAGATGTCTTTAATTCTTTAGGGACTTTTCATGCAGCAGTTATAGGCGGCCCTAACGATCACGGGATTGATGTTCTAGTACATTATCCTAAAGAACTTTGTTTTCCGCCTATCTATGTTCAAGCAAAACATTATTGCGGATCATCAAAAGTAACCCTCCGCGATATTCAAAAATTTGCTGGAGCAGTTCTTTTACACAATGGGTTACAGGGTGTTTTTGTTACCTGTGGAGAATTTGCTGCGCAGGTTCCGCAACAAATGGAAGCTCTTCCCGGGGGCAACCGCATTGCTCTGGTTGACCGTGACCGTTTAGTTTCACTGATGATTCGACACCGTGTGGGGGTCATTCATACTCCGGGAGAATGCACCTACAGAATTGATGAAGAGTACTTCTCCCGCGGGATTCCGCAGGATTCTCATGAGTGACACCTTCGAAGGACAGCAGAATCCTGTATAAATAGACCGCAAAGCTAGATCAGCAGTTCTGCGCGCCTTCCTGCCATAATTCATCCTTTTGGATGAATACACTTATTCCTTTTTCCCGTTTATACTAGTAGAACAGTAAATATAGATATCAACAGGGGTACTTGTGACCATCGTAAATACGAACATGCTTCGGCATGAGAAAACACCGGTAGATAACATTCTTAAAGCGCTTTCCTGGGATGATATTCCAGAGGAATACCGCGATGATTGCCGTGATATTGCGGTTCGAGCGGCATTAGCGCTTTTACGCCAATTTGAACGAGCACATGAGCACGGACAGAAACTGCTTTTTCCCGAACTTTACACTCCAGTTGGGGTTGAAATAGGTTTCACCATGACCCAGCGCTATATTGCGGTGGGTAAATCCGTGCTATTTCGTGATGCGATTGACAAAATTATTGTCGCATTCGTAAATCATGATTATCTTGATGTGTCGCTCAGTAATCTGCATCCGGGAAATTTGCTCTATTCTTTGAGCGAACGTGGGCTTGATTTTCTTCAGCGCCCTGAGGACGAACAGCGTGACATTCTAGAGGATCTTTTCTATCCCATTATTGGCACGCATTTGTTCTATATGCAGGATTACTATCCGCGACTGCTGGCTCAAATTAATGTGCGCAATATTGCTCCTATTGCCCTATCGGTTATTCCGCTGCATCTGAGCGTTACAGAGAGTAAACTTCGTGAGCTTGTGATGCGCGAATGTGGCTTTGTGCAGGGATGGTACGGTCTCACCCAACTGGAACAGCAGCTTTTTGAGACATCATGCGCCGAATCTGTGCGTGGACTTCTTGATGCAGGCTACCTGCGCCCTAAGGAGCACCACGATAAGATCGCATATGCGCTCACGACCGAGGGTAAGAACCTGCGGTACAGTTTCCCGCACGGGGTACCTGCCCAAGCACTCAGCGATATTTTCGATGATGCTCCCGTCTCCCTGCTCACGGTGGATCAGCTTAAACACCATGAGAAACTTCTCATTCGTATGGGGCGCGTCATCATGGATGCGGTACTTGCCAAAGGCGAGAACGCGAAGCTGCCCCTGGCCGATGTGGATCGTGCTATTGCCCAGGATGCTGAGATTCAGCAGCTTGCAGACGAAGACTCTCCTGAGTATTTGCAAGGACGCGAACATGTTTATGACGTGCTGTTGGCGCATCGTTACCTTGAAGAGGGAGATGAAGATGAGCAAGAGGTCTTCATGGTGGGGTCTGCCTACGCCGATGCTCTTAGTAGCGTAGAGGACGGCTCGATTGACGAGTTGATGCGCCGTGCGTTCCTCGATCCCGCGGCGGCGGAACAGATTCCGCATCCGCATCATATGCTTTTCGATATTCTGACCTTGGTGCGTGACAACCCGAATATCAATTTCTACGACCTGTTCGCGAAGGTTGAGGACACGCTGGATTTGCCGTATCTGCAGGCTCGTTTAGCGCCGCATCGCTCCAATACGACTCCTCGCGTGCGCAACCGGTACGCGGTTGCGGTTCAGGTTTTGAAGCAGGAAGGCTATCTGCAGGTTCACGGTGGACAGAGCGGTAGGCTTTCTCGCAAGGATCCCGAACGGTACACACTCACGCAGAGCGCCATAGAGCTTTTGGATCGCTTCCCCAACGGTATTCCGGAGACTGTTGCCGCGCGTATCGTACCGCTTCAGAAGCAGGCACTTCGGCACAAACTTCCCGAGGATATTGCGGCTGCGCTCAATACTGGCCGTAAACCGTATGAGAAGCGAGAGCGTTCTCAGGATTCCTATTCCTACCAGAATTCGCGCGGGCATTACGGGTCGGGTCCTCGCTCGGGCTATGGTGCCCCCGTTCAGGCGACCCCGCAGAACATTGCCCAGGCGCAGGGTGGTTCGGGTATTTCTTCGGCAGCTTACGCTTCTGCACAGTCTTTCACCCAGCCTGCCTCCGCCTACCAGGCACCTGCGCCGGTACTGTCTCAGACACCCGGTGTAGAGCAATCGTCGGATGCACCTTCGGACGCTCTCAGCGCCGTCGAAGCCGCAAGGAATGCCGTGCAGGATGCGCAGAGGCGCTACCGCGATATCTTCAAACGTGCGCTTCTTCAGCCCCAGCTGCAGGCGGTGACGAAGGATCGTTTCACCGATATTGCGGCAGACTTGTTCTCAGTACGCGGATATACGGCTGAACGTGCGGATGCTTCACAGGGTGTTCAGGTTATTGCTTACCCCTCTGGTGGGCAACGCGACCGCGCATTCTATGTGCGGGCTCAGCGTTCAGCCGACGGTGCGGTCAGCGTACAGGATATTACCAACCTGTACCTCTCTCTGGAACAATTGGGCGGTCAACTGGGTGCGTTTATCACGGATGGAACTTTCGGTGATGATGCATACGATGAGTACATTCGATGCTCCACCAAGTACCCGCATATTCTGGTGGATCTTATCGCGGGCGACGAGCTCATGAACCGTCTAATTGCCCATCGTTTGGGTATTCGTGACGGTCGGGTGCCCGGGACTATAGAGCTCGATGACGTGTATTTCAGCGGTTCTGGCTCCGCTGCATCGTAATTATCTTAAGTACCCCTCACGCGACGGTGGCTGATAATCTCAGGATTGCTCAGCCGCCGTCGCGGCGTATGCGGTGCACGCAAGTTTCGGCGCTTCACGTACTGGATACTGGACATACAGCGCAATAATGCCGTGCTGTATGCCACGCTACGTTAGTATGAAAAGTATGAGCATTCACCACGAAATTCCGGAGATTTACCGCGTCAAGCGAGCGCTGACCGACGTCGATCACATCGCCAACGAATTCTACGAAGCGGTTCTAGATTTAGACCCCGTCATTGCGACGGAGCAGGGGCGCACGGGTGTCGCGACTCAGTTTCGCGACTATTCCCCCGCCGGGGAGGAAGCCTATATCCAGTTGGTACGCGCGACCCTCAAGAAACTTGATCAGGTCATTCCCATAGATGATGTTGATCTTGTGACTCTTGATGCCATGCAGGAGCGTCTGGGGCTTAGTCTTGAGAGCCACCGTGCGGGGCTGGGCGGCTGGCAGTTAAACAACATTGTTTCGGTTCCTCAAGAGATTCGCGGCGGTTTCGATCTGATGGCGCGAAATACCGAGCAGGATTGGGCTAATATTGCCGGGCGTCTGTTCAACGTTCCGCAGGCGATCACCGGGTTTGTTCAGACTCTGCATACGGCTCGGGTTGCCGGCCATGTCTCGCCGCGTCGACAGATAGAGATTGTTATCGAGCAGATCGCCGCGTATATCGCCGAGGACGGTTTCTTCGACGAGCTTGCCGCCGAGATTACTCAAGCGGTACCGGATCTTGCCGAGCAGGCGCGGCGGGGTGCTAAAGCGGCAAAAGATGGATACGCCACGCTCAAGACGTACTTGCACGAGGTGCTGCTCCCGGCAGCTCCCCAGCAGGATGCGGTCGGCCGCAAACTCTATGCCCTGCATTCTCGGGCATCCTTGGGGGCTTCTGTCGATCTTGATGAAACCTATGCATGGGGTGTGCAGGAACTTGACCGCATTATCGCTCAGCAGCGGCAGGTTGCAGAGGAGATCGAGCCCGGAGCATCGATTGAACGTGCCAAAGAGATCCTGGATGCCGACCCGTCACGCACCCTGCACGGAACCGATGCGCTCCGCGAGTGGATGCAGTCGCTCTCGGATCACGCAGTGCACGAGCTCGCAGGTACCCAGTTTGATCTTGACGGTCCAATGCTGCGTCTAGAATGCCGCATCGCCCCTACCCATGAGGGCGGTATCTATTACACCGGCCCCTCCCCCGATTTTTCGCGCCCCGGGCGCATGTGGTGGTCTGTTCCTAAGGGCGACGATACATTTGGCACGTGGCGCGAGACTTCGACGGTGTACCACGAGGGCGTTCCGGGGCATCATCTGCAGACGGCTATTGCGCTGGTCATGAGTGAGAGTATGAATAAATGGCGTTCGCAGCTGATCTGGGTTTCCGGGCACGGTGAAGGCTGGGCGCTCTACGCTGAGCGTCTGATGGAAGAATTCGGGTTCTTGACCGATCCTGGAGACCGTATGGGCATGTTGGATGGTCAGCGGATGCGCGCCGCCCGCGTGGTTTTCGACATTGGCGTGCACTGTGAGCTTCCGATCCCCGATGCTTGGACTGAACCGCTGGGGGTTGAACCAGGCACCTTGTGGACTCCTGAGCTGGGGTACGAGTTCTTGAAACTCAATCTAGAGGGTACCGAGAGCGTTATCCGTTTTGAGTTCTTGCGGTATCTAGGGTGGCCCGGGCAGGCGCCCAGCTATAAGGTAGGTGAACGTTTGTGGCTTCAACTTCGGGACAATGCGCTTCGGGACGGGCTGTCTTTACGTGAGTTCCACACGAAAGCTCTTATGCTCGGTTCGGTAGGGCTCGATACGTTACGACGTGCCCTCACCGATGAGGTCATGCCCCATAGTGATGATGAGGATGACGACGACGATGATTAAATCCCTGCACTTTACCGGGGAGTAAAGCTAGACCCTAGAGAGCTGGCGCTAAAACCCGTATATTGTGCTGCGTATTGTACATAAACCTACGAATATACAGTAAAGTGTACGGGTTTTAGTGTGGTCAAACGCGATACATCGGCTACGGAATAAGGTTCGGTTTGACCTGTACGAGATGCGGGGCGAAACGACATTCGTAATCGGTGATAGGCCTGTCCGATTCGCGAATGCCCATACCGACCGCCTCGCCATTGACCATCCAGATGCCCAGCATCGGCAGGTTAGTGCGGTTAATAATCCCCGAGTACACCGGCGGGGCAACAAAATCCTGATACACAAATTCGCTTTCAGGTACGTTGATAAAGTGGTCATCGTCCTCATCACGCACAAAGACATCGTAATCGGGAGCATTGATCTCAATGCCATCGCCTTCGCGACCAAATATCGGTTTACGCACCCAGTTCTTCAGACCGCCTCGCATTCCTACATGCGTTTCTAAGAGGTTGGGATGGTTGGGGTATAAATCCCATAGCGCGGCGAGCAGAATCTTATTCGACAGGAACATCTTCCATGCGGGCTCAATCCAACGGTTCATCATATCGTGGTAGGCGAAGAGCAGCTTATCGTAACCGCTTTCGCTATCGGTCACCATATCTTCCCAGGGATAAAGCTTGAAAAGGTTCTCGATGCGTTCTCCCTCAGGGTCTTTCCAGATTTTTAGGGTCTCATCGAAAATAACCTCGTCGATACGGATAAGCTTCGTGGTCAGTCCCGCACGATTGGCGGCATGGGCTATAAGCCAGAGGTTGTTATAGTCTTCATCGTTAACATCGATTTCTTCGGTTACACTCGCTAAGTGCAGTCGTGGTGAACGGCCGTGAGAGAGATCGTGCGCAAACATTTGCCGCCAGCGTTCGGTAAAAGCCTCACCAATTTCACCCCAGTGTACGTAACCGCGGGTGTCGAGGCGTTGATCGCTCGCCCATGTCTTTTGGCTGATAGTGGCCTCAACGATGCCGGTTGGGGTATCGGCGTTGTATTCCAGGAGTTTGAGAGGATCGCCGGGCACCCCGGAGTAGATGAAATCGAAGCGACCGTAGAAATCCGGTTCGTGGCGGTTCCACGATTCTTTAGCCAGGTTAAAGGCGGCTTCGGGAAGACCGAGCGTTCCGTAGGCACCAGATGCCATACGCTCAATGGCGTGCAGGCACATTTGATGAACCTCACGCGCCTGATCCCGCAGATTAGTCATTTCTGCGGGTGTAAAAACATAGGCCGCATACTCATTCCAATAGTGCTGCAGATCGTGTGGACCATCAACGCTATAGGTCAGACCTTCGTCAATAATGGTTTGTTCCCAGCCGGGGCGTCCCACCGGAAATTCTTCGCGTTTCATATTATCTTTCGTGATAAGACACCGCCGCTGAGTACGATGTGCAGTATAGGAACTTGTAGAGAATTCTCATCTGCGGGGCGTATAGAGCAACCGGTGCAGGTATAGATACGTCGGCCGAGTGTTTGTATCCCTTGAGAAAATACGCGGGGCGGGCTATCCGCCGGAGGTACCGCCTCCGGACTTCGAGCCTCCGCCAAAGCCGCCTTTATTATTCGAGCTGCTTCCACCCTTACCGCCCGAGTTATTCCCTGTCAGCCCCGTTCCCTTAGAGGTCGTAGTCTTGCCGCCGCTGCGCGATTCCGTCACCTTGCCCGAGGAATAGGTGGAAGTCTTTTTAGCACTCTTATAGGAGGATTCAAATCCGCCGCCGCTGCGGGAAAGACCGCTGTATACCGTTCCCGAATTGGGGCGTGTGGTGCTGCCGCCGCTCAGAGATGATCCCACGGCGGGAATGGAGGTAGTACCGGCGCTGCGGCGCCCTAGGTAGTACCACAGGAACGCATTGGTTGTACCGGAATGGTGTGTCGTGCCCGAATTACCGGAATTCTGAGTTCCGGAATGAGAATCGCCCGAAGAACCAGAGCCGGAATCCGAAGAAGTATTCCCAGCCTCTTTCTCTGCCTTCTCGCATTGCTCATCCTCAACGCGCAGCCCGGTGTTGGAGTCTTGACAAACCTGAGCGTATTCTTCACCGTCCGCGCTGAAGGCTTCCTCGCTCTGGTGCAAAGAGTTATAGGCGAATATGCCGCCGCCTGCCAAAAGGGCACCGGCGCCGAACACTGCGAGCGCTTTCTTACCGGTACCGCGTGCAGGAGGGGACTTGAGGTCTTGATTGTCCTGTGCGTTCTCCGGATGCTCTACGTCTGCGGCATCTGCGGTTTGATGTTCGGCCCCGCTCACGGGTCATTTCTCCTTCACACTATCCTGTCTCGGTGATAACAGGCTCTTTTCAGGATACCAAGCGCGCCTCGCACAAAGGCTTTTCTGAGCCGATAAAAATTAGCAATAATACGTGCCTCGGGTCTTTTTCGGTGGCGCTTGCACGGTCACGCTATGTCATACAGTCATAGTTCGTCACACTAATTACCGCTGTTCTCTCTTACGGGTCTACAGTAACGCCATGCCTACTACACATGAAACACCGCAAAAATCTAGATTTCCCAGCTGGGCTACTTCTTTCGGACATCAAATTATAGCTTCCCTTACTCTGGGCATCGCGCTCGGGTACGTTGCACTCACCCTCGGCGGCGATGCAAAAAATAACCCCAACTGGCTCATGGCCACTCTAGACGCCGTCGGCACGTCCTATGTGACTCTCCTTAAGGCCGCGGTGATCCCGCTGGTGTTTACCGCCGTCGTTGCCTCAATCTCGAATCTCTCGCAGGTGACGAATGCGGCGCGTTTAGCGGTTAAGACTCTTATCTGGTTTGCTATTACAGCATTTTTTGCGGTCTCCATCGGTATCGTACTGGGGCTGCTCGTTCAGCCTGGTGTGGGTGCCGAGGTAAGCGCCTCGGGCAGCACCAGCACCCGGGGATCATGGACAGCATTTCTGACCGGGATTATCCCCTCCAATTTCTTAGGGCTTGAGGTCACCACGAAAACCACCGACTCCGGTATAACTTCTTCGGTTTCCTTTAACGTGCTCCAAATGCTTGTGATTTCGGGAGCTATCGGTATTGCGGCTCTGAAGGTGGGCGATGCGGCTAAGCCCTTTATCGATATCGTCAAGAGCGCGCTCGCCATTATTCAGAAGGTGCTGTGGTGGATTATTCGCCTCGCTCCGCTGGGCACGATTGGTCTGATCGGGCATGCCGTCTATGCCTACGGCTGGACATCCATGGGCTCGCTGGTGAAGTTCATTGCGGCACTGTATGCGGGTCTGCTCCTCGTGTTCCTGGTGGTGTATCCCCTGATCGTGAAGCTCAACGGGCTCTCTGTGAAACAGTACTTCTCGGGCGTATGGCCTGCAGTGCAGCTTGGTTTCGTATCACGATCCTCGATGGGCACTATGCCCATAACTGAGGCCGTTACCGAACGTAATCTCGGCGTGCCGCGTGCATACGCGTCCTTTGCAGTGCCGCTGGGTTCTACGACCAAAATGGATGGATGCGCCTCCGTCTACCCCGCGCTGGCAGCTATTTTTGTGGCGCAATTCTACGGGGTGCACCTGGATATTTCGCAGTATCTGCTGATTATTCTGGTGTCGGTGTTGGGTTCTGCCGCTACGGCAGGTACGACGGGCGCTATCGTGATGCTCACTCTGACCCTTTCGACTGTGGGTCTTCCCCTTGATGGAGTGGGTCTTCTATTGGCGATTGACCCGATTATTGATATGGGACGTACCGCCTTGAACGTTGCCGGGCAAGCTTTGGTTCCCACGATTGTCTCTAAGCGCGAGGGTATCCTCAGCGCTGAGATCTACAATGCACCGCGCAGCGCTAACGGGTTTGTGCCGCAGGATCTTGTGGAAGCCGCCCAGTCGAAGCTGATTCGTGGCGAGGATACCTCGCCTAGTTCTGCCAAGGTTACCGCTGCGTCCTAGGCGGTTCTTGGCTACGGCATAGGGTATGCAGCGCATCGGTATGGTACGGAGGTCGTTCTCTCGTATGAAGACCAATCTTGATACTCGTTCTAAAATAAAGATATGACTTCCCAATCTTCTGTTCCATCCGGTGCGTCGCATTCGGCATCAAAGCCCGCACCGCGCCTGATTCTGGCTTCCGCATCACCCGCGCGTAAAAAGCTCCTTGAAGACTCCGGCATTATGTTTGATATTCACGTCTCTGATGTCGATGAGGATGCGGTACTCGCCAGCGCTGCCCAAAGCGCCCGCGAAGAGAGCCGCACTGACCTAACCCCGGCGGAGGTCTCCGGCATTCTTGCGGAGGCAAAGGCACGCGCGGTTGCTGATTCTCTCGCCGCCCAGGGTATAGTAAATGCCTTCGTGCTCGGATGCGATTCGGTCTTTGAGTTTGAATCGGTTGCCTACGGCAAACCGCATACCCCTGAGAAAGCACGCGAGCGCATCGCCGCGATGAGTGGTCGAAGCGGGGTGCTCCACACCGGACATTGCCTCATAGATTTACGGGATGGGATCGGTGAGACCAAAGATAAACAGCTTCCCGCTATTCAGCAGGTACGCAGCGCTACCGTAAACTTTGCGCCGATGAGCGCCGCAGAGGTTGATGCTTATGTTGCCACGGGTGAGCCACTTCATGTAGCGGGTTCCTTTACCCTCGACGGATATGGTGCTGCCTTTATTCAGGGCATCTGCGGGGAACCACATACGGTAATTGGGCTGTCGGTGAATGCACTCAAAGAAATGCTCTCACAATATGGGATATCGATAAGCTTTTTCTGGAAGTCCTCATCAGACTAACGAGCGCTAAGCCAAACCTAGTATAAGCATCCTCACTTTTCTTATATTTTTCGCGTCATTCGGCGCTATATATTCGCCATTCTCAGCTTTTCTCGCTATGCTTTCGGCAGGATAAAAAGGAGAGCCTCAGTGACTCACAACCCGGCAAAAGCCATCAAAAACTTTACAGCTGTTCCCGGACACCATACCGGTCCGGTCAGTAAAATTCTTATTGCTAACCGCGGCGAGATCGCGGTACGTATTATTCGCGCAGCCCGTGACGAAGGTTTAGAGACCGTCGCCGTTTATGCAGAACCGGATCGCGATGCCCAGCACGTTAAACTCGCGGACGAGGCTTACGCTCTAGGAGGGGCGACCGCGCCTCAGTCATATCTGGTGATGGACAAGCTCATTGAGGTAGCTATTCGTTCCGGCGCGGATGCGGTGCATCCCGGCTACGGTTTCCTTTCAGAAAACGCCGAATTCGCCCAAAAAGTCATTGATGCCGGGTTAACCTGGATTGGTCCCTCCCCCGAATCTATTACCCAGTTGGGCGATAAAGTCGCCGCGCGCCATATCGCCCAGAAAGTGGGTGCCCCCTTGGTACCTGGGACCAAGGACCCCGTAGAATCTGCTGATGAAGTACTCGCCTTTGCCGACGAGCATGGTTTGCCCATCGCGATCAAGGCAGCGTTCGGTGGCGGCGGTCGCGGCATCAAGGTTGTGCGCAACCGCAGCGATATTATCGAGCTCTACGAATCCGCCGTACGGGAAGCGGTCGCAGCCTACGGCCGCGGAGAATGTTTTATTGAGCGCTTCCTAGATTCCCCGCGCCATATCGAAACCCAGTGCCTGGCCGATGCTCACGGTAATGTGCAAGTCGTTTCGACCCGTGATTGTTCTCTTCAACGCCGTAACCAAAAGCTCGTAGAGGAAGCCCCCGCCCCATACCTTACGGAAGAACAAAGCGACCGGCTCTATGAAGCATCCCGCAAGATTCTGCAGAACGCCGGATACCAGGGTGCGGGTACCTGCGAGTTCCTGCTTGCCCCGGACGGAGCGATTTCCTTCCTGGAGGTAAACACCCGCTTGCAGGTTGAGCACCCGGTCTCCGAGGAAGTATCGGGCATTGATCTGGTGCGTGAACAGTTCCGCATTGCCCGCGGCGAGAAAATCGATCCGCAGAGCCCCCAGCTGCGCGGTCATTCCTTTGAGTTCCGTATCAACGGCGAAGATGCAGGGCGTTCCTTCATGCCAGCACCGGGTACCATCGAAAAACTTCGTGTTCCTTCCGGCCCCGGTGTGCGCTGGGATTCCGGCTTCGTAGAAGGCGATGCTATCAGCGGCAACTTCGACTCGATGCTGGCCAAGCTCATCGTGACTGGTGCTACCCGCGAGCAGGCAATCGAACGCGCTCGCCGAGCGCTAGACGAGCTCACACTCGACGGCCTTCCGACGGTGGTTCCTTTCCACCGCGCAGTTCTGGACGAACCCGATTTCGCCCCCGCTGCAGGAGCAGATTTCAAGGTTCACACCCGGTGGATCGAAACCGATTACAAGAACACCATTTCGCCCTACTCCGGCGCTCCCGGCAGTGTGGATGATGACGATGCCGAACGTCAAACCGTGGTCGTTGAGGTTAATGGTAAGCGTCTTGAGGTTGTTCTGCCTGAGCTGGGCGGTACTCCTGCCAAGAGCAGTTCAAAGCCCGCATCGAAGACCCGTAAGTCCCGTGCTCGCGGCGGTTCAAATGCGGTCAGCGGAGACGATCTGACAAGCCCCATGCAGGGTACGATTGTGAAGGTCTCCGTTGCTGATGGAGACACGGTCGCTGAGGGCGATCTGATCCTGGTGCTAGAGGCTATGAAGATGGAACAGCCTATCAACGCGCATAAGGCCGGTAAGATTTCCGGGCTGTCCTTAAAGGCGGGCGATACCGTCACCGCAGGTGCCGTTCTAGCCACCATCAAATAGCCTTCTGACGGGATCTATACCCTATAACCGCCGGATGCGTTCTCTCATACGCATCCGGCGGTTTGTTTCGTGTGTTCCTGTTTTTCATCCTCGAACGCTGAAATACAGCTGAATAGTCCAGATGATGAATACAGGATGTTGGCATCGCATCGCGAGGCGTAGAATATAAAAGTTGAAAATCTACACTCACAGCATCGAGCGTAGTCGCTACTATCCCTTTTCAGGAGCTGTTCACGATGAGCACACACGCGCCCGACGTTTCCGCCGGGCACAGCACGCAGGTTAAGAATACGACCCCCAAGAGCAGAGTTATTATCGCCTCTCTGGTGGGCACCACCATCGAATTCTACGACTTCTATATTTACGCCACTGCAGCTGTAGCGGTTTTCCCGGTTCTGTTCTTCGCATCCAAAGACCCTACCACTGAACTGCTAGCTTCCTTCGCATCCTTCGGCGTTGCTTTTATCGCCCGCCCGCTGGGTTCTATCGTTTTCGGTCACTTCGGCGATAAGATCGGTCGTAAAGCAACACTCGTGGGCGCTCTGCTCACTATGGGGTTAGCGACCTTCCTCATTGGCTTGTTGCCCACCTACCATCAGATTGGTCTGTGGGCACCGGCAATGCTAACCATTATGCGTTTCTGCCAGGGTCTAGGCCTGGGCGGCGAATGGTCGGGTGCGGCTCTGCTCGCCAGCGAATATGCCGAAGAAGGCAAGCGCGCACGTTCCGCTATGTGGCCCCAGCTGGGCGCGCCCATTGGCTTCGTTTTTGCTAACGGATTCATGCTGCTTTTGACCAGCTGGATTACCTTCAACTCCGCCACAGACGGTAAGAACCTCGATCACCCCTTCCTGATTTGGGGCTGGCGTGTTCCGTTCTTGCTCTCCATCCTCATGGTTGCCGTGGGTCTGTATGTGCGTTTCAAGCTCGAAGAAACCCCTGTCTTTGCTCAAGCCGTCGAGAACGATGAGAAGGTCAAGACCCCGTTGGTTGAGGCGTTCAAAGTTGCCTGGTGGCCCATGATTCAGGGTACCTTTATCATGGTGGCATGCTACGTGCTGTTCTACCTGATGACTGCATGGATTCTTTCCTACGGTATTGGAAAGGTTAATGCGGGTGGTTTGGGCATCCCCTACCACAAGTTCTTGGAGATTCAGCTCATCTCTATCATTGGTTTTGCGCTCTTTATTCCCGTCTCGGGATGGTTAGCCGACAAATACGGTCGCCGCAAACAGCAGCTGTGGACCACTATCGCTATGGCTGTCTTCGGCGGTAGTTTCACCCTATTTATTGCACCCTCCGTCGTGGGTACCGGAGCACAGGCCAATACCACCGCAGTTACCATCTTCATGTTCATCGGAATGTGCCTGATGGGGCTTTCTTTCGGCTCCATGAGCGCCTACCTACCCGAGCTGTACCCCACTAATGTGCGGTACACCGCCAGCGGTATCGCCTACAATATGGCATCTATTTTGGGGGCCGCTTTGACCCCATTCGTGGCGGTATGGCTGAATACGAAGTTTGGTGTTGGGGCCGTCGGATACTACCTAGCAGGTGCATCCTTGCTGAGTGTTCTCTTCATCTTGCTCACGCATGAAACCCGCGACGTCGATATGAACGCGGTCAGCACTAAATAACCTGAATACTGTAAGCATTTGAGGGGCGTGACTCATATAGAGTCACGCCCCTCAAACCTATATCAAAAGCTATGCAAAAAACTAAACACGGGTGTGAAGCTGTCGCGATGCCGTAGAAATCGCCTCGGACAGAGACGGGTATACAGCAAAGGTAGCGGCCAAATCATCCACCGTCAGCTTCTTCTCGATAGCCAGCGCAATAGGATAGATAAGTTCGGATGCACGCGGACCGACCACAACCCCGCCAATCACAGTACCGGAGTGCTTACGGGCAAAAATCTTCACAAAGCCGTCTTGGAACGCCATCATTTTGGCGCGCGGATTCGTGGTCAACGGAAGCATGACAGCCTCGCCTCGGTAAACCCCGGCGGCAAGGTCTTTCTCACTAATACCCACGGTCGCAATCTCCGGGGTGGTGAAAATATTCGCTGCCACTCGATCGGTGCGAAGCGGATGCACCGTATCACCCAAAAGATGCGCCATCGCTATGCGCCCCTGCATAGCGGCTACGGAAGCCAACGGGTACACGCCCGTGCAGTCTCCCGCAGCGTAAATATGCGGTACTGACGTGCGTGAAACAGCATCGACAACCACATATCCCGACTCATTGGTCTCTACACCAGCGGCCTCAAGACCCAGTCCTTCAGTGTTGGGAATAGAACCAATTGCGACCAAGCAATGCGTGCCGGAAACCTTGCGTCCATCGGAGAGAGTCACCACCACACCGTCGTCGGTGCGTTCCACGGCGCTCGCACGCGACCGCGGCATTACACGAACACCACGGCGCTCAAAGACGTCTTCCAGCACACGCGCGGCATCTTCGTCTTCGCCTGGAAGCACACGATCTCGCGAAGAAATTAGGGTAACCTGGGAGCCAAGCCCGTTATAGGCAGAGGCGAATTCGGCACCGGTAACACCCGAACCGATTACAATGAGTTCGCGGGGTACCTCACGCAGATTATAAAGCTGCGTCCAGGTGAGAATCCGTTCCCCATCAGGCTGCCCGGTCGCCATCTCACGTGGATGTGTCCCGACCGAAAGCAGAATAAAGTCTGCATGCAGGTCATATTCCAACCCGGTATTATCGGTAACCGCGACGGTATGCGGGCCGGTAAGCTTACCGGTACCGCTGATAATTTTGACCCCGGCGGAGGCAAGGGCCCGTTTGATATCGGCGGATTGTTGATGCGCTAGATCCAAAACACGGCTATTCACCCGGTTCATATCTACTTGCAGCTGCGGTGCGTTGCCCTTGGTATTTTCGATCCCCAATCGCCCAGCATCAGAGAAACGAGTCATCATATCTGCGGTAGCGATAAGCGTTTTCGAAGGTACTACATCGGTTAGGACTGCGGAGCCGCCTAGAGCATTACGTTCGATGATTGTCACATCGGCGTTTGATGATGCTGCCACAAGCGCTGCCTCATAGCCGCCGGGCCCAGCGCCTAGTATCACGATTCGTTGGGATGCATAGTTCACTGTTGAAGTCACACTTTCATTGTGTGCTATCACACTGAAATACTCAACCGAAACCGCCGTCGTCTCCAGGATATTAAATGCCGATTTTTGGTGCCGAGTAGGTACCGTGATGCCTGCAGGAGCGACAGAGTCGTCGAGAACGCTACGGATACATCTTGCTGCCTACGAGAGTCTTATATTTGCCGGGTAACGTCATGAACCATATTTTGAAGTTGCGCTGTGTCATAAGTGTGCATTCGTGCGGGTAAAAACACTATACTTGAGAAAGGATTTCTCGGTTTATAAATGTTTATAGGGCAATGAAACCGGGGTGAAGCACACACATCATCGACCCAATGCAGGTCGCTACAGATGAAGGAAAATTATGGCTAAAACGACGAAACCTCCCGCCTACTCCGGGCAGGGCAGGCATCTTGAGAACGCAGTGTTGTTCATCGGCTGCTTCGTATTTTTGCTTCTATCCCTCTACCTGCTGGGCACCTACCCCGAAGGCGGTCCGGTTCTGTATGCCGGAGCCCTCGTTGCGTTTGGAATTTTCTTTGGTATTGTGTTCCATCTGCTGCCCTCGAAGACAACCCGTAAGATTACGGATCAGAACAAGGTACAGAAGTAACTGAAGTACCTCATTTTATAGTTTTTCTTATCTGCCGGACGGTATCACAGTCTATAAGAAATGTGACACCATCCGGCAGTATGTTGTTCCCACGCTATTCCTTGCTGCCAAACCTTACCGGTCCGCTCGTACCAAATTCTCCGCTGCGAACCTTAGCTCGGTGGGCAACATAAAACAGGAGGGCAGGTGTACCGCAAGCAACCGCGATCAGCAGGTACGCCACTACAACGAAGTACACCGTTAACCCGTACGAGCTGAAAAATACCCAGACAATCGTTCCTAAGGCGACAAAACCTAGCGCAGCCCATCCCACGATACTCAGCAGAAGTCGCACCCAGCCTTTCGGGGTGCGCGGGGTAGGTGCCGATGACATCATGAGTCCTCCAATGCTTTCGGGTCTGCCGAGTAGATAGAGTTAATGAACTTCGAGCACCATTCCAACATAGGACCGTCAATAAGGTCCACGCCACCGACCGGCAGAGTCTTAGGGCGAGGAACCAGGGTCAGCCACGTGCTCAGACCCTTCGGTTGGGTGTGGGTTGAGCCGGGATACACACGTTTGAGGCGCATCTGCCGTGATTCCGGCAGCGGTTCACCGCTGACCACACGCAGTTTCGGTCCCAGCGCAGTAATCTCATGGATGCCTGCTTCCCGTGCTTCGCGGCGCAGCACCGCCACCTGAAGCAGATTCTCTACGGGCTCGGGCAAGGCACCGTAACGGTCATGAAGCTCTTCGCGTGCCTCGGCGATTTTCTGATCGGTGTCTGCGGAAGCTATCTGACGGTACGCCTGCAGGCGTAGACGTTCCGCATCAATATAATCATGCGGAATATGGGCGTTGACGGGAAGATCAACCTTAACCTCGACCTCGGTGTTCTCCTGTTCGCCACGGAAGTTTGCCACGGCTTCTCCTACGAGACGCAGATACAGATCAAAGCCGACACCTGCGATATGCCCGGATTGTTCGCCGCCGAGCAGGTTTCCGGCACCGCGAATTTCAAGGTCTTTCATCGCCAGCTGCAGTCCGGCACCCAGCTCGTTATGGGTAGCTACAGCTTTGAGGCGTTCATGCGCGACTTCGCCCAGGCTCTTATCCGTCGGGTACAGGAAGTAGGCATAAGCCCGTTCACGCCCGCGACCCACACGCCCGCGCAGCTGGTGCAGCTGGCTCAGCCCATAATTCTGGGCGTTATCGACAATCAGGGTGTTTGCGTTTGAAATATCCAACCCGGTTTCCACGATGGTTGTACACACCAGAACATCGAAGCGTCGCTCCCAGAAGTCCACGATAATCTGCTCAAGCCGGGATTCGCTCATACGCCCGTGCGCCGTGGCGATGCGCGCCTCCGGCACGAGCTTACCGATTTCGGCGGCAACAGTATCAATATTCGCCACCCTGTTATGGACGAAGAATACCTGCCCTTCCCGCATAAGTTCGCGTCGAATAGCGGCAGTAATCTGGGCATCAGTACGCGGCCCCACAAAAGTGAGCACGGGATGCCGCTCTTCCGGTGCGGTCGCCAACGTTGAGGTTTCCCGAATACCGGTGAGCGACATTTCGAGCGTGCGCGGAATTGGGGTGGCGCTCATGGCAAGCACATCCACATTAGTGCGCATCTGCTTGAGCTTTTCCTTATGCTCCACGCCAAAGCGCTGTTCCTCATCAATAACGACGAGTCCAAGATCCTTGAACTTCACGTTTTCCGAGAGGATGCGGTGGGTACCAATCACCACATCTATACTCCCGGAGGCAATATCCTCCACGATAGCGCGGGTTTCTTTAGCTTTTTGGAAGCGCGATAGCACCTTAATTTTGATGGGGAATCCCGAGAAACGCTCGGTAAAAGTCTCAAAATGCTGCTGCGCCAGCAGGGTTGTGGGTACGAGTACGGCAACCTGTTTACCATCCTGCACGGCTTTGAAGGCCGCCCGAATAGCGACCTCCGTTTTACCAAAGCCGACGTCCCCGGAGATCAGGCGATCCATGGGGATTTCCTTCTCCATATCCGCCTTAACCTCGTGAATAGCGGTAAGCTGGTCGGGAGTCTCATTATAAGGAAAAGATTCCTCAAGTTCCCGTTGCCAGGGAGTATCTTCTGAGAATGCATGACCGCGCGAAGCTTGCCGCGCCGAGTAGAGTTTCACCAAGTCAGCGGCGATTTCTTTAACTGCTTTACGTGCGCGGTTCTTTGTCTTAGCCCAGTCGCTCCCGCCCATTTTAGAGAGGGTCGGGGTTTCGCTTCCCACATAGTGCGAAATGAGATCCAGCTGATCGGAGGGTACAAAGAGGCGGTCAGGGGCTCCCCCGCGTTTTGAAGGCGCATACTCGATCACCAGGTATTCTTTCAAAGGGGTTTCCCCATGTTTTGAGGACACTCCAGCGACTGGGCGCGAAGCCATTTCAATGAATTTACCGATACCGTGGCGTTCGTGAACGACATAATCGCCAGGGGTTAGCGCCAGAGGATCGACGGCGTTGCGTCGTTTACGGGGTTTGAGTTTTTTGCCGCTCGCGCCACGTGGCGCGTAGGTGCCGCGCCTGCCCAAAATTTCACCTTCAGTCAAAACAGCAAGGCGCGCCTCAGGAATTAAAAATCCGGCAGAGGCTGGGGCCTCACAAACTTCGACGACTCTGGGCTGTAAAGCGCCTTCCATTCCCCGGTCAAGGGTTTCCCGACGTATGGCCGGAATTGGGTCTTCTCCTGAGATACTCTCGCGGAAAAGTTCGATGAGGCGGTCGGTGGATCCTCGCCCATTGGTAAGCGCCAGTACCGTCCAGCCGTCACGAACCAGCGAACCAACCTCGTGAAGCATTTGTTCTACTGAGCCGGTGAAGGACGCTGGAGCCTGTGCCGCGACCGTCATAGTTGGGATGTCGTCGCCGAGAGCATTGTTGAGAAGGTTTACACTATCGACAAGCTCGGTGATTTCCCACCAGGATAGGTTACGGTCCAAAGATTCCTGCTGGGTCGCGGCAATCGTGCGGAACCCGCTGTCGCTGACCCGAAGCTGTCCCAAGTCTATAGGCGCACGCGAGCCCGCATCGGCGGAAGCATCCCAAGCGGCCGCTAAAAACTCCTCGTTGGTTGCCACAAGGTCTTCGGCACGGGCACGCACCCGCTCAGGTTCCAGAGAAATAATGAGTGATTCTTCGGGGAGCAGAGACACAAGAGTCTGCATTTTATCGACAAGAAGCGGGGTTAGAGATTCCATGCCTTCGACATAGATACCTCCCGCAATTTTCTCAAGCATGCTCGATGCCGCCGGATAGTCCGTTTTGAGTCGGGCAGCACGTCCCATAACTTCCGGGGTAATGAGAAGCTCACGGCATGGGAGTAAAGTAACGTGCGTTGGGTGGTCTGCTTCTTGCCCTAGAGTGCGCTGGTCTGCCGTTGAGAAGTAACGTATTTCGTCAAGTTCGTCACCGAAGAATTCCAAGCGAACCGGATGCTGTGCGGTAGGTGCAAAGACGTCGATAATACCGCCTCGAACCGCATATTCACCACGCTTTGCTACGAGATCTACGCGCGAGTATGCGGCATCTGTTAGACCTTTAATAACGTCTTTGAAAGGGTATTCTTCACCGCGTGCCAGGCTTACCGGTTCCAGGTGCTCAATACCAGCCACGAGGGGCTGAATGACCGCGCGTACCGGGGCTATAACAACCTGTGGAGTCGGCGTTTCAAGATGAGTTATAGAGCGCAGAACATTCAAACGTTTTCCCACGGTATCACTACGTGGCGAAAGCCGTTCATGCGGCAGAGTTTCCCACGCGGGAAAGCTCTCGATATGGTGATCAGGCAAATATGAGTGCAGAGCATGCGCGGTATCCTCAGCCTGTCGCTCGGTTGGTGTAATAATGAGCGTCAGCGGAGTTTTTCCGGTTCTGGACTGGCGCCGTACTGCAACGGCAAGATCAGCTATAAGGGGTGCCTGTACACCGGCAACGGCGCCAATCAGGGTTTGGACAGGACGTTCCGCAGCGGGAACATCGCAGGCTTCAAGAATATGACGGTAGGAGGGCTGTTCTGCCAGAAGACGGCTCAGTCCAGTTAGTTTCACGGATACTCCTTCTACCGGATGCGGTGGCTATCAAGGCGGCGCCTCCCAATAACGCGTGCGCTCTATATTGCCACGTTGATGCGTTTGGGTACCCGTCTATCTTATACCGTAGGGGTATCTCGCTCAGGCTTTTTGTCTATCTCCTCGACTACAGCCGGTGGGGCGGGCCTTCACGATAAAATCTATTGTTCGTCGGTTACTATCTGCTCATATTTTTGAGGATGGCATGCGAAATGCATATTTTTAACTGTTCATGAGAGTGTCCTTAAGGTATATCCCCTTATAAATCCTGACTTTAAGGCTGCGGCTAGGAAATTTATAGTAAGGCTTGCCCGCCTCCCTTCTCCCTTGTTATCACAGGGAACCTGTTTTCTGGGGGTATATACTATTATTTTTTATTTGATAGGTAAAGTATGTGCCAAGTCTCAGAACGTATATTGAGTGCATATTTATAAATTTAAGAGCTTCAAGTATCTTTCAAGTAGACTCAGCTACCAAAACCTACCTCCTCAGAAGTTTTATAGGTATTTTATGAGTAAATTTCTATACACGAGAACAACTATCAACTTTGTATCGAAACAACCATTTACACCCTTCTTTTGATAAGGGTTCATAAAATATTTATTAGGTTTTCTTATAATATTTGTCCACCCCTCGGACTATCCGCGAGTATTGTGACCTCACCACGGTCACAACTCTCGTTCGCTGTGCTAGCCTATAGGTATCCACGGAAAGTTCTGTGCCTTCATGGCGCGGTGTAGCCCCATGGAAAATAATAAAAACCAACGGGTACTCCCGTCGGCAATAGCAATTCACTCACTTACAATTACACAAAGGGTGGGTTGTCGTTATTGTTGGCAGAAGTGCCTTCACTTTACCGATAACCAACCACCTTACAACTGAACGAGAAAGATCGTGCTTCGTACGTTTTCTTCACTTCCGAAACAGCGACGGGCAGCAACGGGCTTACTTCTGAGTTTGTCTCTGATAGTCCCCCTTGCGGCATGCTCTCAGCCATCAGATCAACAGACTGCGAGCCCTGGCAGCTCAGCTTCAGCAAGCTCGTCATCTTCTGCTTCCAGCGCATCTAGCGCTTCTTCCGCCCCTTCTTCTGAAACTGCTACTTCCTCTGAATCTGCACAAGCTGAAGTTCCTGCGCAGGACGAAAATTATCCCCAGGCAGAGCAACTCAAAGACGCTAAAACTGTCTCGACTGACGCGGCCGAGGTTAAAGAAGTCAACGGTCTCGTAAACTCCTATGAGCAGACTATGTCTTCTGTTCCAAGCGCGCCTGAAGGTTCAGCAGATACTGCTTCATCAGATTCCGGTCAACCCCGGCAGTTTGTTGATGAGGCAACCATGGACTCCATCAACAAGGTAGCTGTAGACAACGCCGCCGAAGAATACGCGGCATCCGCTGCCGAGTATGCCCAGAACGGTTGGCATTACGAGGGCACCAGCACGGTCGTCGGCAGCCCCAAAGTTGCCGAAGGAACCTACCAGGGCAAGCGTGCACGATTCGTCGAGGTGTGCCTGGATTCCTCCCAAGTCAAGACCAAAGACAGCGCGGGTCGGGAACTCCAGAGCGGGGGCAAACGGACTCTCAATATATATACGCTGGTCGAATCTGACGGCACGTGGAAAATAGCCCAACACGACTTCCCTAACAATCCCGATTGCTAAGCACATGGTACGTCGTACCTACAGGCATCATAAGGCCGTTTTATCCTTCGGTGTCTGCCCGTGTTTATTCCATTCCTTCAATACGTATTCAGCATTCAACGGAGGTGCAATAAAACCATGAAATTTGCTAGAAAAGCGACTACGGCGGTAGGGCTTGCCCTGACGCTTGGACTTTCCGGGCTAGCCCCGGTAGGTCCCGTAGCCTACGCTGCTGAGGATGCGGTCGTTCACGACGGCTCCTCCAGCGACAAGGCAGCCGCTTCCTGTTATGAAGCTAAACAAGTCAACAAGGACGCAAAATCCGGTAAGTACTGGCTGTACACCCCTTCGATGTCAGCTCCACAGCAGTTCTACTGCGACCAGGAGACTAACGGCGGCGGTTGGGTTCTGATTGGTCGCGGCCGTGACGGTTGGACCGAGAACTACCACGGTCGAGGTGCTGCATCTAAGCTGTACACCAGCCCTGAGGGTGACGACGCAATGACTCCGGTACAGCTGCCCTCCACCACTGTTGATGAGCTGCTGAACGGTCAGAAGCCGCAGGATCTTGAAGATGGCGTGCGCTTCCGCCGCGCCCTGAATACTGACGGCACGGAATGGCAGAACATCACGGCGCACCGTGATCAGACCGAGCGTTGGACCTGGGCTCTGCGAAGCAACAATATCTGGTCCAATATTGACGTCAGCGCGGATAACCCCCAGTACATGCAGAGGGATCGTACCCACTTCGACAAGACCGAGGGTCATATCCAGCAAAATGGTACCTACTCGGTGCTGAACTTTGATGAGCAGCGTGAGCAGGGATGGAAGCTTGGCTTTAGCTACAGCCGTGATGTCCGTGCTAACGGAAATCGCAATGAGAGCGCAAGCAACTCATATCTGTACCGCCCGAGCGGTTCCAACGCTACTCCCTTCGCTTTCACTCAGGTCTACCTGCGCCCGAAGCTAACCCAGCAGAACATGGGTGCACAGGCTATTGGCGATAACGGTACCGCGGCAAGTAACCGCCGCGCACTGCCCAAGAGCGGTTCTATGCCATGGAAGTGGCGCACAAGCGATAAGTCCGGAACCGGTAACGTCAACGAAATGAACACCTACGTTCAGGCTATTACTCAGGTAGGCGACACTGTCTTCACCGGCGGTGACTTTGCATACCTGGAGTCTGCAGCCGGTGCTCATGTGGATCAGTCTTATCTTGCTGGTTTCAACGTCAATACTGGTGAACTGGTACAGACCTTCAAGCCGAAGTTCAATGGTCAAATTAAGTCTCTTGAGGCTCTGCCGAACAACAAGTTGGCCGTTGGCGGCGAATTCACCGAGGTTAACGGCGAAAAGGTGCCCGGTTTTGCGGTGCTTGACCCCGCAACCGGACAGCTTGACCGCGAACTGAACCTGCAGGTTGAAAACAATGTTTCCGGTTCAGCTCTTGCTGTGAAGACTCTGCAAGCTCAGGGAGATTACCTGTACTTGGGCGGTACGTTTACCCATCTCAAGAGCTCAGGAACCCCCAATAAGGTTTACTCCCGTAACGCTGCTCGCGTGAAGATCTCCACCAACCAGGTTGATCGCACGTGGACCCCGCGTTTCAACGGAACAGTAAATGGTATGAGTGCATCGGCAGATAACTCCGAGGTGTTTGCCGCCGGTTACTTCACCGAGATGAATGACCAACGCGCATTCCGTGTGGCACGTATCCTTGATTCCGCCAAGAAGGTCGGAACATGGGAGGTCACTCCCTCATACCTTCCGGATCCACAAACCCGCGAGAAAAGGGTGTGGGGCTTCCACTTTGACGTTCAGGATGCTGGCAGCTCCGTATGGCTTGGCGGTACTGAGCACATGATTTCTCAGTACACTAAGAACGAACCAATGACCCGTTTGAGCTCGAGTATTACCCGCAACGGCGGTGATTTCCAGGATCTGCATCTCAACGGTAATAACATCTACGGCGCCTGCCACTGTGGTGACTTCCTGTACCAGGGCAGCGGCACCCACGACTACGCATGGCGTGGTTCTACCGTGACCGACAGCATCCGTTTGGTTGCTGCGTTCGATAAGGACAGCGGTAAAACTCTCCCCGAGTTCGCTCCTACTCTTAAGGGTAAGAGTGGTCACGGCATCTGGGAATCCTTCGTGGACTCCAATGGTGTACTGTGGGTTGGCGGCGATTTGAACCGCTCCCTAGGTGAAAATGGTGTGCAGCAGGAATCTGTTGGCTTCGTACGCTACGCACCACGCGATGTTACTCCCCCGCCTGCTCCGAGTAACCTGACCGTTACTCAATCCGGTGATAACGATCAGCTGAACTGGAGCGCATCTGGCGAGGCGGGTGCACGTTACCATGTGCTCCGTAACGATCGCGTGATTGCTACTGTGAACGGCACCAGCTACCGGGTAAAGCACACCGACAACGCTCGTTACTTCGTGCGTGCGGCTGATGCAAACGGTAACTACTCTGCTTCTACTTCGGTTGCTGTATCTGGCAAGAAGGCTGAGCAGCCTAAGCAGGAGAACCCCAAGCAGGAGAATCCGCAGCCTCAGCCGGAAAACCCGAAGCAGGACGATCCTAAACAAGAGGATCCCAAGCAGGACAACCCTAAACAGGAACAGCCGAAGCAGGACAACCCCAAGCAGGAACAGCCTAAGCAGGAGAATCCGCAGCCTCAGCCGGAAAACCCGAAGCAGGACGATCCTAAACAAGAGGATCCCAAGCAGGACAACCCTAAACAGGAACAGCCGAAGCAGGAAGATCCTAAGCAAGAGCAGCCTAAACAGGATGATCCCAAGCAGGATGACAATAAGAATATCGTCAAGCCTCAGCCGGAAAACCCCATCCAGGACGATCCTAAACAGGAACAGCCCAAGCAGGACAACCCGAAGCAGGAAGATCCTAAACAGGATGAACAGCCTCAGCCAGAAAACCCTGCGACAGACGACCAGGTTCAGCCCGCTGATCCCAACGATGATCTGAAGCCGAACGAGCCTAAGCAGCAGGAGAACCCGAAGCAGGAGCAGCCCAAGCAGGAAGATCCTAAACAGGACAACCCCAAGCAAGAGCAGCCCAAACAAGAGGACCCGAAGCAGGAGCAGAAGCCCCAGGGCGATCAGGTTCTCGTCGATAGCGGTTCTTCATGGGTCTACCGCGTAGGCAGCGACCGCGCCGAAAGCGAATGGAAAACTCGTTCATGGCTCGGTGGCGCATGGTCTCGCGGCAAGGCTCCCCTGGGTGCTGGCTCGGTGAACGTTGAGACCGAGGTGAATACCTTCTTTGGTACTCCGATGAGCATCTACGCCCGTAAGGACGTTACCCTCACGAAGGAACAGGCTCAGCAGTATCTGAAGCTCACCACCTACGCAGATGACGGTACTGTGGTTTATGTCAACGGCAAGGAAGTTGCTCGTAAGAACATGCCGCAGGGTCGTATCTCGGCTAACACCCCCGCAACCCAGCGTCCGGAAAGCCAGAACGCTCAGCTGTTCTCAGTTGACGTTCCTGCTGAGTACCTGCGCGAAGGTCGCAACGCAATCGCCGTTGAGGTTCACGCTAACTCGCACTGGAGCAATAACATCAGCTTCGATATGCAGGTTATTTCCACCGCGCAGCACCAGAACCCCCTTCCTGAAGCGCAGAATCAGGAGGATAACGGTCAGCAGCACCGCCCTCAGGTCTGGTACTGGTACTACCCGGAGTACTACGGCAACTATGGTAACGGTGACTACTACGGTCGCCGTAACCAACGCGTAGCCTACAACTACGATAACCGTGGTTTTGGTTACATGGGTGGCTTCGGTTATGCCCACGGATTCTTCGGTCGTGCATTCTATGACTACGGATTCGGTTGGTAATCACCTAGCCCCTTTGTAGGGACTGCATAAACGCTCCTGTAGCTGGATTTAGTATTCGGCTACGGGGGCGTTTTTCAGCGCGATACCGTCTTCAATGTTTGACTAAGAGTCAGCAAAATAAGGCGCGCCTGGCAAAGTCCTACTTTTTAGAGCATTTTATTTCTATAATCTTTATGACTTACTTTTTGCTCGGACACTCGGTTTTAGATCGCATGTCTTCCGGCGGGCTTAGGTAACAGCAAACGTCGTCATCACCCGCGGCACCACCTCAAACTTTGATCACCGATTAGGAATCTTCACATGGGTCACATCACTACGCCAAGCACAGCGAAACGCCCCGGCTTTTCGGATACTCTGAGAGCGCTTGAGCAGGCGCAAAAACCAGGTATTGGAGTTCCCGCATACACCCGATGGGTAAACCGCAGGATTGCACGATATTTCGCTGCTGCCGCTGTCTCTCTTGGTATTACGCCCAACGGCGTTACGGCGGTCAGCGCAGCTATCTCAGCGGCAGGTGTTATCGTTCTTCTAACCGCTCCCCCAACAATCCTGACAGGCGTTATCGTTGCGCTTCTGTTTGCCCTCGGTTACGGGCTTGATTCGGCGGACGGGCAGGTAGCCCGCGTGACCGGCGCATCCTCACCAGCAGGAGAATGGCTTGACCATGTAGTAGATTCCATGCGAGTACCCACCGTACACCTAGCGACGCTGGTAGGTTTCATCCGTTTTCCCGAGTACTTCTCTGCATCACATACCACCGATGGTTTTCCCGGTGGCTGGATTCTTTGGGCACTGCCCATGGCGTTCACAGTACTCACCGCCGGACATTTTATGAGTCAGATTCTCGCTGAGCAGCTGCGCAAAAACCGTAAAACTGCGGCACCTTCGACCGGGGGTAACCTCCGTTCCTTCATCAATCTGCATATGGACGCCGGTACGCTCTGCTGGATCTACATTTTTTGGGGTTTCGGCGTGATCTTCGTCTTCGTCTATGCGCTTCTTTTCTTGGCAAACGCGGCGACCGTTTTGCTGTCTATGCGCCGTAAATACGTCACGCTCGCAACCCCCGCATCGTCCCCCTCGCAGGAGGCATAACCATGAAGTTTGAATCTTCAGCTCCCGCCGTAAGCGCAGTGATCACAACTAACGGTAAACGTCCCGAAACTCTGCGCACTGCGGTACGCTCTATTCTCGATCAAGATTATGCGGGGTTTATCGAGGTTGTCGTGGTGTATGACCGGGTAGAGCCCGATCTGCTGGAAGACGTGCAGGTTCCGGAAAATCGGAAGCTCATTACGATAGCAAACACACGCACGGGCGGTCTTGCGGGCGGTCGTAACAGCGGGATTCTTGCCGCCACTGGAGAAATTATTGGCTTCTGCGACGACGACGATTATTGGATGCCCACCAAGTTGACCGAACAACTCACACTATGGAATGCTCACCCGGAGGCGGTCGCGGTTTCTTCAGGCATCACCGTTCGCTCGGGTGGGCGTGATATTGAGCGGCTGGCGCCTAAGCGTGCATCCTTCGATGACTTTCTGCTCTCACGCATTACGGAAATTCATCCTTCCGCTATGCTCTATGCGAGGCAAGACCTTGTGACCGACCATCTCGGTTTAGTCGATGAGGAGCTGCCAGCTTCCTACGGCGAAGACTACGATTTACTCTTACGAGCAACCCGCTACGGCGACGTTTTTTCAGTGCAGAAACCGCTTATTCTGGTGCTGTGGGATCGTCCCTCATTTTTTGCCGGTAAGTGGCAGGCTATGGCGGACGGGCTTACCTATATATTGCAAAAATTCCCCGAATTTGAGCGTAGCCCGCGTGGACTGGCACGTATTGCCGGGCAGATAGCTTTTGTGCATGCGGCGCTCGGTCACCGTGATCTTGCTCGTTCCTACGCCCGTTCGGCCCTTAAACGCGATAAAAAGCAATTACGTGCCTGGGCGGCATACGTGGTAGCACTGGGGATTGTGAAACCTCAGCTGCTTCTTGATCTCGTTCAGAAGATAGGAAGAGGCCTGTAATGTCTACTGCTCTAGCTCTTCCAACCCTCGGTGCTTCAAGGAAACTCGCGTCTACGCCCGCGGCGGGCGGTGCATCCGCACAGGCACCCCGTAAACGTCTTCCTGCGTGGCCTCTTCTCACCCTGTTCTATGGGTTCCCAGCATTCTGGGCGTTGGGACTGCTTCAGATCGTGCCGCTGGTGCTTTCGGTAACGATGGTCATTTACTTGACTATCCGCGGCGGCGTGCGAGTGCCCCGCTCGCTCTGGATATGGGCTGCGTTCATCTTCTGGGTGATTGTCTGTACCGTATCGTTAGAAGATGTGACAGACTATATCGCCTGGACGCTGCGCTTCGTCAATATTCTCAACGCGGGCGTGTATGCGCTCTACTATTTCAACGCTAAAGAAAGCATCTCGATCAATCAGCTCTTGGGCAGTTTAACTGCCCTGTGGGTTACGGTTGTCGTACTCGGATGGGGCGGCGTGCTCTTCCCGGAAGTGCGCGTTCAAACACCAATGAGCTACGTCGTGCCACAGAGTTTCATGTCGAACTCTTTGGTGAAAGACTATATGCTCCCACCCTTCGCGGAGGTTCAAAACCCCTGGGGAGCGCCCGAACCCTACGTGCGCCCCGCCGCGCCTTTCCCCTACGCCAATAGCTGGGGTCTTGCCTTTACCGTGCTCACCCCCGTCATGTTCGCGTTCTTTGCGCGCACACGCTCGTGGCTTCTGCGCATCTTTCTGGCAATCGTCCTCGGAGCGTCGGTCGTGCCGCTCGTTGCGACCAGTAACCGCGGTATGTTCATTGGTCTGGGTTTTGCGACTGCATACGTCATTATTCGCCTGATTATTGGTCGCTACTGGGGCTTGGTAACGGCGGCCGGGGTGATGGTTGTCGGGGTGGTGACCGCGTTAATTGCCTCCGGTACGGTGGCGGCTATTTTGGGTCGCCAGCAATATTCGGACTCAACCGGCGGTCGCGCGGCGCTGTACCGCTCAACCTGGGCAGCGTCCTTAGAGTCTCCCATTGTGGGGTATGGAACTCCCCGCATGGAATTGAGCGTGGGTGTTTCGATGGGTACTCAGGGGTATCTATGGACTCTAATGTTCTGTTTCGGATTTGTGGGTCTTGCTATATATGCCCTCTTTATTCTCAGTATTTTGGGTGAAGGGTTGAAGGTGCGCACCCCCGCCGGATTCTGGTTGCATTCCATTCCGGTCTGCAGCTGTGTTGTCATTATTTTCTACAGCTTCGATGTGGCACAGCTCAGCGTTCTTCTGCTCAGCGCTATGGCCTGCATTCGTGCACGATATTACAGAGAGGAGCTTTAATGGCGCGTCATGCTTCTTTAGCGCGCAGTGGATCGCTGGCTTCTCTCTGTGTGATGTACGGCGCCGGTATTGCGTTCGTTACAACCCTCGTAGTCTCAAACGGAATCGGCGCCGCCGGTGCCGGTGAATTCTTCCGTCTAATGGCACTCTTTGCGATCGGGACCTCGCTCTCAGTCTTCGGCGCGGATACCGGGCTTGTACGCACGATGTCCGCACAGCGTGCCCTGGGACGATACTCTGCGCTCCCCCAGCTTATCCGCTTCGCTCTTTTCCCCTCGGTACTTCTTGCCGTTGTCGTAGCCCTCGCAGCGCTGGTATACAGCTTGATCATGCCGGGAAGCGACGAATACGCCACTGCTCTACGGGTGAGCGCTCCGTTCCTGATAATTGCCGCCGCCATGACGGTGGGGTTCGGCGCGTTACGCGGTCTAAACCAGGTAGTGACATTCACCCTCCTGCAGAACGTGGTGCTCCCGACTCTTCGTCTAGCGGGTGTAGCTCTTGCGGTGATTCTTGCGGGTTCTCTGATGGGCTTAGTGTGGGCATGGACTATTCCGGTGATTATCACCACGGCGGTCACCGCATACCTGCTCAACCGCCCTCTTCCCGAAGAAATGAGCCAGGATGCGCCGCCCACCACGAACGAGCATCAGGACGCCCCAGAAGAAACGCTGCGTTCCTTTTGGATGTTCTCATCTGCCCGCGGCGTTGCCGCTATTGTCGAGACCGCACTCGAATGGATTGATGTGCTGGTTATCGCAGCATTCCTCGGACCGGCCGCGGGCGGTGTCTACGGCGCGGTAAACCGGTGTGTGCGTGTTGGCACTATGGTCGAACACACTGGACGCATCGTGACCGGACCATCGATCAGCGCGGCTTTGGCAACCCAAAACTTGGTTCGTGCCCGTGAAATCTTCCTTGCGACCACCCGCGTGCTCACCGCCCTAGCTTGGCCTTTCTACCTTTCACTTGCTTTCTTCGGCCCGGTTTTGCTGCGTTTCTTTGGTAAAGGTTTCGAGTCTGGCGCCGGTATTCTCTGGGTTATCTGCCCGGCGGCGATGCTCGCGATGAGTGCGGGCGGCGTGCAGTCAGTTCTGCTCATGAGCGGTAAAAGCCGTTGGCAGCTTCTCAATAAGCTCTCGGCTCTGGTTCTGGCGATTATCTTGAACCTTACCTTGGTTCCGTTATGGGGGCTCTATGGTGCCGTCACCGCTTGGGCGGCGGCGCTGCTGATTGATACGTTCTTGGCAAGCTACCAGGTTTTCAAGCTAGTGGGTATTCGCGCTACCATCAAGGAAATGGCTCCGGCGCTCATCCTTGGCGGTGCGGTACCGACCGTATGCGCCCTTATTCCGCTTGCGGTTCTGGGGCAAAGCCTAGTAGCTCTGGTACTGTACCTGGTTCTTCTGGTTCCAAGCTACGGCTACCTGCTGAAGCGCTTCCGCAAGCCGTTGGGCGTTGAACGTTTCCTCTCGGCACGCAAAAAGCCCGCAACCGCAGAAGAAGTTGTTGCAGCCCAGACCCCGGAAAACGCGCCTACCACGGTGATGGCGATCGTTCGCTCCCCCAGCAAGTTTTCAGCGGTGCGTGCCGCTATTGCTCAGGGGCGACGTGAGGCGTTCCCACAGTATACCGATTCCGGTGCCGATGCACAGCGCTTGAATGATGCGCTTGCCCACGGAGCAACGATGGTTCAGCTCGTCGGGGTTTCCCCGCAGCATCCTCAGCACTCCTCCAGCATTGCTTCTGCTGTTACTGCGGCGCTTTCTAAAACACCACCGGCGCAGTCTTCGGATGCGCCCTCTCAGCAACATACCGCAGCTGAGACACATCTGTCAGCTACGCCTCCCGCCGAGGGAACGGCGGTTCACCACGAACAACTTCACGAGAAGGGACAAACTCCGCACATGGGGAGAGAACAAGAGTCTGCGCCGCAGGCTAACGCATCGTCGCAGGATCACAGCAACCCCCAGACGGGGAAAACACCGCATATCGAAAAATCGCCAACCGTGCCAATATTCCTGGGTGCGGCGGCTGGTGACGAGCCGGGTTCACCCGATTCTGCGGTTGGTACCCTCAGAAATGCTCTGCTGCAGGATTCTGCACAGCCTGAAGCCGATAAATCTCCCGAGCCAGCTCAGCCCGTGCAAGCCATGAAGAAGCCAAGGCTTCCTGCGATTGCACAGGCTACCGCGAATGGTGCCCCGGATACACCCACGGGCATGATACCCGCGCAGCCCGCCGCTAAGACTCAGGCGGCACCAACGGAAAGCACAGACGCCGAAGCCCCGGCGAAGTCTTCCGAAGATACGACGGACTCTCACAACACAACACCGATCACGAACCACGAACGACCCAGGATTATCGTTCAGAAAGAGAACACCATGGAAAATTCGAGCACTTCCGAGAAACAGTCTTCGGCATCTTTGCTTGAGCAGGTTCAGCGCGTATGGCGCCATAAGCTCATTGTTCTTATTCCGATCGTGGTGATGGCGATTCTTGCAGGAACCTACGGAGTGATTTCGCCTGCGTCATACGCCGCGAAATCAACTGTGGTGGTTTATCCGCTCGTGAATGATCCTTCAGGAACTGGCAGTGCAAACTCCGTGAAGGTCGATATTAACACCGAGTCCCGTGCGGCAAGTTCCCGCCAGGTTGCCGGGCGTGCCATTACCAAGGCTCAGGCTAACCAAGAGGGCCCCAACTACCAGGCGATGGACGTTGATAAGCTCGTAGCTGCCACAAAGGTAACGGGTACTTCGCAGTCGGCCGTCTTGGATATTGAGGTGACACTGCCTAACGCCAAGCAAGCGGCTGACTACGCGAACGCCCTAGCTGCTGCCTACCTGGAGGTACGCAGTGAAGGCCTCAAGGCTACTGTGGATGACCGACTCAAGAAGCTCGATGAGAAGATTGACGAAGCAAAAAATAGCACTACTATCCCTGCCTCCGAACTTACTCAGCTTCGTGAACGCCGTTCTCAGCTTGAGTTGATTTCTCAGGAGGGCGGTCGTGTTGTATCCTCGGCTCAGGTTCCAAAGAGCCAGAAGGGTCTCTCCCCCATGGTTCTGACGGTCGTTGGCGGTGCCTTCGGTCTGCTGGTGGGTATTGCTGCGGCATACATTTATGACCGTTCGATGCGTACCTTGGGCTACGCTGGTCGTCTCAAGGAAATGGGTATCGATTCGCATGAGCTCAAGCCGAACGACACCGAAGGAGCGCTTTTGCTGCTGCACCGTGTAGGCGCTACGGATGGTGACCTCAAGAAAGCCGGTTATGCCGGTATTACCCTCAGTTCTGCATCCGGCAAACTCGCTTACCGTATGTACCAGGCTCTCTACACTGCGCTGCCAAGCGATCAGGTGCGTTTTATCGACTACAAGTCGCTCAAAGACAGTCACTCACTGCAGAACCCCGAGAAGTATATTGCGGATAATTCCATTCCCGTTGTGGTTGATTTGGGGAATTCCGCTACGCTTCCGCAGGTTGTGCGATTCAGCAATGCCACTCGTTTGTGCCTGATTCCGGTGAACAAAGATACTAACCGGGCAAAGCTGCGCGAGCTCTTCTCGTACCTGCAGACTCTTGAAAATACCGTGAGCATCGCAGTATTTATGGAACCGCAGAAGGAGGGGTAAGCGATGACTAATTCGTCGGATAAGTCCGCAAAGTTACTTCTCGTCTCTAGCAGCGGCGGGCATTTGAAGCATCTGACCGAGACCGCTTCTGCATGGGAAAACTACGAGCGAGTGTGGGTGAGTTTCAAACAGCCCGATGTTCAGGCGGCGCTTGAGAACGAGCGTGTGCATTGGGCCTACTACCCTACGACCCGCAATATTAAGAACGCTATTCGGAATTTCTTCTTGGCTCTGAAGGTTATTCCTCAGGAGAAACCGCAGGCCGTAGTTTCTGCGGGGGCCGGGGTTGCGGTTCCGTTCTTCGTGGCGGCAAAGCTGTTTCGGGTCAAGACCATGTACATTGAGTGTTATGACCGCCCGACACTGCCGACGATGACGGGAAAAATGCTCTATATTCTGGCTGATAGCTTTAACGTTCAGAATGAGGAACAGCAGAAGAATTTTCCGGATTCGACGATTCTGCACCCGATTTTCTAGGGCGCAGCACCGCGTTATATGCGCGGGCGTGGGATTAATAATTTTCACCGCTTTCATGACCGTGAAGTTTTACTTTAATCCTGCGTCTGCGCGTATATACTTAATACATAACAAACTGATAACAACATCTGCGGGCGAGCATTACCTTCGACTAACCACCGGAGTCAATCGCAGAAACTCTTCCGATTTACCAACCACTCGGGGTTAGCTGGCCTACTTCCACTCTTTAGGCTGACCGATTCCGCACTCACCGATTAGAGTTAGGATCAGACATATATGTCTATTCAGAACGTGCCCCATACTGCGGGGCATAGCATTATTCTCGATCCGGCGAGCTTCACTCTCGCCCAGGCTCCCTCACGTCTTCCGGCGGATACTTATGATCTTGTGGTTTCTCTCGGAACCGACTATCACACCTTTGATCGGCTGCTACGGTGGGTCAAGGCTTATTTGGCGGAGAACCCTCAGATACGGTGCCTCATTCAGCACGGCCATACCTCCCCCATTGAAGGGGCAGATAACGTTAAACTTCTGCCCGCAGGCACCCTCAAGCGCCTATATGCCAAGGCGCAGGTTGTGCTGGTTCAGGGTGGTCCGGGGTCTATTCAGGATGCGCGTGCTACCGGCGCTATCCCCCTCGTTGTACCGCGCCGCGTTGAGTTTGATGAAGTTGTCGATAACCACCAGGTCCCTTTCGTTACCATGATGGAGAAGCAGGGCGGCGCCGTTATCGTTGAGAGCCGCGCAGACCTGTTCGACAAGCTTACTCTAGCCTTTGAAAATCCCTCACTTTTTCATGCGGCAAAGCCCTATGTGGCGAACCCAAGTATCGCAGCGGAACAGTTGGCGCAGGGGCTCGATAATCTGCTTTCGGGGAGGACTCGCCGTGCTGAGGGATATATAGCCCGTTTCAAGCAGGCAGCACGTGCCCACGCTGCGGGTAAACAAGAAATGGCTCGAATTAACGCTATTACACCCAGCGAGTAGAATCTAAGTAGCTATCGGCGATATAGTGCACATGTATCCGCCGAGTTTTCAGACGTAAGGCTACACCGGAGCATCCGCCGCTATATGAGGCAGAAGACCGCACATATGCGCGGGTGTTCCACTCAAGTTGTGCAGCCACGAAGGCTGTTACCTGTTAGGTACGAAAGCCTCGGAGCGCTTATCTTCCGGATAGGATGCCCGGGGCTTCGCACGCGCCATGGAAGGAAAAGAGAAAATATGGCATTTCAAGAGTCCAACGACGTCAACGTGTCGGTTGAGCAGATCGCTGCAGCATACGCCAGCGAAGATTTCGCACGCTTTGTATGCAACGAGGTTGGTGTTAATTTCGTCAGCTTCAACCTTGACGGTGACCCCGCCGGTGAGTACACCATCACCACAGAGCGCACCATCCCCGCAGACCGCGTGCCGGATATTGCGAAGAAGTTCGTCTCTAACGGTGTGGGTATGACCCAGACCGATAAGGTGAGCGCACCCGCTGCCGACGGCACCCGCACCGTGAACACCGAGGTTAAGGTTAGCGGTATGCCTGTAAGCGCGCAGGCTACCCAGACCCTCACTCCTGTGAGCGACAGCCAGGCACGTGTGGACGTCAATGGTGAGGTCTCCTGCTCGATTCCGCTGGTGGGCAAGAAGATTGCTGCCGCTGCCGAACCTCAGGTTGGTCGCGTGCTCAAGGTTCTTGGTACCTCGGCTGAGAAGTGGACCGCTCAGCAGGGTTAATTACTGGTCTGCTAGTCTACCTGCTAAAAAGGCTCTTTATGTGAATGAAGCGGCGAAAAACCCGCTTTATTCGAATAAAGAGCCTTTTTATGTTGGGTACTGAATGCTAACGACCGATGGGGCTTTAGGATGCTTCGGCTTCTGCCGCTCCCACGGGGGCCTCTGCTTTAGCGGCGACTACCGCCTCATGGTAGGCACGGTCGCCAAGAAGTTCGGCGAAGCGACGCATCTCAACACGCAGGTCGTGTTCTGCCTCTAGCAGGTCAACAACTTTGCGGAGCTTGGTGCTTGAGGTGTGCTCCGTATAGGGGAAGTAGTGCACGCTCACGCCGACCTCTGCGAAGCGTTTTTCGAGGGCGAGGCCCTGCGGGGTTCCCTTCCAGTCGTCGCCTTTGAAGAAGACGTTAAAGGGCTTCTGGTGCCATGTTTCGATCTTATCGGGGGTGGTCTCGATATAAACTTCGTCCACATAGTCGATATGACTGACGATTGCGGCACGCTCATCAATGGGGATAACGGGACGGCGCCCCTTGGTCTGCTCAAGAACGTCGTCGTGCACGACACCGGCGATAAGGTAGTCGCAGTTTTCCTTCGCCTTGCGCAGGATTTCGAGGTGCCCGTAGTGGAACAGGTCGTAGGCGCCGGCGGCGTATCCAATAATCATAAGAAACCCTCTCTTAGGGTACGTGCTTACGGCAGACGCCTGGGGCACATTCACACGGTGACTGCGCGGTTTTATACCGCACGTATAGCACCATCAGTTTACCAGCCGGGACGCTGTTCAGCTTCCGGTGATGCGGTGAAGGGAAAAAAAGACAGATTACACTGCTTCTGGGCAGAGAACTGTTTTTATCTCTCGGAAACAGGGGGCTAAATTTAAGATTTACTGCTCCGTTGATGTGCTTCTTTCCACTCTTCGTGAGCCTGCCAACTGGGGCCTTCGATAATCTGTTCCCGATTTTGTATGACACCCCACGGAGCATTTTCATCTTCGCTCA
>NZ_KV802272.1:0-218 GCF_001810635.1 Rothia sp. HMSC067H10
AAAAGCTATAATTCCACCAGAATTAAGCCATCCCCTAGAGAAATCGACAATAAATATTATCAACGCCACAATACTCGCGATGAAAAATCCCCAAGCGGCAACCAGCAAAAATCCCATCCGGTGTATATTCTTTTTACCTGTAGACTTCCCTCGATTACGTTTCGACAGAAAACTCCGCCCAAAAGCAGAAAGTAGGGGACCCAAAAATGCGTTATCCA
>NZ_KV802273.1:0-271 GCF_001810635.1 Rothia sp. HMSC067H10
ATTTTGAGCAGCTTTTTACTATGGCTGATGATGACATAAGTGCATGTGTGAATATTCTTGAAGAGATGGATACGTACTACAGTATTCGTCCAATTCATGGTAGTGGGCTGTACAAAGTGTTATTTGGGTGGGGATTCGAACTTTCGCAAGAGAGCTTGTCTCGGGTAGAAGAATTCTTTGTCAACAGGGTGGTGATTGCTGCTGATGGGGTTGAATATCCTTGGTCAAGTATGGAGGAGTATAAGAAGTTTTTCTTCCCGAATGGTTTTCC
>NZ_KV802274.1:0-811 GCF_001810635.1 Rothia sp. HMSC067H10
CGGCTAACTACGTGCCAGCAGCCGCGGTAATACGTAGGGCGCGAGCGTTGTCCGGAATTATTGGGCGTAAAGAGCTTGTAGGCGGTTGGTCGCGTCTGCTGTGAAAGGCTGGGGCTTAACCCTGGTTTTGCAGTGGGTACGGGCTAACTAGAGTGCAGTAGGGGAGACTGGAATTCCTGGTGTAGCGGTGGAATGCGCAGATATCAGGAGGAACACCGATGGCGAAGGCAGGTCTCTGGGCTGTAACTGACGCTGAGAAGCGAAAGCATGGGGAGCGAACAGGATTAGATACCCTGGTAGTCCATGCCGTAAACGTTGGGCACTAGGTGTGGGGGACATTCCACGTTTTCCGCGCCGTAGCTAACGCATTAAGTGCCCCGCCTGGGGAGTACGGCCGCAAGGCTAAAACTCAAAGAAATTGACGGGGGCCCGCACAAGCGGCGGAGCATGCGGATTAATTCGATGCAACGCGAAGAACCTTACCAAGGCTTGACATATACTGGACTGCGTCAGAGATGGCGTTTCCCTTCGGGGCTGGTATACAGGTGGTGCATGGTTGTCGTCAGCTCGTGTCGTGAGATGTTGGGTTAAGTCCCGCAACGAGCGCAACCCTCGTTCTATGTTGCCAGCACGTGATGGTGGGGACTCATAGGAGACTGCCGGGGTTAACTCGGAGGAAGGTGGGGATGACGTCAAATCATCATGCCCCTTATGTCTTGGGCTTCACGCATGCTACAATGGCCGGTACAGAGGGTTGCGATACTGTGAGGTGGAGCTAATCCCTAAAAGCCGGTCTCAGTTCGGATTGGGG
>NZ_KV802275.1:0-950 GCF_001810635.1 Rothia sp. HMSC067H10
CGTATTACCGCGGCTGCTGGCACGTAGTTAGCCGGCGCTTTCTCTGCACCTACCGTCACTTTCGCTTCTTCGATGCTAACAGAGGTTTACAACCCGAAGGCCGTCATCCCTCACGCGGCGTCGCTGCATCAGGCTTGCGCCCATTGTGCAATATTCCCCACTGCTGCCTCCCGTAGGAGTCTGGGCCGTGTCTCAGTCCCAGTGTGGCCGGTCACCCTCTCAGGCCGGCTACCCGTCGTCGCCTTGGTAAGCCATTACCTCACCAACAAGCTGATAGGCCGTGAGCCCATCTAAAACCACTCCATAACGCTTTCCACCAACACCCCATGCGGAGATTGGTCGTATCCGGTATTAGACCCAGTTTCCCAGGCTTATCCCAGAGTCAAAGGTAGGTCACTCACGTATTACTCACCCGTTCGCCACTAATCCACCTAGCAAGCTAGGCTTCATCGTTCGACTTGCATGTGTTAAGCACGCCGCCAGCGTTCGTCCTGAGCCAGAATCAAACTCTCCGTTACAAAAACAAAAAGCAAACGCATGATCCCATAACTCTCAAAAAAACAATGAACTACTGACAAAACAAAAAACAATCAGGACACAAAACACCAGGCACACCAACGCACCCCATACTCTGCGCCCCACACGAATGTCCCAACCAGCAGACACCACAACAAAATTTTTCAGAACTACAAGACCACACCAAAAAACATGACCTCAATAAGATCAAAAAACATATACGGTATCAACCCCGCACACCAACACCCCCACTACGAAGGCACCAGCGCACTGTCACAACATCCCGTTTCACCAATACACATCATCACAACACAACACACAGTTGTGCCAAAAACGTATTGAACAAAGCACACTCTTGAGTTCTCAAACAACACACCACACCAACAACACCACCACACACAAACACGCATGCAGAGACCATCATCAGCCGGTCA
>NZ_KV802276.1:0-248 GCF_001810635.1 Rothia sp. HMSC067H10
CGTTCTTGTTGATAAGGCATATTTCTCTCTAAAACACAGACAGACAAAGGAGTCTAACTATTCACTCAGATAAACTTTCTCCCTCATGACCGCCGGTGTAGGATGTGCTCTCGGGGTACTCATCAGGATCATCAATCCACTCCGTACCATCCTCATACAACGGATCAGGAAAACCCTGAGGAAAAAACACTTTCTTATACCTCTCCACACCGCTCCAAGGATATTCGACCCCGTCCATGGCGAACACA
>NZ_KV802277.1:0-294 GCF_001810635.1 Rothia sp. HMSC067H10
CCAAGGATATTCGACCCCGTCCATGGCGAACACAACCTTGCCCTCGAAAAACTCTTCTACACGCGGCACACTCTCCTGCGAGATTTCGAATCCCCACCCAAAAAGAACCTGGTAAAGTCCACTACCATGGATCGGACGTACTGTATAACGTGTGTCCATCTGTTCAATAATATTTACGCATAGGCTCACGTCCTCGTCTTCCATCACGAAGAGGTCGTCAAAGTTTTTATACAGGACAAAGAGTCCTTGTCGCATATTGAACCAGTTGATCAGGCAGGCATCTTCGGAGGCCCA
>NZ_KV802278.1:0-2462 GCF_001810635.1 Rothia sp. HMSC067H10
GCTGCTGTAAACGAGGCTTCATGACCTGTTCCCAATACCCACTCTCCCGAGTGAACACCGGAACAATAAACCCATCCTTATATTCTTTTTCATAAACCATATAATTATTTCCTTAAGAAATCCCACACAGGGGGTATTCATAAAGAACCTACCTAAGTCCCTGATGAATAAACCCTTAAGATGTAGAATGTATTACATTAACTATTTTCGTGCTTCCAAGTTTCCAAAAATTCATCCTTATTTTTAAGGTATAAAGGATGCTCAGCTTCTGGATTTTTTTCGTCAAACTCAGGAATAACAATTGCACGGCCTTCAAAATATTCCAAGACCTGATCAAGGTGGTTTCGAGACACTTCCATACCGTAAAGTACATGCGGTGGGTCGTAGTCTCCATTTCCGTACCAGGAATGCCGATACCGTAAGTCATTATCTGCGCTTTGTAGAATCTGTGCCATCCACTTTGCCTGCAAGTATTCAGGGCCTTTATCCTCTCGGAATAACGCGTCATACTCCCGCAACACCACGAAAACTCCCTGACTCAAATCCAACCAATGCAAATCTTCCATGTACTCATAGATTAGATTTACTGGATCATCAGGCATTCCATAAGGATATTCAATAGGCCTTAAAAGCTCCTTAAAATATTCATTCTCGATCCTTGCCTGGACAAGAGCAGAGCAAGAAAACTCAATAATTTTCCACCCCTGCTTTCGTCGAAACTCTAGTTGCCGCTCTAAGACGTCATCATCTTCCTTTACATACACAACTGGGAAGAAGGTCTTATCTAGCTTATTTGTATAAAAACCTATAATAGTTTTGCTTCTCAATGGGTGTGAAGATTTCTCTGTGCGCGCGGACGACTTCTACCCCTCAGTATCCTCTGGGTCAACCGTCATCCCTCGCCAACTTCTAATAGTATCTTCCTTATTTTTAACATACGCTGGATACTCGGCCCCAGGATCCTCTTCATCGAAATCAGGAATCACAATCGCCCGACCCTCAAAAAACTCCAACACCTGATCAAGGTGGTTCCGAGACACCTCCATGCCATAGAGCACATGCGGTGGATCGTAGTCCGCATACCCAGACCAAGAATGCCTGTACCGCGAATCATTATCCACTGTCTGCAACAACTTTGCAGTCCACTTCGCCATGAAATAGTCAGTTTTTTCTTGATCTTGGAAGAACACATCATAATCCTTCAGAACAAAAAAGAACCCCTGACTCAAATCCAACCACTGCAAATCCTCAAGATACTCATGAATCCAATCCTCTGGAATCCGAGGAATCTCATCAGGAAACTCAATAGCTTCAAAAACTATCATAGCGTCTTCCTCAGAGCCTGAAGACTTTAAAAACTTTTCACAGGAAAGCTCAATAATTTTCCACCCCGCCTGCCGCAACAGCTCTAACTGCCGCTCTAAAACACCATCCTCCCGCACATAAACAACCGGGAAAAAAGTTTTATCCAATTTATTCGTATAAAAAACCATAGGCTCATAATAATTCATAATATTTTCATTCCTTAATTAAAATAAACGTCTCATCATGGTTCGGCATATAGAACACCAGGGCTGCCCACAAGCGACACCAATCGATCATAGACAACCCTGCCTTTTCTTATATATAGGTTCATTGATTCTATTCCGCTACTCTGGCAAATGCGGATACTCATCTACGAAAGGACCCAGGGCCTCCGCACTCTCAAGCTCAGGATGCTCAGGATCAAACCTATCCACAACCACCACATGCCCCCGGAAAAACTCCCGCACCAGCGGAAGATTCTTCTCAGAACATTCAAAACCGTAGGTAAATTTAAGGTTCGCTTCTCCTTCCTCCAAAAGCTCCCAACGGTACCTGGTTTGCAACCGGTGGAGATGCTGGTAAAGATAACTTGCTATTCGAGAATTCTTGAGAATAATATCATCAAAATTAGATATATACACAAAAAAACCATGTGATATATCCAGCCATTGATCAATATCCTCAATATAATCTAATGTCCATTGCGAACCATAATCCGGAATATTCCAGGGACATTTAATAGCACGAAGTATTTCAGATGTCATGGTATCAAAATCTATAATAGCATTTCCTCTAATTTCAATAATTTCCCACCCAGAAGAAAATAATGAATCTATCCTATTATGGAGAATAGGCTCTCCTTTTAGATAAATATTTGGTGTTATAGGATACCTTTCATCCATTTTAAAATCAATAGTCATATTTATAGTCCTTTCAGAAGAACAAAAGTCCTGTAATGATCAGGAGTATAATAAATATCTCCATTACTCCCAATGACTAAACGTTCTGTGTCTCGTCTTCCTCTAATCCTTGGTTCATTGCGGATAATGTATCCAGAATCACGAACATCAAGCTTATAATATTGAATACTGAGGTTTGTTCGGATGTACTTTACCCATTACTGCCGCCGGTATAGGTGGTGCTTTCTGGGTACTCAT
>NZ_KV802279.1:0-61882 GCF_001810635.1 Rothia sp. HMSC067H10
AACAGCTAACAACGCACTGATAGCCAAGGAGTAACCAATTTATGGGATACTACGACGACGGGTACGGCAACAGCTTCTTCCCAGTTGTGTATGTAAAGGAAGATAACGTCTTAGATCGGCAACTAGAGCTGCTACGAAAGCAAGGGTGGAAAATTATTGAGTTTTCTTGCTCTGCTCTTGTCCAGGCAAGGATCGAGAATGAATATTTTAAGGAGCTTTTAAGGCCTATTGAATATCCTTATGGAATGCCTGATGATCCAGTAAATCTAATCTATGAGTACATGGAAGATTTGCATTGGTTGGATTTGAGTCAGGGAGTTTTCGTGGTGTTGCGGGAGTATGACGCGTTATTCCGAGAGGATAAAGGCCCTGAATACTTGCAGGCAAAGTGGATGGCGCAGATTCTGCAAAGTGCGGATAATGACTTACGGTATCGGCATTCTTGGTATGGGAATGGAGACTACGATCCACCGCATGTACTTTATGGTATGGAGGTGTCTCGGAACCACCTTGATCAGGTCGTGGAATATTTTGAAGGCCACGCCACTATTATCGAAAGCTTCGACGAGGATAACCCAGGAGCAGAATACCCGCCCCTCGTTGAGCGTCGCCTAGAGATTTTCAGGAGCTGGGACTAGCAACCAGCAAAGATACTACGGAGGAAAGCGTTTACTTTTCTGTCCCGCCGAAAATCCTTCTAAAAAATGCTGGGCTGGCTCTAGTAACTAACCCTAACCTACACCCTAAGATGCCTTTTCAGAATATGAAACAACTCTTGTTCCGCCCCTAGCATGTATAGGCTCAATCAAGTGTCTAATTCTCGTACAATTGAAATCTGGTATTTTCCCCTTGAGCCGTATCGACCCGTCCAGGAGTCACCATGAGCATGTCCGCACCCGCGCATCACGCCTCTGGTCAGCAGAGCATCCCAACCCCCTATGAGGATCTGCTGCGCGAAATTCTTGATGAGAACCGTGATGCTATTGCCGCCGATGCTCAGCGCAAAGACCGCACGGGCACCGGCACGTTCGGCGTATTTGGGCGGCAGATGCGCTTCGATCTGCGTAACTCTTTCCCCCAGATTACTACCAAGCGTGTGCACTTCAAATCGGTGGCGGTCGAGCTTCTGTGGTTCCTGCGCGGCTCCTCAAACATACGTTGGCTGCAGGAACGCGGCGTGACTATATGGGATGAATGGGCTGACGAAAATGGTGATCTCGGCCCGGTCTACGGGGTGCAGTGGCGCTCCTGGCCCACCCCCGACGGCGGCACCATCGACCAGATCGCGAAAGTGATCGAATCTCTCAAAACGAACCCGTCGTCACGCCGCCACATTGTCTCGGCATGGAACCCCGCCGAGGTTGATGAGATGGCACTGCCGCCCTGCCACGCCATGTTCCAGTTTTACGTGCACGAGCGCCCTGACGGTGTGAAGGAACTGTCGTGCCAGCTGTACCAGCGCAGCGCCGACATGTTCTTGGGTGTACCCTTCAATATCGCCTCCTACGCCCTGCTGACCTACCTGATCGCCCACGAGGTCGGCATGGAACCCGGCGAGTTCATATGGACGGGCGGCGACTGCCATATCTACTCCAACCACCTAGAACAGGTGAAAAAGCAGCTCGGTTACGGCAACGACCCCGAAGGTAACCCATATCCCCCGCGTGAACCCTACCCGTACCCCAAACTCGTTATCAAAACGAAGAAACCTTCTATTTTTGATTACGAGTATGAAGACTTTGAGCTCATCGATTATAAGCATCATCCGGGGATTTCTGCCCCCATCGCGGTTTAGGACAATCGATGCGTGAAGATGAATCCCCCTCCCCCGCACAACCGTGCCTCGGCGCTATTTGGGCGCAGACCGATGCGGGTATTATTGGGCGCGACGGCACCATGCCCTGGCGTGCCCCCGAAGACCTTGCGCATTTCAAAACCGTCACCATGGGTAAGCCCGTCATCATGGGGCGGCGCACCTGGGAGTCTTTTCCACCGCGTTTTCGACCGTTGCCTGAGCGCACCAATATCGTCATCAGCCGCAGTATTACGAGCGATTCAGCCGCGCCTCTTAAACGCGATGGCGCGCTTTGGGTTCCGTCGCTGGATGCGGCTCTCACCCTCGCGGACAACACGCCTTTAACACCCAACACTACCCAGCACTCAGATGCGGCGCACCAGCGAGTTACTGCCTGGATCATTGGCGGCGGCTCCGTCTATGCGGAGGCGCTTTCCCGCGAGGATTTACCTTCCTTTGGTCGCGTCGAGATTATCGAACGCACATTCTTCTATTGTCAGGAAGGTAACGAGATTACGGGTGATACCTACGCCCCCGAACTCGCGGTAGAAGGATTTATGGCTGCGGACGAACCGGCGCGATGGCGCATCCTGGGTGAAAGCGCTTGGGAGAAGAGCGAGCGCGGCTACCTGCTGGATGCTTCAGGCGGGAAAAATCCCATGTACTACTCGTTTCAGACCTTAGCCCGCCTCTGATGTACCTGGCGCGGAAATTCCCTACAACAACGTTCGCCTGTGCGAACGGCAAGATGTAGTCTCGTTTGTCTGGGGTACATTCGTTCACCTCGCAACGTCTTACGCCAGAGCCCATCACGCTCCTCGCGCTTCACCTGGTTTTTCCCCATACTGACTAGGGGTTATGACGCTGTTCCACGCGATATGTGGCACACGGGGTAGACTAGAAATTATGAATTTTAATCCCGGTGACTCAGTAGGTTTTGTAGGTTGGCGCGGCATGGTTGGTTCCGTGTTGATGAAGCGCATGCTTGAAGAGAACGATTTCAACGATATTCCTCCCGTTTTTTTCACAACCTCCAATGTGGGCGGTGAAGCCCCCACCTTCGACGGCACGCTTGAACCTTCTACGCTGAAGGATGCGTACGATCTGAATGAGCTTCGCCAGCATAAGATTATTGTGACCGCACAGGGCGGTGACTACACGAAAGAGGTTCACCCGAAGCTGCGCGAGTCCGGCTGGGAGGGCCTGTGGATTGATGCCGCTTCTGCCCTGCGCATGAACGATGATGCCATTATCGTGCTCGACCCCATTAACCGTGATGTGATTGACCGCGGGCTCGAATCCGGTGTGAAAGATTTTATTGGCGGCAACTGCACCGTCTCATGCCTGCTTATGGGGCTGGGCGGCCTCTTCAAACAGGGTCTGGTGGAATGGACCACCTCGATGACCTATCAGGCGGCTTCGGGAGGCGGCGCCCGTCATATGCGCGAGGTTCTGGGGCAGTTCCGCGACCTCGGCAATGAGGTGTCTGCCGAGCTTAACGATCCGGCAGCGGCGATCCTGGAGATTGACCGTAAGGTGCTCGCTAAGCAGCGTTCGGGTGAGCTGGATACCGCGCAGTTCGGGGTTCCGCTTTCCGGCTCGCTAATCCCGTGGATTGACTCTGACCTGGGCAATGGGCAGTCCCGCGAGGAATGGAAGTCTGATGCCGAGACCAACAAAATTTTGGGTCTTGAGGGCGATGACCGTGTGATTATGGACGGTTTGTGTGTGCGTATCGCGGCAATGCGTTCGCATTCTCAGGCGCTCACCATGAAGCTGACCGAAGACCTGCCGGTTGCCGAGATTGAGCGCATTATCGCTGAAGATAACCAGTGGGCCCAGGTGGTGCCGAATACTAAGGATGCCACGATGGAGGGGCTGACTCCGGTCGCCGCTTCCGGCTCGCTGAATATTCCGGTGGGGCGCATCCGCAAGTTGGCGATGGGTCCGCAGTACATTAGTGCTTTTACGGTGGGTGACCAGCTGCTGTGGGGTGCCGCCGAGCCGGTGCGCCGCATGCTCAAGATCGCGGTCGGAAAGCTCTAAAGTAGCCTTCTCAAAGTAACTCGTGGGCGCGGTGCCGTAAGAACGGTGCCGCGCCTACGTATGTTGAGCCTAGCCCACAAGCTTTGAACGATATGCGTGGGAATGAGCAAAACGTTGCCTGTACCCGCGCCTCTTGGTGAATAGGGTTTCTGGTTGCCCCGAACCTAGCGGATAAGCCTGTGCCCCCGCATCCTCAATCAGGATGCGGGGGCACAGGTTCAAAGTAGACAGGTACGTCTTTCAGGCTATGCTTTACGCGCAGCCTTCTGGGCTTTTCGTTTTTCACGCCAGGCTACGTAGCGGTGCCAGAGTGAAATTACTAGCTTTTTGAGTCGCTGATTCAGACGATGCGCCCATGCGAACTCGGTTCCCCAGATTCCCAAACCGATAAAGATAAACAGCCAGCCGGGGCCAGGTGTGACAAGCATAATCAGACCGGCAATGAAACAGAAGCCGCCTACGGCAATCACAAGAGGCTTGTAGAGATGTTTCAGCACCGGGTGAGCGTGCATCCAAGCTTTCTTTTTCTCTAGCCACAGGTGAAACTTGCTGGTTTCACTCTCTGTAACTTCATCCTCTAAGGTTTTCACACATCACCTCTTCTCAGGGCGGCTCTCACCTGTGCGTACACGATACATCAACAGCCTAGCACCCGCGCCTGGGAACTCCCTGATAGCCTAACATCGTAAAAAATATCTTTTATGACACCCTCACTATCGCGGCGCCAAAAGATTATAGTATTGTTATCACAACACCCTAATAGCGGACAAGGTTTATAAATATTTGATAACAATATGGCAATGTCTTCTATTTTTAGACCTTTTACCTCATATTAAGGAAATGCACCTCTACACACGCAGAGAGAATCATGGAAAAACTTTCCTATACAACAGAATTTACACTCTGGCCGGTTCCCCATGCCCGACCCCTGATTGATGGAAAGCCAGAGCCGGGTGCGCATCCGGCAGAATATTTGCATCCCGGTAAGCTGCATCTTGAAACGAGCGATGATAATTACGTTGATTTATACATCGTTCCTCCCCTTTTTAAACCCGGATACCCTCCGGGATACCAGTTTTACGCCGATCTTATTTTTAGCAATATTTATATTGCACAAGATTTACAGTTTTATTATCGAGCATTTCATGATGAATTACAGTTTGCGGTATCCTCTGATACTATTTGGCAAAATCGCGATCATCAATATGCTGTAGCAATTGTTGACAAAGATTTGAACCTAAGCTGGACTCTGCGCGATTCCGACCCCTTGCGCATGGAATTTATCGAAACCGTTATCAACACCATTCACGCAAGCATGTTCAAGATGCCCCCCATTCTTGCCGAGGGCGAGTATATGGAGTTTATGAATGAGAGGAATATTCTGGACTCCGCTCACCTATGCTGCGGCGATCGTGTTCTTCGCGCGATTGATGTTAAGGCACACACGAATGACCCCGTGCGAGTTCTCACGGAAACCGATTACAGCGCTGTTATACGCGGTACCGTCTATCCCAGTGCCCGACTCATCTGGAGCGTCCCTCTAGAAGATGCACGCTACTGGCACAACGCCTACAACGTTTTGACTGTTGATCCGGTCATTGGCGCCAAGATCCCCGCCGATGTGCGCGCCATCTTAGAGCATCTGCCCGCTGCGCCCGCCTATACACAGGGACACTCGTAGGTTACTGCGGGTCTCACCCCGCATATCCAATCGGTATTAGATACGTGATGGCCTGCCCGTGGGCCGTGAGGTGCTGGCACACTGTCAGGTTTCGCAGGATGCGGTACCGCATCCTGCCTCCACCCGAGATGCCGATAATACACCCCAGGCTCCTCTGCTGGCGTGAGATATTGTCGATACGAATCACGACCGCATGGCCTGTATTCGCGCCGTTTTCGGGCGTATCGCCAGGTTCTCGCGGCTAGACAGTGCTGTGCTGCCTGCGGGCGAACACTATATTTCCCGGGACTCTCAGAGGGTTTAAGACTTTATATGACATGTTTAGGTCATTACTACCTTATGTTGATGTAAACTATAGACACGGGAACAAAATTCCCCTTTAGGTACCTAACCCTCATCAATACTTCCGCATTATCTTAGGCTCCTCATGGCAAAGACCTCTCTGACAGCACGACTAGAAACTCTCCCCTTTACTAAGAAACACACCAAGCTCTTGGGCGTCACCGGTATCGGCTGGGCGCTCGACGCCATGGATGTTGGGCTGATCTCCTTCATCATGGCGGCACTGACCAAACAGTGGGCGCTCTCCCCCACCGAAACAAGCTGGCTAGGCTCCATCGGCTTTTTAGGTATGGCTCTGGGCGCTACCGTCGGCGGGCTTCTCGCCGACCGTTTTGGACGACGCTACATTTTCGCCGCAACGCTGCTCGTCTACGGTTTGGCGACGGGCGCATCCGCACTCGCCGGTTCACTAGCCGTTTTGATGGTTTTCCGATTTATCGTGGGGCTGGGGCTCGGGGCTGAGCTGCCGGTCGCATCCACGCTGATGTCGGAATTTTCGCCGCGCGCTATTCGCGGTCGCGTGGTCGTTATTTTGGAGGCGTTTTGGGCGCTCGGATGGATTCTTGCGGCGCTTATCGGCACCTTTGTTGTGCCGAACCCAAACGGCTGGCGGTGGGCGCTTGCTATCGGCGTGATCCCGGCACTGTATTCGCTGATTATTCGTTGGGGAACACCCGAATCCGTGCGGTTCTTAGAGTCGAAAGGGCGCACTGACGAGGCAGAACGTGTGGTTGCCGAATTTGAGAGCTCCGCGGCCCTCAGCACACGAACTCACGCGAATGAAACCGACCGTGACAATACACCTGAGACTCCTGCCAACGACGCCCAGGAGGCAACCTCCATCTGGTCGGCGCCGCTGCGTAAACGCACGCTGGCGCTGTGTACCGTATGGTTCTGCATTAACCTCTCATATTACGGGGCGTTTATCTGGATACCCTCACTGCTGAGCGCACAGGGTTTCAGCCTAGTGAAGTCCTTCGCGTTTACCCTGATTATGACCTTGGCGCAGCTGCCCGGCTATGCAGTGGCCGCCTACCTGATTGAGAAGTGGGGGCGCCGAGCCACCCTCGCCGTATTTTTGGCTGGTTCGGCGGGCGCGGCGGTGTGTTACGGCCTCTCACATTCGGATTTCTACATTATCCTCAGTGGGTGCTTCCTCTCGTTCTTCAACCTGGGCGCATGGGGCGCGCTCTACGCCATTAGCCCGGAAGCATTCCCCACCCGGCTGCGCGGCACCGGCACCGGCACGGCGGCCGGGCTGGGGCGCATCGCATCAATTCTGGCGCCGCTTATCGTTCCGCCGCTCATCTCTTTCGGCGGCACCGGGGTACTGTTCGCTGTTTTCGCGGCGGCGTTCCTTCTCGCGGCAATAACCACCTTCGCCCTGCCCGAAAAGCGCGGGAAATCGCTCTAGCTGCTAAAACCTCCAACGCAGGAATAGTGTGAAACATAGTGTGCCGAGAAGGTGGGAATCTCTCACCTTCTCGGCTTTTTCTTTGTTTATCAGGTGCTCATAGAGTCACAGAAGGCAAGGGGAGGGTGCATAATCCGCGGGGCACACCGCAGACACACACCATGAGGCGCTGACGTATTTCCAGGTGCCGATACGTTATGATGACTAAACATCGCGTGTTGCCGCCTCATGATGGTGTACAGGGTGGGGCTCAGTGCGTATCTCAGGTGAGATAGAACGGTCTAGACATCAACCTCAAGGAGCGCGGCATGGCAGAAACCCCCGCAGTCACCTATATTCCCTGGCCAAGTGCCCACACGCCCGCGCCGCTTGAGAACGGTGAACCGGTCGCAGGCAGGCATCCTGCTGAGTATCTGGGATCCGGGGTGCTGCACTATATCGGTTCGGAATTTCACCTGATGGCGGAGCTGAACCCCTACCCTTTCGACCCCGAAAACCCGCATCGGTTTAGGGGCGATCTGGTGCATCGGTACACGTATTTCTCAGGCAATATCACGTTTAGTTTCGAAGCTGATGAGGATTATCTTTACTTCACGGCGCACGTTTTTCTGGCCTGGCAAGAGCCCTCTGACCGCATGTACGCGCGCGCCCGGGTGGATCGTAATTTCGCTTTTCACTGGGAACAGCACGATGATGACCCGCAGCGTTCGGTCTATATTGAGGCGGTCTTCATGGCACTGTACCGCAGCCTCAGCGTTGAGCATACGGCGCTTGAGGACGGTGAGTTCCTAGACCTGAACGAAGACAAGCATTACTATTCATACCATATGCGCCAGGGTGACGATATTATTCGGCTGGTGTACGTTACCGACTACAGTTCTCGAACATACCTTGACGTGACGACCGACTACCGGGCAACGGTTTTGAGCTACTGCCGCCCTCCGGCGCAGCTGGCGTGGAGCGTTCCGACCGAGGATGCGCGCTACACTCTCGAACACACCGACCCTCTCATCTATCCCCCAGAGACTGGGGAAAATATTCCCGAGTATGTGCGCCGCATACTCCCCCATCTGCCGACGGCGCCCTACCGGCAGGTCGCCCGTTCCTACCCGCCCGCCTCAGAGTATGGTGCGGTCTTTACGCCTTGGCCTATGACGGTTCAGCAGGGTGAGGATGTTCGTGGCGCCCAGTATCCGTGGCAGAGGCTCGTTTCCGGGGAGTTTTTAATTCAAAGCCCGCAAAGCGCCCCCTTCAGAATGTATCTGGACGCCTGCGAACCCGATTGGGATTCCATGAAGGGCGACCACGATACCTACGCCGAGCTAATGCCTATCTCGGGGATTATGCCTAACTTGAATCATGCGCGGCCCTGGTTTGGCGTAGATTTTACGCTCGTCATGCGCCGTTGGAATAACCGTTTGGTGTTTGTGGCGGAGCATCTGACCCCGTGGCGTGCCACCGACTGGGAGGTGTGCGCCGTCGCGACCCTAGAGGCGGAAGGAAACCTGGTCTGGGAGCTTCGCGATGAGGTCCCCGGGCGCGGCGCCTATATTGAAGCCTTGGTGGGGCATATTGTGGATTCTCTGGGAACCGAGCCGCCCGTACTCGCCCCGGGCGAAGGAAAGGTTCTCTACGATGATTACGGCCAGGTCTCGTCGGTGCACGTCAATACGGGTGAAACCATGCTGCGGGCGCTCATCACGCGCATCTGGTACGGGGTGGATCCGACAACCGGTCAGCGGGCACCGTACCTGTATGAGGCGCGGGTCAAAGATCAGTTTGATGAGAACTCCAGCGGCGGGTTCAGCACGATCGCGTGGAGCTCACCCGAGAAATTCTACTACTGGAGCTGGGATCGGGTTCCCGGGTTCGTGCCTGCGGTAACCGACCCCGAGATTCTGCGCCGCGACGAGGTGGATCTGCTGATTCCGCATCTTCCGGTTGCCCCCGGCGTACCCTCACAGGAGAATGAAGACGATGCAGCGGTGCCGTGGTTTTACGAGGCTTCCACTGCTACGAAAGAGTAAGGTCAGATGTGCTAAGTGCAGCATCATGATGCGGCAGCAGGCAGAGCTTGGCGTGCATGAATTAGTTTCCACGCTAGTACAAAGGTGCGGCTCATAACCTCGCAGAGAGCCATCATGATAAGGGCGCTGGCCCATGCGTCCATAGGAATGGAGCAGTCGAGAGAAAATCGATAAATCTGTTCCGCCCCACCATGTTCTGCATATAAGCCAAAAACAAGACGTCCGCTCATCCCGATCAGCCAGAAAACGACAGCCCAGCCGCCTGCACGCGCATATATCTGGCGGTTCTGTGTATATACTGCCGTCGTCATACCGCACGCCACGCCGAGAATTAGCCCGATCGTTATGCATCCAATGATGAGCATCCACCCGTTGTTATGCAGGGGGAAGCCCGTCATATATTCAATAACAGCCCATCCGACGAGAAGTATTGGCCAGATGAGGCTAAAAATTGTGAGTTTTCGCCCTCTAATTTGCCGTAGGACCAACATCATCAGGGCACAAGAAATCAAAATATCTATCAGCGTCATAAATATATCTCCACAGATATATCTTAGCAGATATATTTAAGCCTGAATCTCACCTTTTATACTGGAATTATGACTCTGGGGGAACTGTATCAACTTGCACGCATGCTGCGCGATATTACTATCACGGCTGGGTCACTTACCCATATGTCGGTACATCCAAGTGAAGCGATGGTGTTTGAGGATATTGTGCAGCACCCCAACACGACTATCAACCAGGTAGCAGAGCGCACCCACCTAGCACAGAGCCGTGTTTCGACAATGGTTAATGCCATGGTCACAGAAGGTGCGGTTACGGTCAGTACCGACTCTCAAGATCAGCGCCGCAAGACGCTTCAGGCAAGCCCTCAGCTACTGCAAGACATCAAGTCTATAAACCCCGATGAAGCCATTCGCCAAGCTATACATCGACTTTATCCGAGCCTGTCGGAACATCAGATAGCGGATGTCACACAACACCTCGACCACATTTTTACCCTGCTCAGCGCAGACTCAAGAAGCGAGTCATAGCATATGCAGTACATTCTTTTACTCAGGAGCGTTAACCTGGGGAAGCTGCGTAAGGTGTCAATGCCCGCGCTGAAGAAGCGGCTGGCTGCGCTGGGGTACGAGAACGTCACAAGCTATATCAATTCGGGGAACCTGCTATTTGTGAGTTCGCGGGATAAAATCACCGTGGCGCGGGAGATTACCGAGCTGCTGGCGGAGCATTACGATTTTGAGATTCCATTCTCGCTTCTCACCGCTGACGAATACCGCGCGGATGCGCACAACCTGCCCGAGTGGTGGAACGAGGATATGCCGCGCCTGGACGCCATGTTTTTCACCACTGATGCTGATCGCGATGCGCTCGCTGCCGAGCTCGAAACGCTGGATGTTCCCGACGAGGTGCTTCACATAGGAACCTGCGCCGTCTACTTCGGCAACTACAGCACGCCCGACTACAAGAAAACGCAGTACGGCAAACTCATGTCGAAGAAAGCCTTCGCAAACCAGCTGACCCTGCGCAATGCTAAAACCTGCAACAAGATCCTAGACCTGCTGGATTAACAACGCCATCCCGCTAAACCGCGAGCAGATAGCGGATTGTTATCTGCTCTCAAAATCTTATCTGCTCGCGAATATAAATAAATACACTGCCGTAACTATTCTTGGAATGGATTCAGCAGTCTCACGCCTGTGCGGGCAAAATCATCAGTATTACGCGTGACCAACACCAGATTATGTTGAATAGCAGAGGCAGCAACCCACGCATCGTTTTCGGGTGCGTGGTCAGGGATATGAAGTTTAGCGCAAATTCGTGCTGTATTTTCATCCACAACGAAAGTGCGCTCCACAAAAGTAGGCTTTACTACATGCTCAAACCACTGACGCAGAACCTCGCCCTGTTGCGGGTCTTTACGTTCTTTCGCCAAAATGCCTCGTTCTACTTCCATCAGCACCACAGCATTGACATATAGTAAATGCTCAGGTGTGTCAGCGAGCCAATCGATCACACCCTGATTAGCCTTACCCGTTCTTATCTTCCGGGTTTCACTGAGGATATTCGTATCAAGCAAATACACGGCTAATCCTCAAAATCTACGGGACGACGCTGGGCACGGCTGCGCGGCTGTAGTTCTAATTCAATATCGGCGGCGTCGAGTGGCATCAAAGCGTCCAAACCACTCCGAACGGATTTAGACTGCAAAGTCTTCTCATACTCGGTATAGGTCATGAGCACGTATGCAGGTTCACCCCGATTGGTAATAATGACAGGGTCAGACTGTGCAGCCTTTTGGGCTTGACTGACGTGTTGATTGAATTCTCGACTGGTCATCACGGTCATAACAGCAACTCCTTATGTAGTGATATATCTACAAAGCATAGGCTAAGCCTTTGAGAATGGCAAGAAAACTTCTGAACTTACAGACCCAACAAACCGCGAGCAGATAGGATTTTGACGAGCAGATAACAATCCGTTATCTGTTCGTCAAAATACTTATCTGTCCACGGGAATCGCAGGGAATAACAGGGCTAGAGAGCTCTAAATCTTCCCGTTCACCACAACCGGCTCGGGCACCAACTCGATCCCGAATTTCTCGGCAACACCGGCACGTACCGCCCGGGCGATCGCGAAAATATCCTCAGCGCTGGCATCCCCACGGTTCGTAATCGCCAGCGTATGCTTGGTCGAGAGCGAGGCGCGACCACCCGCAATCTCGCGCGCATCGCCTTCGAGCCCGAAGCCTTTCTCGAACCCGGCGTGCTGAATCAGCCAGGCGGCGGAGAGCTTCACATGCTCCTCGCTCTCCTGCTGCTCGGTTCCGAACACTCCGGTGCGCGTTACTACCGGGAAGCGCGGCGCATCCTCAGGCAAAGAATCAAGCACAGATACCGGCACAATCGGGTTAGTGAAGAACGAGCCGGTCGAGAAGGTATCGCGGTCGGAGGCATCCAGCACCATCCCCTTGGAGGCACGCAGCGCCAGAACCTTATCCCGCACCAGCGCGGATTCGGCACGCTTCCCCACCTGCACACCCAAGCCCTTCGCCAGTTCCCCATACTTAATAGGTGAAGACAGGCTGCCGAGCGTGAACTGGAAATCCACGGTCAGCACCACATAGCGCGGTGAACCGTTCACCATGTTTTGCTTCAGGATTGAATCGCGGTAGCCGAAACGCAGATCGGCGTTCGCAAAAGTCTTGAACTTTCCCGTCTCGCGGTCCCAGGTGCGCACGGACGCAATGAACTCGCTAACCTCCACCCCGTAGGCGCCGACATTCTGCACGGGGGTTGCACCCACGGTCCCGGGAATACCTGACAGTGCCGCCGGGCCAGACCATTCTTTTTCAATGCTCAACTGCACGAAATCATCCCACACGGTACCCGCCTGCACGCGCACATTCGCGCCGCCACATGCGGGAATAGGCAGCTCCTCAACCCCGGTGGATGCAATATGCACAACGGTACCGTCAAACCCGGCATCAGAAACCAGCAGGTTTGAGCCGCCGCCCACGATCAGCACGGGTTCGTTGGCGGCATCGGCGGAGGAAACGGCCTCGACAATCTCGGCTTCAGTCGTAGCGCGGATGTATGTGCGGGCAGGGCCGCCAACTTGGGCGGTAGTGATCTCACTCAGCAGCTTTTCAGTCATGTCTTTAAGAATACCGGTCTGTCACGTTTTATTCCGTTAGGGTCAGCTAAACCTTATGGCAGGCCCACCCCGTAGTCAGAGCGGGTCTGCCATAACTCAACAACGCACAATCACACAGAGTATCGATTGTAAGCGCGTGGGCTAGGCAAATTTCACCACGGCCTGAGTCTTCATCAGAACCTTCTGCTGACTGCCCTCACCGTCGTCAGCGGTAACGGTGAGGTCGATGCGAGCCGTGCGCGCATCCTCATCCATGGCGCCTACCTTGCCGGTGATCGTCAGCGCATTCGTGGGGGTGTCCGGGTTGCCGCCGCCGGGCGCATCCGCAACCGGAACAGGCTTAGTAAAGCGAGTCTGGTAGTCCACGATTGCACCCGGATCGCCCGCCCAATCGCTCACCAGCTGCACGGCGGTGCCCATCGTGAGCATACCGTGCGCGATCACGCCGGAAAGCCCCACGGACTGGGCAAAACGCTCGTTCCAGTGAATCGGGTTGAAGTCACCGGATGCGCCCGCATACCGCACCAGCGATGCACGCGCAATCTCAACGGTTCGGGTGCCGATCTCTTGCCCTTTTTCGAGTTCTGCAAAGTTTACGGACATTATTCGCCCTCCTCGTCGGTACGTACCAGCAGGGATGAGATACAGGTGGTAACGGGGTTTCCGTCGGCATCGGTGATTTCTTCGCGGGTGGTGAGCATGGCGCCCGCACCCATCACACGCACGGAATCCACATGAACTTCGGTGCGCAATTCGTCCCCCGCCACGATGGGGCGGTGATGCGTAAAGCGCTGGTCGGCGTGCACCACACGAGAGAAATCAATGCCCGCAGATTTATCGCCGATCAGTGCGGCATCGGCTGCTTGGGACAAGATGATAGCGAAGGTGGGCGGGGCGATCAGGTCTGCGTAGCCTGCGGCGCGTGCCGCCTCAACGTCATGATGCAGAGGGTTTTCGGCGTGTACGGCGCGGGCAAATTCCCGGATCTTCTCGCGACCGACGACGTAGGTGCCCTCGGCGGGGTACACGCGACCCACAATGTCAGGGTTAATACTCATACCCACCAGTCTATCGGGTTGGTACCGTAGCTGCCGCCGCTTACCGCGAACATGAAGGTATCCATGAGCATAGGGAGCGTAGACTGAAAGGGTACTTTTTCTCGTTCTGAAAGGAGCCATCATGTCTATCCCGTTCTCGGTTCTTGATCTTATGCCCACGCGCCCCGATGATTCTCACGCGCAGACCATGCGCAAGACGGTTCAGGCGGCGCAGGCGGCTGAGCGTTTTGGGTTCAACCGTTTCTGGGTTGCCGAGCATCATAACGCGGGTTCGCTGCTGTCTTCGGCGACGGTCGTGGTGATGGCAGAGCTCGCTGCCGCAACCGAGCGCATCCGGGTGGGTTCGGGCGGCATTATGCTCCCCAACCACGCCCCCTATGTAGTGGCAGAACAGTTTGGCACCTTAGAGGCGTTCCATCCCGGGCGCATTGATCTGGGTTTGGGCCGCGCACCCGGTACCGACCCTATGACCGCGCAGGCGCTTCGTCGCGATAATTCTGCAGCTATGAATTTCCCCGCCGAGGTAGAAGAGATTCAGCGGTATCTGGGTGAGCCCTCCCCCATGCGCCGCGTGCACGCTATCCCCGGGCAAGGGTCCAATGTGCCGCTCTATATTCTGGGGTCATCAACTTTCGGGGCTTCTTTGGCGGCTAAGCTGGGTCTGCCGTTCTCGTTTGCTTCACACTTCGCCCCGGCTGCCCTGCAGGATGCGCTCAATGTCTACCGCAATAACTTCACCCCGTCTCAAACCCTGGATAAACCCTACGTTATTGTGGGCGCAGGGTCGCTGGTTGCCGAAACGGATGAGCAGGCGCAGCATCTTTTCACGACTGCGCAACAGCACGCCCTAGGGATTATTCGCGGGCGTCCGCAGTTTTCTCCGCCAGTCGACGATATGGAAAAGCTGTGGAGTCCTGCCGAGAAACGGCATATCTCCTCAATGCTTCAGGAGGCGGTGGTCGGTTCCCCGCAAACGGTTCAGAGCAAGCTCGAAGATTTGGTTGCCCGCACCGGTGCAGACGAAGTGATTATCACGAGCACGCCGTGGGAGTTTGAAGACCGCATTCGAAGCTACGAATTGCTTTCGGAGCTGCCGATTTTCCAGAAAACCAATTAGACTAACGAGGATTTATCTCACCTCTTCTGAGCGATTTACCACATACTTCTGGCATGTCTTGGCATAAGGTTTATGAGGCTTTACCCTAGATATATAAAATAACTTTTATATATTATTGGTAAGCCCCTTCCCCACACCAAGACATGCCAGAACAACAAAAGGTACGCTCATGAGCTCGGAAGACCAGTATTCTTCTGCCCGCACCCGTTCCCAGAACCCAGACCTGCGTCCGCGAATTGCACTCGCCTTTGGGCTTGCTGCAGCGATTGTCGTAATCCAGTTCGTCGGATCTCTTATGACGGGCAGTCTCGCCCTTCTTACCGATACGGCGCACGCGCTCACCGATGCCTCCGGACTGCTAGTCGCTTTGATAGCGGCGACTCTCGCGCTGAAGCCCGCAACGGCACAACGAACCTGGGGATTCCGACGCATCGAAGTTCTTGCAGCACTCGCCCAAGCCACCTTACTGATGGCGGTCGGTCTTTATGCGGCCTTTGAAGGGATTCATCGTCTCTTCGAGCCTCCAGAGGTACCGGCTTCCGAACTTTTGCTCTTCGGCGTCATTGGTTTGGCGGCAAATATTGCCGGAATCATGGTGCTTTCTGGGCGCCGTGATGCGAACTTTAATATGCGCGCTGCGTTCCTTGAAGTCCTCAACGATGCACTTGGTTCCGTGGGCGTCATCGTCTCTTCACTCGTTATAGTCTTCACCGGCTTCATGCAGGCCGATGCCATTGCGGGCTTATTCATTGCGGCGCTAATTGTTCCTCGCGCGGCAAAGCTCATGCGTGAGACCACCGGTGTACTGATGGAGTTCTCTCCCCAAGGGCTGGATCTTGAAGAAGTGCGTCGCCATATATTGACCGTGCCGGGTGTACATGAGGTTCACGATATACATGCCTCAACCATAGCAACGGGTCTGCCCGTACTGACCGCTCATATCGTTATCGCCGATAAATGCTTCACGAATGGTGAGGCCCTGGAAATCTTGCGGCAAGCCCGAACCTGCGTATCCGAGCATTTCGAGGTATCTATTAGCCACTCGACCTTCCAGCTTGAGAATGCGCTTTTCGGGCAGACAGAACCCGAAGAGACCCAACACCCTTAGATACGTGTGACCCATTTAGCCACCCGAAAGGCACAAACAAAAAAGCCTGCCTCATACGAGACAGGCTTAGCTGAGCCCCGACCGGGAATCGATCCCGGGACCTCCATCTTACCAAGATGGCGCTCTACCACTGAGCTATCGGGGCGTAGCGGTGGACGGGCTCGATCCGTCGACCTCACGATTATGAGTCGTGCGCTCTAACCAGCTGAGCTACACCGCCAGAACATCAACCTTGCAGGCCAATGCGAGAGCCCCGACCGGGAATCGATCCCGGGACCTCCATCTTACCAAGATGGCGCTCTACCACTGAGCTATCGGGGCAACAGATAAAAGTTTACAGTATCCTAAACCACCCGCGCAAATAAGGGTTAGGTGTTCTGTGACACTTTGTTTTAGCCCTAAAAATAGGCGTTTTTACACCGTTTATTCGCGGATGCGCCCACCGGTTTTTCCGTCCACAATACCGGCGGGCGCATCCCGCTTTTATGAAATAACGAAACGCCTTATTTTACGGCTAACTTTCACAGACTAGTAGCGTTTACCGTGTGACTTTCCGCGGCGATCATCCCGACCACCACGGTGATCATCGCGACGGGACCGGAACCCGCCATCGCGGCGATCGTTGCGGCGGAAACTGCGGCCACCGCCTCCCTGAGGCCCCCGATCCTTACGGATGTTGATGAACTCACCGGCAATCTTGGTATCACGCAGACGATCGAAGAAACCCTTGGGCAGGTCTTCGGGAAGACCCACGATCGTGAAGTGCTGGCGAATATCGATCGAGCCGATCTGTGAGCCCTTAATACCGCCCTCGTTTGCAAGCGCGCCCACAATGGCAGAGGCTTTAACCCGAGAGGCGCGGCCCACGTTGAGTTTGTAGTTCACCATGCCTTCGTCGCTGTGGTTTCGCCCCTTCTTGGGCCCGCGTTTGCCGCGGTCCTTGGTGTCGTCGGCGAAAGCGCGGGATTTACGGGCAATATCGTCGTTTTCATCGAGGAAGAAGGCGCGACCTTGCTGTGCAATGACGGCGAGCGCGGCGGCAATGTCTTCTGCCGTGGTGTCGTGCTCGTTTTCATAGTCTTCGATGATCTTGCGGAAGAAGTTTAGGTCTTCCGTTTCGATCGTTTCGGTGATCTGCTCGGCGAAGCGCTGTTTACGGCTGCTGTTCACGTCTTGCGCGGTGGGCATATGCATTGGCTCAACCTTTTGACGGGTTGCCTTTTCGATCTGCCGCAGCATGTATTTTTCGCGCGGAGTTACGAAGAGTATCGCTTCGCCGTCGCGTCCGGCTCGACCGGTACGCCCGATGCGGTGCACATAGGATTCGGTGTCGTGCGGAATATCGTAGTTCACCACGAGGGAGATGCGTTCAACATCCAGTCCGCGGGCGGCTACGTCGGTTGCTACGAGAATGTCGATGCGTCCGTCGCGCAGCGCATCCACGGTGCGTTCGCGCAGCTGTTGGGGAATGTCGCCGTTAATAGCTGCCGCTTGGAAACCGCGTGCTTTGAGTTTATCGGCTACTTCTTCGGTTTCTTTTTTGGTGCGCACGAAGACGATAATGCCGTCGTAGTTTTCGACTTCGAGCACGCGGGTCATGGCGTCAAGTTTGTGGGAGTGCATGACCTGCATGTAGCGCTGGCGGATGTTCGCCCCGGTGGTGGTCTTGGTTTTGACGCGCACCTCGGTGGGGTCGTTGAGGTATTGCTGAGCGATTTTGCGGATCGAGTTGGGCATGGTGGCTGAGAAGAGTGCCACCTGTTTGGCGTCCGGGGTACCTTCGAGAATGGTTTCTACGTCTTCGGCGAAGCCCATGCGCAGCATTTCGTCGGCCTCATCCAGTACCAGGTATTGCAGGTTTGAGAGGTCGAGCGAGCCCTTTTCGAGGTGGTCGATCACACGCCCGGGGGTGCCGACGACTACCTGTGCGCCGCGGCGCAGTCCGGCAAGCTGGGGTCCGTAGGGTGAGCCGCCGTAGATGGGAAGCACAGTGAAGTCTTCCATGTGGGTTGCGTAGGAGGAGAAGGCCTCGGCAACCTGCAGGGCGAGCTCACGGGTGGGGGCAAGTACAAGCACCTGGGTGTCTCGGGAAACGCCGTTGATATCGGCAAGTTCTGCCATGCGGGAGAGCGCGGGCAGCGCGAAGGCTGCGGTTTTGCCGGTACCGGTCTGCGCCAGACCCACCACGTCCTTGCCGTCCAGCAGCAGCGGGATGGTCTGTTCCTGGATGGGGGAAGGTTTCTCGTAGCCGACTTCTTCGAGTGCGGAGAGCACTCGGGGGTCTAGCCCCAGGTCGGTGAATCGGGTGCCTTCTTCTTCGGGGCTTTCGTGAGTATTGTCTTCAGTATTCTTCTTAGTGGCCGCGTTGTCTTCTCTAGGCTCTGCTGTCATGCTTTCTGCAGCGTCTGCTTTTTCGTTCGCGAGTTTTTCACCGGTTTCTAGGGAAGATTCTTCAACGGTTTTTTCTACAGATAAGGTCTCTTCGGTATTGCCGAGCGTAGCGCCTTGTTCAGCGTTTTCGGCAGGAATATTTTCAGTCACTTTTTCCTCATTTTGCTGGGGTGTTCGGGCGCACGCTTTTCGGCGCCGTTCGGATTCCCCTACACATTCCAGCCACATTCTGCGCGCCTTATTGTCAGGCGAGCAAGACAACACAACCCGGGCATCCGGTAAGGCGGAGGCACTCAGGGATAGGATTTCTCTACGCTGGGGGTTGGTCTTGAATTTCTCGGTGACACGCAAGTCTCGGCACATCTGGAATGAGGTGCGATGTGTATTGACGCCACGAGGCGGCATAGCATACTGAGTTCGGTGATTTTGAGTTCGGCGCCAAGAATGAGGTTAGTAACCGATTCGACCGGTTGGGGCGCACAAGACCTGTATCGGGGGTACCCGTATTTATAAGTGTACCCTACTTTGGTGCGGCAACGCGCCGGATGCGCGCAAACCCCGGTTTTTCGCCGCGGTTTCTAAGCAAAATAGCCCCTTCAGGTCATGGAAACATGGATGTGCAAGGCTATTTCCCCATACTACTGCGCGCTTGCGGAATGCAGCACGCAGGGCGGTGGGATGGGTACGCCTAAGATATTTTACGCACGACCTCAAGGGAACCGTAAGTACCCACCTGCGCATAGGGGTGCCCATAACGGTCAGCAGCATACTGTGCGGTGTTTTGGGGCGGGTTACCTCCCCACGCTGAGCCGCGCTTATCGATCACCACGTAGTCGGGTGCCGGTTCTCCCGCATGCCCAATCCAGTAGACGGTTCGCCCCGGAATCAGCTGGGTGAGGGTCGAGAGGTCTGCCGCAACGCTTACATCCTGCGGTACCGCCTCAACAGCCTGCATACGGCTCGTTTCGGAGGCCGTCAGCCGGTTGCTGGTGAACGAAGACTTGGTCAAATCGGCAAGCGGCTGGTCGGACGTGGGCGTAACGGTCGGAATCACCGAGACCAGCAGCGCAACCGCCGGGAAGAACCAGAGCGGAACACGGCGGACGGACTGGCGAAGATTCTCTACCCATCCGATGGGTTTATCCCCGGTTTCTGCCGGTTCATCCTCTGATTCTTCGTCTTCCGCAAGCGGCTTAGGATGCGCCAGCACCTTCCCGTACCGCAAGTTGAGGATAACCTCTAGAAGAGCGAGGAACGCCACGGGCATCAGCACGAGCGAGTAGTGCCAGGTGCTCAGCCAGTACGCCTCCGTATTTGAGAGCAAACGCCATAGGAGCGTGGGCAGAATGACGATAGCGAACGGGCTCGCAACCCAGATAATAGCGCCGCAGAAAAGCAGCAGCAGAATCGTCCAGACCTTCTGGTCATAGTTAAAGATGGTGATCGCAGAACCGAGCGGATCTGCGAAAGCGCCGTATACATCAACCTTATCGCCGTAATCGAACTGCCCGTTGGCGTTAAAGAGCGGAAGAATAAGCGCAACCGCTGCATAAGACCAGAAGAGACCCCAGAGTATCAGCATGGTTGATTCAGCGGCACCCCGCGTTTTCACCCAGGAATTAAAGGTGTTGCGGATGCGCTCACCCCGCGGCAGCGGTTTACCCTCAGGATTCTGGGGGAAGAGTTCGTCGAGCCCTTTGCGTATCCACCCAGTTCGGATGAATGCGACAATACCGATCATCGCGGCAGTAACGCCCATATCTTCTTTGACGAAGGCAAGCGGTGCCGCCCACAGGCAGGCGCGAATAATATAGCGGGAGCGTTCATCAGCGTTGATGCGACCGGCAAGCACCAGGTTACCCAGCGCCCCACACAAGAACGGCAGAGCGAAGGCAACCTCATGGAACTGCGCAGCCACCGCCTGCTGCACACCGTAGCTGAGGGCGAAGGCAGCACCCAGAAGAACACCCACGAAAGTTCCCACAGGTTCGGGTTTGGTATTTGAGGAGAAGGCACACGCCCGCTGCGTAAACCGCACCATCATATAGACGCTGGCAGCAATCATAAAATTCTGAACCACCAAGAGCATCAGCGGCGAAGGGAAAACCGCATATACAGGCCCTAAGAGCACCAGAATAGGATGAAAATGATCGCCCCACAGGTTAAAATCGGTTCCTTTAATCTGCACAATTGGCATGTCAAAATGCGAATATGCCTGCGCCATCTGCGTGAAAATCGCAAGATCCCATGAAGGGGTAATCCAGTGCTTAAGCTGCTGAACGGAGTAATAGCAATAGAGAGCAAAAACCGCTAGGGCAAGCATAATCGCCACCAGTACTCTGCCCGCGGTCACCGAACGATGTGCCCCGGTATGTTGTGATGCAGAAGTTTTCGCCGATTTCTCGGTAGGTTCCGAGTCGGGTGCACTCACCTCAGCCGCCATGCGTTTTCCTCGTGTTTGTTGTGTTTGGTGCCCGGTGGCAAGCACACACGTTCTTAAGTCACGCTACGTCGCCGGTGCGCCCGCTCACCTGTGAAATATATAGTTACTACTCAGGGTATCCTATTATTAAACGTTATCCCGAGATCTGCGCCTTCTTTACGCAGTTAACTCAAGATATATCTCACGCGTATATTTTCTAGCCGACACACTAAGGATGCTGTGCCCACCGAATCCGTACCTGATGACGCATACCGCATCGAGCTTTCCCGTTTACCGATGCGCACCTCAGCACTGACGGCGCGCATCACGGTAGGGGTACAGGCTCTTATTTACCCACACGTTCCGGTGCATGTAGGGCAGACACTCGGTCGTTTACAGCGCGGCCCGACCGATCCGACTTTTTGCCGTCTGCGCGCCCCGCGTTCTGAGCGCTCACACGCGGCGGACGATACCCTGTGGACCGGGGCGCACACGCCGTCCCTGCAGCTGCCCGCGACCCTGTACTTTACCCGTCGTTTCGAGGGCGCAACCTCTGCGCTGAATGCTCCGGTTCAGGTTTGCCTGTGGGCGGAGTCCTCCCCCGCTACACCCGACGATGCATTCCCTACCGAACAGGTCTACAGCGAGCTTGAAGACTTTGCCTCCCTTATGCCCGCGTGGCTGGGCCTGCACGATCCCCGAGAAGAGTTTGCGAAGCTTCCCGCTTTTGAGCATCTGCCACTGAAAATTCGGCGTGCTTATCGTGATAATCCGGGGCTGCGGCTAAGCGCATCCGGACAGCTCACCCGGCATATGTTGGTAGCAATCTTAGAACAGCGGGTGACCCAGCCGGAGGCTTTTGACGCACTGCGCTGGATTGTCAGGCGATACGGCGAGTCCGCGCCCTTCAGCGGCAATCCGGCACAGCCTCCTTACCTGCGGATATACCCTACCGCTCAGGTTCTAGCCACAATTCCCTCATGGGATTGGCATCGTGCGCGAGTAGATTCCGCCCGATACAGCACGGTTTACCGTTTTACCCAACGTGCCGATGCGCTCAAACGCCTTGGGGCAACCGGTCGTATCGCGCACCTTGCGGCGGCTCTCGACGATATTCCGGGAGTTGGCCCCTGGTCGGTGGCGGAAACTCTTCAAGGTTTCTGCGGGCATCCAGATGCTGTCAGCGTGGGCGACTACCACTTAGCGCATACAGTGGGGTTTGCTTTTACAGGAGAACGCACCGACGATGCCGGAATGCTCCGTCTGCTTGCCCCTTACGCCGGTCACCGGCAGCGAGTTGTGCGCCTTATTCAGGAGGCGGGCATTCGCAAGCCCCGGTATGGTGCGCGTATCAGTATTCCGGATTACCGGGATTTTTAATATGCGTGTGGAGCCGGTACCGTAAAAAGTACCGACTCCACACGTATAAACTGCCCTTCACCGGGCGGGTTTATCACCTAACTATCTCTATGATGAAATGGCTAGTTCTGCTCTGCAGTTGCCATTTCTTCACGAACCTTATCCATATCGAGTTCGCGGATCGAAGTAATCACCTGCTCGAACTGGGACTCGTTGAGCGCGCCGGGCTGGGAGAAGACGAGAATACCGCCGCGGAAACCCATAATGGTGGGAATGGAGGTAATGCCTGCGGCCTGTGCCAGCTGACTCTGATCCTCGGTATCCACCTTGCCGAAGACGATATCGCTGTACTTCTCGGAGGCTGCCTCGTAGACGGGAGCGAACTGCTTGCAGGGACCGCACCAGTCTGCCCAGAAATCGAGGAATACGATATCGTTGCCCTCGACAGTCGAGGTAAGGTTCTGCTGGGTGATTTCAATAGTAGCCATGGAGATAACGCTACACCCTGCACGTACATTGCGCTAATTTTTCACTCACAGACTAACAAATAGTTTAAAGCGCGTCATAAACCCTGTCTTTTTGCCGTGAGCGGGCATTTTTAGCGGGTGCGCGAAGGTACCACATGCAAAGAACCCGGCTACCGAAGTAACCGGGTTCTTTTTAGGGTGGCAGATGAGGGATTCGAACCCCCGTAGGCTGTGCCAGCTGATTTACAGTCAGCCCCCTTTGGCCGCTCGGGTAATCTGCCGAACTAGCTAGGCTAGAAGTTCGCTCAAGCGAACAGAGACTACTGTACAGGTTTTTAATGAACTTGTGAAGCCAGAGCCTAGCTTTGTGACGAATACAACTTTTTGGGCTGTTTTTCGTTTTCGGAGGCTGTTTTTCAGGCGAGTTTACAGGTCGCCGTCCTGCTCCATCAGAAGCGTAATTTCCAAATGCTCAAGATAGCGTAGCGCCTGTTCAACTGTGCACATCTCACTTCGAATCTCACGAGCAAGATCGCGCCGCACTCCCTCGAAGCGGGCAACGAGTTTGGGATCTGTCAGCGTTGAGCCGATTCCCTCGAAGGCAGGAGGCTCAACAACATCCGAAGAGTCTTCGCTCTGAACCGCGTCCACCCGCTCTGCCTCAGGGATGTTCTCAGGTTCAGAACCAATCGAACTGTAGAGGTCAAGGAACAGCAGGGTTTCAGCATCGCGAGCTTCTTCGCGATTCACGCTGCCAGTCGTTGACGAGTATTGTGTAGCCATGTTTCCATTCTGGATGTTCAAGGTTAACAACAGCTGAGAAACGCATCAAAGAACCTGAAAATTATCTGTGAGCGCAACAGAAAACAGGTATTCTATGAGGGAAAGATAACGTCGTATTCCGCACAAACACAACGAAAGGACATAGGTTTATGGCAAGCGAATCTTCTTTCGATATTGTCTCAAAGGTTGATAAACAAGAGGTCTCCAACGCCCTACACCAGGCACAAAAAGAGGTTTCGCAGCGCTACGATTTCCGTGGTGTCGGTGCTGAACTCGACTTCTCGGGCGAGAAGATTCTCATTAAGGCAAACGCCCAAGAACGAGCTCTCGCAGTGCTCGACGTCTTCCAGTCAAAGCTCGTCAAACGTGGTATTTCGCTAAAGTCCCTGGATGCGGGTGATCCCTACGCTTCTGGCAAAGAGACCCGCATCGAATGCTCCATCAAGGAAGGCATCGCACAGGATCAGGCTAAGAAGATTTCCAAACTGATCCGCGATGAAGGGCCTAAGGGCGTGAAGGCTACGATTCAGGGCGATGAGCTGCGCGTATCCTCGAAGTCTCGTGACGATCTGCAGAGCGTGATTTCACTGCTTAAAGGCGCAGATCTTGACGTTGATCTGCAGTTCGTGAATTATCGCTAGACACCTCTGCTGTGCACGCGGCATCAGCGCACCAATAAGGCGGGGTGGTTACCAGTTTTGGTAACCACCCCGCCTTTCGCCTATAAGACAAACACGTATGCAGGTTTTATAGCTGACCGTTATCACGCGCCATCTGCTGCAGGCGGGCGATGCGTTTGTCCATCGGTGGGTGAGTAGACATGAAGTTCTTCAGGCCACCGAAGGGGTTCGCAATCATAGAGGCCGAGGTATTCACAACCTGCTGATTCTTGGGATCCATAGGGTAGAGCGAGACACCCTTCTCCAACTTATTCAGGGCGGAGGCAAGTGCAATCGGATCGCCCGTGAGTTTTGCACCATCTTCATCGGCATCGTATTCACGGGTGCGGCTGATAGCCATCTGGATAACCGCCGTAGCAATGGGAGCCAGAAGCGACATCAGGATTATGCTCAAGAAGTTTCCGCCGCCGCGCTCACGGTTCCCTCCCATCATGGAGCCGAAGCCAACAATCTGTGCCGCCGCCGTAATCAGAGTTGCAATACCGGCTGCCACCGAGCTTGTAAGAATATCGCGGTTGTAGACGTGCATAAGCTCGTGCCCAAGCACACCGCGCATTTCGCGTTCGTCAAGAAGCTGCAAAATGCCTTCGGTGCAGCAGACGGCGGCATTGCGCGGGTTACGTCCGGTCGCGAAGGCGTTTGGAGTCTGGGTGGGCGCCACATACAGGCGCGGCATAGGCTGACCGGCGCGCGAGGAAAGTTCCTCGACAATGTCATACAGAACCGGAACATCCTCGCGGGTAACGGCATAGGCGTTCATGGAACGTAGCGCGAGTTTATCGGAGTTCCAGTATGAATATGCAACGGTACCTAAGCTCACAAGGGCGAAGCCCCAGATAAAAATTGAGCTGCGGAAGTATGTTGAAAGACCGCCGCCGATAAGCATCAGCAGACCGACCATACCGCCCAGCAGAAAGGCGGTCTTAAGCCCGTTATAGTGTTTGTGCATTGCGTGTACCTTTAGAAATCGTGTTGCCGTGAACGTATTAGATTACAGCATACGGGGTATATACAAGGCAGACATCCAGATTCGCCACTAGCGTGTATTTCATATTCTCACACCCACAGGTTCCATGAATGCGAGCAAGGTCACATGAAGTCTCAGAGTATTCTGCTACCGGCCAGAAATTCGGGGTTTTAGCGACATAGTGTCATGGCGAAAGTACCCTGACCACGGTGTTTATTATGAATTTATCGTAATTATAATTGTGAAAAAGTCAGATTAACGGTAGAGTATTGTTCATGACCGAACCCCTAGATACGAACGCACACCCGGAACCCGAGCATCCTCTTCACGGATGCTCCCACACCGGCGTGCTACCGTTGGCAGCAGAATCCGCGACCGAGCTTCTCACGGAATCTTGGTCGCAAAACTTGCGCGCTAAGGGGCGCAGGGTCACTAAACAGCGGCTTGCTGTCCTGCGTGCAGTTCAGGCTCATCCCCATACTAATGCCGAAGAAATAGTTACAGCTGTACGGCAAGAGATTCCCACCATTACCGTGCAGTCGGTGTATGTGATCCTCACAGATCTGACGAATATCGACATGCTGCATAAGTTTGAGCCGCCGGGAACCCCGGGGCTCTACGAGACTCGCACGGGCGATAATCATCACCACGCATTCTGCATTCGCTGCGGAAAAGTTCAGGATGTAGACTGCGCTGTTGGCTCAGCACCCTGCCTAACTCCCAGCGACTTCCACGGCATGGCAATTATCAGCGCAGACGTACTGTATCGAGGCGTCTGCGCAGACTGTCAAACAGAGGCAGAAGCAGAACTGGCGAAGAGCCAGGTGCAAGCCGCAGCGAGCGTTCAGCACTAACGAACCACATTCCCACACCTTACTCCGGGCGTGAAACAGCGCCTTAGTGTTCGTTAGCTGCACCCTAAAACAGGAAGAATGCTCGTCGAAAACCACATAGCATCATCAAAAACACAGGAAGAAGCAAATATGTATCAGACCCCACAGAACCCCATTCATCCCGGTTCTTACACCACCACGAGCACTGGCACGCCGGTAGCTTCAGATGATCATTCGCTCACCGTGGGCGCCGATGGTCCCATCGTTCTGCACGATGCTTACACTGTTGAAAAGCTCGCTCAGTTCAACCGTGAGCGTGTACCCGAGCGTGTGGTGCACGCGAAGGGAACCGGCGCATACGGCTACTTTGAAACTACCGAAGACGTTTCGCAGTACACCCGTGCGGCGCTCTTTCAGCCGGGCGTTAAAACTGAGCTGCTGATTCGTTTCTCGACCGTGGCGGGCGAGTCCGGTTCCCCCGATACTTGGCGTGACCCCCGCGGTTTCGCGGTGAAATTTTACACCACCGAAGGTAACTACGACTTGGTAGGTAATAACACTCCTATCTTCTTCATTCGCGATGCCATCAAGTTCCCCGACTTTATCCACTCGCAGAAGCGTATGCCCGGTTCGGGTCTGCGCGATAACGACATGCAGTGGGATTTCTGGAGCCTCAATCCGGCATCAGCACATCAGGTCACCTGGCTGATGGGCGACCGCGGTTTGCCCCGAACCCTGCGCCATATGGATGGCTTCGGATCGCACACCTACCAGTGGATTAACTCCGAAGGTGAGCGCTTCTGGATTAAGTACCATTTCAAGACCGAGCAGGGCAACGATTTCCTCACCCAGGATGAAGCCAACGAGATGGCGGGCAAGGATGCTGACTTCCACCGCCGCGACCTGCGCGAGGCTATCGAGCGTGGAGACTACCCCACCTGGACGCTCTATGTGCAGATCATGCCCTACGAGGATGCGAAGACCTACCGCATTAACCCCTTTGATCTGACGAAGATTTGGCCGCACTCGGATTACCCGCTGATCAAGGTGGGTCGCATGGTGCTGGATCGCAACCCGCAGAACTTCTTCGCCGAAATCGAGCAGGCTGCCTTCTCCCCCTCGAACTTTGTGCCCGGTATCGCGGCTTCGCCCGATAAGATGCTGCTCGGTCGTATCTTCTCCTACCCGGATGCGCATCGCTACCGCATCGGCACCAACTTCGCGCAACTGCCCGTGAACGCACCCCATGCGGCGCCGGTGAACAACTATTCGCATGACGGCTCGATGCGCTACAACTTCAACGACCCCTCCGTTCCCACCTACGCGCCGAATAGTTTGGGCGGCCCGCATGCGGATGCGGAACGCGCTGGCGAAGGTAGCTGGGAGTCTGATGGCGAGTTGGTACGCACCGCCTACACCCTGCGCCCGGATGACGATGATTTCTCGCAGGCACGCACCCTCTACGAAGTAACCATGAACGACGAAGAACGCGAACGCCTGATCAGCAACATCTCTGGTCACGTAGGTGCTGTTCGTTCCGACGAGATTCGTGAACGCGCGTTCCAATACTGGGATAGCGTTCACCCTGAGCTCGGTTCTCGCGTTCGCGAGGCCGTGGCAGCCGCCGCATCTGGTTCATAAGATACGGCAGCGTCTGTTCTCCTGTAGATTCGAGAACATGACGCACAGCTGGCTGCTACTATGGGGCCGGTGACTTTCAGTGAGGTGGAGTCACCGACCCCGTATTTTTAACCGGTTATGTTGTGCTGACAAGTTTGAGGCGGTTGTACCTCAGTACAGGCGCAAGGTTGGCGAGGCATAGGATAACCCAGGCGCACCCTGCTGATACCGCCGCCACATCCCAGCCAAGTGCGCTGGTCACTTTGGTCTCAGCGGGGAATCGGCTTGATACAGAAAGACCGACGACGGCCATACCCCCTAGAGCCAGCAGAAACGAGCTGAGCGCATACATCAGAGATTCAAAAACCACGATACGCGCTATTACTGCTCGTGAAACACCGGTTAGCACCAGCAATGCAAAATCACGGCTTCGACTCAAGGAGCCCATAAAAATAATGGTCGCAGCTCCTATAGTCGCGGTGAGAAGCGCAGGAGATAGAATAACGCTCAGCCCACCCGAGTTGGTACCGGAACCGGAACTCATGCCCGTTGCTATCGTGTCATATACTGTGTAGAGAATTCCAGGCAATCCTACCGCTATCAGAACGGGGGTTAGAGTTGCTGCGCTCCTGCCGCCGCTATGTTGTATGAACCTACGGGCAATACTCCATGAAGCCGATAACCTCATGGGAATTATGGCGCTCCATACGCTGATAAACCCTGTCGAGAGGAGCGGAGCAAGTGCTGCCAGCAGTGAAATCAGGCAAAGCCCCAGGAGAATACCTAATCCTATTACACCTGAAATAACCACGCCTACACGCTCTTGGTGAGGATCAATACGGACAAACTGTATACCCACTGCTAATGCTATGGTGCATCCTGCCAAAACGAGAGTAAGGATCAAACGTCCACAGCTGAATTTTACGGCAGGTGTTTCTTCTGTTTCACGAAGTGCCCAAAGCGCTGGCATCAGGCTAGCCGCCCGTGCAGACCGCACTCCGCTGAAGAGTGTTACGACCAGCACGATAAGAGCGCTTATTACTATAGAATGCGCCAGATAAACAACCGGTACTGTCTGCTGAAGGGTTGTTTGATGAACCGTATAATCAAGCATTGGTTGAGCGCACACTATGCCCAGCCCGCAGCCAAAGACGACGCCTATGACTCCTACCGCTAGAAGCTGTACGAGCACTATCGTAAAGACCTGTCGAGGAAGTACACCGACCAATTGCAGCCGGGCATACTCTGCACGGGTTGCCGCAACAGCATAACGTGCTGTGGAGGCGAGCATTGCCACCGATGCCACGATGAGAAACGCTACTTCGCCATATGCCAACGAGAAAATTGCTCGGGCTTTCTCCGAGGGCATAGTACTGGCCGTTGCAAGGTGCAACCTAACCGCTGTAATTCCCGTCGCCCCTACAATCACCATGACAAGGGCACCTACCCACACGCGCCACGTGCGGCGCAGCTGTTTCACCGCAACCTTTACCATCATGATGCATCCGTTTCGTAGGTAGCCGCACGGTCGAGAGCCGCTAGAATTTCGGGAGTATGTGGGCTTTCTAATGTTTCGTGAAGAGTTCCGTCACGCATCACAAAAACGGTATCTGTGCGGGATGCTGCCTCCAAGTCGTGGGTTACCATCACGATAGTCCGATGTTCTTCATCGACGAGATGGCGCAGTATATCCAGAACCAGATTCCCAGTTTTAGTGTCGAGAGCGCCGGTGGGCTCGTCCGCAAAAATCAGTTCTGCACCGCTTGCTAAGGCACGGGCGATAGCCACGCGCTGAGCCTGACCACCTGAGAGACGGTTCGGCAAAGAGCGAGAAAAATCTAACATGTGCACTGCATGCAGCGCCTCACGAGCACGACGATGCGCGTGTCGTAGCCCGGCAAGCTGTGCTGGGAGCAGAACGTTCTCATAAGCCGTCAGCGCCGGAATCAGGTTATACGATTGAAAAACAAACCCAAGGTGATCGCGCCGGAATGCCACAAGTTTATTGCCGCGAAGAGAGCTAATATCTGTACCGGCTATAGTTACAGTACCGGAGGTCAGCGGCTCAAGACCCGCTAGACAGTTCAAGAGGGTAGATTTACCGGAGCCTGAAGGTCCTACAATTCCGGTAAAACTCCCCCGCTGAATCTGCAGGTCAATTCCCTTCAGCACTGATAGCTGCTCTCGCGAACCGGCGGAGGGGAACGACTTATATATTCCCGCTCCGGTAATTATCTCTTCTGATGTATGAGAAAAGGCCATTACGTATATCTCCTGCTCGGGTCGATGATGGGTATATCGTCATTCCCTGACTGCATGAGAACAGCTTTGCTACACATTATAGAAGCCGACCTGTATAATACAACCTTTCCAAACGCAAAAATCGCCCGGAAGAGATAACACCGTATGGGTGTTTCTTCCGGGCGATTTTAGCGTGACGGATTTTACGAACTATGCGGATGCACCAGCACCAGCGGGAGAAGCGCCGAAGACCGCTTCCTGTTCACGCACAATATCGAGGAGCTCGCGGATCTGCTTGATGTCGAGCACAGCGCTGGGGTTGAAGTAATTGATCTGAATGCCCGGGGCGTTGAGCTGTTCCGCGAGGGTCAGCACCTCAATCGCATGCGCTACGCGCACCTCAATCGCGGGGTCAATAGCGGCAACTTCAATTGGCGAGGTGAACGCCAGCATATTCGTGGGGTTGCCTTCATTATCCGGGACGAATGCGGGGCCCTGTACCTTACTCTTGGGGTCGATGGCCACCACCAGAATAGAGTTTGGTGCCACCAACGAACCGAGAAGCTGCTGCATATTGTCGTTGATAAGAGCCATTTTCGCGCCGTCGTTGCGGGGCGAGTTCACAACCCACTGCACCTGGGCGCGCTCAATATAGCATTCGTGGTTGGAACCCGGATCTATCGCAATCAGATCAAGGTCGGGGTTGCTCAAGAAATCCATGAAAATCTTGACGGCGGGTTCGCGCAGAATCAGCTCGTCATCGTCGGAGTTTTCACGCATGTAGCTTTTCGAAACATACTCTGCCGACGAGAATACGCATAGCGCCTGCATCCCGTTTTCAAGGCGAATAACCTGGTAGCGCAGCTGCGATTCGGGACCAATATCAAGGTGCCCTGCGGGAACAATAGTTGAGCCGGAAGCATCCACGAGCAAATCGCCGCCGAGCATGGTGCGCACTACGTTAATGAGGGTTCGTTCTTTGACGTCCTTCTTGAAAGCTTCGAGTGCAGCGGCGAGGTAGGGATTGGGAACCTCGTAATCGGTTTCTTTATGCAAGCCCGAAACATCACGAGCTCGACCGTGCATACGTTCGGTTGCCCAAGCGGGAATACGCTCGGAATCGCGCGGGAACATGTGCAGATGCTCGCGCACATCCGAAGCACTCAGGGTTCCTTCAGTACCCCAGTTCTCCGGTTCTTCGTCGCGGTTATAAGATGCCCCCACACTGAACTTTGGTTCGGGCCAGTTATTGGCCGCCACCACCACAGATGCGGTAAACCAGGTGCCGCAGTTGCCGTCGTAGGCGGCGCGCTGGAGCTTGCGAAGATCGGGCAGTACGGGCGAATCTTCCTTGAGGGGACCCACCGAACCGATGTACTCTTCGCCGTCACGGAATTCACGCACGCGAATATAGACCTGCCCGGCGAGGGGTTTTACGTCGAGGATCATCTCGCTCCACCCGGGCTCAGCCTTGACGACATCAAGAAGCCAGCTACCGATACGGTTGAGCGCATCCTGGGTGCGGGCGGCTCTACTCGTCGGTTCAGAACGTCGGGTATCCGTCATGGTTTTCCATTCCTTTATCGTCAGCTTGCATCTTAGATCCCGGCGGGAAGCTACCCGCTACTCTATTGATTTTAGCGAAGCATCCGCCGTCACGCCGATTTATAACGTCATGATAGGTTAGGGAACACACTTTTGCGTGTGTGCTCTAGCATCGGTTACCGAGTTGTCTCTTGTTCAAATTTTTTCTCCATCCGACCCACAAAATTGGTACAGTTTGTGGGTACTCACACCAAAAAGGTTGTTACCCTTAACCTATGACGAATTCTTTGCAGGATCTTATTGACGCATCAATCTTTATCTCGACCGAATACCAGGCGCGGTTGGCTGAACTCATTGGGTCTGCTGACTACGACGTAAACTTCGCCGAACAGTCCCTCACGTTCAAGGCCGCCGATCCGGTGTCTTTTCAACCCTACCTGCTCGGTACCGAATCTGAAAACCGTGGAACCTGGATTTGGTCGTGGCAGCAATTGGGATATTTTCCAAATGCGGTAGTCTCAGCGGCGCTGCAGGCGCGAGATGCCGGTGAACGCGATTCAGTGCTGGAGCTGAGTACCGACGAAATTCCGCTCTCAGAGGGATTGGCGCGTCGCCTGACTCTGGCAACGAAAACGGTGACCGGTTTATACGCTCACTATCCTCTGCCGTCGGGGTCTGTGCGGGCGTGGAGCCTGATTGACAGCCCCGAATTGACCCTGGATGCGCCCACGTACAAAGGTGTAGGGCGCGTGATTGCGAAGGCTCTGCAAAGCGAAGATATTCACGATCATCCACTCGCCGTTAATTCTTATGCGCGTCAGCGCGGGTTCCATACCGCCTGGGATACCGAGGCCACCGTGGTACTCACCATGACCGACGGCGCCCTGCGGCTGTGGTTCGATGAGGGGCGCATCAGCGGTATTGAGCGCGCGAAGCCCGAGGTTACCGCCCAAGAACTTGCGCAGCTTGCCGCAGAGGCTGAGCAGTACCGTGCGGAATTGGCGGCTGAACGCGCTGAAGTTGAGCAGGCTGCCGCCGCCGAGGCTGCAGAGCAGGTGGCTCTGCGCGAACAGCAGTCGGCAGAGCGTGCGGCGGCACGTGCCGAAGCCGAGCAGGCACCCACCGCGCAGAAGCCCGAGGCAGCACAGGCAGCAGAGAGCACCCCCGCGCAGGAAAATGCACAGCAGGAAGAGGCAGCACCGGCTCAGCCTCAGGCTCCTGCGGCGGCCGCAGAGCGCACTGTACCCGCTGGCGCATCGCAGAAACCGGTGGCGGGTGTACGCACGACCGAGAACCTCTACCCGGATACCGAGGCTCCCTTCGATCAGGATCCACGCGAGGATTCCGAGCACGGTCGCGTAACGGTCAATACCCTACCCGGCGATGTCGTTCCGAACGCTGCTGCGGCACAGACCGGCACACCTGCGGGTCAGGCTAAGGCGACGAAACCCAGTGCCTCCGATACCTCGAATTCCCGCACATCGATCACCCCGCGCGCAGCTGGCAAACCCGGCGCGAGTGCAGGCCAGGGACAGACCACTCCTCAGCCCGGCGCACAGAAGCCCGCTGCGGCAGGTGCCCAGCAACAGCCGAAGCAGGCACCCAAACCTGCCGCTTCAGGTACCGACGCATCCGCACCGCAGACCGAGAACACCCCGGCAACTGCAATTCCGGTGATCGAACCCGCCGAACAGAAGGCTGATCAGCACGAGGAGCAGGAGCAGACTCAGGAAACCGGCAAGAAGAAGGGCTTCTTCTCGCGGTTCTTCGGTCTGTAGACAACGCGGTACCAGCAGGTGTACAGGGTCTTTACCCCGTACCTGCGGCATATTATCCTGACCCAGGAATTTCATCATTCCGGTGGGGTGCAACGCTGTATTATGTTGCGCCCCATCGGCGTTTAATAGGCGACTCGCCTCCGCCAGTCGGCGCCTCGTACTCGTGCGCGAGAGTGCGGTAGGAGTAGAGTTGTTAGAAGTTCACATCTCATCTTTCGTTCACAGGTAGGGAGGATCCCTCACACTATGGCGCAGAACGCTCACAGCGCTACAGCATCCACATCCGCACCAGGCACGGCGGCACACGCTGCACAGACCCGCAATGGTTTTATCTGCCTTTTCACCACCTACGCGATCTGGGGTATGCTGCCGCTGTATTTCTATCTCATGGCGTCTTCGTCTGCGCTGGAGATTGTGCTCTCGCGTGTGATTTTTTCACTGGCATTCTGCGCGGTTCTGCTCCCTATTTTCCGGTTGACCAAGCCGTTTAACCAGGCGGTGCGTACCCCGCGCACTATGGGTATTTTGACGGTCGCGTCTTTGCTGATCGGCGCGAACTGGATGATCTATGTGTACTCCACCACGCACGGGCATACGATTGACATGTCGCTGGGGTATTTTATTAACCCGCTGGTCTCCGTGGTGTTGGGAGTCGTGTTCCTGCACGAGCGGCTGCGAAAAATTCAGTGGGTCGCTATCGGGATTTCGACCGTGGCAGTGCTGATTATGAGCGTGGTGTACGGGCAGATTCCGTGGCTGGGATTAGGCGTTGCCTTCACCTTCGGAACGTATGGGCTGCTCAAGGCGCGGGTGGGGTCGAGTGTGCATCCGGTGGTGTCGCTATCGCTTGAGACTTTTATTTTGCTTCCGGTGGCGCTCATGGTGCTGTGGTGGATGAATACGCAGGGACAGCTCACGTTGTTTTCGCAAGGCCCCGGGCATTTCTGGCTGCTTGCTTCCACCGGCATTGTCACGGTAACTCCGCTGGTTCTTTTCTCAGCGGCGGCGCGAGCGCTGCCTCTGTCGGTGATCGGCATGGTGCAGTATATGGGACCGACCATTCAGTTCTTCCTGGCGCTCTTCGTGCTGCACGATAGGATTACCCCGGATAAGTGGATTGGCTTATCTCTAATTTGGGTGGCTATCGTAATTTTCACGGTGGATGCGGTGCGCGCCTCACGCACTTCGCGCCCGTCGAAGCTCACGGCGGTCGAGACCGGCATGATCCCTATTGTGCAGATTTCTCAGTCCTCTGAGGGCGGCGATGACCGTGAACAGAACTATCTTCTGGACGCGGTGCAGCTCTCGCCCGAAGACACCGAAGATTCCGCAGCGAGTGCCTCCGACAAATCCTGAGCCCTTGCCGTATATGCATAAAAGTGTTGGCACGAGAACCGGTCAGAGTTCTCATGCCAACACTTTTTATTCGCGCCGAGTGCGCGAGTATTCTATATTTCTACGTACCGGGCACAGTCCGCAGACCTGCCCGCGCGCGTAAACGGTATTATTCGGTGGCTGCCTGCTCGACAGCATCATCCTCAGGTTCTTCGGGGTGCCTGCTCAGGTTTACGAGGGCAAACACCAGGCCGCCCCAGATAATGAGGATTGCCACGATCATCATAGCGATAGCTGCACCGCTCATTATGCCTCCTCACCCTGTGTTTTTGCATGTGCTTTCAACGCGGCATCGTCCACATGCGTGTGGGCGAGTTTACCGCCGATAACGGGCGGTGCCGGAGGTTCCTCGGCAGCACGTGACTTATGCGACCACGGCAGGAATGAAATCACGATGGAGCCAATAACCAGTAATGCCACCATGCCCCAACCGAAGATGCCGAGCAGATCTGCTGGGTAACCTCCGTAGGGTTTATTAATGGTCTTCACGAGCGTGGAGATCAGGCTGTACCCCAGGATCAGCGGGGTAACGCCCGCTAAGAGAATCATCCAGATCCAACCCACTTTGAAGGAGGAAACAGAGTTCAGGTGCTCCCGCAGGGTCGGCAGAGCCCGCACGCCATAGGTGATCACGACAATAGAGGTGAGACCAGCGGCAAGAATGCCAAAGTTATTCACGAAGGTATCGAGTATATCCAGCATGTACAGGCCGGATGCGGTGGGCATCAGCAGTGTCGAGATAATCGCCAGCGGGATAATCACGATCATAGTCGAGGTCAGGCGTGAGGTGCCTGCTTTATCCTGTACACCGGCGATAATGACCTCAAGAATTGAGATGAGCGAGGTGAACCCTGCGAAGAGGAGCGAACCGAAGAACAGGAACCCGATGAGCGCTCCCGCCGGAGCCTGCGAAATAATGGTGGGAAAGGCAATGAAAGCCAAACCTATTCCTTCTTCGACAACTTTATCCACGGCGATACCCTGTGCCTGCGCCATGAAGCCCAGCGCCGCGAACACACCGATACCCGCCAGCAGCTCAAATCCGGAGTTGGCGAAGCCCACGACGGCACCCGAGCCGGTCAGGTCGGTCTTGGGCTTCAGGTAGGATGCGTAAGTCACCATAATGCCAAAGCCAATGGAGAGCGAGAAGAAGATCTGACCGTAGGCGGCGACCCACACCTCGCCATTAGTTAGCGCACCCCAGTTGGGAGTGAACAGGGTGTTCAGGCCGTTCATCGCGCCGGGCAGGGTGAGCGAGTACGCAACCAGACCCACGAACATAAAGATCAGCAGAGGCATAAACACCACATTGGCGGCACCCACGCCTTTTTGTACGCCCAGCGCCATGATGACGATCAGGGAAATCCACACCAGCACGAGCGGAATGAGAATGCCGGGGTTAAAGTCAAAGGAAAGCTTCGGATCCCCCACTTTCAGGAAGTCCTTCATGAAGAAGGTTTTCGCGTCGCTGCCCCACTCCTGGTTGAATGAGAAAATCATGTACCGCACTGCCCAGGCGATAACTGCGGCATAGTAGATGGCAATAACCGCGCTAATGCCCATATGCCACCAGCCGATAAACTCGGTTTTGCGGTTGAGGCGGCGGAATGCCAACGGAGACGATGCGCGCCCGCGGTGGCCAATCGCGTAGTCGAAAAAGAGGAAGGTGAGTCCTGCGGTCAGCAACGCCACGATGTACGGGATCATGAAGGCGCCGCCACCGTTCTTGTAAGCAACAGCGGGGAAACGCCAAATATTTCCCAGACCAACAGCTGAGCCGATGGCGGCAAAAAGGAAGACCCTGCGGCTGGAGAAGCCTTCACGCTTCGCCGGGGTCTTGGCGGGTTTTGTACCCATGATAGTGGTTACCTCGGTCTAGATGTTCATGTATGCACGTCACGCGACGATGCGCCTTTGAGGGTAGACGGAGCATGTCGTCGTGAACGGAGGCGCGCTAGGGTTTGGGCGCGACTCTCCGGGTGCTCTGTGCTCTCAATGATGTATGGGCACAGACGTTCTTTAGGTTTACCTGATGTAGGCTATTTGGTCAATGATAGCCCATCATGTGGGATTCTGTGGGATTTATGAGGGGAATGTAATAGATAAACGCAAGCATTTTTAAACTAATACTTCTCGATCTTCAGCCCTCACGGCCTCTCATGCCGAGCAGCAGGTGCATCCTGGAAGAGACCGGATTTATCGGTACTTTTACGGCTCTCTACCTTTGAACCCCTCAAGATTCCCACCAGAATTACCGTGAATCCGCACAGCGGAGCAACCCCGAGGGCGAGTTCGGTACGGCTCACCACATCCAGCGGCATGTGCAGCAGGAGCAAGGCCAACGCAGCCGCACAAACCCAACCGCTCACATATAAACGGTGCATATTCAAGGCAATAGCCAGATTTCCGGCGAGCACAAGCACGGCGATAATCGCGGATTCAAGGGTCAACATAGCAAGCATCATTCCGGGTGCAAGACCGGCATATTTAGAGTAGAAAATGTCAAAGAGAAAAGGTCCGATAAGATAGGCAAGCAGTGCGCCGAAAACGCCGATTCCCAGGACCCACAGACACGGGCGTGCTAAAGCGCGCAGTGGGTGATCTTGGTGCTTTAAGAAAGCCGATATGGCGACCCCTTGAAAGGCCTGAAGCGGCATCATAATCGGCGAACGTGTAACCCCAATAGCAGCGACCAAGGCATTGAACTGTGCGCTTTGATCCTGCGTTGTGAACTGTAAGAAAAAGGGAAACGCCGTCATAAGAATCGATGCACCGGCGGACGAAAGCATGAGCATCACAATATTTCGTGTGTACCGCCGCGAACTAACATCAATGCTCGCGTGCCAGACGCGCCGCCCGGTACGTGAAAATACGACGCACGGAAGCCAGATCAGCGAGGCGACGACAACGGCGGTCTCAAATCCGAGCAGGTGCCACGACAACACTACCGCCGCCAGTGTTGCCGCCAAACGTATCAGTGCCTCACCGCTACCTAAAACGGCGTAAAAATACCAGGAATCCCGCCCTGCGGATGCGCCGCTAACCGCAGCGTAGACGGCGTACATTACGACGCCAAACTCTATCAGTACAACACTCATCTGCGGGTAGGTGGGGAAAGCAGAGGACCACAGCGGTGAAGTCATGACGACGATCGCGGCAATACCCAGGCCTAACAGGGCTGCCACGGCGGAATATGAAAGTCTATTGGTGTGTGTTCGTGATTCCGGATTCTGCAGAAGGGACGCCCCGACTGCCCGCGTTGTTTCCTGCTGAATAGCGCCGGTTATGCCGTAAATTCCGAACACGAGAGGCCAGAATGCGGACTGAAACTGCCTAAATTCACTGTGCGATAAAAAGTATGCAGCAATAACCGATATAGCAAACGTTGCCGCAGCCGCTATAACCGAACTGAAGAATATTGCGGCAGATTGATATGCGGTAACGGTCTTGTGGGCCATAGTTTCCCTTAAAGAACTCTATCGAGTTCAGCTCCACCTGGGCGTTCTTCACACACTACGCTGCATCGATATACACATTCTCGTGAAGAAGTCTTCCTGAAGCAACCGTATCACGCAGTTTAGCCCTCGCGATGCACCACGGCATGCGCGAAGGATTCCAGCGCCGCCTTCGCGGTGGAATCCGGCAGCGGCGCAATGGCCGCGATCGCGCGATCCGCCCAATTATAGGCTATCTGCCACGCTTCCTGCGTGACCGGATGCGCGGCGAGCGCGGATACGGCGGCGGCAAGCGCATCGTCACTCGAGAGGTCTGCCTCAATGAGTGTTCGAACCTGACGGGCTGATTCGTCCCCGGCCTCTGCGGCACGGTTGAGCAGGATGGTCGGCAGGGTCGGCACGCCCTCACGCAGATCGGTGCCCTGGGTTTTCCCGGAGGACGCACCATCGCTGACGATATCAATCACATCATCGGCGAGCTGGAATGCCACGCCCACGAGTTCGCCGTAGGTGGCGAGCATCTGAATAACCTCTTCGGAGGCGCCCGCCAAGAGTGAGCCGTACTCCCCCGCCGCCGCGATCAGCGAACCTGTTTTCCCTTCGATCACGGCAATATAGTGATCGAGAATATCTTGGTTCTCGCGCGGGCCGGTTGTTTCGTAGAGCTGTCCCAGCACCAGGCTTTCGAAGGTTTGCGCCTGAATTTTCATGGGTCGCGTACCCAGATCGGAGACCAGCAGCGAGGCACGCGAGAAAATGAGGTCACCCGTCAGGATGGCGACGGAATTTCCCCAAATGGTCTGGGCGGTATCGACTCCGCGGCGTTTGGGCGCATCGTCCATCACATCGTCGTGGTAGAGGGTCGCTAGATGGGTGAGTTCGACGACCACTGCGGCCTCAATCACGTCGTCGTTAATCTGCCCGTCCACGGCGGCGGCAAGCAGAGTCAAGAGGGGACGCACGCGCTTTCCACCGGCGAGCAGTAAGTGTCGGGCGGCAACATCGGCGAGCTTATCGGTGTAGCTGATAGCCTCGGCAAGCCGCTCTTCAATCCGCGCCAGTGAGGTAAGAATCTGGGGGCCAAGCTGCGGGTCGGACGCAATGAGCTCAAACCCGGCGGGCAGGTTGAAATCAAGTCCTGCCATCAGGTCGGTGGCTGCAATGGATTGCTCTGAGGTGCTCACGATGCCTTCTCCGGTGTGTTGGTGCGTAGCTGTATACTGTGTGTTGCTCAATGATGATGTGCTGAGTGTTAGTTTTGGGGTTTGAAACCACGGTGAATGGCCACAATTCCGCCGCTGAGATTACGATATTTGACGTCCTGCCAGCCCGCCTGCGCGAACTTGTGGGCAAGGGTTCTCTGATCCGGCCAATCGATAATCGACTCCGCCAAATATACATAGGATTCCGGGTTCGAGGAGATCGCGCGCGCTACGGGCGGTATCGCCTTCATAATGTATTCCTTATACACCTTACCGAAAGGGGCGAAGGTTGGGGTTGAGAATTCCAGTACCACGATGCGCCCGCCGGGCTTAGTAACCCGGTACAGTTCGCTCAGCGCACGGGGATAGTCTGCAACGTTACGCAAACCGTAAGACATGGTGACGGCATCGAAGCTGTCGTCTTCGAAGGGAAGGTCGGTGACATCCGCCCGCACGAAGGTCATATCGGGGCGGCGTTTGCGCCCGACCTCCAGCATTCCTTCGGAAAGGTCCGCGGCGATAACATCAATCCCGGCGTCGGCGAAAGGCTCAGATGAGGTTCCGGTACCGGCGGCAACGTCGAGGACCTTCTGCCCGGGATGCGCATCTACGGCGGCAACGGTCTGCTTGCGCCAGTAGATGTGCCGTCCCAGCGATAAGATGCCGTTCATCAGGTCGTAGCGCTTCGCGACGGTGTCAAACATGGCGGCGATATCGCCGGTCTTCTTGTCAAGGGTTGCGCGGGTACCCTGAACATTTTTCTCTACGTTGCTCACGCCTTCAATTGTGGCATGTTCTGCCGCCCGTGGGGTAGTTGAGCACCTCCTGATGCGTCATCTGAGGTGGCGAACACTTTAACTCACGAAAATATGCACTCTTGTGCCCGGTGTTGCGCACGTGCAGCACGTTTCTCCCGCCGCCCGCCACGGCGCGACAGTATTCCTGGTTTTATGCATACTATGCATACATAATTCTTCATTTAATCAGAAAAATAGTGAATATTTATAGGCATACTTGCATTCTTTATCGCACAGGTGCACAATGGAAAACATCAAAATTTTCTACACACGGAGCACACCATGTCGATTTTCACCGCAAAACCCAACCTCAAAAAGTCCCTCGCGATCCTCGCGCTCGCACCCCTCGTCCTCACCGGATGCGTCTCAACCGCATCCGACGGCGAAAACGGAGAGGTAAACCTTATCAACAACGGCGTCCTCACCGTCTGCACCAACACCCCCTACATGCCCTTCGAATACGAAGAAAACGGAAAAATCGTAGGTATCGATGCAGATATCGCAAACGCTATCGCCAAAGACCTGGGCGCAGAAGCACAACTCACCTCCATCAGCTTTGAAGGCCTCGATTCGGGTACCGGGCTCACCAGCGGACAATGCGATATTGCGCTCGCGGGTATCAGCGTAACCGACGAGCGGAAATCCAAAATGGAATTCACCGACGTTTATTTCGAAGACAACCAGGCAATTCTGGTTCCCAAAAATTCCAAGATCTCCTCCGTCGAAGATCTTAAGAACGCCAAAGTCGGCGTTCAGCAGGCAACCAGCGGCGAATCCTATGCCAAAGAAAAAGGCGCGGACGTTGTGCAGTACGAGGACAACGAACTCATGTTCTCGGCATTGAAGACCGGTCAGGTGCAGGCCGTCTCGGCAAACCTCTCGGTTATTTCTGAGGCTCTGACCAAAGACCCCGACTCTTTCAAGATCGCCTATCAGACCTCGGAAAATGCCGACCAGATTGCCGGTGCGGTAGCCCCCGAAAAGAAAGCCCTGCTGGATAAAGCAAATAAGACAATTCAGCAGCTCAAGTCCAGCGGCGAACTCGATAAGATCAAGGAAAAGTGGACCAAGACTAAGTCTTCGCCCTCATCCGCATCTTCATCCAGCGCAAACTAACCGCGATTAGCGCGGTGCGCGTACGTTCGCTAACGTGCGCCGCGCATCCTGAATATCACGATCAACACAGACTACGTTAGTGTAACGATGGCACAGAATAAACTATCTCCCCGCAAAAAACAGGCTATGTTCCGGTACTCCCAGTATGCTCTGCTGGCGGTTATCGCGGTTCTTATTATTGCCCTTGCCGACTGGAAAACACTGTCCAGCCAGGTATTCAACCTTGAGGTTGCGCAAAAGCAGTTCCCGAACGTTATTACAGTAGCGCTCAAGAATACCCTGATCTACACGGCCCTGGGTTTCGCCGTGGGTCTAAGCCTTGGCCTTATCCTGGCACTCATGCGTATCTCATCGATCGCACCCTACCGGTGGCTGGCGACAATCTATGTCGAAATTTTCCGTGGCATTCCGGCGCTCTTGGTGTTCTTTGCCTTCGGCTACGGCATTCCCCTCGCCTTCAAAATCCGGTTTGTCGATAACCTCATTCCGGTAACACTCTCCCTCGGACTGGTGTCCTCTGCCTATATCAGCGAGGTGCTGCGTGCCGGCCTACAGGCGGTTCCGAAAGGTCAGTATGAGGCGGCACGGTCGCTGGGCATGTCGCACACCCGGGCGATGCTCTCGGTAATTATTCCGCAGGCATTCCGCATCGTGCTCCCCCCGCTGACTAACGAAGTTATTCTGCTGACTAAGGATTCCTCCCTCGTGTACCTGCTGGGTGTACAAATCGCGCAGTACGAGCTGGCGAAATTCGGGCGTGAAGGTATTACCGCATCCGGCGCAGGGCTCACTCCCCTAGTGGTTGCGGGCCTGTGCTACCTGATTATTACCGTGCCGCTGGGGCAGCTATCCGCATATTTTGAGAAGCGCACGGGCGCGTCACGCAAGTAACCACGACAAAGACTTTGGGAGATTGTCATGACTGACACAGTAACATCGGCGGCATCGGTGAGCATCACGGGGCTACATAAGTCTTATGGTAAAAACGAGGTGCTACGCGGTATTGATATTCAGGTTGAACCGGGCGAGGTCGTCTGCCTGATCGGCCCTTCGGGGTCGGGTAAATCAACGCTTCTGCGATGCGTAAACCTGCTCGAAGAGCCCAACGCAGGAACCATTACCGTGGGCGGTGTCGAGGTAACCGATCCGGATGCCGATATTAATGCCTTGCGCACCCGCATGGGCATGGTGTTCCAACAGTTCAATCTGTTCGGGCATCTGAGCGTGCTTGATAACTGCACGATTGCTCAGATTAAGGTCTTGGGTCGTGATCGTGCAACGGCAGAGAAGATTGCCCGCGAACAGCTGGCAAAAGTGGGGCTGGCAGATAAGGAAAATGCCTACCCGAGTAAACTTTCGGGCGGCCAGCAGCAGCGTGTGGCGATCGCTAGGGCGCTGTCGATGAACCCCGAACTCATGCTCTTCGACGAGCCGACAAGCGCGCTCGACCCCGAAATGGTGGGCGATGTTCTTACGATTATGCGTGATCTCGCCGACGAAGGTATGACGATGATCGTGGTGACCCACGAGATGAGCTTCGCCCGCGATGTCGCCGATAAGGTCGTCTTCATGGCGGATGGCGTGGTCGTCGAAGAGGGACCCGCCGAGCAGGTGATCGGCAGCCCGCAGCATGAACGTACCAAGACGTTCTTAGCGCGTGTGCTTGATCCCACCCACGTGGATGAAACCCCCGCAGATCAGGATGCGGCAGCAAACGCCTAGCCCGTTTGCCCTGTTTCAGACCAGCCCCGCAGATACGTTTTCCTCCAAGTGCTCCGTGAGGAAGGTATCTGCGGGGTTTTTACCGTTTCACAGAAAACCTGCTCATAACAGCTTTGCCTGTTGGGGAGAATATACGACAATGTCCCGTATCCGTCGCTGGATACGGGACATTACCGTGCTTAAAGGGATTTATTTATTTCTAAGGCGTTGTGCCCTAGACCTGTTCAACCTCAATAGTGATATTAGGCTCCGGATATGATTCTCCGGTCAGCATAATGACCATCAGAGTTGAGTCTTCGAGTGCCGTTACCGAGTGCAACAGCTTTGCCGTGGTGTGGATGAGTTTACCGGGTTCCAGAATAATGCTCTGCCCCTTGGTACTGTAATCAACCTTGCCTTTAAGCACCTGCACGACCACCGGATGTACACTGTGGTGTTCGTGCCAAGATTGACCGGCCGCCAGCTCCATTAGGGTGATACTGCCGCCATCGGCATCAAGGATTTTCTTTGCCTGCGGCTTAGTCTCAAAGGGGGTAAGAACTTCGGTGAGCTGTGGGAAAACAATCACACGCCCTTCGTGAGTACCCGCCATGAGTTCTAACCTTTCGCCGATGATGGTTGTTCTTTTAGGATACGCGCATCCTAAAATTTGCATGAACTATACTAAATTCTATGCCCGTTTTACGAGCGTAGGCAAACAGTGACATATATATTTCATAACGTGATACGGCCCTAGTATTCCCACACGCGCGTATAGGGAGAAGATACCTGGTTACGCGGGCGCAGAAGCCGCACCAGTATCGCCGTGGTGCCCGTGCTAACCGCCAAAATCAGGCAGGTTGAGGCAACGAACACTCCCCCGGGCATAGTGGAAAACATGGTGACCGCATACATCGCGACCGCGCAGAAGGAGAGAAACAGGCTTGCAATCGTCAGCAGCGGCACCGCAATGGCTCCCACCACGCGAGGGGTCGGTGCGTTGAATTCTGCACGGCGCAGGTAACGAAGAACACCCAAGCCGAGAACGGTCCAGAGCGCAACTACCAAAATCGCACTGATAACATCCGCTGGGCGATGCCAGCCGTTAATAATGGTGGATGCGCCCGTAGCGCAGGTCGCCATCGCCGCCAAGACCGCAATCGTGGGTCGAAGCGCGCGAGGCGCTGCGATGAACAACGCGGCACCTGCAGAAGCGGCGAATGCCGTGTGTCCGCTCGGCGCGGAGTTCAAGAGGGCTTCCTGAATACCGAAATTAGGCTTGGTAATCACATAATTCTTGAGAACGTGGACGCTCAAACACGCGCCCGTACCCGCAAGAATACCCACGATAGCGGGCAGGATGCGGTGCTTCCAGATCAGCCCAATAATAATGCCGATCACCGCGATTACGCCGGTAATCGTCGGCAGGTTATCGAGCGCCGCCAGGGTGGGACGCTGGTATTCCGCGAACTGGCTGGCATATTCGGTAAACGCATTTTCGTCGAGCTGCTGCCCGGTACGGCTGTAGATGAAGAACTGGAACGTGGCGTAGAGCAGGGCACCGAACAGCACCATAACGCCCAGGTGCTGCGCTACAACCTTGGTGCTCGGCGGATCATTTGGAATGGGTGCTTCTGCAGGAACGCCTGCCCCGGGGGCCGCTGGGTTCGGGCGAGCGCCGTATCCGGCATAGTTCGCGGCGCTCATCGTCGGGTTAGCGGCGTGGGGATGCGCGGCGGCATTGTACTGCGTGCCCGGGGGCGTGGTCTGCATACCGGGAGCACCCGTTGGCATGGCGACCGTGGCGGGGGAATCAGCTGAAGGTGTTATATCCGGCTGCACACGAGTTTGCGGCTGGGCGGCACGCGTGTGCTGAACGTAGTGAGCACGCGGATCCTGCGATGCGCTGATGGCTTCGGTTGGAGAATCGTCAAGAGCGTCGAGGGCTACTGTGTCAGAGCTTTCACGGGGTTTAGGCGCCTCGTGCGGGTTTGGGATGGCGCGGGTTGCGTCCGTATCTGGTGAGGAAGATGGCAGGTCCTGGAGGTCCAGAAATTCGGTCGCATCATCATCGGTTTCATAGGAAGATTGGATGCTCGATAACGGAACCGTCGCATCGGCATCGGCACTGTCGTTATCGGCTAAAGTCTGAGGAGATAGAATACGCGTAGCATCGTCCGTGTCATTTGAGGTACTGGTATGGCGAGGAACATGACCACGCGATGTGTGAGGACCCTGTGACATACTTTTTCCCTCCAAAATGTCTGTGATGCGGTGTCTGTAAACACGACATAGAAAACACTATCTCAGGTTAAGCTATGAAAAATACGTGTTTTCTAAATTCCAAGCTGGGAGTTTACCGAGAATACCTTAAGGAGAAACGCCATGTCATCCGTGCCGCCGTTGGGATACGGGTTCATCACTGAGGGCTTAGCTTTGCCGCCGTTAGAGCAGGTTTTACGCGCCGTTCGAGTGGTTGATATTCCCATGCGGGTGACCTTCCGCTCAGTCAATCGGCGCCAGAGTGCGCTGATACAGGGTCCCGCCGGATGGGGCGAGTTCGCGCCGTTTTTAGAGTATGACGATCATGAGGCGGCGGCGTGGTTAGCCTGTGCGTTAGAGTCCGCCTGGCTGGGGGCGCCGCCCGTTCGACGAACCACTATTCCGGTGAACGCGACCCTTCCCGCGGTGAGCGCCGAGCGGGTTCCCGAAGTGCTGAACAACTATCGTGGAACCATCCACGAGCTTAAAATCAAGGTTGCTGAAAAGGGGCAGACTCTCGACGATGATATTGCCCGCGTTGCGGCGGCGCGGCGTGCCCTCCCGAACGCGCGGTTAAAGGTGGACGCTAATGCGGGGTGGAGCGTCCCCGATGCTCTCGAAGCCCTTGCGGCGCTGAACGAGTACGATCTGCTTTATGCCGAGCAGCCCGTCGCCACGGTTGAGGAGCTTGCGCAGGTGTGTGCCCTGGTGCGCGAGCACGGCCTTTCGATGCTCATCGCCGCCGACGAATCCGTGCGTAAGGCTAGTGACCCTCTCAAGGTGGCGCAGGCGCACGCCGCCGATGTGCTTATCGTCAAGGCGGCGCCTTTAGGCGGGGCTCGGCGCGCACTAAAGATCGTTGAACAGGCGGGTTTACCCGCGGTGGTGTCTTCGGCGCTGGAATCTTCCGTAGGTATCGCAACCGGTGTGTCTCTGGCGGCGGCTCTGCCGAATCTTCCCTATGCGTGCGGGCTGAGTACGGTCTCACTGATGAGCGCCGATGTGACCGAAAATTCGCTGCTTGCTCGCGATGGCGAACTCCAGATGCGGCAGGTTGCACCTACGGAATCGGCGCTGAGTCGCGTTGAAGCAGAGAGCGAAGTGCGGGATGCCTGGGTGGAGCGCATCCGACGGTGCTACCTGGTGCTTCAGGAAGCCTTGCACACGAGTCTTTAGCCAGGTATGTTCTGAACGCTCTGGTCAGTGTTCTGGGGGCTAACTGCCCGTTTAGGGACCCCATATTCTTCACACGCCCAAACACCGGTCTAGAATAGACGGGTGACTGAAAACCCCGACCGTGCCGACACCGTTCAAACTCCCCCCGCTCCAGACTCCATGCTCTCCGCCGTCGCCGTGCTCGATTCCCTGATTCGCGCGGGCATGCGGCATGTGGTGGTTTCCCCAGGTTCTCGAAGCGCTCCCCTGGCGTATGCGGTTGCGGCGGCCGAAGAGGCAGGTGCGTTGGTTGCCCACGTGCGCGTTGATGAGCGCGTGGCAGCGTTTACGGCGCTGGGTATCGCGAAAGCTTCGCGGCTGCCCGTGGGGTTAGTGTGTACCTCGGGAACGGCGCTGGGTGAGTATTTGCCCGCCGTGATGGAGGCTTACCATGCCGGGGTTCCACTGGCGATCATGAGCGCGGACCGTCCCGTAAGGCTGCGTGGAACCGGTGCTAATCAGACGACGGTTCAAACCGATTTTTTCTCTCCCTTTGTGCGTGCAAGTGCTGATTTGACCTCGTACCCCGAACATAATCCTGGGCAGCAGACTGCCGATTTTATGGCATGTTTAGCGGCGCTGACCGGCAGCGATGCGCAAGATTGGTCGCGCACAAGCGATAAGCCCGTGGGGCCGGCGCATATTAACGTGTGTTTCGACGCCCCGCTCACACCTTCGGCTCGGACAGCCGAGATTCTTCCCACCTGGGCCGCATCGCTTGCCGAGCATATTGCCCCGGGGGCCGCATCGTACCCCGTTGAGCTTGAGCCTGCGCAGCTGAGTCCTGCCGAGAAGTTTTGGCTGATGCAGCATGAACAGGCGGTTCAGTCCTCGCCGCTTAAACCCGAAGACGCACCAGACTGCCCGAAAACGGTGGTGATCGCGGGAGACGGTGCCGGGCCGTTCGCCGCTGAGTTTGCCCGCGCGTTGAATCTGCCGCTGCTGGCGGAGCCTTCTTCGCAGGCGCGGCACGGCGCTACCTCGATTCCCCAGTACACGACGGTACTCGGGGAACATGCGGCTTCCGAGCTGGGGCAGAGCATCGAGCGAACTATTTTATGCGGGCATCCTACGCTTTCGCGCGCTATTTCTGCGCTTTTAGCGCGTACCGATGTGCAGCATGCCTACTATGCGCCTCGGCGCGCCAGCTGGTATGAGCCTGGGGTTCGTGCCATTCGCGAGATTGATTCGCCCTCCGAACTTGAAGCCTTTGCGCTTATGGGATCGGGCATGCGAGCCGATGATACCTGGCTTGATGCTTGGGTCACTGCCGGACGGCGGGCTCAAGAGGCATCGCTCACGTTGATCGAAGCCTATCGTTGTGCCGAGTCTGAAACAGTGCAGCCGCAGGCCTCTGCTCCATCCGAAGAATGTCACCAAGACGGTGCACATACTTCTCAGCCTGCTAGAATTCCCGCTCAGACGCTTGCACTCCAAACCTGGAATACATGCGCACAGCAGCGCCGTACCCTTGTCGTCGGCTCGTCGAGTATTGTGCGCGATCTAGATATTATCGCCCCCGCTCTTGGTGCCGATGCGCCCGCACGGGTTCTCGCAAACCGCGGGCTTTCCGGCATTGACGGGCTTATCGCAACGGCTGTCGGTGTTTCTTTAGCGGGCTACTACCCCACCGGCAACGCACGCACGGCTGTCGATGCTTCCGCCCATGTGGCGGGCGCGCCGATTCCGGTTATCCTCATATGCGGCGATTTGACCTTTCAATACGATATTTCTGCACTGAACCTGCCCATGACGGAGCTTCTGCCCGATCTTGACGTCGTCGTCTACGACGACGCCGGAGGCGGCATTTTCACCGCGCTGGAACACGGCGCTCTCGCCCAGAATCCACAATTTGCCCGCGCCGTCGAGAGGTTCTTTACGGTTCAGGCGGCGCCGAATACGGATTTGGAACGCATGGCGGCGGGCTTCGGTGAGGAGTCAGGTATTCGGGTGCGCATTCACCGCCCGAACGATATTTTCGATACCCAGGCTTAGTGCGCCTTGCTCCTTCTAAGACTCACAGAGTAAAACCTCCACGCAGGAACGCACCACAGCCTCAAAATGGTACGTACTCTATGCGGAGGTTTTCAGAAATTCTTATGAATATGACGATATATGTCATACCCGACTGTCATATGTCTGCGCTTATGCTAGTGCAGGATGCCAATCGTGATAGGACCGGTGTATCCGGTGGTTTCAGAGCTGTCGGTAGGCACCTCGGTACCTTCAAGCTGCGCCATACGATCTAGCAAGAACCGGGTAGGTCCGGGTGCATATGGCAGGTGATACATGGCGGCGGTGGTACTCGCATCATTCGGGTCAATAGTCGAATGACGAATAGCATAAATAGCCTTCTTCATGGTCTCCTGAGAGCGCTCCACAAAATCACGCTCTACGGGGTCGCCGCAGCCGGGCACGTATACGCGGTAACGATCAAGCTCAAGAAGCGCGCCTAGGGTCTCTACCCAACGATCGGGGAAAGAATCTTCAAAGGATGGGTCGGTTCCCTGCTCCAGCAGACCACCCGTAAAGAGCACATCGTCGATACCCACCAAGATATCGCCCTCGGTATGTCCCGGACCCAAGTAGATGAGGGTTGCCGAGCGCTCCCCCAGATCAACCGGGGTAAAGGTAATGCCTTCCCCGCTTTGAGCAACCAGATGATTAGGCACCACGATATCGGTTGCCGCTCCCTGGTGGTGTGCCATCTCAGGTTCTAGGGTCTCCACATACAGGCGCTGCCTATCCCCGTATTTCTTGATAGCGCGCGCCGCCCGCGGGTGCGACCAAAACTCTTCGGTGCCCATAGCCGCAAAAACGTCGTTTCCGAAGTAACGCTCGGGGTGTGCATGCGTATTGACGACGACAAGAGGCATACGGGTAATACGACGAACCTCATCATAAATTTCGGTTGCCTGTCGAGGTCCTGCACCGGTATCGATCACGAGTGCTTTCTCAAGACCGAGAATGAGTCCGGTATTTAGACAGTAGTTATCGGTTGCAATACGATAAACACCGTCCGCTAGTTCAATCGTGGTTGCCATACTTCTAACGGTACTCGACTTTACCGTCAGATACGGAATATTTTTATAAAGGTTTGATAACAAACTTGCGAACGTCTATCACGAAGTTTCCCGTGAGATTGTTATTATTTTGTTATTTTTTGTCGAATCCTATGGCGTGAGGCACTTTTAGAGGTGCCGCTAGGATTAAAACCATGAGCTTACACAGCAGCAGCACCGCCCAGGATTCTTTTGCAATGCACGCTCCTGCTTCACCAGGCGCGGGCAGGTACGCACCGTCCCCCTCTGGAGACCTGCATTTGGGCAATCTGCGCACCGCAATTCTCGCATGGCTTCTCGCACGACAAGAGGGACTGCGCTTTGTGATGCGCATCGAAGACCTCGATCGCGTGCGCCCCGGTGCCGCCGAACAGCAGCTTGCCGATTTAAAATCTTTGGGGCTCGATTGGGATGCAACGCCTGGCGAAGACCCGAGGCGCCACGACCATGTTTTACGCCAGAGCACACGACTTGCCGCCTACGATGCCGCCGTGCAGAAACTCCAGGATGCGGGGCTGCTCTACGAATGCTATTGCACGCGCCGCGAGATTTTGGAGGCAACCTCAGCACCGCACGGCATCCCCGGCTCCTATCCAGGGACATGTCGCAATCTGAGTGATACCGAGCGTAAATCTCGCCGTGAGATACGCCCTCCCGCCCTGCGTTTGCGCGCCGAAATCAGTGAATTTACGGTACAGGATATGTTTGCCGGTGAGTACACGGGCGCCGTCGATGACGTGGTGGTTCGCCGCAACGACGGCACCTACGCCTATAACCTAGCCGTCGTGGTCGATGACCATTATCAGGGCGTGACCCAGGTGGTGCGCGGAGACGATTTATTATCTTCCGCTCCACGCCAGGCATACTTGGCAGCACTCCTAGGGTATGAACCGCCCCACTATGCCCACGTCCCCCTAGCCCTCAACACGGAAGGTAAGCGTCTAGCGAAACGCGACGGCGCGGTAACACTAAAGCAACTTCGGGATGCAGGGTTTGTAGAGCCCGATATTTTGGAGTGGATTCGCGCCTCTATTCCCATTCCTGATGCCCCAAAGTTCCCGAAATCGGCGCAGGATTTTCTGGAATACTTCGATCCTAAAGCCATGAGCCCCAAGCCGTGGATCGTTACAAATCCTTTAGATTTATAAGAAGCAAAAGCATCACCACACGCCACCCGTTCACGTTGTGGTCAAAGCAACCTCAAGAGCCGCGAATTTTCGGGGTTGTTTCACCAAAATTTCCCACATAAAACCACGCTTTACCACGGCATGCCTCGTATGATGTGAATATATATTCAGTAGTATGCAAACACGCTGAATGCATTACGAGTTGGTAAATCCATTCCGAGCGGTTAGACTGTATCCCAAGCCACTCATAAAGTCATAGAGTTGCGCATAATTACACAGATAGTTACGTGACGGAATCCCAACCACTAGATAGGAATGAGAGATGACCGACGGTACGTTCCAAGTCATCGCACTGGCGATTTACTTTATCGCCATGATTGTGATTGGTCTGTGGGCAAACAGTAAAAATAACGACCTTGACGACTATGTGCTTGGAGGACGACAGCTCTCCCCCACCGTCGCGGCTCTCTCGGCAGGCGCCGCAGATATGTCCGGCTGGCTCCTGATGGGTTTGCCCGGCGCTGTCTATTTAGCCGGTCTTTCCAAATCATGGATTGCTATCGGTCTGACAATCGGCGCATGGATCAACTGGAAATATATTGCACCCCGTCTGCGCAGCTACACCGAAGTCGCTGGCGATGCCGTTACCGTCCCTGTGTTCCTCAGCAACCGGCTGCACGATAAATACAATATTCTGCGTATTTTTGCAGGTATTATTATCCTCGTCTTCTTCACCTTCTACGTCTCCTCCGGCATGGTTGCTGGCGGTAAATTCTTCGAGTCGTCATTCCACCAGGACTACCTCACCGGTATGCTTCTCGTCGCCGGTATCACCATGTTCTACACCTTCTTCGGCGGCTTTATGGGTGCCTCCTACACCGATATGGTGCAGGGTCTTCTGATGCTCGCCGCGTTGATTGCTGTGCCGATCGTGGCTATTACCAATATGGGCGGACTCGACCACGTCACGGATGCCGTCGCCAACGTTCGCCCCGACGCCCTGGGACTTTTCGCGGGAACTACGTTTATCGGCATCGCTTCGGCGCTCGCCTGGGGCCTAGGCTATTTCGGACAGCCGCATATTATCGTGCGTTTCATGGCGCTGCGCACTCCCGAGGATGCGAAAGCCGGGCGTCGCATCGGTATGAGCTGGATGCTCCTGACCGTGGTAGGCTCCATCAGCACGGCGTTCGTGGGCGTAGCCTACTTTGCAACCCACCCCGAAGTTTCTCTCACCGATAAGGAAAGTGCGGAGACAGTCTTCCTGGATCTCGCGCAGATTCTCTTCCACCCCTTTATCGCCGGTATGATTCTGGCTGCCGTTCTCGCGGCTATTATGTCCACGCTATCCTCGCAGCTAGTGGTCTGCTCCTCGGCTCTCGTGGAAGATCTTTACGGTGTCTTTGTGAAGAAGAAGCTCAGCTCAAACCAGTCACTCTGGCTTGGACGTGCGGGCGTAGCGATTGTGGCGCTCATCGCGACTCTCATGGCGCTCGATAAGAACAACTCGATTCTCTCGCTCGTGGAGTTCGCATGGGCAGGCTTTGGTTCGGCTTTCGGCCCAATCGTGATCCTCTCGCTGTACTGGCGTAAGCTCACCCTACCGGGTGCGGTCTCGGGCATGGTCGTGGGTGCTGTCGTCACCTTCTTCTGGCGTCAGATCTTCAACCTCACCGAAACGATCGATGTTTACGAGATGATCCCCGGGTTCTTCCTAGCCTTCCTGGTGACCGTCGTGGTCTCTCTGGCTACCTACCAGAAGAACGAAGAAATTGAACAAGAGTTCGATAAGGCCGCAGAGCTCGCCAAGGCTGGCTAAGGTCTGAACTTCTGCTCACAGATTTGCCCCGACCCGTAATGCACGGGTCGGGGCAAATTTTTAATATTTTCAGCTCTAGCCTCTGGCTAGGGACTAATTCACACGGCTTTTAGAGCGTGCCCGCCATCAGTTCCTGGCACCATTTCTGGATCGGGTGGCTCGCCTCCAGCAAGGCTCTACGCAGGATACGGTACGTTTTCGCATCCGTAGCGTCATCAACGTTGAAGAGTTCCTGCTCAATCTCGTAGCGCGGCTCTCGCAGCTGGTCGAGATGCTGCAATTCGTCCAGCGTCAGCACGCGCACCACCCCATAGTTGTACCCCGTGTGCTCGTTATTCTCGGGAACATACACGCTCCGGGCGAAAGAGGGGCTGTCCTCCTCAAAAATCGTGTTCTGAAAGTTCGTGGTGTCGAGATATGCCGAATCCTCAAGATTGACGGGGCCGGCAAAATGCGAATCGGAGAAATCGACGGAATCGTTATAGATAGAATCCCCGAACGTGGCCTCCTGCAAATAGGTCGAATGCCAGAACCATGCCCGACCGTAATAGACGCTCTTGCTCAGGTTCGCACGCCCGCCATAGGTGCACCGGTCAAGATCGGCGAAAGTCGCGTAGGTGCTCAAAAACAGGTCTGCGCCGCGCCTGTAATCGCAGTTCCCCAGACTTGCGTGACCCACATAGGTGCAGCAGGCAAGATCGGCGTGCCCCTCATAAATACTGTCGTTCAGGGCAGCCTCGCCCCAGTAGACGTTGTAGCTCAGGCTGGCGTTGGCACGGTACACGGACTCGCTGAAATCGACGTTCCCGCGGTAGTTGCAGAAGCTCGCGTTAACCCCTCCGTTGTATGTGGAACCCGAAAAATCGGCCTCTGTGTAGTAGGCGGAATTGCTGCAATCTAAGTACCAGGTGTAGGTGGAACCCGAAAAATCGGCTTCAGCGTAGTAGGTGCACCCACGCAGGTTCAGACGTCCTTCCCATTGCGAGCGCCCAAAGCTGACCGGATAGAAGAACACGCTGCCCGAAAAGTCGAAGGAGAGGCGGCTCCACGGTCCCGGTCCCTCATAGCGGGTCATAACCCGCAGGTGAATGGTATCGAGAACGGTTTGGCGGAACCGCGCCTCAGCACGAAATTCGGCTTGTTCGGCGCGGAAGCGTGCTTTTTTCTGGGAATCCCAGCGTTTTTTCGGTTCTCGGTTGAGCCGCATGTAGTCTTTATGCCTGGAGGCGGGCAGGAATGGGGCATAGATGCACGCGCAAAATGTATCGATAATAACCTGTGCCTCGGCAAGGCGCTGTTCTTCGGGGGTTCGATTATCTGCAAGCCACTCATCGGCAAGACGCACCAGAGCGTTAAACCCTCCCACGCGCGTGGCAAATCCACTCTCCCCTAAAAGCGCGGTCGCCGCCGCATACCGTTCATGCCGCATTGCATGAAGGTGGATGAGGGAATCATCGGGTGTTGCAGAAGTTCGCGACGTGTACTCTGACATATTCTTCTGTCCTTGGTGGCTGGGCGGGCATAAATAGGCTCTTCCAGCATCTTATAGCAGGAGTGGATGCGCAAGGGATATGAATGTGACATGTTTCGTCGTATTTATCACGATATCGGGTAAACACACGACAAAACCCTTGAATATGGTGCCCAGGCCTGCAATATTTCTTCAAGGAAACAACGGGTTTTATCGGGGAAATGTGTGTACGATTTACATCTGCTTCGCGGCTTATCGTTCAAGGGGGGACGGAAGTATCCTCTCGGGTCTGGAACATGGGCGGGTTCATACTGCGTAAAATAGGGGGCATGACTGTTACGTTCCCTCCCCAGGTTTCCGATATTTTCAACCCGCAGCACTGGCGCATCGTTGACGGGTTTGAGGATTTTACCGATATCACCTACCACCGCCAGGTGCAGCGCGACGAGACGGGCGAAATCCTGCGCGACTTGCCGACCGTGCGCATTGCTTTTAACCGGCCCGAGGTGCGTAACGCCTTTCGCCCGCATACCGTGGATGAACTCTACCGGGCGCTCGATCATGCCCGCATGACCTCGGATGTAGGCACTGTGCTTCTGACCGGGAACGGCCCCTCCCCCAAAGATGGCGGGTGGGCGTTCTGTTCGGGCGGCGACCAGCGCATCCGCGGGCGCGATGGCTACCATTACGCCAGCGGCGACACCGCCGAATCTATTGACCCTGCACGTGCCGGGCGGCTGCATATTCTGGAGGTGCAGCGTCTTATTCGTACCATGCCCAAGGTCGTGATCGCTCTGGTCTCCGGGTGGGCTGCGGGCGGCGGGCATTCCCTGCACGTGGTTGCGGATTTGACTATTGCCTCCGAAGAATACGGCAAGTTTAAGCAGACCGATGCGACCGTCGGCTCTTTCGACGCAGGCTACGGTTCGGCGCTTTTGGCGCGGCAGGTTGGGCAGAAGTTTGCGCGCGAAATCTTCTTCCTCGCCAAAGAGTATGATGCACAGCGCATGTACGAGATGGGTGCCGTTAACGATGTGGTGCCCCACGCAGAACTGGAAAATAAGGGCCTGGAATATGCGGCTCATATTGCCCGGCAGTCTCCGCAGGCTATTCGCATGCTCAAGTACGCCTTCAATCTGCCCGATGACGGTATGCTCGGGCAGCAGGTTTTCGCGGGCGAGGCAACCCGCATGGCGTATATGACCGACGAGGCTGTGGAGGGGCGCGATGCGTTTCTGCAAAAGCGTGACCCCGACTGGTCGAACTATCCCTACTACTTCTAGGGTTTCACGCGTTGCAGAATAACCGTTCTGTTGTGTCGGAAGGCCCTCGCGTTCCCCGTAAGTCCCGGGTGAATAGCGGCGAGGCGGACTCCGCGATAGGCGCATTCCCCGGTTCACTCACGCCGCTTCCTGCCCCACGCCAGGATGCGCTGCATCCGCACGCGGTTCTCCTCAGCGCCGATGAGCCCGCCGATCCGCAAGAGATTCTGCGCGCCTTCGAGCGCTCTCTCACCGGGGACTTGCCGAACAATGCTCGCGATAATCAAGACCCGCGCGGGCGAATAGAAGACTCGGAGTCTATTGCCCTCGTGGTGGGTACTTCCGGGTCCACGGGTGCCCCCAAACAGACGGCGTTAAGCGTGCGGGCGTTGCGGGCATCCGCTCGGGCGACCGAGAGGTTTTTTGCTGACTACCCTTCGATCGGTTCGTCGAAGCCTCGGCGGGTGGTTTCTGAGGACCCGGCGCAATGGCTTCTTGCCCTGCCCGCGCACTATGTGGCGGGAGCCCAGGTTCTCGCCCGGTCGGTGCTCGCCGGAACGACACCGGTAGTTGCTGCATCGGTTACCGACGGGGTTAGTTTCACGCCCGAAGTATTTCTGAATGCCGCCGAACGGCTCAGCTGCGCCCGCCGGTTCGTTTCTCTTGTGCCCACGCAGGTGCATAAGCTCCTAGAAGCCGCCGAAGCCAGCCCCGCACTGGGGTCAGAGATTTACGATGCGCTCGGCCAGTTCACCGGCATCCTGCTTGGCGGTGCCCCGGCGAGCGCGTCCCTGCTGACGGCAGCACGAGAGCTTGGGTTGAACGTGGTCACCACCTATGGCAGCGCAGAAACCGCCGGTGGGTGCGTCTATTCGGGGGTAGCGCTGCCCGGGGTGCGGCTGCGTGTGGTTCCCGAGGACGCGGGTTTATTAGACAGTTTTGTGGCGAGTTCTGCTGCGGATGCCGGGCAGAACGGCGACTCTGCGCCAGGGCACACCAAGAATACCGGGCGCGTTTGGCTTGGTGGTGAGCACCTTGCCAGCGGGTATATGGGCGATAACGCGCGCACCGCATCCCATTTCTTCGTTGATGCCGACGGGTGCCGGTGGTACCGCACCGACGATTACGGCTCGCTCACACCCACTGCCCCGAATGCGCCAGAGGACGAGGGCGCCCCGATGCTGAACATTGTGGGACGCTCCGATGATGTGATTATTACCGGAGGGGTCAAAGTTTCCGCTCGGGCAGTTGCCGCCGTTCTTGAAAGCCATCCGGCGGTGCGTGAGGCTGTGGTCATGGGCATTCCCGATGCGCGCTGGGGCTCGGCGGTGGCTGCCGCGATCACGCTGCGGGGCGCATCCGGGGCGCAGAGTGCACCCGATACCTCCGAGGCTACATGCGATATGCTGCGTGAGTTCTGCACCGACAAGCTAGGTGCGGCGGGTGCCCCCAAATTTCTGAGGATACTCGCCGATTTTCCGACCGCAAGCACGGGCAAACCCGACCGGCAGGCTATATACAGTATGCTGTACAGAGAATACACAAATACGAGGGGCTAAAGACCCCGCCAAGAATCAGTTTTCGCACGCTCGCTACCGGAGGGATCACCGTGGCAACACCCGCAGAGTGGATTGAAGGCGCACGCCTGCGCACCTTACCGCTTGCCGTCGCCCCTATCATCGCCGGATCAGCCGCAGCGTACGAGATTGATGCGTTCAAGCCCTGGTATGCGTTTTTAGCGTTTTTGGTGGCGTTTTTTCTACAGGTCGGGGTGAATTACGCAAACGATTATTCCGACGGTATCAAAGGCACCGATGAGGGCAGGGTTGGTCCGATGCGCCTTGTCGGTTCCGGCGCGGCAAGCGCGAAATCTGTCAAATACGCCGCGTTTTTGTGCTTTGCTCTAGCCATGTGTTCCGGTTTGATTCTGGTGGCGTTGGCAAACCAGTGGTGGTTCTTGGCGATTGGCGCCTCCGCGGTCTTCGCCGCTTGGGGGTATACCGGCGGTAAACACCCTTACGGTTACATGGGTTTGGGCGATATTTTCGTGTTTGTCTACTTCGGACTGGTCGCCACCTTAGGTACCCTCTACACGCAGTCTCATGAGCTGACAGTGACCGGGTGGGTGTCTGCGATAGCTATCGGACTCATATCCTGCGCCCTGCTCATGGCAAATAACGTGCGCGATATTCCGACCGACCGTGAATCCGGCAAGCTTACGCTAGCGGTGCGGCTTGGGGATTGGCGAGCGCGCATCGCCTATTGTGCTGAAATGCTGATAGCACTTCTCATAGGTGCTTTTGTGGTTCCGCATAATCCCTGGTTTTTGGTAACTTTTATTCTTCTGGGACCAACCGTTCATTCTTGCGTAACGGTTTTGTTTAAACAGGGACCGGCGCTTATACCCGTACTCAAACAAGCAGGAATTGTGGCACTAATCTATAGTATTTTAGTTGCTATTTCAGTATGGCTACATGGATTAAATCTATTGAGTAATACCGTTGAGGTTTTCACAGGGTATTAAGAATATGCACCACTTTGCCGAAAACGCCCTGAACTCTGTTTTTACCGCGTATTCCCGCCATCCTACCAGCATCTCCCCCCCCCATACCAAAAAGGCTCTTTATGTGAATAAAGCAAGTTCTCTAAAACTTTATTCACATAAAGATTCTTTTTATACCCACAGGGAATGTGGGATGCTGCGGAAGGATCTCACATGTTCCCACATTGTGAGTTTTTCATGACATAATTCATCTCTTTTTTGCATGTCATATTGACATTTGAAAAAATCTTTATTTACATTAATAGTAATTTCAAGTGTTGACATATCATTCACTCAATTACATAGCGACTCTTGAATCACCACTCTACCCACCTGAAAGGACACTTTCGTGCGCCATTCACTTCAGGGTGCCGTGCAGCGTGCACCCTTTTTTCTTGCAGCATCTTTGCTTGTATCGACAAGTTTTATCCCCGCGAATGCGGTCTCTACCCCTAACGAATCCGCATCGTACACCCACACCGTCTCTGAGAGAAGCGACGATTCCGCTTCCGCAGTAGCACCTCTCAGCGACGACGTTCTTAACGCCGACCCCCAGGCATCGGTTGTGGCAGGTCAGGAAGGCGAGAACCCGGGGGCTATTCCCGAGGGAGACCCGCGAGTCATTACCTATTGGACGACCGAGCGTATGGAAAACGCTATTCCTGCAGATAACGTAGAGGATCCCCAGCAGGAGATCAACAATGCCGTCTCTCCGATGGAGACTGAAGAGCAGAATCCCGAGATCGTTTCTCAGGAGGAAACTAACGAGTCCGGTGAGGAATACACCCCGCAGACTCTCACTCAGGAAGCTGACGAGCCTGAAACCACCGCTGAGTCTGTAGACCCCGTTCTGCCCGAACAGAAGGGCGCACGCAATGGTGTGCAGCTTCAGGGTGCATCCAAGGTAACGAACTTCTCGCACACCAACGGCAAGATTTTCTACACCGATGCCAGTGACGGTAAAAACTATGTATGCTCCGGTGCGGCAATCAACACTCCCACCAAGCGTACCGTGGTAACCGCCGGTCACTGCGTGCACGGTGGAAAGAATAAGACCTGGCACCGCAACATCGTGTTCGTTCCCGGCTACAACCGGGGTGTGCGCCCACACGGCACCTTCAGCGCACAGTACCTGCGTGTTGCCAACGACTGGGTTCAGTACGGTCAGCCCACGGGCGGTACTGGCGACAGCTACAAGCACGACGTTGCTTTCATCAAGACCAACACCAACGAGAAGGGTCAGCTCCTCGTGAATATGGTAGGTGGGCACGGCTTGAATGTGGACCGCAGCCCCATCTTCGAGAGCACCGTCTTCGCATACCCCGGCAACAAAGAGTCCGGTAGGGTTATGCACGCCTGCTGGGGCAACACCCACACGATCCGCATTACCCCCTACTACTTCCCCACGCTTTCGGGATGCGAGTTCGCGGGCGGATCCTCAGGTGGCCCGTGGCTTGCCGACTACAATAATGCGACCGGCCTGGGCAAAGTCCAGAGCGTAACCTCGTTCGCAACTAATAACAATACGTCCGTCTCGGGTGCGATCTTCGACCGCCCCGTCTGGGACATCTATCAGAAGGCAGCGAAAGACTAAGAGCTGCCGAGCAGGTAGTTTTTTGGTCGAGCGGGTAGGAAAACACTACCTGCTCGACCAAAAACTACCTGCTCGCCACCTGATACACATAAGATGCGGCATCTCGTGCCCTTGCCACCGCCGGGTGGTTTGGGGCTGGGGTGCCGCATCTTCGTTCTATGGAGGCAGATTTAGCGCTGATGGGAGAATATCTTAGAAGTCTTCGCCCGAAACCTTCTTATGCTCATCGACGAGCTGATCTTCGAGCGTGCGGTTCTCTGTCTCATCTTTGTTTTTAATGGTGGGGGCGCGTTTGAAAATTTTACGCATATCCGCGCTGGCGGCGGCGTGAAGTTTGGGAAAGAAAATATACGCCAGGGCGAAGGCGCATAGAATAGCGGCGGGACCAGCAATAAAAATACCCGCATCTATCAGCATAAAAAGGTAAAAGAGTACTACGACGAGGCCGAGCCGCAGCAGTGTGTACTTGAACAAGTTCATAACATCCAGTGTATCGGGGTTGCGATAAGCCCCCCAAGCAAACGAGATGCGGCACGCCGGGCACGTCACAGATTATTTGACAGTTTTCATTGTTGGTTATGCTCGGAGTGTGTAAAACTAGAGACTATGATTCGAGCCATGATGATTATTGGTGCTTTCGCCCTGGTGGTGGGGCTAACTCTATATACTCTCTTGGATGCGCTGCGCACGCATCAGGACCAGATGCGTACCTTCCCCAAATGGCTGTGGATTATTGCGGTGATCTTCTTCCCCGTCGTGGGACCTCTCCTGTGGCTTCTGCTGGGCCGCCCGCGCGCCGTGCGAGCCCCTAAACCGCGGCAAGGCGGCGGGTTCACGGGTTCTCGGCGAGGCACGCCGCCACCGGCAACATCTTCACCCGACGACGATGAAGAGTACCTGCGCTGGCTCAAGACGAAGGCCGACCGTCAGCGCCGATCCCGCGAAAAGGATGCGGGCACCGGACCCGCGGACGGCGGCACGGGTGAACGTTCTGACGGCGAGAGCAACGGTTCCGGTGAGAAAGGTAGTTCAAAATAGGTTCTAGGACTCATTAGATATCTTGCGACTTGCGGGAGTTTTCTCTACTGCGCGACGCTACCGATGTCGCTCCATCAGACAACGCCACCAAACCCGCATTCACCGTAGAATTCAACGCCAACAGCTTCCAACTAGGCGAAGGATGAACAACGCCAAGGTGCCCCAACCCCACCTGCAGATAAGACCCCAAACTATCTGAAACTATAAACTGCTAAAATCCTACCTACTGTGCAGCCTCTGTGCACGAGCCATACCACGACGCATAACATCCTCAACCTCAGACACCCACGGTGCACCCACAACATAACCAGCCCACCACGGAGCCACCAACAACACCACCGGATAACCCCACACCCACAACACACCCAGAACACTCACCACCAACAACACACCATACACCCACCCCGAAACCTTCCACCCCAACACACGCTTCACCAACACCGACACCGCCACCCCGGTTATCGTCACCACCACCACAGGAAAAATCATCGGAGACGGATCATACCCCTTCCAATGCATCGCCGGAATACCCACCGCAAAAAAAACCAACCATGAATAGCATCACCATAAAGGCAAAGGACATAAACGTACTCTCAGTTCTCAGCTCCCGTTCTTGTGCCTCTACCTCCCGAACCTCAAGCTCCGCAAGAAACACCGCCAACTCACCCGGCGACATCCGACTACGACGCCGCAACTCCAACAACTGATACAGCAAAACCCCCGGATACAACCCCGTCACCACAGCAACAAACCCAAACATAGACGGAAGATTCCACGGATACGGCAAAATCCCCACCACCAACATCCCCACATGAGGAGACGCCAACCAAATCAGCTGCGACACAGTACTAGCATTCAGAAAATAAAAAAGACACCCAGTATAAACCGTCCCAAACACAGGAAACAACAGCACATACCCATAAAACAACACATTCTCACCCACCGGAAGAGAACGCGAGGTCTGCAGAATAAACCCCAGCAAAGGCCACCCAATCAAAAACTGAGAAATCCCAATAAAAATCCCAGAACTCCACCAATCAATCGCAGCCAACCACTCTTTCCGAACACCCAAAAACATCTCACCCTTCCCCACCATGTTTTCACCATCTTTCTGCGGATAAGACCCCAACTACACCAACAGCAATCCTTACAAGTGAGTTATCCAAGCATGCACTTTTCCTAGAACCGCATAATCACACCAATTGCTAAAAAAGAAACATCAACCTACTAAAAAATCAAAATAAACTTTAATTAGAATAAGTATACTCCAGCAAAATAAACCAAATATTCATGCCATTTTCTGCGAAAATTAGATATTACAATTTTATTCCATTAAAAATATGCACCAGATATTCAACTCTAGACTTATCTTGGGATATTACCCAATTTACGACGTATAGTATCCTCAACCAGCCCTAGCCAGCTCTCTCCCATCCAAAAAGCAGCCCACCAAGGAGCCACCAACAACACCACCGGATAACCCCACA
>NZ_KV802279.1:61982-311578 GCF_001810635.1 Rothia sp. HMSC067H10
ACCAACAACACACCATACACCCACCCCGAAACCTGCCACTCCAACACACGCTTCACCAATACCGACACCGCCATACCGGCTGCTGTCACCACCACCGCAGGAAAAATCATCGGAGACGGATCATACCCCTTCCAATGCATCGCCGGAATACCCACCGCAAAAAAACCAACGATTATAAAAAACATTAAAAATAACAATGATATATAAACATCAGCCGTTTTTTCTTCGTATTTCTCCTCACGAACCTCCCGAGCTTCATGCTCACGCTGATACTCCTCCACCTCCTCATCAGACATCTTCGCCACACGATACAACTCATAATAATTATTCAACAAAATACCCGGATACAACCCACACACCACAGACCCAAAACCAAACATCGACAGACCACGAAAAGGCATCGGAAAAAGACCAAACAAAAACATAAACCCAAACGCAACAGGCACCATCCACCCTAACGCCCGCCGCGGATGCAAAAACCGAAACAAACAAAAATTAACCGCAATACCTACAAACGGCAAAGAAAACAACACCACATAAAACGGCAAATGAGGACCCACCATAGGATGCGACGGCGCAACCCGCACCACCAACCCCACAATAGGCCACCAAATCAACACCTGCACCACCAAAGCCCAAAACGGACCCCAACCCCAATACACACAATCCCGAACACGCACCCGCACGCCTACTCACCACCCACAAAATCAACGTCAGAACCCTCAGCCTGTTCAACATTCTCAGGCTCTTGCACGTTCTCTAGCTCACGGATATCTTCAAGAACCTGAACATTACCAGGCTCTCGTATATTTTCCGGCTCCAGAACTTGAACCTCGCCACCGGACATACCAGAACCATCCGAATCAACGCTCAAAGGAACCGGAGAAGGACCAGGAGATGGCACAGGATACGCAGGAGCACCCTCAAAATTCAAAAGCCTATCCACCCAATGCTTCTTCGCCGCATCAGACAACGCCACCAAACCAGCATTCGTCGTAGAATTCAACGCCAACGGGCCAAAATCACGATACTGATTACGCACTGATGTAGGATGCCCCAAGCCCATCTGCCGATAAGACCCCAAGTACTCAGGGCCCTTCAGCGGCTGCCCCAAAGAACCGACCTTCACATTCTCCAATTTATGATTCTTCGGGCCAAAATTACCCACTTGGCTCAATGTACCTCCGGACAAGAAGTTATACACCTTATCCCCACCCGATGTAGGATTACCCGACAGACCAGCCCACAGCTCACCATTAGCCACACTCATACCGCCAGCAAAACCAGCCTCCAAACTATTCTGTCCAAAACCACCGGGCTTAAAACCTAAATAGTTCCCCGCAGAACCAGCAGCAGGCTTCGCCAAACCACCCAGTATATTACCCGTAGCACCAGTCCCCATCTGATTCAACAATTCACCAGCGTTAAATGGCTCAGGAGTAAGACCCATCAAAGATTGTCCTGTATACGACACGCCATTTACGGCGGCACCAGTGATACCATTTACTGCAGCGTTAGCACCAACAGCCTTTAACCGTTGACCTACAGTAGGTTTCGCTGTTCCTAATGAAGACTTACCCACATTCACAGGACCAACAGCACGCAACTCACCTGAGGCACTCTTAGAGCCGATCTGAGCGCCCTTTGAGGCAACCGCAGCCGCAGGAGCACCAGGAACCTTACCCACCTGAGCAGGACCAGCAGCTTTCAAACTTGAAGCCCCTTTCGACCCGGTGGCGATAACAGGAATAGCCTTCCCCTGACTCGACGACACCGTCACCGCCTGTACTGGAGCACCTGAACGTGCACCTGTAGAAGCGCCTTTTGTGCCAGCGGCAACCACTGGCACATTCTCCCACTTCACAGCAGTTGGAGATGCCGAAGTAACTTTCGACTCCACATTTGCAACACGCGCTGCATTACTCGAAGAGTTCACAAGGTTAGAACCCTGTGGAACAAACCTGGTCTCTGCCGCAATCGCACGCTCACTTGTTTGAATCGCTGACGATGTAGAAGGCGAAAAGGTGCTACGCACTTTAGAAAAACCCTCCACGGCCTTAGGAGCAACCCATTTCTCAACACTGTAAGCGGCACCATAACCGGCAGCCGCTGTAAGACCTCCAGTAATACCACCCACGGTGGCTGCAAAGGCCACATCGCCAGTATCAACATACCCGCCGCTCTTCAAAGAAGCATCAGAGTTCAACGTTATACCGACTGCCATACTGCTGCCTGACAAAGTCCCGGCTGCAATCGCCACACTTAAACCGGGAATAGGTATGGAAACGATGGAAACAACTATGCCAACTGCGATAAGAGCACGCGAGACTTCTTGACGGTTCCTGCTTAACCAGCCTTCAAAGCTTGTATCTTGTGCGAGCGCAACAGAGACCTCAGTTGTACCCCATGGATCCACCATATTCATGGGGCTAGAGCCCACGAAAGAATAGGGGTCTGCGAACCATGGCGAACCGGCCACTGGCGCTAGCGGATCAGTCGACAGGAAACGCTTCGAAACACCGTCAAATGTGCGGGCACCCATGACATCCAACCCGGCGATACGCACGCTGCCGGCGCCTGTAAAGGATACTCCCTCAGGTAATACTTGGCTAAACGGGTCGAAGCTCCCTGTCCCAGGAATATGAGCTATACCCGCTGGATCAGGCACACCCCACGGATTTACCCCTTGCGGAACACCTACCTGAGAGAACCCGCCGTCGCAATCCGGTGCACTCACAGCTCCCACGCCCAAAACCTGTGGGGTATCAGAGAGTGAATCCCACAGTACAGGCATTGAGATGCTGTCTACACCAGTAACCTGAGCCAGTTCACCCGCGGCATCCGTGACAAGACGTACCCGGGACGCTACGCCGCGTACACCCAGAGCCTCCGTATGGAAGGCATCAGAATTTGACGTAGTCGTAACCGAGGAAAGACCGCCCCAAACGCCCCACTCGTACTCGCGAGCTGTACGAGTACCCTGGTTTGAAGCGGTATATTCACGCACGCGGTATCCTGCCGCATCATAGGCATAAGTTGTGGTTACGCGGTTAATAACTTCATGGTGAAGCCCCACAAACTCTGGGGCTATAGCAGCTGCGTACTCCAAGGTCTCGATCTGAACCAGTTGATTGAGGACGTTATATTCAAAGGAACGTTCACTCAGAACGGTACGTTTGTGTTGCTCTGCATCATCCACACGGTAGAGTTTTTCGCTCACCATCAGACCGTTCTCAAAGACCCATTCATATTCAAGATCGCCCTCACGAGCACCGATCAATTGACCGGCGGCATCATAGGAGTACATCACTAGTGAGTTGTTTGTCTGCACACCAGCTACACGCCCCTGGGCGTCACGGGTTATCTGGGTCTTCTCATTTATTCCCTGATTTTCAGGTTCGATGCCGCCTGCAAATTCGGAGGCTTCTTCAGCAACAAGATTTTTGCCGTATTCCGAGACTCGACCTGAAGCGTCAAACCGCCAGGTAGAAACAATATCCCCTACCTGGGCACGAACAAGCTGCCCCATCACATCATATGAATATGTGGAAACAACAGGCTTATCTTCACCGGTACTGTAGGTTTCGCGGCGAATCACATGACCCGCGCCGTCATACACCGCATGCGATGTACCGTATGGAGTTACTGTGGCAGTGCGGTTACCGTCGGCATCGTAGGAATATGTGAGAGTATATGCACCTGTAGAAACAAAAGTATTGAGCGCCTGAACCTGGTTCTCGACGTCCGTAGATTTGGACATCTTGTGCTCTGAATCTGGTGAGTGAGGGTCAATAACAGCGCTTCGGGAACGCTTAACGAGCTGCCCGGCGGAATCATACTCGTAGCGGTGCTCAACATAAGCTTCCTCCGGCGCACGACCGTCAAGAGCCTGAGCAGTGGCGTAATCACGTACCCACACAGTACGTCCCTTATTTTCACTGCCGTACTGTGCAATACGCACACCATCGCAGAAAGCATACCGAAGCTCGCCGCCGCGTTTATAGTCGTACTCGTAGGTGCGCTCATGTACACCGTCGAAAGCGCGGGTTAAACGGCCAGCCGCATCATACCCATACTCAAAGACGATACCCGCCGCGTTAGTGGTGCGGGTCAGACGGTTCAAGGCATCGTATTCGTAGCGAGTGATCTGCCCAGTAGAATCCATAACCTGCGCAATATTACCCGCAGCGTCATACTTCATGTGGGTGCGGTTGCCCAGCCCATCAATGGTCCGAATCAGCTGACCAGCGGCATCGTAGGAAAAACGACGATAGCCATACGTGTTATCGCGCAGCCCCACCAGACGACCGCCCTGATCGTATTCATAGCTTGCACTGCGAGCGCCCTTAGTCACCTTGATAACACGACCGGCGGCATCATAATCGATATATTCTGCGGAGCCATCCGGAAGGATACGCTCCACAACTTGGGAAGCGGCATCATAGACCAGACGCGTGACAGCCCATTGAGTAGGTTCAGAATCTTGTGTTATCTCAGCAGCTGGTACCGGCTCATCAAGGCTCATCGCGTACCGCTCTAGACGACCTGCTGCATCATATTCATAAGTTTGCACGCGCCCAGCAGGTGAAACTACCCGTAACGGGCGACCTGCAAGATCCCGAATAATGCGAGTTAACCCACCCTGCGCATCCACAATTTCAACAGGATTACCGGCATGATCGTAGGTGATAAATTCCTCAGAATCAGGCTTTTCGGAAGACCCTACTTTAACTCCCGTTTTCTGGGCGACCACACGACCGAAAACATCGATCTGTTTGAAGGAATTACCGTAAGCATCCGTGGTCCTCTCCAGACCACGCTTGCGGTCGACGTTCTGCTTGATCTTCACCCCTGTGGGGTCAGTTTCAGAAGTTCGGTTCCCCACGGGGTCATAGGTGTACCGAGTCACGCCGCCTAGAGGGTCAATGGCGGCAATAAGTTGACGGATTCCGTCATACTCATAAGTCCATGTTGCCCCTGAAGCCTCAATAACTTGGGTCAGGTTACCCGACTGGTTATAAATATTCCGGGTGGTGCGGCCTAACGGGTCAGTCACAGAGGTAATTTCCCGGGCTCGATTATAGGTCAGAGTAGTAACGTTTCCGTATGGATCTGTCACCGCATGAGGCAGATTTCCCTGCTCTTGATCGCCAACAATATTCGTATTATCTAGACCAGCAAAACGCTGCGCAGTGCGCAAAGTCGCAGGGACCCGCGGTGCCTCTCGGGCTTCTTGATATAAGAAACTCCAGCGAGCACCGGTAGCTTCTTCGAAGCTGGAAATCATGCCGGAAGCGTTGTATCGAATACGAAGAGTTCGCCCTAATGGGTCAATGACCTGTGTTACGCGCCCAGCACCATCACGTACCAGAGTAGTTGTGTTTCCCACACCATCCGTCATGGTCTTCAGATCCCCATGAATGTCATAGGTCATGACGGTGCACACCCCGGTGGGGTCTATGGTCTCCACAAGCCGACCGTGCTCATCCCAGACCAACTGGGTTTTCGCACCGTTGCTCTCAATAACGGCTGAAGGATTGGGGTTAACTGAATCTGCGTATTCATAAAAAGTAGTTACAGGAGTACCCAAATTCCGTACATCCCTGGCATCACAGATCGAAACCCCGGTGACGCGGTTATACTCATCCCAACTGTAGGTATAGTCGGTTCCCTCCGGGGTACGTTCGCGGACTAGCCGGTCATGCTGGTCGAAGGAACGGCTGGTAATAGAGCCATCACGATCAGTAATACTGACTCGATTATCACCAGTTCCGTACCGAATGCTGTAGCGTTTCCCGTTCCCATCTGTAACCCCCGTAAGACGTCCTTTAGGGTCGCTATAAAAAATGTTAACCCTTAGTCCGGTCTCAGCCTGAGCAACAGTTGTTACGCCTGCATCCGTATAACTATAAGAAATATCGTCATCATATTCAGTGTGCTGATGTATCACACGCCCGTTGTCATCGTAGGTATTCGTGACCTCAACGTGTCCATTAACATCGGTCACCTCATGGATCAAATGCTCCGGGGTGTGGGTATATGTGCGGGTACCATTCATCTTCTCCGCGGCGCAGAGGTGACCTGAGGCGTTCTCCCCTTCAGGCACGTAACTGTAGCCAACGGCAGTTTGGGGAGTACCCGCACTTATACCCGCTGTATTGTACGTATATGCTTGCGCGGGGCGTAATCCACCAGTGGAATCAAGCTCGTAATCTATGTGAATAGCCCGATGCGCCACAGGATGCACGAGGTCTGTGACAATACGTTGAGGTACGCTCTCAAACTCAAACGTTGCAGTAGCGTACACAGGAACCATCGCATCGCTCAAATGCCCGACCGCAGTACCCACCCAAACGCCTGCCGAGTTATATATATGGCGCGTATGTTTGTTGTCTTCAATGACCCAGTAATGTGATGTGAAGATCAGCTCTCCACGTTTTTGCGAGAAATCTACCTCTTCATGCGAGTTTTGGGCAAGTTCTTTCTCGCAGTTATGCACCTGCTCGAATGCCTGCTGCATTGCCTGCGTGATCCACTCATACAGTTCGTCGCTAGGCAGTACTTTGGTGAGCCACCAGGGTTCCTGCGGGGTGCGGTCATACCCATCACCCGAACGACTAAAGTGCAGAATACGCCCGTCTTTGGTATACCACTGAGCATTTTCTGAGGTAAAGTCAATCCAAGTATCCAAAGTGGAACACCATCCGAGCCCAAAAATTCCTGAAGGAATTGCCTCTGGATGTACCACCGCAAAACTGTTATACATACGCTCCAGAGATAATGCAGTAGCGGCAGTATTATCAAAAGCTAAATCAAGCTCATACTCAATAAAGTTACCTGTTGCAATATTAACTGGATCATTCAAATAACCTGAGCTAGGATAAGCTCCCGAAATACCTGCCGAAGGTACATAAGGAAGTATATGTGTTATTGGGAGTTTTTTAAGGTCTTGATCGTTTACAAATATACTGCTCTCAACAGAATGCAAAACCTGGGGGTTCGAAAGATTGGGATTTGTTTCGCTAAGCTCCCCCTGACTACCAGCTTTCCAGAGTTCTATCCCAATCTTTGCGGCACGATACGCCTCCACAAGGTTATCTTGGGACCAGATATAAACAGCGGCGATGAGGCTTTCTGCATTAAATTCTCCCCATTCGGTGCCATGCCTAAAAGCTTCATAAGAGGACTTCATCGCGTTATAGTCTTGCTCTACACGAGGATTCATACTCTCAATCATGTCGTGGTATTTAATAAGATGTTCAGGAATTCCCGAAACCTTTCCTTGAGCTAACTCATTCATATTTATATCGCCTGCATTAATCTTATACCTGACAAATGAATCAGCTTCTGGCCCTTTTTCACCCTTTAGATTAGCCCGTACTTGGTCAACTTTTTGGTTATACCTCTTCAAAGAAGTTGAATTGTAAACATCGTAATGAGGACGAGGCTGTGGTTCAGGCTTAGGAGGCATGGAATCTGTAGGTTTTAAATGGCGATGCTCCGGCTTCACAGGCATAACTTCTTGGCCATTGTAATGTTCTGCATTTCGCTTGATATTATCAAGAGATCCCTTCATAGACTCCCACTCAGTAACTTCTTTACGAATACGAACTTCCTCGTGGGCGGCAGCAATATATTTTTTCATATTATCTTCGGCGTTTCGAAGGGACTCGATGAGCTCTGCTCCCATCTCAATGAGACTGTCAGCATTACGAGAGAAGAGACGCCCATAACCACCCTCAAGCTGCGACTTTGCATATTCTGTGACTTCATTTCGGTCACGTGCCTGGTTTTCAAGGGTTGTCTTGCAGGTTCGGAGAGCTGCATGAAACTTCTCAGCTTCCTCAAAATCAAACTTAATCGAGTTGGTATTTGCATGCATGGGCTTATATCCCTCTTCTCTCTATCATCAGTCAACGAAAACCGGGCACATGACATCTTTGACAGCATTCCAGCGATTGACCGGGTAGATATCTCAGGGTAGCTTGAGGACGGCTCACAGTGGTTGGTTGTCCTCAAACGTATGCCATACACCGTTCGGTATCACCATTATACGAAGGTCTCCAATAAGAACCCAGAATATTCGTCAAATATTTTAATGACCCACAATTACTTTCTTTGTAATCTTTTTGGGTCTTTGGGTGAAGCTGCTTCTCATAAAACGTGTGGACGGGGTTACACAACCCCGTCCACACGTTTTATGAACTTAAATTTCCAAAATTACTGCAGTATTCCGTTATCCACTGTTATCCCGATTACAACCCCGAATATGAATGCAAACCCGAGAAGAAAATGTTCACAACCGTGAAATTAAAGATAATGCATGCATAGCCGATAATAGACAGCCATGCCGAGCGGGGGCCTGCCCAGCCGCGAGTCGCGCGTGCATGCAGATACGCCGCATACACCACCCAGATCACGAAGGTCCACACCTCTTTGGTGTCCCAGCCCCAGTAGCGTCCCCACGCGTGATTCGCCCAAATCGCACCGGCGGCAAGCGTAAACGTCCACATCACAAACGCCAGCGCGTTCATGCGGAACGCAAAATTCTCTAGAGCCTGGGCGCTCGGAACCAGGCGCATAAACGCCCATCCGCCCGATTTACCATTCAGGATGCGCTGCTCGCGCCTGGTCTGCACCAGCTGCAGTACAGCCATCGCGAAGGTAATCGTGAACACCCCGGATGCTAACACCGCAATCGATACGTGAATTACCAGCCAATAGCTTTGCAGCGCAGGCTTCAAATGCCCCACCGGCGTGGGGAAACCAATTGTGGCGGCGCACAGCATAATGAGCACAAGCCCAGACACCAGCGTGCCCACGAAGCGCACATCGCGGAATATGAGGGTTATCAGAAACACCGCAGACACCATGAGCGCGCCTGTGGTGCAGAACTCGTACATGTTCCCCCAGGGCACGCGCTGCGCTGCGATACCGCGCATTATCACGGCGGCGGTGTGCACGAGAGCGGCAAGCACCATCACAACCACGGCGATGCGCGCGGCGGGGCGGCGAACGCCCGTGTACAGCATCGCAGAATCGGCAACCTCGCCTTCGAGAGCCCGTGCGGCAGCACCCTTATACCCCATGCCGCGTTCGCCGGTGCCCTGTTCGGTACCGCCCGTGCGAACCGTATCCGCAGCGGTATTCGCCGTCGCGGATGCGCCAGAAACAGCGCCTGCACCAACCTTTATCTTCGCCTTGACGCTGGGTTTCTGTGCGGTACCCTCAGACCGCCCTTCCAGGCGCCGTGTCACGCGCGAGTTTGCCACCACATCGGAGGTGAACGCAATAAAAACGACGGTGTAAATCAGCGCCGCAATGTACATAAATAGTTCGCTGGAGCGCGCTAATGAGTCGTTCAGCATCGGCTACTTACCCTCGTTTTCATCATGGTTATCATCATCAAATTCTAGCCCCCAAGCGGCGGCGAAAGCATCGGTGAGGCGTTCGGCCTCGTTCGCAAGGCGCGGGTCTTCCCCGCGTGCCAGCAGGCCGTATTCAACCACGAGCACGCCATCGGCGGTGTGGGCACGCACCCATACACGGCGGCGCGCCACGAAAAGCGAGACGATAAGCCCGGCGAACGCGACCACAAAGGAGTACAGAACAATATTCTGCCCGGGGTCGTGGCGCACATCCAGACCGACATAGCGTTTATACCCCAAAAACTCGATCTTTCCCTTGTTATCGGGCAGCACGGCTTCGGGGTTCTGAGCGCTCAGTACAATGCCGTTGCCCTGTGCCATGGAGTTCAGCTCTTGCAACTTAGAGGTATCGAGCACGTAAACATTCTGCGGCTGCCCCGAGTTGAGCCCCAGATCGCCCGAATAGGACTGGAAAATCAGCATGGGGTTTGCGGGGGCGGAATCTACCGAGTGGGGTACGGTGGTGCCGCGCGCATAGTCGCCGGTAGGCAGGAACATGCCCACAAAACCAAGCTGGCTAGGTTTGGCATCCGGAACCTTGAGCACCACCGATGAGGTGTATTTACCGTCCGTGGTAATGCCCACCACGGTGCCCTCATAGGCGACTTTACCTTCGCCGTCCGTCACTCGCACCACGGGCGCATACCCATTACCCGAGAGGAAAATGCTGGTACCGCCAATATCGACCGGCTCATTCACCTTGAGGGTCTTCTGCTCGGTGCCGCCCTGCGGATCATGCACCGTCAGCTCCGCCTTATAGTCAAGGTCTTGCCCGTAGGTGTGGCTGTCTTGCTGGCGGTCGTAGCGCACCTGAAAATTATTGAGCGTAACCGCATACGGGGTAAGCCAGTCGGGGTTGTAATTCGTGCCGGGGGTAAACGAATCGTAGCCAATCAGCGAATTGACGAAAGTTTCATCCTGAACCAGAATTTTTTGTCCGCGGTACCCATAGAGCGAACCGAAGGCGACCCCTACCAGAATGCCAATCATCGCCACGTGAAAGAGAATATTGCCGATTTCGCGCAGATACCCGCGTTCAGCACCGACCGAGTAATGGTCGTTCTCTTCGTCTCGAATTTCAACTCGGTAGTGGCTCTTTTTCAGGATGCGCGCCGCATCCTCAATCGCACCCTTGGCACTCAGGTTCAGCCCGGCATCCGCCACGGGAATCTCAAGCTGACGGTGCACCGGCATACGGGAAAGGTTTCTGGGGGTGCGTGCCGGTGGCTTACGCCAGTCTTTCGCGTGTTTGATGGCTCGCGGGGTTACGCATCCGATCAGCGAAATAAACAGCAGCAGATAGATGGCAGAGAACCACGCCGAGGAGAACACGTCGAAAAGCTGAATTTTATCGGCAAATTCGCCCCAGCCGGGATGGTTCTTAATGTAATCGGTAACCTTGGTAGGGTCTTGGACACGCTGGGGGAAAATCGAGCCAGGCACCGCCGCCACCGCCAGCAAAAGCAGAAGCATGAGCGCCGTGTTCATTTTGGTCAGCTGAGTCCAGCACCAGCGAAGCATGCCCACGAACCCGAGGGCTGGCGCATCCTTGCGCGCTGGTTTACCGGTTTTCTCGGTCTTCTCGGATGCGTTCACGGCACGCCCGGCATCTGCGGTTTTGCCCGCCTTGCGGTTTGCAGTGTTTGTATCCTTTGCCTCTGTTGAAGTGTTTTCATCGTCGCTGTGTTCGGAAACCATGACAGCCCTCCTTTCTTAGATCGGTAGTTCGTAGGCGGGTAATGCCGCCTGTATCCATGACATCAGCTCGGTCCACAGCCCCGTCATGAGCAGTACCCCGATCAGGATGAGTACGGCACCGCCCACCCGCTGTATGCCTAGGCGATGTTTTCGCGCCCACGCCAGGGTGCTCACTCCCCTGCCCATGCCCCATGCCACGAGCAGAAAGGGAACGCCCAGACCCAGACAGTATGCGAGAGTCAGAACGACTGCCTTGCCGGTGCCGGAACCGCCCGTATATACGAGGGTCTGCACGGCCGCGAAGGTCGGCCCGATGCAGGGTGCCCATCCCAACCCGAAGGTTATGCCCAGAATCGGTGCACCCCACAGCCCGGTGATCGAGCGGCGATGCAGGCGCTTATCGGTCTGAAAGATTGAAAGCCCGCCCAGAAATATGACTCCCATAAGCACAACCAACGCGCCCAGAATCATCGTGACCCAGGACTGCCCCTTGAGCCAGGGTGCGGCGCCGAGCTGGGCGAGGACAACCGAGAGAAGCACGAAAATAGCGGAGAATCCCGCGATAAACAGGGCAACTCCGGCGAGTAACCGCCAGGTGGCTTTGCGGCGAGTTACAGCATACTCATTCGGTGTCTGAGCTTTACTCTCTGCTGTTATAGGCGCAGAAACGCTGTGATTGTCTACTACATCCTGTGTTTGAGGTGCCGTTGGCGCTAAACGCCGCGCCGCCGCCGGGTTCACGAGGGCGAAAGTTTTCGCATCCACGGGCTCCGCCGCATGCCCGTCAGCTTGTGATGCACCCGTTGCCGGTATATTCGCCCCGGCCAGTCCCGCAACATATCCCAAATACCCCGGAACCAGGGGCAGCACGCACGGGGAGGCAAAAGAAATAAACCCCGCGAGCGCGGCAAGCGGTATCGACAGCCACAGCGAGCCGTCTAGCACGGTCGAGCTGATGCTCGCCACAGGTAAAGCACCAACCCCGGCGATAGCGATGAGCGGCTGAACGGGCGTGTGCGGCACGCTAGGCACCCTTCGTCACGGTCTCGACAAGGGTTTTCAGGATGGACGGGTTAGCCTGCCCCAGCACGCGGGATGCCACGCGCCCCTTCTCGTCTAGGATCACGGTGGTGGGCACCGCTTGCGCGGGTACGTATTTGCTGAGCGAGAGAAGAACCTTGCCCGTGACGTCTTTGAAGGAAGGGTAGGTGACGTTGAAGCTGCGCTCGAAGGCTTCTGCCGTGTTCTTCTCGTCGCGCACGTTCACACCGTAAAAGGCGATTTTATCTTTGAATTCTTCGGAGAGTTTCTGCAGGTCGGGTGCTTCGGCGCGGCAGGGGGCGCATCCGGCGTACCAGAAGTTCAGCAGTACCGGTTTACCGCGCAGGGATTCGGCGGTTACGGTTTTTCCGTCGAAGAGTTCGCCGGTGAAGGCGACAGGGTCACCGCGTTCGGCTTCCTGGTATTCGGTGACGGAACCATCGCCCGCGATATAGCCTTTGTTATCGCCCGAATTTGCCTGTTTCGCCAGGGAATCATCGCTGGATGAGCACGCCGAGAGGAGCACGACACCGGCGGCGGTGGCGCAAATACCCGCGCCCGTGTGCAGAAGCGCGCGGCGAGTGAGTAGAGTATTCGGCGTCGTGGGTTTTGGCATAGGGTTCATGCTTTCCTTCCGTGCCAGCTGGTGGCGGCATCGGTGTGTGCGAAGGCCTGCGTTCTTAAACTATAGGAGACTAGCTTCCGGGAAGCTGAATCACGCCGCCGTACAGGGGCGAGGCGGGTTCGGAGTATCCGCTCACCTGCGGCATTTCATGGTCAAAATCCGTGCTCTTAAAGTCGAGGGAGGTGATCGAGGCAAGGTTGCACTGGCGTGTGCGCGGGTCATGCTGTAGCAAGCGGCCTTCTAACCCCAGGCGGGTGACCCAGATGGGCAGCTGGTGCGAGACAATAATCGCTTGTGCGCCTTCGCCACCTTTGTCGTAGGCGGTGCGTGCCGCATCCTGAATAGCGGATGCCATGCGTTTTACCTGGTCAAGGTACGGTTCCCCCCAGGATGGGCGCAGAGGGTTGTAGAGTTTGCCCCAGTGTTCACGGTTGCGCAGAAGGCCCTGCCTGGTGACATGCTCGCCCTCAAAATAGTTATCGGCTTCGATAACCCGCTGATCCGCATGTGCCTCCAGACCCAGCAGCTCGGTGATTGGCGCGGCAGATTCGCGGGTGCGCAGCAGGGGTGAGCATACCAGATGCACAATCTTGGCACCGTCCTGCGCGCGCTGAGCAAATTCTTGGGCGCTCATGCGCACCATCTGCTGGCCCTTCTCGGAGAGAGCGTAGTGTGGCAAACGGCCGTAGACAATGCGTTCGGGGTTGTGAACTTCGCCGTGGCGCATCAGGTGAACCGTAACCGTGGGCTGAGTAGTCATTCTCTCAGTTTCTCAGACTTTCGGCGCTACCCCAAAATATATTGCGAAGTGTCCGGTTAGCGGGCAAGTTTCTTGTCGAGAATCTTGCGCATGCGTTTGGGGTTAATACGCCAAAAATCCTTCGCTTCGCCGTCGATGCGCAGCACCGGAATTTCGGTCTCGTGGCGTTTGAGCAGATCCGGGTTATTGGTAATATCGAGCTCGGTATAGTCCAGACCGTACTCGGCGCAGATTTCGCTCACGGTTAGGCGCGCATCCTCACAGAGATGGCACCCGGGACGGGTCAAAAGTTCAATGACAGGTTCAGGCATAGTTCCCAGTGTATACCCGTGCAGCTTCTTGAGGTTCTGCCGCGCGATCTTGTGTGCCCAACCAATCTTGCACGCGATATATGATTCTTGTTCGCACATATGCTCGGTCGGGAATATATACAGGTCACAGCGCCACATCTAGGTTCACGCACTGGTGCGCCAGAGGCAAAACACCCCGCATCCTTGCGGTTGAACCTGCTAGATGCGGGGCGCAGAAGCCTTAATTACTTCTTATTGCGGCGCTGGTGGCGAGTCTTGCGAAGCAGTTTACGGTGCTTCTTCTTGGACATACGCTTGCGGCGCTTCTTAATAACGGAACCCATAGGATTTCCTCACTTTTCTAGACCCGGCCAAACCAAACCGGTTTGGTAGCTACCCGGGTATGTTTATACCGGTATAAACGCTCTAAAAGGCATTTTAGGCACAGCAGTGCCCAAGCGTTTTGAGAACGCTACCTTCCTAGGGTACAAGGTAATGGCCTATTTTCACCATTTGAAGGGCAGAAAACCTTCGATTTTGCGAGCTTTCTCTCGCCCCCGATGTCTTTTCCACCGCAGCGGATATACATGAGACGGCGAGAACCACGGATGCATACTCCCGAGTTCCCGCCGCCCCAAATGCCAAATGGCGGCGCGATAGCGCTAGTGGCGCCTCTTACGGTTCTTCTTCCCCTTCGAGAGGGCACTGGCGCCCTTAGAAGTACCGTTCTGAGCCGGTTTTTTAGCCTCGCTTGCGGATCCCTGAGTCTTAGCCTGCTTCTTCTGAGCAGCAGCCGCTTCCGCCGCATGCGCACGCTCGACAGCTCCCAGGACATCGAAGCCCTCAAAAGGATTCGGAGCACCGTTAGCGTCTACCGCCGTCAGAGCCTTCTTGTTAGCGGATGCAGACTTCGAGGCGCTGCCTGCTACGGGCGCAGGCTTTTTCGTCTCGGGTTTCTTCGAAGCCGGTTTTGCCGATGCCTGGGCAATTTCCGAAGGTGACGGGGCGGGTTTTACTGGTGTTTTCTCGGTATCTGCCTGAGCCTTCTGCTTGGGTTGAGATTCCACAGGCTTATTCTTAGTTTCGTTCACCGCAGGAGCAACCGGAGTCGAATCGACACCGCTCAGATTAGCCGTTTCCGGGCGGGCAACTGCTGGAACGGGCTGGGGTATGGCTGCAGCCGCAACCGAAACATTCTTTGCCGGAGCCTGAGAATCTGAATCCTTGCGATTGGGGCGTTTAACCGCCACGGGCTCAGCGGTCGGGGTCGGCACCGAATCGGGCGAAGGCTCGTCCAGAGTAATCGCACTCTGCAACTCAGAACGTATCTCTTCCGGAGTTTCCTCCAACTCGACATTCGCCGCCGCCCTCTGAACGGGCGCATCCGAAGGTTCTGCCTTCACAGAGTCAGAGGAATCCGTCTGAGGGGTCTCTGTGGCGGGTTTCTCGCGCTTCGCCGAATCTACGCTCTGTGCGGGAGCGGATGCGGGCTTTTCCGCAGGCTTAGCAGTCTTCGAATCTGTCTTATCCGAAGGTGCTGCCTTTGGCGCGGGCTCGGCGCTCTTAGAAGTTGCATCACTCGATGGCTTCGAGGGTTTCGACGCCTCAGCAGGCTTGGGAGCCTCTGCCGCCTTCGCGGGTGATGGTTCCGGCGCTGGTTTCTTCGGTTCTGTGGAGGCTTCCCGCTCTTGCTCAGCCGCCGAAGATTTAGAGGTCTCAGCGGAGGCAACGGCAGGGGCATCCTCACGTGATGAAGCAGAAGCGGACTTAGGCTCTATCTTAGGAGGTTCTGTCGCAAATTTCGCGTTGTCTGCGGCTTTCTTCTCGGCTGCCTCCTGCGCCTCAACCAGCTTGACCGCCTGGGTATGCGGCAAATCAAGACCGAAGTAATGGCGAACGCGGCGAATCAGGCTGATGCGCTCACTCCCGGGCTTCTCCGGTTTCTCTGGCTGTTCGGACTTGCGCGGTGAGAACTGCGCGGGTCGCACGGGCGGCACGTTTCGGCGCAGGGGCGCACGAATAACATCGTCCTCCCCCTCAGCTTCAGTCTGGGTTGAGGTTCCGCTCTCGGCCTGCTGTCCCATGGTGCGCCACGGAATAAGGCCGGTCGCCACAAGCTCTTCAGCGGAGATTTTACCCACCGGAGCCTTCTCGACATAGACTTCCCGAACAGGTTCTTGTTCGTCGGGTGTCTCTTCAGCGTCTTTATCCTCGGTGCTTTCGGTTGAGTCTTCGTGAGAGGCAGAGTCGTCCTGCGATTTGCCCTGTGCCTCTTCCGAAGACTTGGATTTTTCGGATCCGTCGGCAGACTCGTCCGTAGCTTTTTCTGCCGTTATCTCTTCAGCAGACTCTTTGTCCTGTGCATCGTCAGATGCAGACTCACCGGGTTCGTCAACCGGCAGAACGTCATCCTCAAATTCGGGCTGCACGCTCTCAAGCTGGGGTTCGTGTGCCGCGGTTTCCTCAAGGGGATCGATCGGAGACTCGTGGGTGCTCTCAGCGGTTTCCTGCGGCTCGGGAATGTCAGCCGTGGGAGTATCACCCGTGTTCTCGGCGGATGCGGTTTCTTCTGCCTCATCTTCCTCGAAGCCCACGGCCACCGGGGTCGGCACGCGCATACGTCCTTGACGACGGCGTGAAACGGTGGTTCCTTCACGAATAATTTTTGGAAGCTGCGCGGCCGGAGATTTCTCCTGCTCAGCCTTATATTCTGATTCGGGAATATTCTCGTCGGTATCCTGCTCCGGTTCCGCTTCCTCGTGTTCTTCCACGTCAGCGTCAGATTCGGGCTCTTCGGAAGAATCAGTGCTTTCCTCGGAGTATTCCTCCTCTTGGAATTCCTCGTCGTCCTCAGAGGGGTCACCAGGCATACCGTTCGGGGTATTTGCCGCCTGATCCAGCTCTATGCCAGCTTCGGAGTATAGCTCTTGCAGCTGGTGGGCAATCAGTTCGCGTGCGGTGCGGGCATCGCCGTCCTTGACAGCATCTACAATGGCACGGTTTTCCACCCGGATGCGCGTCATCGTGCTGCTCCACAGCGGCAAACGTCCCATAAGCGACAGCAGGGAATCGAAGGAAGACTGGCGGATCGCAACCAGCAAGCCCACGACCAGTTCGTTACCCGCCAAACGCACCAGCCGGTGGTGGAAGGTCAAAAGCTGATCAAGAAACTCACCAATACTCAGAGTATCGTCTTGGAGCGTCTCAAGGGCCTCATCAACCTCATCAAATGAGACCTTGTCGGGGTCAATATTAGATACCGCCCAGCTCTCAAGCAGGATGCGGGTCTGCAGCATATCGCGGGTTGGGTAAAGCGATGTAGACATGTGCAGACGAATAGGTCCCGCAGCCGCAGCCGCCGGTTCCTCATAGAGATAAGGAATAATCTCTTTGCCGCGCCCAGAGTACAGGCGTATCAATTCCATATCTTCAAGGGTTTTGAGTGCATCTCGGGTTCGGGAACGCCCCACACCGATGGCGTGGGCAATCCGCTGATCGTCAGGAAGGCTTTGACCGAGCTGAATATTGCCTTCAAAAAGCTCGGTCTCAAGCCAGCGCAGAATCTTGCGATGAATAGCCAATGAGAACTCCGTTTATACGAGTTAGAGGTGGGATGCTATGAGAACCGTCGTGCACGCGTGCGGTCTATACCGCACAACACCACGAGACGTATGCTGTGAAATATCCATGTTACCGGCGCCTTCCGAAAACGCGTGAAAGCAGCCCGCGCGGGGGTTCTTTCGGGGTATCTGCAGTGCCGAATGCTGAGGTGTATTCCGTCTGTGTCTGGTACGGAAGTTCCTCGTTCTTACCAGATTTTTCGGATGCCGTGCTCTTCGTCTTGTCAGAGGCGTCGGCTGCCTCTTCGTCCTCTTGAGGACGGGCACCCTGCACGGAACTCATTTCCGGGGTGACGACGGGCAGCACCGCTGTGAAGGTCACGGAATCTGATTTGACCGGCGCATTCTCGGCGAGTTTAGCTTCCACGGCCTTAGCCTCTTCGGATTGTGCCTGCGTCATATTCTGCGCGGCGGCAGGGGCGGCTTCTGCTGGGGTTTCAGCACCTGATTTTTGCGGTTCCTGAACGGTTGACGATGACTCTTCCATCTGAGCCGCTGGCTTTTTCTCGGGCTCCTGAGTTTTTGCTGCAGCACCTGTGGAGGCGGTACCTTCGGCGGACCTAACCGTTGCAGGTTTTGCCGGTTCCTTAGTCTCGGGCGAGCCAGCGTTCCCCTGACCTTTCTCGGTCTGCTTTTTCTGCGCAGTACCCTGTACCGCACGTTCCCCATTTTCCGTGCTCTTTTCGGCAGTGTCGATGCCGTAGCTCACGGTAGAAGATGTGCCGGGCTGGGTGGCGGTTTGTGCGTTGGTCGCAGTGGTTTCGGCGGGCTTATCCTCGGGTTTCTTCTCGGATGCAGCCGCCTGCATCGGGGATTCGGCGGGTTTCGCAGCCTGGGCTGGGGTTTCTAGGGATGCGGCCTGCACTTCGGTTTTCGCACCGAGTTTTCCGGTATGCGCCTGCGCCGCCCGTTCCGAACCCGGCTTCGGGGCAGAAAGCTCTTCACGGACCGATTGTGCCTGAGCCGATTCTGTTTTCGCAGCGGTTTGAGCCTGCTGCGAAGGCGATTCGGGTTTCTGAGGCTTTACCTGAGCACTCTCGTGAGCGTCGTCCTTCACGGGCTTTTGCGCTTCGGCCTTCGCTACATGAGAGGTCTGCTTAGACTCAGCGGAGCTCGACTTTACGGGCTTAGCACCCTCGGATTGCTGGGCAGGCTGCTGAGCGCCTGAGACGTGCGTGCGCTCTTGAGTCTGTGCTTCAACGTGAGGCTGTTTCGTATCGTGCGAACGCACGGGAGCCTTAGCCGACTCGGTGCTCTTCACAGACAGTTCAACGTCCTTCTGAGCTGACACGCCCTTGTCGGTCTTCTCGCTCTTCACTGCCTCCGGCTTCGCCTGTGTGGTCTTATCCTGCGACTTTGACCGGGGAACAAAGCCGCGTGCCTCGGGCGAGAACCCCTGCTGACCGTCATCAATTCCGTCGTCATACCCATAGGACTGCTGCGGTTTCTCCTGATAGGAAGACCCCGAGGGCGTGAAAGGACGCATGGGAATAAATTCGTTTTCCTCAACGGTTCCGGCGGTTTCTGTACCCTCTTCCGATGCAGCGGGTGCCACCTGCTGGGCAGGTTTTGACACGATGCGCGCGGCGGATTTAGTCGAGGTCTTCGGCCCCAGACCGGAGGTTACCGAGCTCTCGGCAGAACGTGTCTCATCATCAAAAATGGCGGGTTTTGCAATCGCGGCGGTCGTCGTCTTCTTCTTAGCAGACGATTCGCCCTCAGCGTGCGAATCATGAGCGCCAGCCTCGTGGGAAGCGCCCTGCCCATCGCGATCTTTCTGCCCGGAGTCCTTCTCGGCATCCCGCTCGCCCGAAGGGCTCGCTCCGGGCTTCACGCCAGCATTCGCGGAACCGGTAGAACCCGGGAAAGCCTCGAAACGCTTGCGCTGCGAAAGGGTCTTGGATACACGTTCCTGAGGCGTCGGCTCAGGCTGCTCAACGACAGACGAGGATTCAACGGACTGGGCGGGCGCGTCCGAATCCGAGGTCTTATCTCGATCTTGTACGTCTTGAGCATGGGCAGTGGCAGCTTCACCAGCGGTTTCATCGGTTGTTTTACCGGTAGCTTTAGGGCGCTGCTCTGTATCTTGCTGTTTTTGCTCGTTGGTCTCAGACTCGCCAGCGTGCGCAGTTTTCTCAGTCTTGGCCTCGGCGCTGGGCTCTTCAGTCTTTTCGGTTTTTGCTGTGTCATCGTCTGAGGACTCGACAACATCGACAACCTCAATCACGGAAGCCTGTTTAATCTGCGACTCCCGCTGTTCCTTCGTGCTGTGTGCAATCGCCTGTATATCGGCAACCCAGGCGGTGATCTCGTCAAATACTTCAGGGTTCAGCGAATAGAGGCGGCGCTGCCCTTCGACCAGCACGGTGACTGCCCGTGCCTCACGTAGAATCTTAAGGTGCTTTGAGATAGTGGGTTGGCTCATGTTCAAGTGCTCAACAACGGCACCAACAGTACGTGTTTGTTCAGCCAGAAGATGAACGATATTGCGGCGGGTGGGGTCCGCGATCACTGAAAAAACGTCTGATTGCATATAGCGATTATGACATATTTCGGCGTATGCTCGATACCTGTTTTATGGGTTCTAGCCCGAAACTACGCGGTTTTTCGCTAAGCTTTCCGCTTATATTACCAAATGCTCATAATATTCCGTTCTAGCTATATACCATTTATGGCATATACACGCCCACACAGTGCATGCACCACAACAACCGTTCCAACATTATCCCTAGAAATACCTATGATGTTCCGCTCAGCTGCTTGCCTGGGCGATACACTAGAGAAAGCTAAACATCCCCACCAAGACCGTACCCCGCCCAAACTCTGCGCACGATCGGAAAGGAGGCACCCGTGGGACGCTATCTACGTCGTCTGCGCGCGCATCAGCGCAAACGGGTGCGCGATTTTTCTGAGGGTCGCATCTCCACCGCTATCGGCAAGGTTCCGTCTACATCGCCGATGATGTATGAGCAGGAAGAGGTCACTCGCCGCTTCAACCCCTTCGATATCCGAAGCTACGAGAAGCTGCGCAACCTTATTGATACGACTGTCTTCTCCTCACCTTCGCGAACCGCTATCGCGTCCTTCTTTCTGGTGATCATTTTCTTCACCGTAACGTTGAGCCTGCCGATTTCTTCGGTCACGGGTGAACCTGCGCCATTTCACCACGCCTTCTTCACCGCCACCAGTGCGGTGACCGTGACCGGTTTGACGACTGTTTCAACAGCGGCCCAGTGGTCAGTATTCGGGCAGGTTATGATTCTGCTCGCCTGTCAGATTGGTGGTTTAGGCGCGCTGACCATGACCTCGCTTCTTGCCCTGGCGATCGGGCGAAAAATGGGTTTGCGCTCTAAACTTATCGCACAGGAAGAGCTCAGTATTGGGCGGCTCGGTGAGGTCGGCAGCGTGCTTCGTACCGTCGCTTATACCTCAATCGGGATCGAATCGACGATCGCCCTCGTTCTTACCCCGCGTTTTCTACTTCTTGGCGAGAATCTGCCCACCAGCCTGTGGCACGGTATTTTCTACGCTATTTCGTCCTTTAATAACGCCGGGTTCACCCCGCATTCCGATGGCTTAGTACCCTATGGACACGATTTTTTCGTGCTCGCACCCGTCAGTATCGCCGTGTTCTTGGGGGCACTCGGGTTCCCCGTGCTGATGACGATTCAGCAGAAACCCTTCCGCCCCCGCGACTGGACCCTAACGACCAAACTCACGGTGACGACCACGAGCATCCTGTTCGTGCTGGGTGCCCTGCTCTGGGGCATAGCCGAATGGGCAAATCCGCGTACTATCGGCAATTACGGCGCGGGCGAGAAAATTCTCAGCTCGATTTTCGCTTCCATCATGACGCGCTCGGGCGGGTTCAACCTGGTCGATATGAACGATATCCGCCCGGTCACCGGCCTCATAACCGACGTGCTCATGTTTATCGGCGGTGGCTCAGCATCTACCGCAGGCGGCGTGAAAGTCACCACGATTGCCGTGATTATGCTTGCAATTATTGCGGAGGCACGCGGCGACCAGTTCGTGATGACCTTCGGGCGCACCATCCCGGTGTCGGCGCTGCGCATCGCCATTTCGGTGACGATGATGAGTACCGGAATTGTGCTTGTGGGCACCGGAGTTCTGCTGGCGATAACAGACCAGCCGCTCGTGCGCGTGCTCTTTGAAGTCATTTCCGCCTACGCAACCTGCGGACTATCAAATGGACTCTCCACGGAACTGCCGCCCTCGGGCATCTATGTGCTCTCCCTGCTCATGTTTATTGGGCGAATCGGCACCATTACCGCCGCCACCGGTTTGGCGCTGAGGTCTCGCCGTCGCCTGTATAAGTACCCCGAAGAAAGGCCCGTCATTGGCTAGTAACCATAACGCCCCCGTACTGATTATTGGGTTGGGACGGTTCGGTTCGGCGACCGCCGCCCAGCTTCACGCCCAGAATAAAGAGGTTCTCGCCATTGAGAAAGACCCCGAAATTGCGCAGAAATGGACGGGCGTGCTCACCCACGTGGTCTCAGCAGATGCCCGCGATATTGACGCGCTCAGGCAGCTGGGTGCAAGTGATTTCGGGTCTGCGGTTGTGGGGGTGGGTACCTCAATTGAGGCTTCCGTGCTGATTACCGCGAACCTGGTCGATCTGGGGGTTGAGCGGATTTGGGCGAAGGCGATCACCCCCTCACACGGCAAGATTCTAGAGCGTATTGGCGCGCATCATGTGGTCTACCCGGAGGCGGACGCGGGCCGCCGCGCCGCGCACCTGGTGTCGGGGCGCATGCTGGACTATATCGAATTCGACGACGATTTCGCGATTGCTAAGATGCGCCCGCCAAAGGAAACTCACGGGTTCACCCTGGCGGAGTCGGATATTCGTGCAAAATACGGGGTGTCTGTGGTGGGTATTAAGTCTCCTGGCGAGGAGTTTACCTATGCGGATGCGGCAACGCGCATCCATTCCCGAGATATTCTGATTGTCTCGGGGCAGGTGGATCTGATCGAGCGTTTCGCGGCCCGCCCGTAGGTTCTGGCTTCCCCTTCTCCCTACATAAAAAGAGCCTTTATTTGAATAAAGGCTCTTTTTATGTAGGGAGAGGTAGGCAGGAGGCGGGGGCTAGTCAGCCGTGTACTGTTCGCTCAGCTCAGCGGAGCGGGCGGCGCAGGCGCGCATAGCATCCTCGGTGAGATCGAAAAGTCCCTTGTCAATAAAGGTATTGATAGCGCGCTCAGTGGTTCCGTTCGGGCTGGTGACAGCCTTGCGCAGGGCGGCGGCATCCGGGTTACTATCCAACAGGTACCCGGCACCCGCAATCGTTGCGGATGCGAGCCTCTGCGCGGTCTCTTCATCCAGACCGAGCTTCACACCGGCACTCGCCATAGTCTCCGCCAGCAGGAACCCGTAGGCGGGACCGGACCCCGAAACAGCGGTGACCGCATCCATCTGGTCTTCTCGCACCTGCACTACCATACCTACGGTCTCTAGGATCTTCTCGGCGAGCGCAATCTGCTTCTCGGTCACTGCCTCACTCACCGAGATTGCCAGCACGCCTTTGCCTACGCTTGCGGGCGTATTGGGCATGCAGCGGATCACCGGCTGCCCCGCAGGAAGAGCCTTCTGCAGCGTATCGAGGGTGACTCCTGCCGCCACCGAAATGACGAGTGCATCCGACGTGAGGTCGGGCGAAATTTCGCGTGCCAGCTCGACGATTCCGTAGGGTTTAACCCCCAACAGCACTACGGATGCGCCGCTGACCGCCTCACGGTTGCCTTCAGGGTTGAGCTCGCACCCGATCACGACGGCGTCTCGCCCGTTAGGACCTAACTGATGGCGCAGTCGGTCTATGGAGTTTTTACTGCGCACGGTGGCGCGGATAGCTTCTGCGGGGTATCCGCCCGCGATGAGCCCGGCAGCGATGGAACCGTTCATGGAGCCGGTGCCGAGGAATGCTATATGTTCGGTCATCTTCGATCCTTACTGTTTGCTTCGTTCGTGTCGCGGGGCGCATGCCGCCCGCATCACGGGGTATGTTATCTAGCATACAATCCAACACCGGTTCCGGCGGCTCCCCGTATGTATTCCGGTACAAAAAAAGAGCTGTGGTTCGCGGCTAGAATGTAAAACGATGAAAACACGTCTGATTCGCTGTGCCCACCTTCTGCTGTGCACCGTGCTGGTTGGCGCGGCTACCGGTGGCGGGGCGATTATTCTGCACTACCTCCTGGATATCATGCAGGAGCTCACGTTCGGGCATACGGAGGCGGAGCATCCGATCGTGACGGATCACAGCGATACTGTTCGACGTGTGCTGGTGTTGATCGCGGTGGGCGTGGCGGTCTCTATCATCTGGTTTTTGCTTCAGCGGCGCACTAAGCTGGCGTCTGTTAAAGCGCAGATTCGCGGCGAAACTCCGCAGGAGCGCCGCCCGGGATTTCTACGGCAAACCCTGCACAGCCTCACTCAGATTGTGGCCGTGGGTGCGGGTGCACCGGTGGGTAAAGAGGTTGCCCCGCGCGAGCTGGGCGCACTGTTTGCTGGACGTCTGGCGGATCTGATGCGCATCCCGCAGACCGTGCGCCCGGTGTTGGTAGCCTCAGCTGCGGCGGCGGGTTTAGCGGCTGTGTACCAGGTTCCGGTGGGCGGTTTTGTTTTCCTGTTTGAGGCTCTCGGTTTAGCGCTGTCGCTGCGCAATATTTTCACGGGTGCGGTCCTGGTTCTTGTGGCAACCTGCACCGCGCATCTGGTGATTTCGGATGCGCCCACCTACCCCGTCCCGCAGCTGCAGACCACCGGTGAATCGCTGCTGCTCGCGGTTGTTCTTGGTCTAGCTATCCCTCCCCTGGCGCTGTGGTTCCGGGCGGCGTCTCAGCGCGCAGAGAGCCGCAAAACTACGAATCGGAACGTGCTCTGGCGGCTTCCTCTGGTACTTGCGCTGGTGGCGGTGACCTCGATTTTCCTGCCGGAGATTCTGGGGAACGGCCGCCCGCTGACCCAGCATATTTTCGATGCCGCATCCGGTTTATCTTCGAGCTCCAGCAGGCTTGACGCGACCGCCTTAAGCCAGGCGCTTCTCTATGCTCTTGCACTGCTGGCAGCTAAAGCGATCCTGGTGGTGGCGAGCCTGCGCAACGGTGCCTACGGAGGCACGCTCACACCGGGGTTAGCCTTGGGTTCCGCCTGCGGTTTCGTGCTTACAGGCCCTCTAATCCTCGTGTTCCCGACGCTGACTCAACTTCAACCGGGCGCGGGAGCGCTTCATGCATCAGAACTTCTCGGGACCGCCGGACTGCTGGGTGCGGTCACTTTCCTGAGCCTGTCGATGAACGCCCCGCTGAGCGCCTGCGCCCTGATTCTTGGGTTCGCCGGGCAAGACTGGCAGGCGTATGCACCTTTCGCGGTAGCGGTCGGCACGGCATGGGGTGTCAAATACCTGTGGATGCGCCTGGGCAACAAAACACAACCATCCCGCAAACCGTAACGTCTGGCCAGCATTAAGATCGGCTGGCTGAGCGCCTGTAAGGGAATTTCGCGTACTCTACGCGTGTCGCACAAGCGGCATGCACAGGTTTCTTGTGTGGATGCGGCTATAATGATTTACTTTACAGTGCATCTATTTTAGGTGTGTTCAGATTCTTCTACCCGCCGTCGGTTTCATAGCTACAGTACTGCGGGCAAAGATTCACCGGGTTTTCCGGGCTATACACACACCCGAAAGAGGGCGCCTGCCGTGCATCCGACTGCAGGCTCAAGCTCGACTATACATATGGTGTTGTGCAAGGTAACTTCGTGTTGTACGCTGACTTGGAGATATCTCTCGCTATCCTTAAAGAGCCCAATATTTCCGGGGTGTTTAGGCAACTCGTGCCCGTTTTGGGTACTATTGCAGAGGTTATCCCGCGAAATTCCAGTTCGCAGTCTAGCCATACCGCTGACCGCGCCTTAGCTGAGCTCTTACCGGTGCCTAGCACCCGCTGGATTTTCTAGGCGGAAAACCACCCCGCCCGCACCGGCTCAACACCTGCCCACAGACTTTAACACCAGCCACAGCATCCGAGGGAGACACGATGAGCGATAAGAATCCTCATACCTCTGAGCGCATACAGGATTCGCACCACCAGGGAGGTGCTCCTTTCAGCAATCCTCGACGCTCTCAGACTTCGACGACTGTGCAGCACGTGCAGGAAGAATCACCTGCCCAAAACTCGCTGCCCCCTCAGGATGCTGGGCCGAATGCACCCGCTCAGATCCCACAGACAGCGCAGGATCCGCAAAGCGCGAAGACTCAAGAGTCCACTCAGAAACCTGCCGAGGATTCCCCGGCAGAGAGCGCTCACGCTACCCAGTCCACACCGTGGGGCTCACAGACCTCAAAGCCCCAGCCTGCCGAGGCCGAGAGCGCTCAACCCGCCGCCGTTGAGATCGATACGAACACCCCTGCGGAGGCGCTTCCCCAGAGCATTTCACGCCCGGACGCTGACGAGGCTGTTCACCACGAAAATACTCAGACCCGTCAGCTGCCGGTACAGAGCCGACCTGAGCAGGGCCCGCTAAGCTCATATCTTTCGGAGAAACCACAGGATTCTGAGGCTCCTGAACCCGCCGTCGCACACGCGGAGGCACTGGAGGCTGAACCTGCCGATAACATTCCGCAGTCCATCTCGCGCCCGGACGCTGACGAGGCTGGCGACGCGGAAGACGTGAGGACCCGCCAGCTTCCTGCCCAGGCCCAGGAACAGGGCGCATTCTCGTCCATCGCCGATACGATGTCTGCCGCTCGGGCAGAGCGCGGGTATAGTACACCTGCCGACTCCGCCGCATCCGAGGCACAGGCTCCCGCAGAGAAAACCGGGACTAAGAAGGTGTATGAAGACACCATGCCTGCATCCGCAATTCCGATCATTACGGCGAACACCCCGGCGGTATCGGTCGGGGCACCGGCAAGCGGTCAGATAGCCGCAACTACAGGGGCGGTGCCTGCAGGTGCCGAGAAAACCCCCGAGCAGAAACGTTCGCGCGAGCTCAAGACCATTGTTACGGTGACCGCGATTCGTACCGTTCTGCTTGCCGCATGCCTGGTGATGTATGGCTTCGGCTTTGGTGGCGGCGGAACCTTCAACATGATGCTCGGCTACGGCGGCGCAGTGTATATGCTCGTGCAGATTGCGGCGTGCATTTTCGCGGTGCGCTCGAAGTCTACGAAGAGCATGCGCATCCTGAATGGAATTAGCGCCGGATTGGGTATTATTCTGCTGATCGTCACGGCGATCGTCTATGCTGGCTGGTCGGGTGAAGATTCTTCAGCCGGGGCCTATATCTTCATCATGGCAGATATTATTCTGAGCGTGATTATTGCTTCGGCTCGGTCAATCATCGAGCAGCCGAAGGACGACGTTGAACCCGAGAGGTTAGCACGCGAATAGGCGGTCGTTTTCTCACAGTCTAAGGTCGGATGCGCCGGGTACGATCCTGGCGCATCCGACTTTTGTGTACACTCTTGTGAAAATGCCAGACTCTACGGCGGAAAACTATCGGCTGGCACGGTTTGGGACTAAATGCCTGTGTACCCCGTCAAAAGGCTGCAGACACTTCTAGTCTTAGAAAAACCTGCCTAATCGGCCGATTTGTTACAGACTGTGACGTCATGCCTTGTTTACTAGACACTCGTGCTTCTTCGCCGGTATAACGCCTTCAAACCGTCGGTTGAACATGTGTATATCTGAGTTTCATTTAGCTTACGAACATTAAGTTTTGATAAATCATCCCTGAGTATGAGGGTTTTTAATGCCGCAAAGGCATAGTATAGAAATTCAACCTATACACCAGACATGCTTGCGAACCATATTTTGGGGGAATCATGAGCACACGAGCAGCATCTGCGGGAGCGTACACCGCCTTAGGCGGCGTTGAGCGTGCGCACGGCATCCCGCAGCGTGGCTCGGGTGAGGTTACCTTCAGGCATACGTTGGCATCCGTGGGGTACACGGTACGCGTTCTGTTTATGGTACTCCCGTATGTGATGACGTTCTTCGCGCTTCTGGTGAATGGCGATTTGACTAGCGACTGGAGCCACATACTGTTCCACCCGATGGGGCAGTTCATTCTGGTATACGCGCTGGGGCATATTGTTGCGAACGTGTGCTTCAATTTTCGGATGGGCACCGGGATGGTGCGGTCCGTCAATGCTTTAGGCGCGGTACTGTGTGTGGCGGTTTCTCCGCTGTGGTTCCGACTGCTCACGAGCGGTAACCTGGCGCTGGATGCGCTGTGGACGCTCACAATCGTGCCCCTTGAGTTTGTGGCGTGCTTGACGTTTTACATGCACGCGGTACGGAGGGATGGGTAGACCCCTCCAGACCCTCGCACAGTGTCAGTGAGAGCACCTCCCTAGTGAGCACCCGACGTTCGTTCTTCCGTCGGGTGCTCACTCTCTGTCCAAAACTTTTCGCAGCGATACCAAAGCGATAGCGAAAAATTGCATGGGGAACACGGTCTTCGCTTTTGGATTTTAGATACCCCGCATATTCTCGCGCGTAACAGCGCATAAGAGCGGGTAAAAGCTTCACCTGTTAAGTGCAGTGTTACCAAAATAACGCCTTGTCACGGAATATTGAAACACTGTTTATGTGGCGTGGGGTGTCTCAGATTCAACTTAAAGGTGTAAAATTCCTGCTGAAGACTAGCTCTACGACAAGTACGGCACTAGACACCCACTCGCCACAAGGAGCCCCGTCATGGACGACCACCGCCTCAACGCAGAGTCACGCATACAAGGCATTACAGAGTCGCCGCTTTTAGAACCTTCTAAGCCGCGGACTGCCAGACCTATCGCCTGGTCGATTCTTATATGCGCGATTCTCTGCGTAATAGCCGCAATTATTATTCCATTCCTCACCAAACAAACCACTCTCTCACTTGTGCTGTATGCGATCGGCGGTGTGCTCACAGTTCTCGCACTCATCATATTCACCCGCCGGAACCGGCCAAGCGTGGCGACGGTCGCCCACAAAAGCGTTGATATTTTTGGCGTTACACGCGCAGAACGCGAGTCTATCTACCAGCAAGCTACCGCTCAGCTTGAGGATCAGCAGGCGAAAACGCGGCAGAAAAGTCTCTATACCCTGCTTGCGCTCGTCGATAAATGCCTTGAGGACGAAACTTTAAGCTACGAAGACCGCAATAAGGAGGGGCAGCGCATCGTCAATAAGATCAGCGGGTACATTCAGTCTCCGCCGATTTTTGACCCGCACGCCCTGGAGCTTACGCACGGCGCATTTCACGCGAAGAGCGCCCTTCTGCGCGAAGAAGCTGAGCTGCGTTTCGGCCTGATGCAGCAGATCCGCGACCGTCTGCGAGCCCCCTCGGATGCAGGCGGATACCAGGACGGCCCGTGGACGAACTTTGAATACGATTTTTCGGGAAGCACCTTCTTCTACCCCATCGAGTTCAGCCGAGTCTTCTTCAATAAGACCGCTGATTTCAGCGGGTGCACCTACATGTACGAAGCCGATTTTAGCGGCACAATCTACCGTAACTGGGCGGATTTCCGCGGTTCTACCTATCTGGCGCACGCAAACTTTAGTGGGTCTTCGTACCACGGCGCGGCATCGTTGAACGATTCCGTATACCGCAGCACCGCAGACTTTAGCGGCAACCTGTACCTGGATCAGGCGAACTTTAGCGGGTCTACGTACCATGAGGCGGTAACTTTCGTGAATTCCACGTACCGCAGCTGGGCGGTGTTCCGTAACTCAACGTACCTTGGCGCGGTGGATTTCAGCCGCTCTGAGTACCATAATCAGGCGAACTTCCATAACTCCGTCTACACCGGTACCGTGACCTTCAACAACTCCGTTTATCATAATCAGGCGAACTTCCATAACTGCGTGTACACGCGGGTGGCAAGTTTTGGCGACTGCACCTATCATCGGGCGGATTTCAGCGGGTCTGTCTACACGGACGACGTGCATTTCAATAACTGCCGTTACGGTGGCGATGTGTATTTCCGCCGGTCTGTCTATATCGGTTGGGCTGATTTTCAGGGTTCGGTGTACAGCAAGTGGGCGAATTACACGAGCTCGCTGTACTACGGTCTGGCGGGGTTCCAGAACTCGACGTATGCCGACAAGGCGCTCTTTAGGGGTTCCGTATATGGTAATGCGGTAACCTTCCAGGGTTCTGTCTTTACCGGCGCGGCACCCGCTTTCATGAATGTTGAGGCGTGGGCGCAGTACATTTCGTTCTTCGCACCGACGGAGAATGTCTTCTCGCTGGGGCAGGGCTACGCTATCGATACCGGTGCCTCCGGGCTGCCGAGCGAGTGCCCGCCGCTGGCTGTGGAGCATCAGCAGTATTTGGCGTATAAAAACGGCGAGTTGCAGGAGATCACCCAGCATCTTCACGGCGACGATGCGCGCAGCACCGATAAGCTGGGTCTGACCAAGGAACTTTCGGGCAGGCTGAAGTCTACCGTTGAGGAACTGCACGCCTGGCGCGAGAAAATCACGACGATCCCGCTGCAGGAGCAAGACCGCCAGCAGGTAGGGGTTTAGGGTCTCTCTCCTGTCTCTTGCGCGTCTTGCGTAAAAAGGCTCTTTATTCGAATAAAGCGTACTTTTCGCCTCTTTATTCGGATAAAGAGCCTTTTTTAGCGGCTGAAATCTGGAGGCGGCGAACAAGGATGCGGTAGGGTGAAGGAGCATGCCCCAACCACCACGCAAGGAGCCACCCGTCATGACCACCGGCGACGAGAAAACTCTGACTGCCTCACGGCAGGATCGCTATCTAAAAGCCGTCGAGCTGCTTGACTCTGCCCACTCGTACACGCGGCTGGGCGCGGTGCATACCCTCGTGGGGCTGGCGGATGAATACCTTGCCGATAAATCCTTATCGGAAGAAGAAAAGCACACGGAGGGCCAGCGCATCGTAGATGTTCTCTGCGCCTATATCCGTTCCCCTTTTGAGCTCACTTCACACTACTACGAGTTGATCAGAGAGGAACTAACCGGATTTTACGCTGACTCGCCCGAGAAGTTCAGCGCCGACCGTGCGGCTTTCCGGGAGGAGGCGCATATTCGGCAGTCACTTATCGAGAAGATCAGCGACCATATGCGGTGGTCCTTGGCTGCTGGTGTAGCGGAGTTACCTCATGGATACCCAGAGCACGATTGCGTTGTTCCGGGGAGCTGGTCTGAGTTTACATATGATTTTTCGGGTAGTGTGTTCTTTTACCCGGTTCATTTTGTACGGACTTTCTGGGGTGAGACCGCGAATTTTGCGGGGTGTACGTATTTTTCACGGGTGCAGTTTAGTGGCTCATTCTTCGCGCAGGGTGCCCTGTTGTGTCGCTCTAATTATCATGAGGACACGGCTTTTAACGGCTCGTATTACGCTGGGGATGCCGATTTTTCGGGTTCGCTCTATCACGGTGCTAACGATTTTATGGGATGCGCCTACGGTGAAGCGGCGAGCTTCAAGGACTCTGTCTTCGATGGTTGGTCTGGTTTTACCGGTTCTTCGTATAGTGGTTCTGCTGATTTTAGTGCCTCGATGTACCGTGCAGGCTGTGATTTCAGTTCTTCGCATTATAGGCAACAGGCTATTTTTGAGAACTCTTTCTATGGCGGGGCGGCAATATTCCACCAATCTGTTTATCGAGGAAATGCGGATTTCAGTTTTTCCGTGTATGCAGACCAGAGCGATTTTAGCGGGTCTTCATACGACGGTGCGGTTCTTTATCTGGGGTCTGTGTATGCGCAGACAGTCGATGCGAGGGCATGTGATTACGTCCAAGAACCGATCTTCGTTTCAGGCACGAACGAGGATGATGCGGCTTCTATTTTTGGGTCTGATCAGAACACTTTTGCCGGTATGGGATCTGAAGGTTCTGGGCTTCCGCTTGGTTGCTGGTTCATGAGGTCTGCCGAAGTGGAGTATCTTGCCGAGCATGAGCAGCAACTTTCGCAGATTCTAGAAGAGATGCGCCAGACCGGAGATGCAGGTGAACGCAAGGAATTGCGCGGAAAGCTTCGGAATTTCCTCACGGATGTACTGGTGTGGCGAGATTCGGCAACTCAAGTTGGTGAAGGGTTAGCTGACCGTCCCATGAGTGCACCGGATACCCCATCCTCTGGCGATACAGAGGCTGCCTGGGATGCGTGGTTCCGGGAGCATATGACCCCTGAGACTCCCTAAGTTTGTTGTTCACGAGACGGCAACGAATGTACTAACCAGAAACTAGAAAATCCTGTGGCGTACCCGAAAGATACGGTAGGGTAGAATGCAGAAAGAAATCACCAAGTCGTTAGGAACTCACCATATTATGGTAGAGAAATATAACTCTACAAGTTCTACCTCTGTAAGGGAAACACCTACTCCTACCAGTCACAAAACCATAAGATCACATATATTGTTTCTCATAGCTACTATGATGATAATCAGTTTATTATGTATATATATTGTGCCTGAATGGATGTACCCAACGTCGAATCTATCTGGTGACATGCTGCTCTCCGCAGTGCAGTCCCAATTATCTCTACAGATTACGGTAATCTGTATTACCTTTGCCATAATTTTTGGGTTGCTACTGTTAAATCTAAGGCAACAAAAAAGATACCTTACCTCCCAAAAAATGCGTATAAAAATCTTAGAAGAGAATATTCATAAATCTACCGAATATTCTTTCATTATCCGTCAGGATAATAGGCGTAAAAGGTATATAGATGGCGTAGAAAAACTTTGGGACAAAAACGCACACGTTCGCCTAGGTGGAGTTCACGTTCTTACCGACCTTATAGACGAGTGGCTTAAAGAAAAATACTTAGATTATCAAAAGCGGCTTGAGGAAGGCCAAGTTATCATAAATGTTCTATGCACCTACATACGCTCTTCATTCACTTTAGAGTCAAAATATAAGGAGCTATCACAAAATGATCCTAATGGAAGCTACCAGGAGAATAAATACCACCAAAACTTTTACGAAGATCAAGAAGGTTTCAAGGCAGAAAAAACCGTTCGCATAAGTATTATACAAAAAATTCGCGAACATCTACAGAGCTCCCCGGATAGCAATAATGAGAACCTTGGAGGAGCATGGTCAGATTTTGACTACGATTTTTCAAGAATAAATTTCTTTTATCCGGTAGACCTTAGTGGGGCACACTATAATAAATCAGTTAACTTCAATAGCTCTATATATAAAGAAGAAACCAATTTCAGCTACTCTACATATAGAGGAAGCGTTGACTTTAGTGGATCTTCATACTACAAAGAAGTAAATTTTGAAGGTTCTACTTATATGAATTACGCACACTTTATCGAATCCCTATATTACGGCGGAGGAAATTTCAAAAAATCAAATTACGAAAGAAAAGCAGCATTTAGAAAATCACTTTATTGTGGCTTTATCGATTTCGGCGAGTCAGTGTATAAAAATGATGTAGATTTTAATAATTCATACTACCTTGGTTCAGTCAACTTTAAATATTCAACCTACCACGGTAATGCTTATTTTAATTCCTCACTGTATTCTGGTTATGCCAATTTCAGGTATTCAAAATATCATAAAGGCTCTGATTTTAGGATGTCCACTTATGCTAAAGAAGTCAGGTTTGGTTCATCAACTTATAATAGTTGGGCAAATTTTTATGGATCAATATTTCATAAATCTGCATATTTTGAATTTTCCACTTATAATGTCGAACCCCCTCTATTCTCAATAGATCTCGAATATGTACAATATACTACATTATTTAATGCTAAATACAACACTTTTCACACCCGCACAGATAGCCCCTATAACATAATTCTAAATTCATCAAAATTACCCACTTTATGCACCCCTGTGACCCGAGAACAGAAAAAAGAAATTAACTATCTATTCCATAAAACATTTGATTCTATAAAAAATCTACCCTCATTCCCAAAGATGTCTCTAGAAGATCTGCAATCCATATGTGGGTGGATGGATAGCAGGAAAGATGATCTCACAGCCACATGTCCAGACATCGAGTAAGTTAAGTGTACACAAAAGGACTCTTGGGTTATATCTCAAGATTTTGAGATTCACCATGAAATAAAGAGGTTGTAGATTAGTGTAGGAGTGTATATATCTAACCCTCACGAAAAAATTTCTAGTCTCATGAATAATACGTCAACTTTAAAAATCTCACGGCAGGAACGTTACCTAAAAGCCGTCGAATTGCTCGACTCCGCGCACTCCTACACACGGCTAGGCGCTGTGCACGCACTCGTGGCGCTGGCGGATGAATACCTCGCCGATAAATCCTTATCGGCGGAAGAAAAGCACCTAGAGGGCCAGCGCATCGTTGATGTTCTCTGCGCCTACATCCGCGCCCCTTTTGAGCTTGCATTTCGGTACGATGAGCTCTCACAGGATAAGCCCAACCCTCACGGCAGCTATCGAGAGAACCACCAAGAGTTTTCCGTACACAGAGCAGAACTTTTGGCAGAAGCAAAGGTTCGTCAGCAGGCTTTGCAGGAAATTCACCGCCGGTTGCGCCATTTTCCTCAGGGTGACAGAAGGAGTTATGTAGAAGGCTCGTGGTCTAGGTTTGAGTACGATTTCTCGAATAGTGTTTTCTTCTACCCGGTTGATATGAAGGATTCCTGGTATCAGAATTCCGTTGATTTCAGCGGGTGCACGTACTACGCCAGCGCCGAGTTCAGCGGTTCCACCTATGAACGAAGCGCCTATTTTTGCGATTCTACGTACTACGATTGGGTTTTCTTCAACAACTCAACCTATTTTGGAGAAACCCAGTGGAGCGGATCTACGTACCATGATTCGGCGCGTTTCAGTTGGTCTGTTTACTATGGCGAGGTTTCCTTCCACGATTCTGTTTATGGTGGTTCGGTCTTCTTCGATCAGTCTCTCTACTACGATGAGGCTTTATTCTATAGCTCTACTTATCGGGGTGAGGCTGGGTTCGACGGCTCGCTGTACCGAGGCTCAGTTTTTGTGAGTGATTCAGTCTTTGGCGGCGAGGTTTTCTTGTACGGGTCTGTTTTCTGCGGTACTTTGAATTTTGGTACCGACTTTTTCGGGGAACCGTATCCTTCGCGGTTTGTTCAGAGCGCACCCTGTTTTGTTGCTGAGAAGAAGGATACGCGGGCAACGTTATTTGGCTCGTCCAGCAATGATTTTGTGGTTGAGGATAGCGGCTACTCTATAGCTCTCGGATCTGACGGTCTTCCGCTGGGATGCGGTTTTCTGTCTATAGAACAGGCAGACTATCTTGCGGCAAAGTTCCGGGAGGTGTATGAGGCGCGAACTTATCTTCGTGACTCACAGGCCCCGCAGGAGCGGCGAGAGCTTTTTGAAAGATTGGAGGCGCTCAGTGAAGAGCTACGAGCCTTCCGGAAGGACGTTACTACCCTGCCGCTTAGCAACTAAATTTCCCCGCGCGTACGAACTATCTACGGTAGGGTAGAAAAGGAATACACCACTCACTCATGAGGAATAGATAGTTGATACCAAAAGAACGCGAAGATGTAGAGGCTACATTAGAACAGAGCACTACGCCAGATCCTTTACAAAAGGAGAAAAGACAGGGGCAATTTGTATGCTGGCTCAAATCCCAGCCAATTAATAAGATCGTAGGTAGTACCCTCATCATCGAAGCGCTGTGGGTAGCCTTATTCTGGTTCATGCCTCAAGTCCTCCACTGGTGGAGTTGGAACCCAGCTGTTAGTGCCGACCATTTCGCACAGTTCTATTTTGCGTGGGGTCTTGGGATCCTCTCACTCGGATATATAGTGCTGATTCTGTGGCCTATCTTCAAAAAAGATGATGATCCTCGCTGGTTCCATGCACGCATTCTTTCTAGTGGCATAGTGGGTGGCTCATATGCGTTCCTGTTACCTGTTGTTATGAGCCTACCCGAAGGTAGCGTTAATTCTGGTGGAGCGGCGGCGCTTCGGCAAGCAATTCTTCTAGCAACAGGTGGTCTTATCGCTCTTATTGCGCTCGGCGAGACTCGCCGAAAAAATAATAACGACCGTGAAGCTGCTGAGAATCTTCGGGAGCATCAAGAAAATATGCTTATTCAACAAAAGGAACAGTTTGAAGCGAATGCTTTTAAGGACCGTAAAGCAGAACGACGAGAACGATATACTAAAGCGGTAGAGCAGCTAGGCGATGAGAAAGCGCCTGTTCGTATGGGTGGCGTATATACACTTGTTGGGCTCGTGGACGAATGGCTCGAAGAAGAGTCTATAAGAAAATATGACAGACTCAAAGAAGGACAGGTTATCATCAATAACCTCTGCGCCTATATTCGTTCCCCATTCACTCTTGCTACTCGATATGATGAGCTAAATGAAGATAACCCTACATCTGATGGGGTTTATAAAGATAACCAACAGAAATTCTATACAGATAAAGCAGAGTTAAAAGCTGAAGCAGATGTTCGTCTAGGAATTATTAAAGAAATTCATTACCGACTACAAGGCCCAGGGACAGACACACCAGGCACATGGTCAGATTTTGAATATGATTTCTCAGAAAGCACGTTCTTCTATCCCGTAGACCTATCAGATTCTTATTATTTTAAATCTGTTAATTTCGGTGGTTCCATATATCAGAATACGGCTGACTTCAGCGGTTCCACATATCAGAATACGGCTAGCTTTGGCGGTTCCACCTACCAGAGATGGGCTAACTTCAGCGACTCAATCTATCAGGGCTGGATTAGCTTCGGTGACTCCATTTACCAGGGATCGACTTACTTCGTTGGCTCAGTCTACCGGGGTTTGACTAGCTTCGGCGGTTCTACCTACCAGGATTCAGTTGACTTCAGTGACTCTACCTACCGAGGCTCGGCTAACTTCGGTGGATCCACCTATAAAGCAGAAACTAAGTTTAATGACTCTCTTTACGAGTCTAGCGTAAATTTCAGCAATTCTACCTACTATGATCAAGTAGACTTCCATGGGTACGGGTTAGGCAGTCGACATGAAGGAGTAATATACAGAGGCACTGCCAATTTTAGCCATTCCATATATCTTGAACCCCCTGTTTTTGGATGTTCTAATTACGAGAAAGAGGTAAATTTTAATGATTCGATTTATAACAAATCAGTCGATTTTGGTGCATCTACAAAATATAAAAGCAAGGCTGATTTTAGCGGATCGGTTTATTATGGAAAAGCTTCAATCGGGGCATCATCCTATGAGTCCCAAGTTGACTTCCGTAATTCTATCTATATAGATGAAGCTGATTTTAGTTACTCTAGATTTCATGAATCCTACTATTTTGATGGTTCTGTATTCTGCAGTTCCTTAGAATTACAGGGATCCGCCCCCGATAAAGAAAATCCAAGATTTATTCATGATTATCCTACATATACGAACCCTCGACCTGAAAACGATAAGATAAATAGGCATATTACCTTATTTTCTTCTACGGGAAATAATTTTGATATCGCACTTCAAGGAGGTCAATATACTCCAAATATATCCAACGCTTTAGAATATTATAAATTCCTATATCCCTTAACATCAAAGCATTTAGAGGAATATAGTAAGATAATTAATGGAATAAACAATGCAAGAAATGACTTCAAATATATAAAAAACATACAAGATAAAGATAAATACATTACTATTTTAAAAAATATAAATATAGAACTTCATTTATGGAGAAAAAATGTAACAACTGTAACTTTACAAAATGGGAATATTATATCTAACTAAAATTTAGAGATAAACCAAATCTTTTATACAGGCTTCTCTCCTGAGGTATACCACCCCTGCTTCCCTACCAAAATCTTCGAGACTGTCAAGGAGTCTATACCTTCTGTAATCCCTACCCTGAGACCAAGGATAGCCTTGAAGACACAAAGTGCTGCACCCAAACTCATTAAATATTTGTAAGGTAAACCTTAAGTCAAAATTCAGAAAAATCTGAGACGTGATGTGAAGATGCGGTACTGTGGTAATTACACGCACTCATTGTAAGGAGCCTACTCACCGATGAGCAATAAGAAACAGCACGATGAAGAGCATTCTAAAATATACAAAGTATGGTTATGGGTAAAACGGTGGTGGCTGCCTATTGCTATTCTGCTAATCACTAGTATCGGGCTAGCCTGTGCTCTATCCATTCCGCAGCGAGTCTTTGAAACTCCCAGAGAACCAGCCAACGATAAAAGTGCCCCTGTTTTACTGGCTCAGAGCAACCTTCGGTTAGCGTTCCTCTATATAACCGGTGGAGCTATCGCAGTGATGGGTCTTGTCGAAACATTTCGCAAAAACAATAATGAAAAACTCAAGAACGACCAAGACAAAGAGAAAAACGACAAGGATCACCGGCGACAGGTTAGGGCAGAACGCCGAGAACGGTACACCAAGGCGGTAGAACAGCTAGGTGATGAGAAAGCACCTATTCGTATGGGCGGGGTATATACATTAGTTGGTCTCATAGATGAGTGGCTCGAAGACGAGTCTATAGAAAAATATGAAGACAGACTCAAAGAAGGACAGGTTATTATCAATAACCTCTGCGCCTATATCCGCTCCCCCTTCACTCTCGCTTCTCATTATGATGAGTTATCTAAACCTAGCCCCACGCCTAAGGGAATATATAAAGGTAAAAAAGAAAAATTCTATGCAGACAAAGCCACATTAGATTCTGAAGCAGACGTTCGTCTAGGAATTATTAAAGAAATTCACGACCGTCTACAGGGCCCAGACAAAAACACGCCGGGGGCATGGTCAGACTTTGAATATGATTTCTCGGGAAGCACCTTCTTCTACCCAATAGACCTTACGAACTCTTACTACGCAAAACCTATTAATTTCAGTGGCTCCACCTACCAGGGCGGGGCTTACTTCACCGACTCCATCTACCAGGGCGGGGCTGACTTCATCGGCTCCACCTACCAGAGTTGGGCTGACTTCACCGACTCCATCTACAAGGGCGGGGCTGACTTCATCGGCTCCACCTACCAGAGTTGGGCTAACTTCAGCAGCTCCACCTACCAGAGTTGGGCTAACTTCAGCGGGTCTATTTTCTGTAGTGAAATATATTTCGGCTACAGTAAATACCACGACATTTCTTCTCGCTTCACTGGCTGCGCCCCTCAGTTTTATAACGAAAAAAACTGCAAAAACACGCTTTTTGGCTCACCTGATAATGATTTCACAGTAGATACCGATAAAGGTTATCCTATTATTCTAAATTCCGAAGGCTTACCCCTTAGCTGTGAATTCCTGACTTCAGAGCAGAAAGAATACCTTAAAGATAAGTTCCAAGAAATAGACGAAACAAAGAATAAACTTCTTGAGGCAAAAGATGACGAAGAGAAAGCTAGGCTTTCAGACATGCTGCGGTCTCTTTATAAAGAGCTCCGTAAATGGCGAGAGAAAGTCACCACAGTAAAAGTGGAAGACGTAGTAGCAGAAGATACAGGGAGCTAATCAACTTGTATAGTGTTGGGGACAGCTATTCTTTAATAGCTGCCCCCAACACTATACGGCTCTCCCTAGTACGCGAAAGTACCGGCGGTTTATGTAGCTGCTCGCCCTTACTCCCCTGCCAAAACATTCGGGTTCAGCGGCGTACTTAGCGCCTCCACCAGGTGCCTCAACTACATCAAAACCAGGCCCTCACGCAGGGCTCGGTAAACACCCCTGCAGCATATACTATTCGTCTTCTTCGTAGACATAATCCTTGAAATAGTTAGGGTCGCCGTCGCTATCTAGCCAGAGCTCAAACCAGCCCAGGAAGTCCTGACGCTCACAGCAGGGGCTAACACCCACATCCGAGAAGCTCCACACCTCACCGGCGCACGGCCCGGCGGTAATCAGCTCATAGGTCATGCCGCACCCCTCATCCATGAGCTCAACACCCTGGTTCCCCAGCTTACGCTCAAAAGACTCGTCGCTAAGCTGCTCTTCGTCCTCCTCATCCTCCCAAACCCAGCCGTCCGTGAGCGTCATGGGGAGGGAAAGGTCTTTGCGCTCAATCTCTGCGAGCCGGTGAATGGGACTGGCGCTGATACTCTCCGTCTCCGGGTCGTTCCAGCCGTCACCAACCTCCAGCAGAAACAGCCGGTACGCCTGCGGCAGGCGGGTGTTGCAGGCACGTTCAAAAGCAATAATGTCTGCCTCCGAAACGGTAGGCCCCAGGTCGATATTCTTCTGAGCGACTTTAGCCTTAATACGCTCGATTACGCTCGGGTATTCTTCAGGCTTGTAGATAGGCACAAAAACTCCTCAAAATAGGTTCTTCGGTTTCACAGGGTCAGCGCGAGCCTTTGTACTAGCCGCTGTACGCTGTTTCTCTTCCAGCGGTCCTAAAGTTATGGGTGGACTATGCCCATTAATTCCGGCTGAATTCATGCCATAATGGAAACACATATCCACCGTAACTCTTGTCACATGAACGAATTTAATAACTCCATCATTATCTACCAGCCACATGCCGATCAACCCGCCGTCGATGTTCGTCTAGAAGGCGAGACGGTATGGTTGAGCCAGCGGCAGATGGCCGAGCTATTCGATGTAGATGTGCGTACCATCAGCGAGCACCTGTCCAACGTATTTTCTAGCGGTGAGCTGGAGAAAGAGGCAACTATCCGGAAATTCCGGATAGTTCGACACGAAGGTACGCGCAATGTAACGCGAAGTGTTGAGCACTACAACCTGGACGCCATTATCTCCGTGGGATACCGGGTCAAATCAGCCACAGCCACGCAGTTCCGTATCTGGGCCACCAAACGCCTGAGGGAATACCTGGTGCAGGGGTACAGCATTAACCAGCAGCGGCTTGAGCAGCTTGGGCAGATTGTAGAGGTCATGGCGCGGGCAGATAATCATCTCGTGGCCGGTACTGGTGAAGTGCTCTCAGCCTATATACCGAGCCTGCAGACCCTGCGTGACTATGACGAAGGCACACTTTCTGCCAGCGAGTCCACCGGGAACGCGCCGGTGTGGCAGCTCACGCATGCCGATGCACAGGCAATCATTGCCCGTGCACGCAGCGAGTTCCCGCAGGATAGGCTTTTCGGACTCGAAAACGGAGATAAGCTCAAGTCGGTCGTCGCTACCATCTACCAGAGCTTCGCGGGTCAGGATCTCTACAAAACCACCGAACAAAAGGCAGCGAATTTACTGTACCTTATGGTCAAAGACCACCCACTGGTTGATGGGAATAAACGCAGCGCAGCAGTCTTGTTCATTGAGTTTTTATCCCGGAATAACTTGCTATTTTCGGCCGATGGCACACCGCTCGTCTCCAACAACGCCTTAGCGGCAATGACCCTGATGGTTGCCATGAGCAACCCGAAAGAAAAGGACCTGATGGTAGCCCTCGTGGAACGGCTCATTAGCCCGGCTGCGCACTAGCCTCTGCTTCCCTGACCCGCTAAGTGCGTCTCTACTCCCCCACCAAGGTCTTCGGATCCAGCGGCGTACTCGTACCTTCCGCCAGATGCTCTAGGCGCCTCAAGATTAAACCTTCGCGCAGAGCCCAAGGGCAGACGCGCATCGTTTCGATACCAAAGGTTTCCATCGCGGCCTCAGCCGCCATTGCACCCGCGAGAACCTGGTCGGCGCGCATCCGGGAAACACCGGGCAGGTCAGCGCGCTCGGCGGGAGCCATAGCCTCCATGCGGCGAGTCCACAGGCGCAAATCCGTCACATGCATTTCACGCTTCACATGCGGCTCCGCAGAATACGGTGCCGCCCCGCAAATACGCGCCAGCGAACGGAACGTCTTCGAGGTGCCCACCACCATATTCGGCTCGCCAAATGCCAGCAACCGCTGCGCCACCGGTTCAATCTGCTCGCGCACATACCTGCGCAAGCGCTTCGTCTGCTTCGGCGAAGGCGGCTGTTCATCAAAGAACTCGCGGGTCAGGCGGCCGGCGCCCAACGGAACCGACATTGCAGCATCCGGCAGGGCATCCGTGCCCGTGGAGAACTCGAAAGACCCTCCCCCAATATCAAAATTCAGGATGCGCCCCGCGCCCCACCCCTGCCAGCGGCGCACCGCGAAATAGGTGATAGCGGCCTCTTGATCGCCCGAAATCTCGCTCAAACTCACGCCGGTCTTCAACCGCACATACTGCAGAACCTCGGCGCCATTACCGGCCTCACGAATAGCGGAGGTCGCGAAGGCGAGCAGGTCTTCGGCGTTATTCTCAATGGCGAAATCGCGCGCAGACTTCACGAACTCGGTCAGCGCGGCGCGGCCTTCATCAGAAATATCGCCCGACGGTGTCAAATACTGCACCAGCTGCAGCGGAATCTTATGCGAGGCATACGGCTCGGGGCGGGCGCCCGGGTGGCCGTCAAGCAACAGCAGGTGAACAGTATTTGAGCCAACATCAAGAACACCGAGGCGCACGGCGCGCTCCTATCCCCCAGCCACCGCCGGGATAACGTACAACTTCATTAAGTGTGGCACAAGTCGCCGCATGATGCGCGCAATCCACCGCCGGGTCTGCGCGGGTTCGCCCGTCACACATGGACGCACAGGCTAGGGAGCGCGAGTCGCGCATCCATGTAAATCATGCCAAGCGAAAGCATCGACACAAAACAAACGGATACGTAGCCCACACTTTCGTGAGCAGCGCATCCGTATTGTTGGGAAGAAGAAAGGACTAGTCCTTCTTAGCCGCAGTCTTCTTTGCAGTAGTGGACTTTTTAGCGGTTGTTTTCTTCGCGGTGCTCTTCTTGGCGGTTGTCTTTTTCGCCGCAGTCTTACGCTTCGCAGGCCCCTTGGCACGCTTTTCGGCGAGCAGTTCGACGGCGCGCTCATGGGTGAGCGATTCGATGGTTTCCGAGCGCGGCACCGTAATGTTGGTAACGCCGTCGGTAATGTACGGTCCGAATCGCCCGTCTTTGACCACGATATTCTTTTCACTGTTCGGGTCTACACCAAGCTCGGCGAGCGGGGGCTTAGCGGCGGCGCGTCCGCGCTGTTTAGGCTGCGCATAAATGTCGAGCGCCTGTTCAAGGGTGATCGTGAAGATTTCTTCCTCAGACCCAATCGACCGCGAGTCGGTACCCTTCTTCAGGTACGGGCCGAACCGCCCGTTCTGCACGGTGATTTCGTTGCCTTCAGCATCGGTACCGAGCACGCGCGGCAAGCTCATGAGTTTGAGCGCATCCTCTAGGGTTACAGTCGCCAAATCCATAGATTTGAAGAGCGATGCGGTGCGCGGCTTAGCGGGCTTGGGCTTCTTCTTCGGCTTGGGTTTGCCGTTCTTGTAGTATTCGGTGGGCTGCGCATCCAGGTACGCCTGAATCTGCTCCTCCGTCATCTCTTCGATAACTTCGGTAACGTAGGGACCATAACGGCCGTCGCGGGCGATAATCTGGTTCCCGGTGGTCGGATCGGTGCCGAGCACGCGCCCATCGGATTTGCCCTGCTCAAGCAGCTCTTTCGCCTTCTCAGCGGTCAGCTCGTCGGGCGCCAAATCGGTGGGAACGTTGGCACGCACGGGGTCAGAGACTTCGCCGGTTTCGGTATTGACAGTGCCTTCAGCCTCAAGATAGGGGCCGAATTTACCCACGCGCAGCACAATGCCGTCAGCAATGCGAATCGAGTTAATATCGCGAGCATCAATATCGCCCAGATTATCCACGATCGGCTTGAGCCCGCGTTTCTTCTGCACCCCGCCGCCGAAGTAGAAGTCGCCCAGCCACTCCACGCGCGATTCTTCGCCGCGGGCAATGCGGTCAAGGTCTTCTTCCATCTGCGCGGTGAACTCGTAGTTCACGTAGGGACCGAAGCTGGTTTCGAGCAGACGCACCACCGAGAACGCAGTCCACGAAGGCACGAGCGAGCCGGAACGCACCTGCACATAGCCACGATCCATAATCGTTGAAATCACGGCGGCGTAGGTGGAGGGGCGCCCAATGCCCAGCTCGTCAAGAGTTTTCACGAGCGAAGCCTCAGTGTAGCGTGGCGGGGGCAGGGTCTCATGCCCGGTGGGTTCAAGTTTCTCAGCAGTGAGCGAGTCGCCCTGCGCGAGCGCGGGCAGGCGTTTCTCAGCGTTCTTGGCATCGCGTTCTGCCAGGCGGGTTGCGTCTACGCCTTCCTCATAGGCGGCGAGGAAGCCGCGGAAGGTGATAACGGTGCCGGATGCTGCAAACTCGGCATCGCGCCCGTTGGATGCGGTTGCCCCTAGCCGCACGGATGCGGTCGAACCGGTGGCGTCTGCCATCTGCGAGGCGATGGTACGCTTCCAGATCAGCTCGTACAGCCGGTATTCGTCGTTGGAGAGCGTGCCGCGCACGGCGTCGGGGGTGCGGAAGGCGTCACCTGCGGGGCGGATTGCTTCGTGCGCTTCCTGCGCGTTTTTGCTCTTGGAGGCGTAGGTGCGCGGCGCGGAAGGCACGTATTCGGTGCCGTAGAGTTCGGATGCTTGGCGGCGTGCCGCCTTCACGGCCTGGTCTGAGAGTGCCACCGAGTCGGTACGCATATAGGTGATGTAGCCGCTCTCGTAGAGGCGCTGGGCAACCTGCATGGTCACGCGCGATGAGAAGCGCAGCTTGCGCGCCGCCTCCTGCTGCAGGGTTGAGGTGGTGAACGGCGCGGCGGGGCGGCGTTTATAGGGTTTGGTTTCGACCGAGCGCACCGAGAAGGGGGCGGCGGTGAGGGCTTCGGCGAGGGTGCGCGCATCCGCTTCTGAGAGGTGGGTGACCTTGGTGGAGGTGAGGGTGCCGTCGTCGGCGAAGTCTTTGCCGGTGGCAACTCGGGTGCCGTCGACCGCCACGAGTTTGGCGTCAAAGCCCTCGTTGCTGGTGGTGATGAAATGTCCGGTTAGATCCCAGTAGTTGGCGGCGACGAAGGCCATGCGTTCGCGTTCGCGTTCAACAACAAGGCGGGTTGCCACGGACTGCACGCGACCCGCGGATAGCCCGCGGCCGACCTTGCGCCACAGTACGGGTGAGATTTCGTAACCGTAGATACGGTCAAGAATACGGCGGGTTTCTTGGGCATCGACCAGGTGCAGGTCAATATCGCGCAGTTCCCCGAAGGCGCGTTCAATGGCTTCGCGGGTGATTTCGGGGAAGGTCATGCGGTAGACGGGAACCTTGGGTTTCAGAACCTCTTTGAGGTGCCAGGCGATCGCTTCACCTTCGCGGTCACCATCGGTTGCGAGGTAGAGGGCGTCAACGTCTTTGAGTTTGCGTTTGAGTTCGGCGACTTTTTTCTTTTTGTCGGGGTTAACCACATAGTAGGGGTCAAAATCGTCGTCGATATTGACCGCGAACTTGCCGACCGGGCCCTTTTTCAGGTTTTCGGGCAGTTCGGAAGGCTGCGGCAGGTCACGAATATGTCCCATGGACGAATCCACCAGAAATTCGTTTCCCAAATAACCGCTGATAGTCTTCACCTTCGATGGTGACTCAACGATCAGCAGCGCTTTTCCGTTCTTTGCCTTGGTGGGCACGGCTCTCCTCATATTTGTATGGTGTAGATGCGATACAACAATAGCGCACATTCTGGCGGTTACGCCTATTAGGTGCGCTTATCACGCATGTGTCTTATCACGTTTTACAGCTTGTGTTTGGATTAAGGGTGTGGATGCAACGATACCAGTTATTATGCACGTCTGTATCGAGTTGGCAACCGTAGATATGGGCCTTAGGCGGGTTGGCGGGCGAAATTAGTTGTATGGAAAATATCCTTCGCCCTGGGCGGGAAGAAGCGGGTATTCGCGGCCGTACACTTTGCGCGGCACAATGCGCACCCACTGCATGAGGTGCCCGCTTTCGTAGTGGCGCAGGCCGAAAGTGTGCACGAGCGGCGGGGTCATTTCGGGCGGCAGCCAGTGCGCCACGCCCTGCACGATCACGGAGCGGATGCCGTTCTCTAGTTCCTCGTCGATTTCAAAGGAGACGCGGCGGCTCATGACCACGGCGGAGAAACGGTCGCCGCGGGTGGTGCGCAGGTAGATTTCGTGGTCGGCTACCCCGTAGAGGACCGGCAGCACGTCTACGAAGTTGCCGTCGGTGAGCACGAGTCGCCCTAGATTGTTGGCCTGCAGGCGCGCCCAGCAGTCTTCGGCGCTCATTTTCTTGGTGGTGTCTGGGGTGTCTTGCATAGTCATTCTTTTAGTGTAGGGGTTTCTTCGTGCCGAAATTGTGATGTTCGGCGCGGCAAAGGCGTGCTTTGCGGGGCCACTCTGGGGTGCCGGGGGTTAGCTGTTTTGGTCTGCGAAGTGCAGAAAGCTTTTTTCGATGAGTTCTCGAATAGCGACCAGCAGGGTGTCGCGCGGATGCTCGTTCTCGGTGCCGAAGGCGGCGCGCGCATCCGGCGTGTAGTCTTCCCAGCCGAGAAGCACGGCGAGCGCACCTAAAATCTGCCCGATGCTCAGCTCACCGTCGCATGCGGAGACGAATCCGGCGGTTTCGGTTGAGAGCAGAATTGTGCGGCACAGCCCGGATCCGGCACGCAGCAGAATTACGTTTGGATGCTCGGCGCCGGGGCGGCCGTGGCGTTCTTCGGTCACGTCTTCGGCGAGAACGAGGTGGGCTTCGGCGAGCGCCTGATCGGTCAGAGCGGTGAGGCGGTCGAAGCGTGCCACGGCCTCGGTGATGCTTTGCGCGATGGGCTGGGCTATGGGGTAGGTGATGTCTTCGAACCGGTTCAGGGGTGCGGTTTCGGTGGTGTGTGCCGGGCGGCGGAGCCAGAGCATCCCGAACCCAATAGAATGAACGTTCCGGTTTTTAAAGTCGTCGAGATAGGCTCGGTAGGTGTTCTCGTAGTGGTCGCGGTCGCGGTTTTCACTCGCGTCTTTGAGCCAGGTTTCCGCATAGGATTCGGGGGTGAGCACTTCGCGCTGAATTACCCACGCCTCGCTCGGGGTGCCGGTGGCTGATTCGGCGAACCAGGTGCGCAGGCGCGCATCCCAGGGCTGCGCTTCGCCTGTATTGTTGCGGTGAATTTCCCAGTTGCCGAGCATCTGGGCGCGCCCGCCGGGCACCAGAACCTCGGGGATGCGCCGAATGAGCGTGCTGACAATATCATCACCGGGCAGCCCGCCGTCACGGTATGTAAACTGGTTGTCGCTGCTTTCGTTTGCGCGGCGCGGGGTAATGACGAACGGCGGGTTTGAGACCACAAGGTCAAACTGCTCCCCCGCCACGGGTTCCAGCAAAGAGCCTTGTCGAAGGCTGACGCGTGCTTCAAGGTTCTGCGGGTCGAGTTTCAGGGCCGGAGCGTTCAACAGCAGGTTAAAACGGGCGAAGGCGAGGGCGCGCGGCGAAATATCGGTGGCCGTCACGTGGTCTGCGTGGGCGAGCAGGTGGAAGGTCTGAATACCGCATCCTGTCCCCACGTCGAGGGCACGCGCCACGGGGGTACGCTCGGTAATCTGCGCCAGGGTTAGGGATGCCTGCCCAATACCCAGCACGTGATCTTTGCGCAGCACCCCGGGTCGCTGATGCGCCCCCAAATCGGAGGCCACCCACAGCTCGGTGCCGTCGTCAGCCGAATGCGGGCGCAGGTCAAACACGGCGCGGTACTGCGGTTCTTCGCCGGGGTTCTCGGGGGTGCAGGTATTTTCTGACTCCGCCGGCTCCACGAGGTTTGCCGCGATAAAGTCGTTAAGCGCGGGTTCGCCGCCGAGCGCATCGGAAAGTTCCGTGCGGGGTAGGGTGCGTGCGAACAGGAAAAACCCGATCATGCGCGCCAGGCGGCGGTCGGGGTCGGTGGTGTGTGCATCATCAAGGATGTTCTGTACCCGCCAGGTGCCGGGCACAACCTGGTCGCGCGCCATTGCCTCAAAAGCGCGCTCCCCCAGCAGGTCACGCACCCCGTCGTAGCTGTAGTTAAGCCTCTCAAGGGCGCCCCGGATGCGCTCAAGCCGGGCGGTATCGTCGCTTATGGGGGCGTCGGGGATGCGGGAGTACAGTTCATCAGCCATACTCCCCATTCTAAGCGCCCCGTTTCTTAACGCCGCGAGCAGGTGGTTTTGGTACGAGCAGGTAGTATTTTCCCACCTGCTCGTACCAAAACCACCTGCTCGCGGTATTCCCACTCGATCTTGGGGGCGGGACTCCGCTATGCCTTCACCGTCAGCGCGGGTTTGATGTCCTTCACAATGGATTCGAGCATCCGCAGGTTGAAGTCCACGCCCAGCTGGTTCGGCACGGTCAGCAGCACGGTATCTGCCGCCTGAACGGCAGCATCACGAGCGAGTTCTTCGGCAATCAGGTCAGGTTCGCCAATGTAGCTGCGCCCAAACCGTGAGAAGGTATTGTCGATAATACCGGTGTAATCCTGCGAATCTTCCTGCGCGCGGCGGCCAAAATAGCGCGCCGAATCGGCATCAATAATGGGGATCACCGAGCGCGAGACCGAAACGCGTGGCACGCGGGTGCGCCCTGCCTTGACCCATTCCTCGCGGTAGAGGCGAATCTGCTCCGCCTGCTGCTGGTCGAAAGGCACACCTTTATCTTCGAGCATCAGCGTTGAAGACATGAGGTTCAGCCCCTGCTGTGCGGTCCACACGGCGGTGCTGTCAGTTCCCGCGCCCCACCATATGCGCTCGCTCAAGCCGGGCGACTGCGGCTGCACGGGGGCGTACTTGCCCTGCACCCGCGCGGAGGGTGCCATGCCCTCACCCCGAATAGCTTTCATAAAGATGTCGAGGTGACGGCGTGCCATCGCACTCTCATCTTCACCTTCGGCGGGGTAATAGCCGAAACTCTCGAAACCGCGGATAACGGATTCGGGCGAGCCGCGTGAGACACCCAGCTGCAGGCGCCCGGCAGAAATCAGGTCGGCCATCGCGGCGAGTTCGGCCATATACAGCGGGTTCTCGTAGCGCATATCGATCACGCCGGTACCAAGCTCAATGCGGCTGGTCTTCGCGGCAATAGCCGACAGAAGCGGGTACGGGGTTGCCTGCTGCTGATCGAAATGGTGCACGCGGAAGAAAGCACCGTCTAGGCCAATGTCTTCGGCGCCTACCGCCAAATCGATAGCCTGGTGCAAAGATTCGGACGCGCTGTTCACGCGCGAACCGGGAATTTCGGCCCAGTGCCCAAAAGAAAGAAAACCAAGTTTTTTCTCTGTGCCCGGCTGTGGTTCAAGATTTTGTACCGCAAGTTCGGTTTTCTGAGTTTCTGATGCGTTCATTGTTATGCCTTTCGTATTGCCCTACAGGGGGTATTTCCTCGTGTATGAGCATTCAGCATACAATTATTTACTTTACAGAACAAGCTTTAAATAATATGAGTAAACCCACTCGTATAACTACTAGTCAGAATGCTATTCGATATAAAGTATATGCGTCATATTAGGTAATGGTTTATTTATATTTTTTACGCGCAATACTTACCTCAAAGTAACGAATGTGCATTTCTTCCACCGTTAGCATATCCATACCTCGTTCAAATCTTTTATGTCTAAGACCCCGGCAGAAAAACCATATAAGTCATTATTTTCTAGGTGCAGGTACTACAGACATTGCTTTTCTGGCTCGGCTCTTCAAGATGCACCTGAATTTTAGGAAATACTCGATATAAGACAGGTCATGACATAATGGCAACGCTCTGTCACAGTGGATCTCGCTGACCATGACGTCACGCACGCGTTACGAAGCCCCACCAGCCTTGAGTTGGCGGTGCAGCGCGGTTTTTTGGGGCCATTGCGCACGGCAAACACTCACGACAACTTCAAACGCAAGGATATTTTCATGAGACGAGGCTTCTCTCGCCGAAACCTGGTGACCGGAACCGCATGGGCTGCGCCGCTTGTGCTGAGCACCGCCGTTATTCCGGCATACGCATCATCATCTGCCGACGACGGCCCCTGCCTAGACCCCGATAAAAGCTACGATATTTTCGCCAAGGATGTGCGCACCGCCGCGCAAAGCCGTGCAGCCGGTGAAAAAGGGTACGAAGAAATTGTGGTTCCCGATTATGCCTCGTATATGCGCTTCTACCTGCGCGGCGGGTCGGGCGGTAGCCTGGCGACACGGTACTCGGAAGCCACAGGATATAACAGAACCGGCGGAACCGCAGGCGGTGGTGCTTATATTCAAGGAACCGTCAAGGTAACACCCGGGCAGCGCATCAAATTCTATGTGGGTGCCAGCGGCGTCGGATATTATGACCGCCCCGCCAAAGGCGGCGAAGGGTACGGTAACGGCGGTTCGTCTGCGGCACTACCCACCGCGCTGGGGTCAGATGTACAGGGCAAGCTGAACAGCCACAGCAATAAGGTTACGGTCTATTCGGGCTCCGGCGGTGGTTCTTCGGCAATCGTTATGGTCGATGCGAAAACTTCCCAAGAAACCGTACTCGCCATCGCTGGAGGCGGCGGAGGCGCAGGCGCACGCGGGCTCACACACGTCCTTTCTTACGGGGGAACCTGGATAACAGACGACCCAAAGTCCTATAAAACCTCTGATCTATATATTGGTCAGGGAGGCTACGGAGGCACTGACTTTGTGTCCGAAGGGTTGGGGCGCTCGGGGCAGGAACGTTACTATCAGCACTACGACGCCGAGATTCTGATTCCATCCGGGTCGAATGGCAGCAACACGGCTGGCGGCTCCGGCGGCGCCCTCGCCACTATCACGGGAGATAAAGAGCTGACCTTTTCCTCAACCTCACGAACAGAGATTCATACCGGAAATACCGCAGGCAAATCCGGGGGCTCTGGACCCAACGGCAACGGGGCTGACGGCGTTGTTGCCTACGGGTATGCGCTCAATACTGCAGGCAACACAAGCGATGACCGCAATGGTATCGGATACATTGTTTCCGGAGGGGGTGGCGCGGGCTACGGTGGAGGCGGATCCGGTTCGGCGGTGGCTGCCGCATCCGAAAATCCCGTGTATATGTATGATGATGCCGCATTCGTGGGCGTTGCCTCGGGAGGAGGAGGCGGCGGCGGAAACTTTGTGTCTCCCGATGTACTCAACCCCTATGTTAATGCTGAAGGCGGGGCAGAATGGCGGGGAGAAATCAGGGACGGCACAATTACGTATTCTTTCTGCCCATCAGATCCGAATAAGCAGCCCGACCCACCTTCCCCCGAAAGCCCAGAATACTGGGCATAGCTAGCGCGGAACTCGTAGCCTCAAGGCACCTGCACCACTGTGGGGCGCTCGCATCCTGTTCAGATGCGAGCGCCCCATAGGTGCATTCTGCCTCAATAAATTTTTGGGCGGGCCGCTGCTGTTTTACCTAAGAGCGCAGGTCTGCGGCTGTATAGTGGGTGGATGCGTATTTGGTCTGCCCACCCGTCCCTTCTTGACCGTCGTGCCCTGATCGCGTGCTGGCGTGAGAGCTTGCTTGCGCAGAAAGTGCTGCGCGGGCTCACCCGAGGGTACACGAATCACCCGCAGCTCATTCGGTTTCGTGCGCATTCTCAGCCGGTAGAGGCTATTGGGTCTTATCTGCATGGGCTCGCCGATGAGGCGCATCTGCGCGGGTACTACTTCAACCGTTCGCTGATCGCCGCTGAGCGGGGTAAGAACCTGAGCTCTATTCCCGTGACCGAGGGTCAGCTTGCCTATGAATTGAGCTTTTTAGCGCACAAAGTTGCCGGGCGAGATGTCGATTGGGAGCCTATTCTTACCGAGCGTCTCGCGAAATTCGCCCAGGCCGGTAAGCCCGCAGTGCACCCCGTGTTCGAGGTAGTCCCCGGCAATATAGAGGCTTGGGAGAAGACCAAGGAGTTCTAGTCGGAGCGCTTTATGCCGAGGCAGGAACCTCTAGCAGCGGAACCCACAGTTCCATCGTGTAGTCTGCCGCCTGCATATCGCCGCGACCGTACACCTCCAGGCCGCCTAGCGGGCGGTACTGTGGATGCGCCGGGAAGAACTCACGCTCAAAGCTCTCAAAACCTGCCGGAATAGACCGCGAAATCGACCCGATAATCTCAACCACCGCGTAGGTGCTCTCGGGAAGGTCCAGCAGACCCAGCCCAAGTTTATGCGCCGAGGCACGGTCATCAACCAAAATACCGGCCGTGTAGCGCACGAAACCGTCGGTACTGGGTTGGGTGCACACGCCAATGTACTGGGTGACCGCCAGAATATCGAGCATCGCCGGGGATGCCTTTTGATTTAGCTCATCCCACAGCGGCGTGAAATCATCCCCCAGCTTATACACCTGGGAGACTCCCGCCACCAGCAAAGAGCCGTGTTTTTCAATGCGCGCGGGTGAAACCGTTACGGGCGCCTGTACGGACTCGCTCATGAGATACCAGCGTGGGTGCTCTGGCGATCAGCCGCGCATTCGGGCACGCAGCGGCGTTTCGCATCATCGGTGGCGCATTCGGGGCATAGGAGCACAAGTTCGCGGCAGCTCTCATTCGAGCAGTTCTCGAACTTATTGGACGGTGCCGAGCAGCGCTCGCACTGGCCGATCGTGACGGTATCCGGGGTGAACTCCATGTGCATGCGCTTATCGAACACGTAGAGCGAGCCCTCCCACAGGGACTTATCGCCGTACTTTTCGCCGTAGCGCACAATACCGCCGTCGATCTGGTAGATCTCTTTAAATCCGCGGTTCTTCATGAGGGCGGAGAGGATTTCGCATCGAATACCGCCGGTGCAGTAGGTGACGACGGGCTTATCCTTCAGATCGTCATACTTACCGGACTCGATCTCACGAATAAAGTCGTGGGTGGTGCGAACATCGGGCACCACAGCGTTCTTGAACTTACCGATTTTAGCCTCGAATGCGTTACGTCCATCGAAAAAGACGACTTCATCGCCGCGTTCTTCCACGAGCTTGTTCACCTCTTCGGGTTTGAGGTGCACGCCACCGCCGACCACGCCGTTTTCGTCTACTTTGAGCTCGTCGGGAGCGCCGAACGCCACGATTTCATCGCGCGCTTTGACCGACAGACGGGGAAAATCTTCGGCACCGCCCTCAGACCATTTGAATTCCATGTTCTTGAAGCCGGGGTACTGGCGGGTTTCTTTGGTGTACGCCTTAACCGCGCTGATTTCGCCGCCGAGCGTGCCGTTAATACCGTGTTTGGAAATGAGGATGCGCCCGCGCAAACCGAGCTTCTCGCACAGGGCACGCTGCCAGAGCATGACCGCCACGGGGTCGGTTATGGGGGCAAACTGGTAATACAAGATAATTCGATTCTGAGCCACCCTCCTATTTTACGCTTTCTGGGTACATCGTGTGTGCCGTGGCTGCGGCGCTCGTCCCGTAATGTGGCCGATAATCCTTGTTCTCCCGCGGGATGCGCCCGCGATGATGGGTGCATGTGGTTTCTTCACCATGAGGTATGTCTCGTCGTTTTTCTGCCCCATTGCACCGGCTGATTTCGCCGTTTTCTGGTAGCGAATACCTTCCTGCTGGGGCGAGTGGAACATACCGGGCGCCCTGCGATTGCCAACGCCGGTTTACCGTACCCGAAGTTTTACAATGGTGTGATGCGCCCCGAACCTTCCTGCGACTCCCCGGCTGATGAGCACCCCGGATTCTCCCCTGCCTCGCGCCCCGATGAGAACCTTCGCGAGCAGTTGAGCAGGCTCATGCCCAAGCTCCCCGACGACGGCTCGCTGCCCCCGCAAATCACCCATGTGCACCGCATCCCCGCACGTGAAGGGCAGTATTCGCCGTGGCCGCACTGGCTGCACCCGCGCGTGATTGAGGCCTTCGAATCGCTGGGCGTGCACAAACCGTACACCCACCAGGCGCAGGCGGCACAGGCAGCGCATTGTGCCTTCGATGCTGCACTCGCCGAAGACGCGCACCGGCTCTCCTTCGGGCGAGCATCCGGGCAGGGGCACGATGAGTCGGGCACAACGGCGCGGCATGTGATTGTGGCGACCGGGACCGCATCCGGAAAATCGCTGAGTTACCTCATGCCCGCCTTCGATGCCCTCTACCGCGGGGCGCACCGTGAACCGCTCAGCACCACGGCAGCAGATACGAGTTCCACGGGATTCCATCAGAGATCGAACGTTCTATATATTTCACCGGCGCGGGCACTCTCAGCCGACCAGCTCAACGCCATCACCGCCTATCATCTTCCCGGGCTCAACGCCGCCACCTATGACGGCGACACCCCGGCGCAGGAGCGGCGGTGGGTGCGCGAACACGCTAATTTTGTGCTCACCACCCCGGATATGCTCAACTACGGAATTCTGGGCAACCACCGGCAATGGGCGAACTTCCTGCGCGGGCTGCGCTATGTGGTGCTTGACGAAGTGCACAGCTACCGCGGCGTGTTCGGCGCACATATCGCCAATCTGCTGCGCCGCCTACGCCGAGTCTGCGCGCTCTACCGCGTAAATCCGGTGTTTTACGGAGCATCCGCCACGAGTGCGAACCCTGCCGAGTCTTTCGCCAAGCTCATTGGAGTGCCCGAGGGGAACGTTGACGCGATTACCACATCGACCGCACCCCGCGGAGAATCCACCGTCATCCTGTGGGAACCGGAGTTCCTGCCCAATACGCAGGTGACCGATAAACTCGCCGCCGGCGCGAGGGCCTTCGACACCCGTTCCGAGGCGGAAAAGCAGGCGCCGCAGCGTATCTCCGCTATCGAACAGGGCGCGCAGATGCTCACCGACCTGGTACTCTCACGCCCCCGCACGCTTGCCTTCACCCGGTCGCGGCGCGGTGCCGAGCTGATCTCTCAGCGAGCGCAGCGCTACCTTGATGAGACCGAGGCGGGGCTGGCGCATCGGGTGGCGGCGTACCGTTCGGGGTATATGCCCGAGGAACGCCGTGAGCTTGAGCATCGGCTGCGCACCGGCGAACTGCTCGGGCTGGCAAGTACCTCTGCGCTTGAGCTGGGTATCGATATTTCCGGGCTGGATGCGGTGCTCGTGGCGGGCTGGCCCGGAACCCGCGCATCCTTTATTCAGCGGATTGGGCGTGCCGGTCGCGGGGGTCAGGATGCGCTCGCCGTGCTTATCGCCGGGGACGATCCGTTGGATACGTACCTGGTGCATCATCCGCAAGCGATTTTTGGGCGGAGCGTGGAGGCTACCGTATTCGACCCAACGAACCCTTACGTGCTTTCGCCGCATTTGTGCGCTGCCGCGGCGGAGTCTCCGCTACGTGCCGAGGAGCTTTCCCTGTTCGGCGAGCATACTGAGGCTCTGCTTAACCGGTTGGTGCAGCAGAATTATCTGCGCCGCCGGGCGGACGGCTGGTATTGGACGCACGCGGAGTCGGCGACGAATCTGGTGGATCTGCGCGCCACCGGCGGTGGTCCCTATCAGCTGATTGATGCCGAGGATGGTTCGCTGATCGGCACGATGGATTCGGCGCAGGCAATGACTCAGGGACACCCGGGAGCTATCTATATTCACCAGAACGCCCAATACCTAGTGGAGTCCTTGGATGAAGCGGCGCGCGTTATCCTGCTCTCGCGGGTGTACCCCGACTATTACACGCGGGCGATTGAGGCGACCGAGGTGAAGATTTTGCAGGAAAAGGCGGGTGTGCGGTACGGGTTCGACGGCGCCCAGCCCGATACTGCTGGTCTGACGATGCACCGCGGGCGGGTTCAGGTGACCGATCAGGTTATGGGCTTTCAACGGTTTTCGGTGTACGGCAGTGAGTACCTGGGCGATGAGCCGATGGAGATGCCGCCGAGCATCCTGATGACCGAGGCTATCTGGTTTACCTTTGAGCCGAGCTACCTGTTTGCCGCCGGCATGGCTGAGCCGGATGCACCCGGCACCCTGCACGCCGCAGAACACGCCGCCATCGGCTTACTACCACTGATTGCGACCTGCGACCGCTGGGATTTAGGCGGACTCTCCACCCTGTACCACGCCGATACGGAACGCCCCACCATCTTCGTATACGATGCAGCACCCGGCGGAGCAGGCTTTACCCAGCGCGGGTTTGAGGCGGTTCGCACCTGGCTGGGCGCAACCCTGGACGCTATTGATTCCTGCGGATGCGAGAGCGGCTGCCCCTCCTGCGTGCAGTCCCCCAAATGCGGCAACCGCAACGAACCGCTCTCCAAGGCGGGCGCACAAAACCTGCTGCGGGCAATGCTGCACTCACTCGATGACGCAGAACGGGACATGCTGTAAGGCTAGAGCATTCCACAAGGTCTGGCTAACACACCCTTCGGGGTCATCAACCGGATTTTATGGGTTCCCCGGTTCTTCAGCAGTTCGGTCGGAGGGGGTGTTTTCGGGGATCTCGTCGCCGGATAGTCCCTCATCGGGTGCACCCGCCTCAGAGTCCGGATGCGGCGCCCCGGCGCGCGATGTACCTTGCGCATCGCCGAGGAAAGCAAACGGTCCGTGCACGGCAGAGTTCACCCGAATATCCACGGTTTCGGGGCGATCCGCGAGGGCGCACCCCACCAGATTGGCGTTATTATCGCGGACTACTTGGGCGGCAACATCGCAAGGGTCCCCAGGGGTGATGCCACGCAGCGCATCCGCCGCGGCGAGCGCCGCCAGGTCTGCCGCCTGCGCCGCCCGCCGATTCGCCGTGCTTACCCCGGCAAAACCGATGATGACGGTTGCCAGGATCAGCAGGGCAGCGATCATGCCTACCGCGAGTACGGTGCCGCTCCCCTCCTCAGGGTTTTCGGTCGGCTGTGGCCGATCAGCCGCCTCGCACTGCGGTTTGGCAAACGGCGGCACGCATGCATTCCAGATGAAACTGGGCGTGACCATGTTTATTCGCCGCCAGCCGTCGTGGCGTTATCCGAGCTGCCCTCAACCCGTGCGGTCGCGGTGGCCTGCAGCCTCCAGCCGGTTACCGAGCCGATAACCCCCGGTGCCGCACGCTCCACCTGAACCCGCACCTGCCGCGCCCCCGAAGTTTCTTCCACGGTCTGTACCTGCAGGTTAATGTTGGGGTCTATCCGCGAAACTTCATGCTGTACGGCGGCGAGGTTGTCTCCCCGGGCGAAGGCGCGTGCCGCGACTCGCGAGGATTCTTCGAGTCGCGACTGGGCTATGCCTACCGCTGCCGCTGAGAGACAGAGCGCGAGCACTGCGATCACGGCGGGCAGAGCGACCGCGAATTCGGCAGTCACGGCACCTTCATCACGCGCGCGTAACCGCCAGGCGCGCATCATGCGGTGTATAAGCCTCATAGACGTTCCTTTCGTCGGGTTTGGGCAACTCTCGCGGTTTTCACGGGTAGTACCGGGTTTAGAAAAGCCCAAAGGTCAGCCCAGAACCGCCCGTTGCAAGGGCGTTCTTGACCATATCTACGAGCATGCCGCGAATCTCGTCGGACTTGAGAATGGCGACCAGCAGACCGGCAAAACCTACGGCGGCGAGCATTACGATGCCGTATTCGGCGGTGCTGGCGCCCTCCTCCGGGTCGTTTTCGTCCGCGTATTCAACCTCGTCGGTGGGCGAGGTCATCTCGTGCAGTTCGGCGGCTTCATCCGTGCGAATTCCCGCGAAGAGTTCCTCGTGTTCGCTCAGGGAACGGCATTCTGCGGCGCATTTATCGAGGGTACAGCCGGCGGCGAGCGCCTGCGCTAGTTGTTGGGCAAGATGCGGTTCAAGCTGCTGCAGGTATATGTTCGTGTATTCGTCGAGTGCCTGCCCTAAAAGTACGGGGTTCTCTTCCGTGCGGGCATAGGCCTCAAGGCATTCCTGAGTGCTCCGGTGCGTGGTGTGCAGAGCGGGAGCAGAGTGTACAACAGTCATCATTGTTTCCTTTCATATAGTGTTATTTGATAATTTTTGTGGGTAGATTTGGTGCAACGTGCCCCGGGGCGAAGCTCACCGGGTTCAGGCCAGCAGCCCCGGAAGAAGCGAGATCACAATCGGTATGATTCCGCAGCAGATAAAGGCCGGAAGCGAGCACAGTCCCAGCGGAAGAACCAGCGCTACGGCGAGCTTTGCGGATGCGCGCTCTGCCGCCCGGCGTTCCTCAAGCCGGTAGGTTGCCGCGCAGTGCCGCAGCAGTGCCGAGCTGGGTGTTCCCGCCGAATACGCCGGTGCCAGAATCCGAGCCAATTCCCGCAGGAGCGGATGGTCGTAACCGTCCCAGGCGGCCTGCCAATCGGCGCTTACCGTCAGGGTCAAGGTGATGTGCTCAAGCGCATCGCTTATCGCTCGTTCTTCATGGGCGAGTGCCCGGCCAAGAGCCTGTAAGGCGCCGGTAAGACCGAGCCCCGCACGCAATTGTGCGGCAAGAAGCTCAAGCATCAGTGCCGGATCCAGCGGCTCAGTCTCTGCAGAACCGCTAAACCCTGCCGGTTCTTTCTGCGGTTTCTTTTCTCTTCGGCGCCGCCTAGTTCCTTGAGCGCGGGCATTCTTCTGCGCGGGTTCCTCGGCCAGCACGGAGCTGCGTTCGGCCCGGTGCACAAGCCGAGCCGTCCAGCGCCTCCCAAGAAGCGCCAGCGTAATACCCAAAAAACCAGTCAGCAGACCAGCCAGCGAACCGGTCAGCGCGCCGACGGGATCTGTTCCCATCAGCCAGCCCATCGCCAGCCCGATAAACGGCAGCCACGACAGTATCTTGCCGGTCGTTTTCGGCCCCGTCAGCGCACTTTCTCGCCCGAGAAGAGCATCTAGATGTTCTTCGGCGTGTTCGGCCGCAGCACGTAGGGTCTGCGCCAGAGGTGCGCCGGTGGTTTCGTTCATACGTAAGCACAGACCGAGTTCGCGGATGCGCTCCCGGCTGTGTACCCGCCGCGCGCTAAGGGCACCCAGGGTTGTTCCCGCCGCGAAACCAAGCTGTTCTTCACGGGCCAAAGTGTCTAATAACTCGTCAATATCGTCTTGGGTTTGCCGGTATGCCCGCTCACGTCTGCTGCCCGTCAGCCGGTGCAGCACCCGGCGAAGGAGCGAGGACTTTTCGGGTTCGTTCCCATCAGCGTTCCCCATTTCCCGACTTTGTGCTGCGAAACCGTGAACCGTAAGGCCACCAGTGCCAGGCGGATGCCGGGTACGGTTTTCAGCCGTTGCCTCGCGCAGGCTCAGGCCCGCATCCAGGGTTGCAGATATACCGCGCAACGCTTGCGGCCATAGACGCATCTCGGTTGAGGTTGGTGGAGTCGGCGGGATAAGCCTTTGAAACCGTGTCTTTAGCCGAGGCTGTGTTGTGGCGGGCAGATACTCGCCAAATGCCATGCTGTCGCCTGCGTTTTTACGCGCCTTTCTCTGAGACGAACCGGCGGCGCGCGTCTTATGATGCACCATCAGGCTCATAGTTCCTCCCCTTCCTGGCTACTACGGTCGGTTTGTTCCCGTGGTGCGGTTGTGTAGGGCGGAACATCAGAATCGGTGCGAACCCCGGGGTCGTATCCATAGGTACATGCGGTCGGTGTAGTCTGCGTTTCGGGGGTTGCGCCACGGTGTTCGTGTGCGGGATGCGCGGCTGTCGGGTACGGCTGGGCAGCGTGCGTATCCGGTGAAATAGCGTCCGTGGGAGAGCTCGGCGGTAAGTTTTCCCCGGTCTCCTCCGACAGGGCGCCACCCGCCGAATTGTCTGCCGTTGAACCTCCGTCCGCCAAGAGTTCACCCGCAGACTCAGGCCCGCACGGCGTTACCACCAGCGCATCCTGGCGCAGGTCAAGCCGGTAAATTCCAGCGATCCGCCGCACGCCCTGCACCTGTTCCAGGTGAATAATGCGGTCAAATGCGGTAGAAGCGTGGAGGGCAACGGTGCGTTCATCCAAACCGGCGAGCGCCCCCAGCGCGGCAAGACGATGCGGCACAGCGAACGCGGAATTCGCGTGCAGCGTTGTGCCTGCGCCCTGGTGCCCGGTGTTCATGGCGTTAAGCAGGTGCAGGATTTCAGAGCCGCGACACTCCCCCACCATGAGCCGATCGGGTGCCATGCGCAGGGCTTGCACCAGCAGGTCTCCCAGCGTGATCTCTCCGGCGCCTTCGGCGTTCGCGGCACGGGTTTTGAGGCTCACCGTATGCGGATGCTGCGGGCTCAGTTCCAGGGTATCTTCCAGGATCATGAGGCGTTCCCAGGCTTCGCATTCGCCCAAAAGCGCGTTGAGAAGCGTGGTTTTTCCGGTACCGGTTCCCCCGCTGACGACAAAGTTCTGCCGCCGCGCAATCATGGTGCGCAAGGCTTGCTCGGTCGCCGCATCAAACATGCCGCTTTCGCGGAGCGCGGTAAGTGTCAAACAGCTTTGGGCGGGCAGACGAATAGACAGGTGTGTGTTCTCGACCAGCGGCGGAATGACCGCGTGAATACGCCGACCGGAGTCGTCGTGCACGTCGTCTGCCGGATGCGCCGCATCGAGCCTGCCGCCGTGCGCCCTAATGAGACGGTTGGCGAGTTGGCGTACCTGCGCCTCAGTCTCGAAGGTGAGGGTTACCGGTTGGGTTTGTCCGTGCGCCTGAACCCACACATCCTGAGGAGAATTCACGTAAATATCGGTGATTCCGGGAATATGTGTGAGGGTTTCAAGCGCCCCTAGGCCGTAAAGTTCGGCGTGCAGACAGGACAGCGCACGCGATACAAGGTCGGGCTCGTTCTCGGCAGGAAAATCGTGGTTTTCGTCCCCGTACATGTCCTCTTCGCAGGCCTGCTGCACCGCTAACGTTAGGTCTTTACTCGACCACAATCGGGGATTTTCGCCGTCTGCCGAAGCAGCAGGTGAAGCCTGATCGGTCTCGGCGTGCGGACTGGGTGGGCGCGCCAGCAGATAGGTGAGGGCATGCCGGGCGATGCGCCGCGCACGGTGATCCTCAAACACCGGAATAGGCGTGAGCCCCAGGCGTTCTCTCGTCTCGACTGAAAAGTCGGGTGCCATCAGCTCTTGAGGCGGCATGCAGGTGCCAACAATCGAGAGGGTTTCGGGCGGGGCATAGTTTCCGCAGGCGACGAAGTCTGTTTGCTCGGGGGCAAACCCGTCGGTGCCTGCTGTCCCGGCACTGCTCGATCTGTGAGCGCTGTCGGCACCGCGAGAGAACGCCCGGAAAACGCCGTGTTCTGCCGTTCCGGTTCGAAATACTGCCTGAGGTGAAGGAGGTAAAGCTGCCATACCCCTATTTCACAGGTTTTCGCGCATGCGCACGGCAGCCAAGCCGCAGGCTGTGGATAACTTCGCCCTATGGGACAGTTTTGTGCGGTATCCACAGGGCAGGAGGCCATTCCCGTACCATCTCTCCGCCCGCCCAGCGTGCACACCGCGCTTTTATGTCGCTCTATGACGCGCCGCGCTAACCGCGCCACTTTGCGCCCGGCCCATCAATCGCCTTACTCTGTTGCCTTGTCTTCACGAGACGGTTTATGTACCGGGTTATATGCAGACACACCAATGATTGCAGACCCAATGAGCACGGCTGCCAGACACCAGTGACGACGATTCATCTGCCCTCACTCACTTTCGACCGGTGTAACCAGTCCTGTGTTCCCATCGACCCGAATCGTCTGACCCGACACAATATCCTGCGTACCGGATTGAGTGCCAAGTACAGCGGGAATCCCGACCTCGCGCGCAACGATAGCCGCGTGAGAAAGCGGACCTCCGGTATCAGCCACCACGGCGGCAGCCACATTGAACAGTGGGGTCCAGGTGGGATCGGTGTACCGGCACACGAGTATTTCGCCCGGTTCCAGCAGCCCGAACTCTTCCGGCCCGTGGATGACCCGTGCCGTGCCCATCGTCACTCCTGGGCTCGCGCCAACTCCTTTGATGCTGTCCGTCTCGGACCGGTGCTTCCCCCGATCCCACCACAGAGTCTCAGCGGTTGTGCGCTTCTGCTTTCGGCGCGAAATCCTCTGCTGCAGATCGGAGGACGGTTCTTCTGCAAGCAGCGCAGATTCTACCTCATCAAATAGCGCATAGGTTACATCTGAGGGATTCGCCAAGATGCCGCGTTCAACGAGTCGATGTGCGATCTCGTCCATGACCCTACGAGCCTCAACAAACCATTCTTCGATGAGATACAGAGAGCCTTCACGTGCGACATGCAGAGCCCGCAGCGCGGTGACCGTCTTATCCCAACGTTTATGAAGGAACCGTGGCAGTCGGCTGCGCACAAGCTGACGTTTATCGGCCCGATCTGCATCCATGGTGTGCCTGCCACGAATGCCGGCGGCAATCAGTGTGAAAAATGATTCGGGGTTCTCGCCCCAAGACCTGCTTGAATAGGGCAGGTACATGCGCGGTGTGCGCGCCCCAATCCGCGACAGCGTCTGCTGAACCTCTTCGAGAAACGCTGGCCCGTTGGCTTGCTTCGAGAGAGATTCAACCGCGTTATCTGTTTCCACAAGGACGTCGTCGAGACCGAGTTCGCGGGCGCGCTCGCAGAGACGCGAAATCTCACGGTCGATATGTGCCGTCACAAAATCGAGGTTCGCGAATAAATCCTCGGTGGTGACGCTCGGGCCGAGCCGCGCAATTTTCATCATCACATCCGCCTCAGCACGTTTGAACATTAGCGGCATGAGGTAGCGCGAGAAGCGAGCGCGCGTAAGCTCAGCTGCCGCATCAACCGCACGGTGGCTCCGCGCAATCAGATCACGGTCGGTTATACTCTCAAGCGTCCGGTTATCCGCCTGGAATGCTTCAAGTTCATGTTTCCAGTCCAACGAATCTGCATCCCAGTCGGGATTCGCCGACGAAAAGGCCTGTCGAATCGTGCGCGGCAAGTGCGTTACGATGCGCGGCGAAACACGCGGCCACGTTGCGTGAATACTCGCAATCCCATCATCGCTGATGCGGATAACACGATCAACGGGTGGTGTATCCACACCGAAGGAACCGAGAACTTGCTGAACTTCCTGCTGTACCTTGCGCACGGGCATGATGTCCAGGGGATACGGTGCGGGATAATGCTCGATCAGGTCATCACGCATCATCTGCAGAATCTTTGACTTTGCAGGTCCGTGTCCCGAGTCGGTGTTCGACAGATTCGATAAAGATGTAATCGGTCGAGTCTGCAAGAGGTAGAGCTCATCGCCGCATATACCCCACTCGATATCTTGGGGTGCGTTGTAATAGGCGGATACCTGCCGCCCGAGAGCGTGAAGTCGTCGAAGATTGGAGTCTGACAGGCATGAAGCCGCGCGATCATTCGGTGGAACCGGGCTTCTCTTAGTCCCGCCAGTGTGGTCGAGGTCGATGCGTGTCTCTTTATCCCCGATGATCGTCTCGACGGCGTGCCCCTGTGAGTCCAGCGTAAATGTATCCGGGTTGACGTGGGCGGCGACGACGGACTCGCCAAGACCGTAGGAGGCGCTGACGAGCATCCGGTCCGTCATGCCAGAGATAGGATCTGCCGTAAATAAGACGCCCGCCACGTCTGCAGCGACCATTTCCTGCACCACCACGGCAAGTTCCGCCGATTCATGGGAGAACCCGGCTTCTGTGCGGTATGCCACTGCCCGATCCGTCCAGAGGGACGCCCAGCATCGCCTTAGAGCATCGACAACAGACTCTTCTCCCTGCACACCGAGATAGGTATCCTGCTGCCCCGCGAAACTCGCGCTGTCCAGGTCTTCCGTTGTCGCTGATGAACGTACCGCCACAACCGGCGATCCCAGCGCCCGGTAAGCCTCGACAACGGCATCTCGCACGGCACGCGGGACTTCCTGCTTCAGGATCAGCTCTCGTGCAGCGTGAGAGTTCATACCGGTTGCCTCGTGAATAATATCTTCAGCAATCGGTGCGACGGCTGCCCTGTAGGCGTCGGTTGTCACGCAAAATCCTGGCGGCACATTCAGACCGGCGCGATACATCGTTATAAGGTTGGCTCCCTTGCCGCCGACGCTGGCTACCTGAGCGTCCCCAGAGGGATGACCTCGCCGGAACCAGGATATGAACGCGGTCGTCTCTTGTTCGTGTGGAGCCTTCATCGTCCGATCACCGCCTTAATCGTGCTTCGTGTCACTCTTTGTCCTGTCTCAACGGCAAAGCGTTTCTCTATTCTTTTAGAATATCTGCCGCAGCGGTGTTTGGACATAGATTGCTGCCATCGAATTCGCCCTGACATGCAGGGTCGTTCACCGTCGCCTTCGCATATTCGGGGTTCTCTCACCGATAATAGGAATGTGTACATTCTCGTTGTTCCCCTCGATGCGCCCGCCGGCGGTTCGGTCATTCCGCTGGATGCGCATCCCGCGCGTGCCCACACGGTCACGGGAACATCGGGGCATGGTTCCCCATCCTCCCCCGCTTTTTGGGGAGTTTTTCACGTCGAATCTCTCGCCCCGGCGCAACTGACCGGCATGCACACGAAGCTCAACATTCTGCGTGCCGACCGCGTGAGTACCGGGAATCTGCCCGCCTATGTGCGCGAAGTCGAACGTCGCTCTGACCCGCGCATTAACCCCGAGTCGAAGCAACCGCACGCACGCTGGATATGGGCTGACACCCGCACAATTGCGCCTATTCTGCTGCGCAAAGGGGTGCGGGTTCAGCTGTGCCACGATATGCGCCTGGTACAGCGAATTCTGCGCACCGCAAGCACTCACCCGAGCGGGCATGTTCGTTATGAACCTGTTCTCGACCTGGCGCAGGATACTGTCGAAAAACCTGCGGGTAAGCTGCCCGTCGCACGCCAAATTGCCGGTCAGGGCGAGCTTTTCGGGGAAGATTTTTTGACGGCGGCAGAAGAAAATACTGCGTCCGGTCATGAGGCGGCACCACCAACACTGACATCGGCAGATACCGAGTTGGTGCACCGGCATCTTGACGAATTTACCGCGCAGCTGCGGGCGATTGCTACCGGTGCGCATCCCGAAAGGCTGCGGTTATTGGCGGCGGCGGAATCGGCAGGGTCCCTGGTCGCGGCAGAAATCGAATACTACGGAATTCCCTTTGACACCGCCGCGCATGATGCCCATTTGACTAAGATTTTGGGCCCGCGCCCGCCTGAAGGCGAGCATCCCGCCAAGCTGATGGAGCTTGCCGAGCAGATTCGTGCCGACCTTTTCGCGCCCCATCTGAATCCAGATTCCCCGCAGGAACTTTTACGCGCGCTTCACGCCGCCGGGGTGAACGTACCCAGTACCCGCTCCTATGTGCTCAAGGGCTGGGCTGAGGAGACTGCCACGCAGCGGGAACGGCGGTGGGCGCTCATCGAGCCCATCCTCAGGTACAAGAAGTTGTACCGCATCTTTACAGCGAACGGGTGGTCTTGGGCGGATTCCTGGGTGCGCAACGGTCGTTTTCGCCCGCATCTTGAAGTTGGAGGCGCCGCTACCGGGCGGTGGGGCGCATCCGGCGGCGGGGCTCTGCAGCTTCCCGCTGAGATCCGTTCGGCAATTCTAGCGCCCGAAGGCGAGGTTTTTCTCGTTTCTGACGGTTCGCAGATTGAGCCGCGCATCCTGGCGGCGCTCAGCCACGACGAGGCGCTGGCATCGGCGGGCCGCGGCACCGATATGTATGCGGGAATCGCCGAACTCGCCCGGCTTGAGGGCGTGGCGCTCACCGAACGCGCACAGGCTAAGGTGGGGCTTCTCGCCATTATGTACGGCGGGCGCAGCGGAGAAATTGGGGCGCTGCTGCCGCATGTTGCCAAGCTTTTTCCGCGTGCGATGGAGTTTACGGAACGTGCGGCGCGCATCGGCGAGGTCGGCGGGCAGGTCACCACCTTTTTGGGGCGCACCTCACCCGCCCCAGATGAACGTTTCAAACGGACGGTCGCAGACCGTTCTACCCCGGCGGCGGAGTCGCGTGCTGTCTCACTTTCGCGCTCTTACGGGCGTATGACCCGCAACTTTGTGGTGCAGGGAACGGCTGCGGAATGGGCGCTGTGCTGGATGGGCAGGGTGCGTTCGCGTCTGCTGACCGAGACGGTTTTCGGCATGCCTATGCGCACCAAAATTGTCTATTTTCTGCACGATGAGCTGCTGCTGTGCGGCCCCAAGCTTGAGGCGGAGCGTGTCGAGAGGATTCTGCGGGAGTCTGCTGCAGAGGCGGCGCGCCTGCTTTTCGGGACGGTGCCGGTGGAATTCCCGGTCTCAGTGACGGTCACAACCAACTATGCCGAAGGTAAATAGGTCCACGCCGCCTACGCTCGTTTCTCTTCCCTCCCGCGAGCCTTTAGACACCCGCCAACGGCTGCTTACCCAGATGCGGGCGCAGGTTTAAGTACCGAAGCATCCCACGGTACTGTCCAGGTGAGCGCATCAAAAATCTTATCGAGCACGATCGCGGTGAACCCCCACACGGTGAACTCGACCCGCGCATCACCGCCAGAGTGCACGACCTCAAACGCCGGGGTTTTATGGGTTATGCGCCCGCGCTTCACATATGCCGTATGCCGGTTGGCGGGGTTGAGCAAATCTCGCACGGGCACCCGCGCAATCAGGGCAGACTCGTTCGTATCGACCACGCCAACCCGCGTGGGTGAAGCCCACCACCCCAGCACCGGGGTCACCCTGAAATCGCTCACGGCAAGCGGCAGGGTCGGCAGCTCCCCCAGAATTTCAACACCCGCAGGGTCAAGCCCGGTCTCTTCCACGGCCTCGCGCAGGGCGGCGATGCGCCCTACTGGAACCCCCTGCTGGCGCGCCAGTTCGTAATCCTCGGGGTCGATTTTGCCGCCCGGGAATGCAGGCTGACCGGCGTGTGAGCGCAGAGTATCCGCCCGCACCAAAAGCAGAACGTCCAGGTTCTCGCCCACGCACTCTGGGCATCCGTCAAAGTCTGCGGATGCGCTCGGTTCATCATCGAGTACCCCGAAGAGAACGAGCACTGCCGCCTCTTTGGAGAGGGTACTGTTGGGCGCGTACCGCATGAGGGAGTCTATGTTGACATCGAGTTTTCCTGCGGCAAGGTTCGCGAGTGCATCGCGGGCTTGTTCGGCGGCGGTGTTCAGGGTGTTAGGCACTCAGCGGGTATCCTTCGGCGTGCAGTTGGCGGCGTGTGGCACCGGTGAGGAAGCGCAGGTGCAGGCGTTCACGACCGGGGGCCATTTCATATTTCATGAGTTTACGTGCTTTGATTTCGTTCGTCTCGCCTTCGCCCCATGATGGGCACAGGTCGGCGATGGGGCAGACTCCGCAGGCGGGTTTGCGGGCGTGGCAGATGCGCCGCCCGTGGTAGACCATGCGGTGTGAGAAGTCGGTCCATTCGCGCGGTTCGATAAGCTCGGCAACGTCGTGTTCGACTTTGACGGGATCGTCTTCGGTGGTGAGCCCCATGCGGCGTGCGAGCCTGCCGAAATGGGTATCGACGGTTAGCCCGGGTACCCCGAAAGCGTTGCCGAGTACCACGTTTGCGGTTTTGCGCCCGACTCCTGCCAGTTTCACCAGTTTATCGAGTGTTCCGGGCACTTCTCCGTCGTAGTCGTCTGTGAGCTGGCGGGCGAGTTTGACGATAGATTTCGCTTTGGCGCGGTAGAACCCGAGGGATTGAATATAGGGTTCGACCTCTTCTTCGGTGGCGGCGGCGAGGGCGGGCGCATCCGGGTAGCGGGCGAAGAGCGCCGGGGTTACCTGATTGACGCGCACATCGGTAGTTTGCGCCGAGAGCACTGTGGCGATCAGCAGTTCAAAGGCGTTCGTGAAGTCGAGTTCAGCCACGGCGTAGGGGTAGGTTTCACCCAGGATACGGTTGATTTTGCGGGCGCGGCGCACGGTGGCAAGGTGACTTTCGGGGGCTTTGGCGAGTGCTTTCGCGCGGCGGCGTGCCGCCTGTGCCGCCTCAAACTCGGGCACGGTGCGAATGCTTAGCAGCTCACGTTCTTCCTCGGTGAGCTGTAGATCTGGGTCTGTGTCGGTGGTGCTTTTCGGTGCGGATGCGCTCATAGCGCGAGCCTACCGGTTTTTGTCTGCTTTTCCCAGCTAGGGGTACCGAAGTTCGCCGTTACCGCACAGTTTCTGCTGCTTTTGAGCGAGTAAATATGCCACACTAGGGGTATGTCTGCAACGATTTTTGTTCTGAACGGCCCTAATCTGAATCTGCTGGGGCAGCGTCGCCCCGAGGTCTACGGGTACACGACCCTGCACGATATTGAACTGATGGTGCGCGAGCGCGCCGCCCTGCACGGCTTCGATATTGAGTTTATGCAGTCCAATCATGAGGGTGTGCTGGTGGATGAGATTCAGCGTGCACGCACCCGTGGCGCGGCGATTATTATCAACCCGGCGGCGTACACGCACACGTCGGTGGCGCTTCACGATGCGCTGGAGGCCGCCGAGCTGCCCGTCGTCGAGGTCCACCTCTCGAATGTGCACCGACGCGAGGAGTTTAGGCATCATTCGTATGTGTCCCCGCAGGCAACAGCGGTGATCGCCGGGGCAGGCGCCTACGGGTACGTGATGGCGGTAGATTTCTTAGCGCAGCACCTAGAGTCGGAGTAGACTTCTGCGTTAATTGAAGCACCCGGATGGGTTACGTTCTGTTCTAGGGGTAGCTACGATTAACCAATCTACATTTTTCGATTCCACAGCGGGAGGGTGTACCCACCCCTGAAGGACTTCTTAAGGAGGACACATGAAGATCGCTCTTGTAGGTGCCACCGGAACAGCTGGTCGCGCCACCGCTCACGCCGCCCAGCAAGCAGGTCACGAGGTCATTGCTCTCTCTCGTGCCACAGGCGTCGATCTGCATACCGGAGAAGGACTAGCTGAGGCTCTGAACGGCGCCCAGGTGGTCATTGACACGTCCAACGCTTTTCCTGCAGACCCCGCGGCCAGCCTGGTTGATACTTTTTCAGACGTTACCAAAACCCTAGAGAAAGCCTGCCAGCATGTTGGGGTACAGCATCTGGTTCACCTTTCCATCTGCAATATTGACCACCCCGCATTTGATGATTTTGACTACTATCTCGCCAAGCGAGCGCAGGAGAAGGTTTTAGAAGACAGTTCCCTTCCGCACTCCATCGTCCGTTCTGCGCAGTGGATGGAGTTTGCTCTTAACCCTGCAGCCGTCACACAGACCGAGACCAACGTGAAGGTTCAAAACTGGCTGATTCAACCCATCGCTGTGGAGACTGTGGCTAAGGTACTTGTTCAAACTGCGACCGAAAGCCCGCGCAACCGGCAGATCGCTGGACCCGAGCAAATTTGGCTTCCAGAACTGACCCAAACCTACCTGCACGCCATAGGTGATCGTCGAAAAGTAAGCGTTGTAGATCCTGTCTTAGATGCGCTCGCTGAGGGTGTTCTGCTTGCCCCCAAGAATGCAGAGTTACTTGGGCCCACGGTCGCTCAGTGGGCGGAGGATCAGACACCCACAAACAGGTGACGTATTGGCACAGCATCTAGAGTCTGAGTAGAACCGAGAAGGTTCGTCGTAGAGCCTCAGCGCCGAGCGGTGGGGCGGGCACACAAAGGTGCCTCACGCATCCAATGGTAAGGATACGTGAGGCACCTTATATCTTGGTTGTCATCGCACAGTTACCCAGCGATAACATTATGCGTTTATCGTGTTACAGCAGTTAGTTCTTGCAGGTTCCGGTCGCCACGGAAGCGGTGTTGCTGCCGCCAGCCTCAAGCGCCTGCTTCAGGGTGGATGCGGTTATCGCATAGCCGGTCTGCCCCGTGCTGCTTTCACCATCGGGAGCTTTACCGAAGACCACGCCCACAACGTTACCGTTTTCGTCAAGAACAGGACCGCCGGAGTTACCGTGCTGCACATCTGCGGCAAGCTGGTAGACCTGGCGCATCGGGTTAGGCTTACCGGTCTCTACATCAATGGTCTGGGTATTGCCCACACCCTGCACGGTCGCAGGGAGCGCCTTGAACGGTCCACCCTGGGGGTAACCCATGAAGGTTACGGTCTCGCCAGGATTAGCGTTCCTGCCGATCGGCAGCGGATCCAGGTTCATCCCGGGCACGCGGATAAAGGCAAGATCCTGGGCGGTATCCATATAGACGACCTCGCCCTGCCAGGTGCGCCCGCGCTGATCCCTCACCATAGGCGAGTTCACGCCCGAAAGCACGTGTGCGTTCGTTGCGATAAGCCCATGATCCACCACGAACCCGGAACCGGTTGAAGTGTATCCGCACTGTTCGGCGGCGCCAAGAATCTGCACTACAGAGGCAGAGGCGTTATTGAGCGCCTCCGTCTCTACACCCTGGGTTGGTGCGCTGGTTTCCGGGGCGATCAGCTGGCGCACCTCGGGAATAGTGCCGGATGCGAGCACATCGTTACGAATATTTTCGATACCGTTGCGCAGACCATCCGGAGTGTTCTCGACCATCCATGAGAGGGTCTTTGAGTTGTTCAACGCGGCGTTGAACTGCGGCAGGGGTACGGTGCGCATCGTGAGCGTCAAAACCACGAGCACAAGCGCGCAGGCGGCAACATTGAGCACGCCGCCAAAGAAACGTTCCACGCCTTTAAGCGGGGTTATATCTGTGACGCGGCGCAGGCTGCGGCCGCCAATGAGTCCCAACCATTGCCCCAGCGTTAGGCAGAGGATCAGGATACCGATAGCGGTAATCAGCCCCCATTTGGATCCCACAGCCGCAACGGCGAGCGGGATGAGCCACGCGGCGGCGCATACGCCTAGAGCAAGACCGATGAAGGTGCCTAGCGTGGTGAAGAAACCGCTACGCAGACCGGCAATGAAATAAAGCACGAGAATGACAGGAATAATAATGTCAAGGGGGCTAAAAGTTGCTGGCATGAGCGTCCTCCTTGGTGAATACATAAAATGCGGTGAATCCGCACGGCGCGTCCGGAAGGCACGCCTGAGCATGAGAGAAGTCGAAGAGTTCGTGCGCTGCTCAAAGCCCTCTCACACTGTACATGCTGATGCTAGAGTGCGAAGCTGTGAATTTCTTAAGTTTTCCCCGTAAGCGCAGAAAACTTTTCCTCCTGGATGTTGTTTTTTAGATGCGGAAATAAAAAATATGAGGTACGCTCAGTATTAGTTGAATATGTCACACACCAGCGATGCGGTTCACATCGTATCCGTCTCGCAGATGCGACCGTGTGACGCACAGATTTTCGAGCGAAAGAATCGCCCGCTATCCCACTCAAGGAGTAACTATGGATCTCGATATCCTTCGTCGTTCCCCGCTTTTCGCGACTCTCGATGACGCCGCGTTCAAGCTGCTTACAGACGATATCCAAGAAATTGATTTGTCCCGCAACGCCGTGCTCTTCTACGAGGGCGATCAGGGCGACCAGCTCTTTGCTGTGCTCTCCGGCAAGGTCAAGCTCGGGCGCACCGCCGCAGATGGGCGCGAAAACATGGTTGCACTCATGGGACCCGGCGACGTCTTCGGCGAGATGGCGCTCTTCGACCCATCGCCCCGCTCCACCAATGCCGTAGCGGTTTCCGAAACACGCCTGGCTGCTATCAAGCACGAATCCTTCAAACGTGCACAGCGACAGGATCCCAGCATCTCCGACCAGGTTATCAAAACCCTGGCACGCCGCCTGCGCCATTCCAACGAAGCGCTGGCAGACCTTGTCTTCTCTGACGTCCCCGGTCGCCTCGCTAAGGCTCTCCTCGACCTTGCAGACCGCTTTGGGCGCCCCGCAACCGACGGCATCCTCGTTGCCCACGAACTCACCCAGGAAGAGCTGGCACAGCTTGTCGGTGCATCCCGCGAGACCGTTAATAAGGCACTGGCAGAGTTCGTTTCCCGCGGTTGGATTCGCCTAGAGGCTCGCGCAGTCGTGGTTCTCGATCTGCCGCGACTGCGTCAACGCTCGCGCTAAGCTCTCTGACAGCGCACAAAGTCTTTACAGAAAACCGCATCCGACACGTCGTGTTATACAACGATTTCGGATGCGGTTTTCGTATACCCGTTCCCCTCACATTTACGCAGGCGATAACAGGTGTCCTTTTTCACGAGGCATCTCCTAGTCAGCAACGTAGACGTGCTGCCGGTTCAGGTCCTCACGTTCGGCAATATCGAGCAACGCAGTCGCCATATCTGCCGGGGTAATCATCCAGCCGCGTCGAAGCGGCTTGTGGGCATCTAGCCGATAAGAACCTTTGGGTTTCATCGGCTGAATACGAGGGGCACGCACCGCCGTCCACTGCGCAGTGCTTTCCCACAACACCACGTCCATACGCCGCATATCATCGTAGGTTGCACCCAAAAAGTGCTGCAGCAGCGGCAACACCACCCAGAGCTTGAAGAGCCCTTGATGAGCCCAATGTTCGGCGACCTCCGAAGAGATCACGACCAAACGTGATACCCCATGCTCTTGCATGGCGTCCAGAAGATTCTTTGTCCCGGCAGAGTAAAGGGTTGTCGGCGTTTTCGAGGTGCCAATCCCTACGGTACTGATGACCGCATCTACGCCTTGGAGCCAGGGTTTGAGGGCCTGAGCATCAAGAATATCTACAGCGCCCGTGGTTAGGTTCGGGTGATCAAGCTGAAGATTCTGCGGATTCCGGGCAAGTGCAACTACCTCATGACCACGCGCAAGCGCCTGTTCCACGACCAAACGACCCACGTTTCCGGTAGCACCAGATACTAAAATTTTCATAGTTTTCGACTTTTGTTAGGGAATAGTGACCACAAGTTTACCGCGCACATGCCCCGTACCCAGTTCCTTATAACCGTCACGGATGGAACCAAGTTTGAAGGGGTACACATGCGCTAAGGTCACGTCAATATCTCCCGATGCCACCAGATCGGCGACTTCTTTCAGGTCACCGGGCTGCGCATGCCGCGCCCCCGTAAACTGTGCGCCCTTCATCATCGCCTTCGGTGTAGGAATCAGCGTGCCCATCGCGGGCCCTTTCAGTCCGAGCTCTGCCCCTAACGGGATATAGTCCCCGCCGTAGCAGTCAAGCATTTTCGTAACCGGGGTCGGTGCTGCCTTGAGAATACGCTCCTTCAAACCGTCACCGTATGCAACCGGAATAGCCCCTAGAGAGCGCACAAACTCCGCGTTTTTCTCCGATGCGATACCGATAACTGTTGCTCCCCGATGCACCGCAAGCTGAACCGCCACGGCTCCCACACCGCCAGATGCGGCACTGATAACCAGCACATCCTCGGGTTTCAGATCGATTGCACGGAACGCCCCACATGCGCTCTCCCCGGCGACACCCAAGGCTGCGGCAACCTCAAAGTTCAGGTTCTCAGGTTTCGCAACAATATTCTGTGCAGAAGTCACCAGTTTCTCAGCCAGTGAGCCTTTCGTCACGCCGGAACCGGGAGCGCTGCGCAGGGTTCCCAGTACCGCATCGCCCACAGCAACATTGTTCACGCCGGGGCCGAGAGCATCTATCACGCCTGAAAAATCACGCCCCACACCCTTTGGAAAACGTGCGGGACCGCGGCCAAACCACCAGGACGGGTGACGCAAACGGTTAATCGTCTCTACGACGCGAAGCGGCTTGAACCCCTCGAAAGTCTTCATCTCCAGAGGGTTCAGTCCGACCGCTTTGACCGTCACACGGACTTCACCTTCACCCGGTGCAGGCTCATCTGACTCAACCATTTCTAGGACGCTGGGATCGCCATAGGCGTTGTACTGAATTTTGCGAATCATGAGATTTTTCCTTTCACTGTGACTATCTGCCTACAACAAAGGCCGGATTCTCAACACAATACAATGCGGAAAATCCGGCCTTCCAAATCTTATGAGGGGGCAACAGAGGCCGACTTGAGTGGACCGACTGTGCCAAGCGTTCCTGTTTTAGACGACACCGGTACAACTTCAGTAAACGAAAGCATACACGCGCCGTCATTCTTCACGAGCACGGGTTTCTTCACCTCAACGGTACGACGCTTTGCCAGCCACGATACCCCGGTTTCTGAGGCGGCGAGCGACTCAAGCATGCACATCACGGCGGGAGTCACCAGTTCCTCAAGGGTCTTACCCACCGTATTCGGCTGCCCGATACGATCCCCCAGTTCCGAAGTATCCTTACTCTCCATGAGCGTGCGCACATTCACCCAGCTGCCCCACACACCTTTGCCTTCCAGCAGCTTGGCGTTCTGCCCCACGGGAACAACCGTGGTGAAATAGGCGATGTCGTAGCGTTTATGGAAGAAGTCTGGCGACTGCCAACGCGATACCGGGCGCAACAGGTCTGTGCGCAGTTTCAGCCCGCTTGAGGTTAAGAACTGCCCGAAGCTCTTGTCTTGATCAGCGATTGCCTCACGCTGACTCATCTGTTCTTCACCCGCGCCGCTTTCGGCGACGTTCTGCCCGTCCTCACCGGCAAGAAGCAGACCGGTCTCTTCAAAGGACTCGCGAATAGCAGCGATCACGGTGCGGCGCGCGCAGGTTACATTTTTGAATTTGAACTTGGCAGACCATTCGTCGGGGGTCGGACCATACCAGGGGGTTGCGTCGTCGTCGCCGGGGGTCACGGTACCGCCCGGAAAAGCGACAACGCCCAAGGGTGAGGACCCCGGACGGTAGGTCAGAATGGTTTCAAGACCGTCTTCGCCGTCACGCACAAAGATGACTGACGCTGCTTGGCGGAGCGAGCATGCCCCTCCAGCATCCTCACCGCCCTCGGATACCCAGGTTTCGGCGGCGGTGCGCATAAACTCCGGGATTTTATAAAGACGCTGAATCTGCTCGGTGCGTGCGGCAGGTGCAGAAGACCGCCCGGTAAAGATGCGCGGCTTTTGTTCTTCACCAACCACCGGAACTACTCCGGTGTACAACTTCTGAGAAGGTGTCGTAGTCATGATCCTGAGAATATTAGACGTACTCGACGATGATTTCAACCTCAACGGGAGAGTCCAGCGGAAGCACCGGAACACCGACCGCCGAGCGGGCATGCGTACCAGCCTCACCAAAGATCTCACCCAACAGCTCAGAGGCGCCGTTGATTACGCCGGGCTGACCGGTAAATTCCGGGTCTGATGCCACGAACCCCACAACTTTCACGACCTTCTTCACCCGATCAAGGTCGCCGATAACGGACTTCACGGCGGCAAGCGCATTCAGCACTGCAATAGCGGCGTACTTCTTGGCGTCCTGAGGGGTCACAAATGTTGAGTCACCCGAATCCGAGACTTTACCGGTGGCGGGCAACTGACCGCTGACGAATGGAAGCTGTCCGGAGGTATACACATAGTTCCCGCTCACCACAGCGGGTACATAGGCGGCGACAGGGGCTGCGACTTCGGGAAGTTGGTAACCAAGTTCACGAATGCTCAGTTCATAACGGGATTCAGTCATGGGGTTCTCCAGGGATGTGGTTGGTGGCACGTGCGCCGCATATATGTAGTGTTGTGTAGAAGCATATCGCAAAAGGAACGCTAAACCCGGCAACCGGAGGATTCAGGTTACCGGGCGTGGTGCAAGGCTTTAGCCTTCAACTTTCTCGCGTTTGAGGTAGGCAATGGGGTTACCCTGGGTGGGTGCCACCATGTTGCCTGCAGGGGTCGGTCCGCTGGGTGCGGGTGCACCGGGCAGAACCGCAACAAGTTCCCACCCTTCCTCACCGTAGTTATCAAGGATTGCCTTGGTGGTGTGCACGATCAACGGCACAGTCAAATATTCCCATTTCTTCATAGCTCTAGGGTAGTCCTGTTCCCCGGCTCGAACAAGGTCATTGCGCTCTATTGCAGGTTCAACGCTCTAGGCGTAACAAAGGGGCAGAACGTGACGCCGAACGGTCACCTCGTGCACCGGGTACGCCGGTCAGCCCCGCACAGAGTACATAACCCGCGAAATGACGCGGATTTTCGGGGCATAGACGCGGTGTTTTCACGATATAACCAAGGATGCGCATCCGGCGCGTTGCCCGCGAAGACGGGAAACCGGCAAGTTAAACCTAGAGTTTAACCCTTTTGAGGGATGCGTTCTCAGGTGTATCCGCTAAACTGAATGAATGGCTTCACGAAAAAAATCGCGCGCGCAACGGCGTCGCCCCAGTGACTTTTTGCAGTTTGTGGCGTTCAGTATCATTGCCGGGTTCTTGGTAGCAATTATCGTGGTACCCCCGGCGGTAGGTGTTGGCATGGTCGCTAATGCCTCAATGACGTGGTTCCAGGATCTTCCGGAAGACATTTCAGAAGGCCCCTTCTCACGCCCATCGACTCTGTACGCCTCTGATGGTAAGACCGAGCTTGCGACCTTCTTCGAGGAAAACCGCACAGAGGTTAAGCTCGATCAGATGTCACCGCATATGCGTGATGCCATTATCTCGGTGGAAGACCGCGACTTCTACAACCACGGTGCCGTATCAGCTATTGGCATTGGTCGTGCGTTCGCGAATAACTTCCTGAACCCGAAGAAACGTCAGGGTGCATCGACACTCACACAGCAGTACGTGAACAACCTGATCGTTGATTCCGATGTGCAGCGCGGCGCGGACCCCACAACCCTGGGTGGGAATAAAGGCTATCTCGACAAGATCAAAGAGATGAAGCTCGCTATCTCGATGGAGCAGAACAAGTCTAAAGACGAGATTCTTGAAGGCTACCTGAACATCGTGAACTTGGGCGGTACCAACTACGGTGTTGAGGCGGCGGCCCAATACTATTGGGGTATTCCCGCGAAGGATCTTTCGGTAGCCCAATCGGCACTTCTCGCGGGTCTAGTGCAGTCACCGAACACCTATGACCCAACGACGCACCCCGATTTGGCGCGTGAACGCCGCGATGTGGTGCTTGGCACCATGCTTCGTGACGGTAAGATTTCACAGCAAGAATACGATGAAGCCATTGCATCGCCTATTAAGCTCAATGTTCATCCGCCTGAGAAGGGCTGCTCTGTTGCGGGCGAAAGCTCATTCTTCTGTAACTACGTGGTGAACTATGTTGCGCTTGACGAATCTTTCGGGGCAACTCCTGAGGAGCGTTTGAACCTGCTCAACCGCGGCGGTTTTAAGCTTGTGAGTACTCTGAACCCCGAAGCGCAGAAGATCGCTAAACAGTCTGTGGAGGCTGTTCAGCCCGGTTCCACCAACACCAACAACGTGAACGCCGCTTTGACCAGTGTGGAGCCTGGCAGCGGTCGCGTGGTGGCGATGGCTCAGAACGCCGAATGGGGTAAACCTAAGGATGCGAACGACCACTCGCAGACTCAGTTTAACTTCAACGTAGATTCGCTCTATGGCGGTACCCCCGGATTCCAGCCGGGCTCGACATTCAAGCCCGTGGTGCTGTCCCAGTGGATTAACTCTGGTCGAGGTGTGAACGCCCAAATCGATGGTACGGCCCTATCCTACCCAAGCAACTTTGGGTGGAACGCCCGCTGTGTGGAGGGCGGTAAGTATTACTACCGCGACTCCGCTAACGGCTGGTCCTTCAAGAACGCGGTTCCGGGATACCAGACCTGGGGTACGGTCACCCACGGTATTCGTGTTTCGGCTAACTCCTACCTGTACTCGATGGTCAGTAAGCTCGACCTCTGCGATATCAGCGATATGGCGAATAAGCTGCACCTGCACGACGGTCTGGGCCAGCAGCTGTACGATCCGGGTCTGCTCAGTGCCAACATTGGTGGTACCAGGTACGGTGCTACCCCGCTGACCATGGCGAGTGCATACGCAACTTTCGCGAGCGAAGGTAAGTACTGTGAGCCGCGCCCACTTGAGAAGATTACTAAGGGTGATGGTTCGCCCATGAAGACTTACGAATCTAAGTGTGAGCAGGCGATCAGCCCGGATATTGCTAACGGTGTGAGCTACGTGCTCAAGGGCGTGCTTGCCTCCGGAGGTTCAGCGCCTAAGCGCGCTATCGGTCTGCCGGATGCTTCCGCCGCGAAGACCGGTACGAACGATAACTCCTCACAGACCTGGATGGTCGGTTACACCCGCGGCCTGGCAACTGCTTCGTGGGTGGGCAGTAACGACCTGGGTTACCGCTCGATGAACGGTATTGCGATTAACGGTCGCGTGCTGGAGTACGTGGACGGTGCGACCTATGCGGGTGCCCAGTGGCAGCAGTTCATGCAGGCCATGGCACCGAAGTACAATACCGAGAAGTTTACTGAGCCCCCGGCATCGGTGACGTCAACAAACGTCAACGGTAACTAAGAGGGCGTACTGAAGAAAGGCACACGATGTGTGAGAGCGCATCCGGTGCCCGCGCATCCGTGGCGGCTTCTGAAGCAGCACGTGGTTCGCACTTCACACAGAGTATGGTGAAGTTTGCGACTGCGGGGCTTGCTTTGGGGGCCGCCACGACGGCGTATGGGCGCTTCGTTGAATTGAATAATTTTCAGGTACGCGAGGAAACTCTCGCGGTGCTTCCGGTGGGATCGCCAAACTTTAGGATTCTGCATATCTCGGATATGCATATGATTCCTGGGCAGAGGGCGAAGACCGAGTTCATGCATTCTTTGGCGGGCCTGAACCCGGATTTGGTGGTGAATACGGGCGATAACCTCTCGCATGTGGGCGGGCTTGATCCTCTCCTAGAGGCACTTGACCCTCTCCTGGATTTTCCGGGGGTTTTTGTGCCCGGCTCGAACTGCTATTTTGCTCCGGTGCTGAAGAATCCGGCGCGGTATCTGTGGCAGGCGCGCACGCCTCAGGAGATTGAGGAGGGGTCGCGTGTGCCGCTTCCGATTAAGCGTATGCATAACGCCTTTGAGTCGCGCGGCTGGGTAGGGCTTATTAACCGGTACGACGGCGTCACGCTGAGCGGGTTGCACTTGGAATTTTCGGGGGTGGATGATCCGCATCTGCGTTACGATGCGCATCCGGGGTTCTCACCGCAGGCGTTTGAGTCTTCGGAGGTGCCGCGTATTCGTGTGGGTGTTGCGCATGCACCGTATATGCGCACTCTGCACAGATTTGTGCAGGATGGTGCCGAACTTATTTTTGCCGGTCACACGCACGGCGGGCAGGTGTGTCTGCCGGGCGGTCGTGCGCTCGTGAGTAACTGTGATTTGCCGCCGTCGCGTGCGAAGGGTGTGAGCTACCAGGGCGATGTTCCGGTGCAGGTTTCGGCGGGGCTGGGAACCTCACGGTTCGCGCCAGTGCGACTCTTCTGTCCCCCGGAGGCGGTGCTCGTCACCCTCACGGCAAAGGACGGGTAGGTTTTCTTCCCCCCCCTTCAGATTCCGCGAGCAGGTGGTTTTTGGTCAAGCAGGTAGTATTTTCCTACCTGCTCGGCCAAAAGCTACCTGCTCGCGTGTAGAGTAAATACCGAAAAGCTTTCTCTGCATCAGTATTTATTACTACCGCATACCACATATTCCAGATACCTCTAGGTGCATACTCCGTCTACAATCTATACAAACCGAAACTTGGCTCTGTTACCCCTCTAGCACTACGACTTTCGTTTGCAAACGAAAAATACTGTAAACTAGGGAGAAATCCCCAAGTTTGTATGAGTTAGGAGGTAGCAGTCATGACTGCCCAGCACACTCGAACTTTTGCGGCTGAGCCTCTGCAAGAACAGATTATTCCGTTATCAGAAGAGTTCATCCAAAGCCTCACGGTTCAGGGGACTTTGCCGAATGGGCAAAAGGTTCAAGCCCCTGAACCCGTTGCCGACTTTGTTCGTGCACAATTTCAAGCTATTCTTGCTCACCACGATGTTTCCGTGCAGTTCAGCCCAGAAATTTTAACGACCAGCGAGGCAGCCGCAATCCTGGGGCTGTCCCGCCCCACTCTTGCCAAGTGGGCTGATGAAGGACGGATACCTTCGCATAAAGCTGGCACTCACCGCAGGTTCAAACGCGAGGATGTTTTTGCTTTTCGCGAGCAGCGACGTATCGAGAAGAAGCAAGCGCTGCATGATCTCCTTGACTTTCAGAGTGCGCATCCTGAGCTTGATGAGGGCTAGGTTCAATTCGCCATGTTGTATAAGCTACGCCCATCTCAGCGAGTCTTAGTAGATGCGAATATCTTTTTTAGCCAGACTCTAACCGATTGGCTATTCTTCACTACATACCTATCTTCCCGAGTCTTTTACAATTCTATGCACTGAAGATATTCTCGCAGAAGTTCGGTATCACCTGCGCAGACGTCACCCTACTGCCAGCAGCAAAACCATTAAGACTAAAATTTCTAAAATCAGAATGTGCATAGATGATTTTGTTGAATTCTCGGGGTCTTCTTCGGGGGTACCTGATATCTACGATCTACACGTACACTCCGCAGCCCTAGACGGACATATTGATGTTCTGCTGACCGAAAACGTTAAAGATTTTCCTTCTCCATCTACGTACAACGTTTCTACAGCCGACGATTTTTTCATAAAAATTGTTATTGATACACAGGGTTATAAAGAGGTTCTTGAAATCATACAGATGCAAAGAGAATACATGAGGCGAAGACATAAAAGTCTAGATCTAAGCGCATACCTTGAAAGAGCTAACTGCCCCAAATTTGCATCCCTAATTAGAGACCTACAAAGAGATCATCTATCTTCAACACAGGACAAATAGATTTACATTCGTTGCTACCCAGCAGGTTAAACACATCCCATAACCTGCTTGCGTGTAGAGTAAATACCGGAAGACACTCTTCCCTACTACTGCAATGCATTGGAAAGGCCCATGCGATATAACGACTACCAGCAACCTATCGGCGATGCCCTGCCCGACTACCGCGCGGGCGAGACTCCCAGCATTGATTGTTTACAGGGGCGCTACTGCCGCCTCGAAAAACTTGATGCAAAACGCCACGGCAACGACCTGTACGAGGTCTACGGTCCTGAAGCTCCCGAACAGAGTTTCACTTATTTGTCCTTGAACCCTGTTGCTGACCGGGCAGAGTTAGAGACACTCCTCAAGCACATGGAGGAATCCACGGATCCGTACTATCTGGCTGTGATAGATCAGGATGGGCGTGCGGTTGGCACTTTAGCGCTTATGCGCATCAACCCCGCCCACCGTGTTATCGAGGTGGGCAGCGTGACGTATGGCGAACGTCTAAAACGCACTCGCGCCGCCACGGAGGTGCAGTATCTGCTGGCGCAATACGTGTTTGAGACGCTGCACTATCGCCGCTATGAGTGGAAATGCGATGCACTGAATGAGCCTTCACGCCGCGCAGCCGAGCGCCTAGGCTTCACCTATGAGGGAACGTTCCGCCAAGCCGTCGTGTATAAAGACCGCAACCGCGATACGGCGTGGTATTCAATGCTGGATACCGAATGGGAGCAGCGTAAACACCGGTTGCTGCAATGGCTGGATCCGAAGAATTTTGATGCGCGCGGTCAGCAGCGCACCTCCTTGCGAGAGATCGCTTTATAGCCATTAGCCGAAAGGGTACTCTAAGGTATTGTCAGAGCCAAACGGCATGGATACCATGGTATTTTCTCAAGTCGAACGGAAGGGAATACCATGAAAACCCTTGTGATTGTCACGCATCCTAATATCCATGATTCTATGGTCAGCAAAACCTGGGTTCACATGCTGCGCCAGCATCCGGATCGGTTTACCGTGCATGAACTATACAGCGAGTACCCTGACGGTGTGATTGATGTAGAGCGCGAGCAGGCTCTCGTGGAAGAGCACCAGAACATTGTGCTTCAGTTTCCGGTGTACTGGTTTAACTGCCCGCCGCTTCTGAAACAGTGGTGCGACGAGGTGCTGACGTACGGGTGGGCCTACGGCTCGAAAGGCAAGGCGTTCGAGAATAAGAAACTCGGCATTGCCGTCTCGCTGGGCGCTCCCGCCCCAGAGTACAGTGCGGAAGGTTCCGTTGGGTATACCGTCGCCGAAACTCTGCGCCCTTTCGAGCTGACGGCCAACTATATCAGCGCCGATTATCAGCCTCTCTTCGCGTTCCACACCATTGACACCTATGAGAGCTACGATGAAGCCGCTGCCCAGCAGGTGGCAGATAGCGCGGATGACTACCTGGCGCATCTGAACACCTACTACGCCTAGGCTATGGCCGCGTAGCCTCTGCGAGCAGGTGGTTTTTGGCCGAGCAGGTAGGAAAATACTACCTGCTCGGTCAAAAGCTGCCTGCTCGCGTGCTAGGAGAAGAGGAAACGGGTTAAGCTCACCGATAAGAACGGGACGCTCAGGGCAGAACCGTAGGGGGCGCATCTGGAGTGCCCCTCTATAATTAAGAGCACTAACGCTCACACCTTGTAGAAACGTTGAACCGCATCTAAGCAGGAGGAAACGAGCACGACCCGCACACACGCCCCCGGCACTTCTCGACGACGCAATCCCTTCCTGGAAACCGCCCCGGAACCTATTCCCGCACCCGTGAACTATGATGCGGGCGAGCGCGCGCCCCTCAAATTCCTGCCGTATATTGCCCCGATTCGGTGGCGCTGGGCTATCGGCATGCTGGTCGCTGTTGGCGCGGCGATTCTCGAAATTTCTATTCCGCAGATGCTTCGGTTCATTGTCGATGAGCTTGTGCAGAATACGACCGAGGCGGGCGTCTGGATTGGCGGCGGACTAGTACTTTTGATCGGCGTGGGGAACGCATCGTTGGCGTATTGGCGGCGGTGGCTGATCGTGGATCCTACCTCCACGCTTGAAATCCGCATGCGCATGAACTTTTTTGACCGGATTTTGCGGGCGCCGCTGAGCGTTCTTGACCGGTGGTCTTCCGGGCAGCTGCTCACCCGTTCCATGAGCGATTTGAGTACGATTCGCCGGTGGCTTTCGTTTGCGCTGGTGCAGATGACCTCGGTTGTGGTCATGTTCGTAACGGGCGGGTATTTTATGGTGACCGCATCCGCCCCGCTCGCGGTTATTTTTGGGGTGGCTATTCCGGTGCTGGTGCTGTCGCTCATCAGCTATGTGCGCAAATATGAGGCTTATACCCGCGAGATTCAGCGGCTTACCAGTGATCTTTCGACCCGTATTGAGGAGTCTGTGCGCGGTATCCGGGTGGTTAAGGCGCTGGGCCGCTCCCCCGAGCAGATTACCGAGTACACCCGCGATGCCGAACATTTGAATGAGGTGGAGCATCGCCGTGCCATGTTGGTGGCACGTGTGGGGTTTTATCAGCGCGTGATTGTGGGGGCGGTGACGATGCTCGCCCTGCTGGTGGGCGCGCCGCAGGTGGCATCGGGTAGTCTTTCTTTGGGTGCGATGACCGCCTATTTTGCGGTGCTGACGGTGGTGTTGGGGCATGTGCTCCGTTCGACCGCGCTGATGGCATCATATTTGAATTACCGGGTGGCGTTTGAGCGTCACGTTGAGGTGATGGCGGATCCCGGCGATGAACAGGTACGACTAGTTGAGGAGGAGACCGTGGCTTATCCTTCGGGTGGCGCAATTTCTGTGGCGTGTGAGGCGGTGAGCTTCAGCTATGCCGAGCAGGCGAACACCGTAGATGCCACCGATCCTAATGCGGTGGCACGCGCACACGAAGATTCCGCTGATACTCAGGCGCGCACGGCTAAGGTTCCTGAGGAGCATTCCGGGCAGGATGGGGCTTCAACGGATCACGCCGAGCAGAGCGGTTTAGGCGGTTTTCTGGCGAAGATTCTAGGTTTTGCCAAGGGCTCGCAGGGTCATCAGGACAGTGCCGGTTCCGCACAGGAGTCAGATCCCGATCCTGCGGCATTCCCGGAATTACAGGCTGATATGCAGGATCCAAGCCCCGAGCCTACAGAGCAGGAACGCGAGTTTGCGCGTGCACAGCAGAAGGCTGCAACCTCCAAAACCCCGTCGGTACTTCACGATATTACGTTTAAAGCTTTTGCGGGCGAGATTCTGGCGCTCGTGGGGGCTACCGGCAGCGGAAAATCAACAATTCTCAACCTGATTCCGCGGTTCTATGAGCCCTCATCAGGAAAGATTCTGCTGGGCGGTCATGATGCCGCCGATATGCCGCTGCCTGAGGTACGCGCGCAAATGGCCTCTGTTTTTGAGGAAGCCGTGCTGTTCTCGGGGTCGGTGCGTGAGAACGTCCTGCTAGGGGTGCACGATCTTAGCTCTTCTGAGGAGGCGGATCAGCGTGTGCGCGCCGCCCTCACGATCGCGGCCTGCGATTTCGTGGACGACCTTCCCGAAGGGGTCAATACCATTATTGGCGAAGAGGGGTTGAGCCTCTCGGGCGGTCAGCGGCAGCGGCTTTCTTTGGCGCGTGCCCTGGCGGTTCGCCCGAGCGTGCTGCTGCTTGATGATCCGTTCTCGGCGCTGGACGTTCACACGGAAGAGAAGATTATTGAGGCGCTGCGCACCGGCCACGAAGGACTGGGCGGGGCTACTACCCTGCTGACCGCGCATCGTCCTTCAACGGTGGCGCTTGCCGACCGGGTGCTGCTGCTGGAGGATGGCCGTATTACCGCCCAAGGCACCCACACCGAGCTTATGAAGCTGCCGCAGTACCGCCGCCTGATGAGTTTGCAGGACGAGGATTAATGCCCACGCGTCTCGTGCCGAATTCTGACGAACGCACGAACCTGACCCCCGAAGAACGGCGGCAGGCTCGGAAGCGTTCGTACCGTCTACTGCGCGAGATTTTGCGCCCGCATCGGCTGTCCCTGGCGATTTCGGTGGCGGCGGTAATACTCGGGGCGATCGCATCCGCCGTGCAGCCCTGGCTGATTGCACGCGTGCTCGATACCGCAATTGAACCACTCACCCACGGCGACAGCGCCCCGCTTATATTCTTTGTGGTGCTCTTTGGGGCAACCGTACTCGCTAACGGCACCCTGACCTGGGTGAATGTGGTCTATACGGTGAGGGTTTCGCTGGGTGTGCTGTTGAGCCTGCGCACGCGAGTGTTCCAGCATTCGCAGTCGCTGAGCGTCTCGTTCCACGAGTCATATACGTCAGGCCGCGTAATTTCGCGGCTGACAAGCGATATTGATACGATCCGCACCTTCTTAGACAGCGGTATAAGTCAGCTTGCCACAACCCTGCTGGGGATTGCGTTCTCAGTAATCGCCATTTTCCTGTTGGATTGGCGCATCGGTCTGCTTCTGGTGGCTATGACGGTTCCCATCTGGTTGATAACCCGCTGGTTCCGCACCCGCTCAGAGACCGCATTCCGTGCCATGCGTAACGAATCTGCCCAGCTGACAAGCCGTTTTGTTGAAACCTACACCGGTATTCGAGCCATCAAGAGTTTCGGTGCAGAGGCGGATGCGCGCGCATCGTACGCCCGCAACGCCGAACGGTACCGGGTGGCGGTCATGGATTCTATCAAGCTCTTCGGCATCTACTCACCCGTGCTGATTCTGCTGGGCAATATTTTTGTGGCGGCGGCGCTTGTGATTGGTGGGTATGCGGTGCTCGGCGGCACCATGCAGGTGGGCACCCTGCTTGCGCTCATTATTTATGCGAACCGGGTGTTTGAGCCGATTATGACGCTCTCCGAGTTTTATAACGTACTCCAGTCGGCGTTTTCGGCGTTGGAGAAGGTTTCCGGGTTCTTAGCGGAGAAGCCACAGATTCAAGACCCGCAGCATCCGGTAAGCCTGCCGCAGTCCCCCGCCACGCCGGCGAGCACCGAGAGTTCGGCAGAGGCAGCCCCGCTGGGTGAGATCGTTCTTGAGGATGCCGCATTCGGTTACACTGCGGGTCAGCACGCGCTCATGCCTACGTCGCTGAGGATTGCACCGGGGCAGACGGTGGCGCTCGTGGGTGAAACCGGTGCCGGGAAGTCTACGATTGCCAAATTAATTGCCCGTTTCTATGACGTTGATACCGGCAGGGTGCTTCTCGACGGCGTAGATGTGCGTTCCCTGACCGATCAGGAGCTGCGCCGAAACGTCGTCATGCTCACTCAGGAAGTCTTTCTGTTCTCAGCCTCGATTGCCGAGAACATTCGTTTGGGCAACCCGCAGGCGACCGACGACCAGGTACACCGGGCGGCGCAGGCTGTCGGCGCGGATGAGTTTATTCAGACCCTCCCGCAGGGGTACGGCACGATGCTCGGGCGCGGCGGTGTGAACCTTTCAACCGGGCAGCGTCAGCTTGTGTCTTTTGCCCGCGTTTTCTTGGCGAATCCGCGGGTACTGATTTTGGATGAGGCCACCGCATCCCTCGATATTCCCAGCGAGCGTGCGGTGCAGCGGGCGCTCAATGCCCTGTTGGCGGGGCGTACCGCCGTGGTGATTGCGCATCGTCTTTCGACCGTGCTGAGTGCGGACCGGGTGCTGGTTGTTTCTGCGGGGTCTATTGTTGAGGATGGTTCACCGCAGGAGCTGATTGCCGCCGGTGGCGAGTTTGCCGCAATGTACACCTCGTGGGAGGATGCGCGGCAGGATTCAGACTCCCCCAGCGCCTAACTCTTATGTGCACGTTTATCTATTGTGATACGTGCATGAGAGCCCTAAACGTCATAGTTCTTAGCTGTAACCGCCTGAGTAGACACGGCAAAGTTTTTTGTGGATGATAAAGGTGTCTTGCCGCTTCGTAGAGCGTGCAGATACTCATTCACTTAAACCCTTATAACCTCATGGAGGAAAATATGTCACGCAATGATGCGAGGAAGTTTCTGGCTCAGGGCACCGCTTCTGCACTCACTCTTGCTCTTGGCCTGACCTTTGCTGCTCAGCCTGCTTTTGCGGAAACTGCGAAGGCGGCGGATCCTGCGCCGAGCGCATCCGCAGCCCCCAGCGCACCGGCAGCTGAGACGAACCCCGGACTTTCGGTAGATCCGACTCCTGCGGTGCCTGTAGTCGCACCGGCTCCGAGTGACGGCCCGTCTCCGGAGGCTCCCGCACCTGCACCGAGCGAAAAGCCAGCGGCGGTGGTCTTCAAGGATGTTCCCCAGACCCATATGTTCTATCAGGAGATCACCTGGCTGGGAGAGACCGGTATTTCGACGGGTTGGCCCGATGGCACTTTCCGCCCGTCCCAGAATATTGAGCGCGCCGCAATTGCCGCATACTTCTACCGGATGGCTGGCTCACCCGATGTTGTTCTGCCCAAGCAGTCGCCGTTCACCGACGTTGCTCCGAGCGATCCTTTCTACAAGGAGATCGTGTGGATGCACCAGCAGCACATCACGACCGGCTGGTCGGATGGCACCTTCCGCCCGCACGATTCCGTTACTCGTGAGGCTCTGGCGGCGTTCTTCTACCGTGCCGCTAATATGAACGACGATGCGGCACCGACTCAGGATCCCTTTACGGATGTGACCTCGGCGAACCCGTTCTACCGCGAAATCGCATGGTTTAAGGCACAGAAGATCACGACCGGTTGGCCCGACGGCACCTTCCGCCCGCATGAACCCGTTACTCGTGAAGCGACTGCCGCGTTTGTGTTCCGCTTCGCCAAAATCTAGGCGAGTAACCTTGTATAGCCGCTGCGGGAAACGTTGAGCGTTTTTCTCCGGTGGTGCGTGTGCTTCCGCGTTTTTAGTGCATCAAGCAGAAGGCGGAAGCACACGCACAAGACACCGCGCCTACTCCCCTGGAAACTCAGGGTTTACAGGTTTTTGAGAGGGCTTATTCGTGTTGCTTTCCCCGTGCTCTTCGGCTATTATTGATGAGTTGCCTGCGGGTTGTCCGACAGGTTAACACCGGGATGTGGCGCAGCTTGGTAGCGCGCGTCGTTCGGGACGACGAGGTCGCAGGTTCAAATCCTGTCATCCCGACCAACCCTAAACCCCCTGAGAGTAATCTTCAGGGGGTTTGCTGTATGTGCCTTCTGCTCGGGTCCCCACTGAGCCGAGTCGAAAGTCTAAATATCCAATGTACGCAGCAGTTCGCGCGGCGGAATCACACCGTCCTCAATGTAGGCGCGGAAGATAGGCGCCGCCTGCTCGCCCGTGAAAACCTCTTCGGGGTGCACTTGAACGGGCATACGGTTACCAACCCATGTGATGGTTGTCCACGCATCGGGGTCGGTCACGGGTTTGCGGGCCACCGTGTACTGTTCGTACGAACCATCTTCGGCAGTCACCCTAATTTCCACCGTCATCGCATGCGTAGAACCGGCACACTGTATATAGTTGCCGTGCGCCACCGAATCCTGGGGAACGTCATCAACATGGTTCACGCCTTCAGGCAGAGCCCACACCACCAGGGCGAAGCGTTTGTCACCCTCCAAAAAGTCGGGATCAGTGAGGCGCTGCTCGGTATCGTCGGCGAAAGACTGCGGAGTCTGGGGGACATCAAATCCGTTATATTCAGTCTTCCCCACCACCCTGTACGCAAAGTACTTCACAGACTTATTCCTCTCTCACGTGTTCTTCAGTAGGCACCAGAGTATCGAAGAGAAACCGTGCGTGCCAGCACATTCGTCACTTCGCCGGGCTAACCCCGCCCACTCATGAGGGCGAGCGCCATTTCGAGGGAGCCGCGCTGCTGAATTTTCTCCCACAGGGTGCACAGCATCATCGCCAGCACCCACCATATGAGCAGGAACCCGAACCAGAGCGCATAACTATAGACGCTCCCCTGCTGCGGGGCGCGATAACCTTCACCGGCGACCATCGTCACGAGCCGCCCGCCACCGTAGAATGCCAGCCCCAGCATCACAATGGATGCGCTCAGCGACATTCGACCCAGCCGCGCGAACGGTTCCAGCACACCTTTTCCGGCGCTGAGCCGCGCAAATTCGCTCCAGGTGCAGACGGTTCCCGCCACGCCTACGATGGTGAGTACGATCGGCCACGTGAGCGGTCCCAGTTGGGCATGCGGATACACCCACAGGTAGATGCTCACGGCAAGAGAACCCAGCGCCACCGGTATGCCCAGGCGTGCGCCGAGTTTTTCGTATCCTCGCCACAGCACCATGCCCAAGCCCATAAGCCAGATGAGTTTGAATCCATCCTGAAACATGGTTCCCGCGCTCTCGTTCACGATTGCTGGGATTGTGCGATGCAGCCAGTCGTCGGCAGTCCACCCGCCCACGCTCAGCCGCTCGTAAGTGAACGGCACGGCGGGGCTGGCGAGCACGGTCACGGCAAGCTGCACCCAAAACGGCATATATACCAGCCCGATGCTCAGCAGGGTCAGCACGGCCAGGGGCAGAAGCATATCGAAACGGATGGGGAAGTCTTTCCACCCGGAAAAAGCTTGATCCGCAAAGGTGCTGTGTGGAAGTTGGGCGAGAATCCAGCCGAGCACGCAGAACGCCAGAAAACGCACGATACTGCTCGCAAAAAACTGCGGAAAAGCCACCTTGCGGGAGTATAAATATGCAGCCGCGCCCAGAATCACGGCAAACAGGTTCAATGCCTGCGGAAGCACCTGTGAAAGCCAGCTCAGATGTTTGCCGGGCACCAGGTTAAGGCTTACGCTCACAGGAATGAGCATGAGCAGAAGCGCAAAGGCGCGAGCGCTGTCTAACCCGGTATCTCGCCGGGTGTTGGTTTCCGGTAGCATGCATCTCCTGCTCGCTCGTGCCTGTGGTGGTGCATTCTACGGTACCGTGTTCTGCGGGCGGTTTCTAGCGGCGCCTGATGCTATGACGGTTCGTGTTGAGGGTATGCCGCATCATGTGATGTCAAATTGTTTTGCCCCAGCTCAGGACGCAGATGTGCGGGGTGGGGTGCAAGATACCGGATTGTTGTGTGCGGGTTATCCGCTGGCTTCGGAACGTCATGTGATACCTTGGGCAGCTGGAGTAGATTTCCTCGCCCGCTGTACTTACGCCTAGTCTTTTTGAAAGAACACAGTCAGCCCCTCCTATGTGAATAACCCGAAGTATCTAAGGTATGCTTTCTTCACTATGAACGTTCTGGATGTTTCTCAGCTTGCCCAGCCCCTCGCCGCCGCACACACGCATATTCTTGCTGCCGGTCCGCACGAGGCGTCCGGGGTTGAGGGTACCGCGCAGTATGTCTCGATTTTCTGGGTGACCTTAGCGGCGCTGCTTTCGCCCATCATGTCGCGGCTAACGGGCAAGCGCATCCCCGATGTGGTGTTCTTACTGATCTGCGGTGTGCTCATTGGCCCGAACGTGCTGGGGCTGGCATCCGGCAGCGACGGCGGCATTCCGCTGCTGAAAGAACTGGGTTTAGGCATGCTCTTTCTGATTGCCGGGTTTGAGATTAACGTCGATTCGCTGCGTAACCGCCAGGGTAAAAGCGCAATCGCAACCTGGTTTATCTGTTTTGCGCTGGGCGTGCTGGGGGCGGCGCTCATCACCGGTTTCACCAGGGGTTTTAATACCTATATTGCGGTGGGTATTGCACTGAGTTCCACAGCTCTGGGCACGCTGCTGCCCATGCTCAAATCCCATGGTGCGGCGGGTACTCGGGTGGGTAACGCGGTGCTGGTGCACGGTGCCGTTGGCGAACTTTTCCCGATTTTTGCGATGTCGCTGCTGCTCTCCTCGTACTCGCCGGGTTTGGCGATTTTGATTCTGCTGGGGTTCATGGCGATTGCTGTGGTGACGGCGATTATTCCGCATCGTCTTCTGCAGAAAGTGCCCGGCCTGCGCCAGATTATGGCGGTAGAAACTAACACAACCAGTCAGCTTGTGCTGCGTCTTGCTATGTTTCTGCTGGCTACCCTCATTATGTTTACGGCACTTTTCGGGCTGGATGCGGTGCTCGGCGCCTTCGCTGCGGGTATTATTATGCGTTCGCTCACCCCGGTGGGCGCACTTCACATGATCACGGCACGGTTAGAGACGGTCGGGTTTACGTTCATGATTCCGCTGTTTTTCGTGGTCAGCGGCATGGGGATTAACCCTTCTGTGGTGGCGTCTTCGCCTCTGCTGCTGGCAATGGTGGTTATTGGTATTCTGCTGGTGCGCGGGGTGCCGGTGTTTATTGCGGAGCGGTTCACGAACACGGGTTCGGGACTGCAGTCAATGAGCGAGAAGGTTGAGTTAGCGCTGTATTCGGCGGCAGGTCTGCCTATTATTGTGGCGGTCACGAGTATCGCCACGAGTTCGGGGCTGCTGGAGAGCTCTACTGCATCGCTTCTGGTGACCGGCGGTGCCCTCACGGTTCTGCTATTCCCGCTGTGGGCTGCAGCCATTAAGCGGGCTTTTAGGTCGCAGACGGCTGAGGCTGAGTCCGGTGTTTCTAAGCGTGCCCAGATTGATGCGTTGAAGGCGCACCGCAACGCGACGGTGAAGCTCACGACCGGTATGATTCCGGTTGTGAAGCCGACGAAAGAAACGCATAGTCCTCTGCGGGGCAACGGCTCTTCGAGTTCCTCCAAAACCCCGAAACCGCCAAAGAACTAGCTGGTTTCCCAGGCTGAGGAATCGTATTTAGGTGAGGGTTTTGAGGATAGCCCGCGCGTGTTTTGCCGCCTGCGAGGATCCTTTAAAACCGCCTAACCACGCGGTCGTCTCGGGGCTTAGCTGCGGGGACTCATTCGTGCCGTGAACACGCACGTATTCCTGCGCATATACGCCCAGGAGCTTCCCCATCCCATGCTGGGTGCGCTCACAATGCGGCAGCAGGCCCCCTAAGAAACGCAGGGTAACGTGCGGGTCTATGGCCGCCATATCCTCAAAGGTATGCGCCCACCGGGTGAACATTAGCGCCGGAGCAGCTTGCGAGAACCCTTTAGTGGCGTCTTCGTAGGAGAGTCGAACGCCAAGGTTCTCCGCCAACAGCTCGGCGGCTCCCGCACGGTCTATATGATGCTTTGAAGTAGCCAGCACAGCGAGCGCCTGCGCGGTGATGGAGTTCCACTGCCCCGGATGGTTCCTGAGGGTCTGGACCATATCATGCATGTAGTGGTGCCCGTCTTCTTCGTCGAGAAAGACCCATCGTTCCAACAGCCCTACTGCCACGGGCACTGTGGAAGAAGGGCAGAGGCGCGCCAGTTCTTCGCAGCTCGTTGCCGCATAGTGCAGGGTGAGCAGATGTTTTTCGTCCGGCGTGTGGTGTGGTTCTGCGGCAGGCAGGTGCACGGTGGGGCTCCACCACACGTTTTCGGGTTTGCCGTTGGGGCGTTTCGCCTCGCTTTCACGATAATCCCAACTCACTCGGATGCTCTCAAGAATATTGGGGACTTTACCCGTACTTTTTCCGGAACGCACGTAATCAGGATGCGGGGCATCGTGGTTCGTGTCCTCGGCGGTCTGCTCGGCCTCAACTGGGGCTTTCAAGGCTGTATGATGCGCGGTTCCCTCTTCTGTACGTTTCAGGAGTTCGGCGTCCTCTAATTCCTGCCGTGCAACCGGGCTGAGGTTCTGCACATGCTGATACAGCGTTTCAGTCGCTTTGGCTTGATGCAGTAATTTTGCGGTTGCTACCTGCACCTGTGGATGCGCGTGGTTCAGCCCCGCAGCAGATGCTTCGGCAACCGGCGCATCGCCGACTGTACCGCGCAGAGACGCCAAGAGTTTGAGGATCGCCAGCGCATTCGCCTTGCTCGTTAGCAGCGCGGGGGCGCATCCATGAACGAACCGGTCGGCCTCAAGAAGCCCCACCCGATGCACCGCCGAAAGCTGTTTGACTGCTAGGGTGACGGTCGTGCCCACCGGCGATCCCAGCAGGTTCACGAGCGTGTCCTGCCGTTGAGCGGATTCTGCGGCGGTGGGTTTGAGCGCGGCATACATGCGGGAGAACCACCCGGCGCGGTAGGCGGCGAAGTCCCGCGCTAACGATGCCAGGCACGCATCCAGCAGATGTCCCCGGGGAATCAGCCCCTCGGCAGAAGCCTCAAGCAGTTCTCTCTGCCAGGTGTTTCTGAACGTATTTTTATCTACCGTCGTGAACGGCCTTTCGGGGGTTCCCTCGACGGTAAATAGGTGCCACAGCAGCTCGTCACGAAATTGCTGGTCGTGGCGTAGCAGGCTCTGCCGAAGCGAAACGTTCAGGTTCATAAGCGCCAGAAAATAGTCGTCGTCATGGTTCAGCTGCAGCCCATCGTAGAGCTCAGCTAACCGAAAGAACCCCTGATCGCACCAGTGAGGTGCAGGGCTGGCCATTCGTTCGATTTCCTCGCGGAACCCGCCCGCGCGCAGGCTGCCATAATTCTCGGCTTTGTACAGGGCATATACCTGTTCGGGGCCTTTGTCCGCGAGAAGCTGGGGTAAGTCCTGGATGAATTTCTTATAGGAGGTGCGAAGATCCATATCATTGCTCATCTGCTGCTCCTGTAGACTTGACGCAAGGCATTGCTCATTCGGCGTTTATGGTTCATTGTAGGGATTTTGCCGCGCGGATGCGTTCGCTGCGGTCACACCGTCCGAAGTTCGTGGTCCCCCCTCCCATGCCAGAAATCCGCACGATTATAGGGGACGGGACTACCTGCGAGATTCCGGGGTTTAGACGGTATATGACGTCCCGTGACGAGCATCTGTCAGATAGATGTCCGTTATTTAGAAAAATATATATACATATTGCGTTGGGCATCCACCGGCTTTTTGAGGCACATCAGCTGCATATATCCCTTATATGGGGCTATAACACATCATTTTCGCGTGTATACCAAACATCTCATCAATATTTATTCACAACTAACAGATATTTATTCATAATTTTCGAGATTTTTTAATTTTACAGTATTGATTTATTAAAAATTTATGTTTAGATTTGAAACGTATCACAAAAACGTGATATATCACTCACAAGGTCTAAAAACACCTCTGTATTTTGACTTTATAGTCAAAGGATTAACCATGAAAAGATCCTGCACACCGTGCTTGCCTCGACGCTTGCTTTGGGCGCGATTGTTCCCTTAACGATCACTCCTGCTTCTGCCGTGCCTCATTGTCCTGCTGGGGCAACTTGCCTCTACGACGACATCTGGTTTGGTGGAAGACACCAGACTTACTACAACCATGAAGTTTCATGGATTGGTGATTACATGAATGATCGCACGAGTTCTTATGTACTGGGTGCTACGACAGATCGCGAACACCCCTACCACTTGTTCTACCAACATATAAATTATGGTGGAGCTAGTTTTTACGACCGCAAAGGAAAAGCACACTCAGACTTACGTGGAGTTTATTTTCCAGGCGGAGGTAACTGGAGTGACGAAATCTCTAGTCACCAACATGCAACGCGCTAATCAGATATAAATCTGTACCGGGTGGTTGAACTTAGGTTCAACCACCCACACCAATCACTTCTTACCCTCATAGAAAGAATCCAAAGCTATGAAAAGGCTTCTCTCTGCCATTACCTGCCTTACTCTCCTGTGTTCAGCATGTTCAAGCGGACCTCACACAGGTGAACCTCAGGGTGACCCTACCGCCGGAAAAGATTTAAATTATTCAAAGTTTTCAGATGTTAAAGCAACTTTTGATAATGAACATATGGAAATTATTCTTCCACTCAACAAATATATGATGTCTACATCAGAAGGGCTTATAACGCTCAGTGCAAATATTTACAATAATAATGACTGTTCAGTAGCACGAGGAGTTCCAAGCGGCAGCACCGGAGATGGTGTTGAAATTAAACCACATTTTCAGTACGGAATTTGGAATAAAGACTACGTCTCCAAATACGGATACTCTATCGACCATGATGTAACAAAAATTCGTATAGTTACATTACTTCCCCAAAAAGAATATTCGGAAGCCCAGATGGAAATATATAGCGAATGCCAAAATACAGTCCGTCAGCTGGGCGATTTCCCCGCTCGAATGCCCGAAGCCAACACTATCGTTGCTCAGGCTGATCTTGAAGCAGACTCCGCATGGATGCGCGATGAAGACGTCAAAAAATGGCACGGAGAATGGGAACAATGCCTCAAAGATAAAGGTATTTCTATTCCCAAAGACTACTACTGGGCACCAGAAGTTCCCGGCGATAAAGAAAAAGAAATTGAAGTCGCTCTCGCCGATCTAGACTGCAAAGACAGCACCGGATATTTCATGAAAACTATGAACCGCCGGGCACAATATCAGGCCGCAGCCATCGAAAAGTACAAGCCGCAGCTTGATGAATACCGCAAAAACCTTGACGCCCAAATCGAAGAGGCTAAAAAAGTATTAGCCGATCACGGAGAGCCGCTGCCCTCATGGTAAAAAATACGTCACATGTTTCTTTGGAGCGCATTCCCCGCTCGCGCATCCTCATTATTTTTATCTGCGCTAACCTGCTTTTTCTGGTTCTAGGTTTAATCGTGGGTAAAAATATGAGTACCGCACAGTCAGAGGCCCTTGCCAGCTCTCAAGAAAAACTCACCGTCACCACCAAAATCGAGAAACGTCAGGTAGGGCAGGCAACGGTACTTCAAGGGAAAGTGCAGCTGGGTAAAGCTGAGCCATACTCCCCTGCTGTAGGGGCTGAACGTGCCGTGGTTACTCGCGTTGCGGTAGAACCCGGGCGCACTATTCACCCCGGTGACCTTGTGGCAACAATCTCTGATGTGCCCATTATTGCCATGCCCGATTCCATTCCTTTCTACCGCACCATCAAGAAAGACGATTCGGGGTCTGATGTGCTGGCACTCCAACAGACCCTCACCAATTGGGGGTATGCCCCCGGTACAGACGGCACCTGGTCGGAACAAAGTATGAAGGCCTATCAGTCCTTCCTCTACAACTTAGGGGTTGCCAGCGGCGATGTTGAAAGCATCGACTGGAAAACCTTTATGCTGGTGCCCTCTGCGGGGCGCACCGTCGAAACTATCGCAGCACAGGGTACGGTACTGGGGGAGAACCCGCTGTTGACTACACGGAACGGCTCTCCCACGATCGTGGCACGTGCAACCATCGATGTCACCCGTGACCTGCACGTGGGCAGCACCGCCGAAGCTAAATCCGCCGGTGGGGCCTCAGGAACGGCAACCGTTACCGCAATATCAGAATTTAACGCCACCGGCGATATACCAGGTAAAGACGTGACCTTCACCGTGCCGGAAGGGTTCCAAGCGCCCGATGGTGCATCCGCAACTCTTGAGGTGAAAAGCAGCGGCGACCCCACACTAGCCGTACCTATTACAGCCCTGCGTGAGAAAAACGGTGAAGAGTATCTGCGCCTACACAACGGAGAAGAAGTCACCGTGACCGTAGTACGCCAGGCTGAAGGCTGGGCGGCCATTAAAAGCGACCACGAGCTGCGGGAAGGAACCGACGTTGAAATCCCAACCCCGTAGCGCCGACTTGCCCTACGAAACCGAACACGAAGAATCCATCAACAACGGGCATGAGCCTATTCTTGAGCTCGTAGGCATATCCAAAACCTACACCAGGGCCGATACTCCCGTTCTGCAGAACCTAGACCTGCGGGTGTACCCGGGCGATATGCTCGCAATTATCGGCCCTTCCGGATCCGGTAAATCTACGCTCTTGAATGTGCTCGGCCTCTTAGATACCCCCACGCACGGCAGCTATTTTCTTCGTGGACGTGACATTACCCATGCACCGACCCGCGACCTGGACATTATGCGCAGCCGACATCTCGGGTTCGTTTTTCAAGACGCACATCTGCTGCCCCACGAAAGCGTGATACGCAATGTTGCACTTCCCCTTCGGGTACAGGGAGTGGGTCTTCACGAACAACTACGCATTAGCGAAGAGACGCTCACCCAGTTGGGGCTGGAACACCGGCTCATGTATTCCGGAGGTGCGCTTTCCGGCGGTGAACGCCAACGGGTTGCTATAGCCCGTGCCCTGAGCACGCACCCGGATATTCTTCTTGCTGATGAACCCACCGGAAACCTGGACCGTGTAACTACCGAGCGAGTCATGCAAGATTTCAAAAGGCTCAATGCGGCGGGTACTACCATTGTTCTGATTACCCACGATGAAGATGTTGCCCGTCAGGCAAGCCGGTGTCTGCGCATGGTAGACGGCCATCTAGAAGAGGTGCACTTCGAGGACGCAGAATCAAGTACCGCCCCACAGCATAATATGTCTGAACGGCAGCAGAAAAAGCAGCCCCTGGAACGCAGCGGTGTTCGCGCCTGGTTCTCCTCTGTCTGGGATGCGGCGGCCGCCATGACAACACGGCTAGGACGCTCAGCTTTGCTCTGCACCGCCTATGCGCTCGCGGTCACCGGGCTGGTGGCATCCTCGGGGCTCTTGAACAGCACCGCTCATCAGGTCAGCGAACGCCTGGAAGCGGCGGCTCTCGACGAGGTTCGACTTTCACCCGTCTCCCAAGATTTTTCTTCCGAAGAAGCCGGGGAGGTTTCCCAAAAACTCACGGCGATTAACGGGGTTACCGCTGTCGGATACCGCACGAGCATCGCCGGTGATGTCTCAAAGTTCCCGCTTGACGTACCGGTTCCCATCAATAAAATAAGCGTGCTCACCTACGCTATCGACACGGGGTACCTGGAAGCGGCAGAGGCTGTCACCAAACCAGGCAACGCCCGCACCCTTTTTACCCGCGCGCATACGAATCAAGACCGCCCTTCGGCTCTCGTAGGAAAGCACGCAGCAGAACAGCTTGGGATTTCCGGTTCTGGTGCCGGCTCCATCGTGACACTCAAAGGGCGGGAGTATAGTGTGGTCGGCATTATTGAGGAAGCTCCCCGAGATGCTCTCCTGCTTAATGCTGTGGTGCTTGATATGAAGAGCGCATCGTCATACCCGCAAAACGAGCACCTTTTTCTCATGCGCACTAAACCAGGCTACCCCGCGCCTGTTTCTGAGGTAGCGCCCTTAAGCGTGGATGCGGCGCATCCGGAAAATTACAAGGTTCAGACGGTCACAGACTTGAGGTCTTTGCATCGCGGGGTCTCGAACGATATTGCGACCCTCTCGCTTGTATCCTCCTGGGGTATTCTTCTGCTAGCGGCACTGAGCGCGGGCACAACTTTGTACTTAAGCGTGCAAACCAGGCGCGGCGAGATCGCGTTACGGCGTGCGGTGGGAGCGTCGAAAGCGGCGGTACGGCGCATGTTTCTGCTTGAAGGACTTTTTATTGGGCTTGCGGGCGGTATTTTGGGGATTACGCTAGGCACGCTCCTGACCTTACTGATATGCCAACTCAATGGCTGGAAACCTATTCTGGAGGCGACTCCCCTATTCCTGGGGCTCGGCGCAGGTGGGATCTCCGGACTGGTATCTGCCATGGTTCCGGCTATTGTGGCCTCTCGCGCGCAGCCCGCCGATGCAATCCGCACGGTCTAGAGTCAGGATTCTACCCCCAGATATTATGTCGGCGAGCAGATAACAATCCGCTATCTGCTCGCCGACATAATATCTACTCGCGCTCTAGGTACGGGCGGGGAGATGTACCCGACCGAGCCCCACCTGCTGCGTTCGCGTACATCGTGCATACCTCGGTTCTCAGGGTGCCGACGAGTTGAGGTGTCTGAAACCATAAAATAAGAACATGTAATTTTGGTTTAATCGCTCTAAACCCACAAAAAGGGTATCCTAAGTTTTCATACATATAACCTCTTAAATTCCATAATTTACCCGTCACGTAATCGTTATCCGGCAGCATTACTTAAGGTCATTAACACCCTCAAAATTCCGTAATATTCGGTATTTTTACGACAAATTTTCGGCGTGTTACGACTCTTATCTTTTGCGAGTGACACTGTGTCAGCTAAGATGAAATAGATACGGCAGGGCTCCTCATAAATCCCACAGAATCCAATATCTCATGTGGGGTTGCAGGTTAGTCGAGACATGACTCTTCCGGGTAGTCCCGCGTTGACAGACGAGCTCTACAGGGACGGAGAACGATATGGATTCAACCTCTGAATAGCTCATCAGAGCATCTCAACTTTACGGCCTCACACACTAATTCCATACGCACACACAGTCATTCTAAGGAAGACAAATGCACCAAACACTCATGATGAGTGCCGGTGGTGTAGCACTAGACTTTCCTGCCTGGCTGCGCATCACCCACTTCATTAACTTTCTGATGATTGGACTTCTCATCCGATCCGGTTGGGAAGTTATTGCCTCACATCCGCGTTTTTACTGGAACAACCACTGCACCCCCGGGTCTGAGTGGCTCAAGTTCACGAAGGATAAGGTTTCAACCGTTCCCGGCGAATACACCGCCCGCGACGATCAACGAAGCCTCTCCCCTCTGATCTCGCTCCCCGGTAAGGCTCAGATTGGCTTGGGACGTGCTTGGCACGCTCTCACTACCATCATCTGGATTGCTAATGGTCTGGTTTATGTGAGCCTACTCTTTATTACGGGTCAGTGGCGCCGTATTGTTCCTACCTCCTGGGATATTTTCCCCGAGGCATGGCAGTCCATCCAGATTTACGCGGGTTTCCAAATCCCCTCTATTGAGCATTTCCAGCCCTACGATGCGCTTCAGAAGCTCATGTATTTCACCGTGGTTTTCATTGTGGCACCACTGATGATTGCCACCGGTCCTATCATGAGCCCCGCGTTCTGCGGTCGCTTCCCACGCTACGTGCGGTTGTTCCGTAACCGCCAGACCGCCCGCTCAATTCACTTCTTGGGCATGGCGTTCTACTGCGTCTTCACCATCATGCACGTGGCGCTGGTACTCATCGTTCACCCGCAGTACAACATTGCGCACATGATGCTCAACAAGAACTACAACGAGATTGATGCGGCACAGTTCGCCCAAGCAGTGACCATGCTGATCGTTGGCGTCGTCGTGGTTCTCGCGGTCTGGATCGGTGCTTCTTACTGGTCGCATCGAGACCTGCGCTTCGCCCAGACCTTCGTTTGGGGCCTGACCCAGCCGGTTCGCAACCTGTTCCTGGATCGCATTTCCTCACGCCAGGTCAAGAAGCAGACCTTCACGGATGCCGATATTTCGCCGTTCCACTGGGTTAACACACGCCCGCCTACAGAGCGTGAAAGCACCGAATGGAACCGACTGCGTGAACAGGACTTCGTGGATTATCGCCTGGAGCTGGGCGGTTTGGTGAAAGAGTCGAAGTCGCTAAGCATCGACGATTTGAAGTCCTTGGGCAAGGAAGTCAATATTACGATGCACACCTGCATGCAGGGGTGGACGGGCATCGCCAAATGGGAAGGCGTTCGCCTGCGTGATGTACTCGCCCTTGTCGAAAAGGACGATAACGCACGGTACGTTATGGTGACTTCCTTCGGGCACGTGGGTCACACTTACGATGGTCGACCCACCGAACCCTACTACGAATGCTTGGATATCTCCATGGCAATGGAGGACGAAACCATTCTGGCTTGGGGTATGAACGATAAGCCCCTCCCAGATGTTTACGGTGGTCCCCTACGCTTGCGTGCAGATTCCATGCACGGCTACAAGATGGTCAAGTGGGTTCAGAAAATTGAATGGATCAGCGATTACCGCGATGTTGGCGACGGTCAAGGCGGTAGCCGCGAAGATTCCGGTCTGCAGCACTTCGACGCTCGCGCGTAAAGTTCTGTAGCTTGTTCCTAGAAGCCCCTGCTGGGCACCGGGTACTCTCCCTGGATGCGCGGCAGGGGCTTCGCTGTGCCCGTGCGGCGGGCCGGCTGCTCTACTCCCCTAGCTTCGTGATGCGCGCGCTTATGCCGTTCGAGCGGTGATAGCGTGCGAGGCACTTCTCCCACACAATGAAAGGGGATGGGAACCATATTAGGTTCCCATCCCCTTTCATTGCGTCAGCAGAGCTCTAGACTCAACCGCCTAGTCCGTTTACCGCATTTGCCGAACCGGCTATTTGCCTTCGAGAATCACCACATCCAGGATGCGCGGCCCGTGCACACCCTCCACGCGAATCAGCTCAATATCGCTGGTCGCAGACGGCCCAGAGATCATGGTCACCGGGCGCTCATAGGTGATGCGTTCAATCGCCTCCGGCACCAGCTCCACAACCGTGGATTCCGGCACCACACACACGTGGTGGTCGGGCACCAGGGAAATCGCACGGCGGCCTTCCTGCGGGGCGGAGTTCAAGAAAATGGTGCCGGTCTCAGCGCACGATACGGTCGAGGAAGTGACCACCGCATCCACGTCGTCAAGTTCATGCACCGAAAGCGCGCCGGGTTCGAGAGTGCTCCCCGAATCGGTGACATGCACGCGGGTTGCGGTATCCTCAGGCAGCCATTCGGGGTTCAGCCCGGTGGGAACCACATAGCGCGAGTTCTCTCCCAGACGCTCGGCAATAACCTCAGCGATATTCGACTCGGTCGCGTTAAAGACGTTCGCCTTATAGTCGATCAGGCGATCCACCAGCATCTCAATAGTCTGCTCGCGGTTCAGCTCGCTCACGCGGCGGTAGTTACGCACGGGGGTTGGTGCCTCGGGGGCATCCGACAGGGACTCACGAATACGTGTGAGGATATCTTCCTTCGCAGAGGACATTATGCGTTCTCCTTACCTTCACGAGCCGCCTGAGCTTCGGCCGCAGCCTGTGCGTTCGCTGCGGCTTCTGCAACCTTACCCTTATTCGCTTCAATGAGAGCGGCAATATCCACGCGCTCGGCGCTGTCGCGAGCGGGTGCGCCCGACTTTTCCTTCTTCCACCAGTTGCGGAACGATTCTTTGGGAGGCTCAGGAATATCGCGGTAGTCCGTCCAACCGCCGACAATTCCGGGCACCTTCGTAATCTTATGTTTCTTGCCGCTAATCAGACGGGACATCGGCAGACCGCGTTCGGCGACCGCCATCATCTTGCCCGAGGAGAACAGCTTCTTAGCACCGTACATCATGGCGTCCATCTGGGTGGGCGCGTGTTTCTTCGCGTGCTTCGCCTCAACATCCTTACCGCGCAAATGCACCAGCACCTCGGGGAAGTTGATCTTCACGGGGCACACTTCGTAGCAGGCACCGCATAGCGAAGATGCGTATGGCAGCGAGTTATTGTGCGCCGCTTCAATACCGGAAAGCTGGGGCGAAAGAATTGCACCAATCGGGCCTGGGTAGGTGGAACCGTAGGCGTGACCACCGGCGCGCTCGTACACGGGGCACACGTTCATGCAAGCAGAACAGCGGATGCAGCGCAGAGCCTGGCGACCCAGTTCATCGGCCAGCACAGCGGTACGACCATTATCGATAAGGATCACGTGCAGGTTCTGCGGGCCGTCACCGGGGGTTACGCCCGTCCACATGGAGGTGTAAGGGTTCATACGCTCACCGGTGGAAGAACGCGGCAAAAGCTGCAGGAATGCCTCGTAGTCCTGGAAGGTGGGCAGCAGCTTCTCGATACCCATGAACGAGATGAGGGTATCGGGCAGGGTCAGGCACATACGACCGTTGCCTTCAGATTCCACGATGGTCATGGTGCCGGTCTCAGCGATACCGAAGTTCACACCCGAAACGGCAACCTTAGTTGAGAGGAATTTCTCGCGCAGACGGTTACGCGAAGCCTCCGCAAGCTCGGCGGGTTCATCGGTAATATCCGGGTTAATGCCTTCAATCTTCTTAAGGAAGATATCGCGGATTTCGCGGCGGTTACGGTGAATTGCCGGAACCAGAATGTGCGAGGGGCGATCTTCGCCGAGCTGCACAATTTCTTCTGCAAGGTCGGTCTCAATAGCGTTAATGCCGTTCTCTTCCAAGAACTCGTTCAGACCGGTCTCGGCAGTTGCCATGGACTTAATCTTGATAATCTCGTCCACGCCCTGTTCGCGAATCAGGTCGAGAGCGATCTGGTTTGCCTCGTGAGCATCGCGCGCCCAGTGCACATGGCCGCCGCGCGCGGTAAAGTTACGCTCGAACTGTTCCAGCATTTGGGGCAGGTTGAAGAGCACATAGTTCTTCACCATTTCGCCGGTGTTGCGCAGCTCCTGCCAGTCGGGCAGCTCACTGGTGACGCGAGCACGCTTATTGCGAATAGCGTGGGTCACGAAACGCAGGTTATTACGCAGCTGGTCATTCTTCAGCTCACGCTTGGCGTATTCGGGGAACGGTTCGTTCTCAAAGATATTGCCTTCGCCGTAGTGCACGACCTTCGGCATACCCAGGGGGATTGCGGTGGAAGTCATCATCAACCTACTTTCTATGCGAAGGCGAGTTCTACGTTGCCGTCAATCTTCAGCGGATTCTCCTTAGTGGAGGCGAGGATTTCGGCAAAATGGACGGTCTTAACAGAGGATCCGCGGCGTGAGAGCGCACCGCCGATATTCATCAGGCAAGAGCAGTCGCCGCCGGTGCATACGGATGCGCCGGTCTTCTCAACGTTGGTTGCTTTGTCTTCAACCATCGCACCGGAAACATCGGCGTTCTTGAACGAGAAGGTTCCGCCGAAGCCGCAGCACTGGTCGAGGCCCTCAATTTCGGTGTACTTAATGCCTTCAACGGTGCGCACAAGATCTGATTGGCGGGAGCCAAGATGCAGCAGGCGCATACCGTGGCATGAGCTGTGGTAGGTCACGTGCTCGGGGAAGTAAGAACCAAGCTGCTCGGCGGCGTTGGTGATACCCAGAACGTCAATGAGAAGCTGGGAAAGTTCAAAGGTGCGTGCGGCAATCTGCTCTGCTCGCACGGCAAGATCTTCGTCGCCCTGATGACGAGCTATCATGGGCTGCTGGTGCCCCAGGGATGCCACGCAGGAACCTGAGGGTGCCACGGCAACATCCCAATCCCACGCCTCAAAAGACTCGACGTGGTTTTTGACGACGGGGTAGGCATCATCAAAGTACCCGGAATTGACGTGCATTTGGGAACAGCAGGTCTGCCCGGGAGGGTAAACAACCTCATGCCCCAAGCGTTCTAGAATCTCGACGGTCGCGCGTGCTACGCGGGGATACATGCCATCAACAATGCACGTGGAGAAAAGCGCAATACGCATGTTATCCGTCCTTTCTGGTTTCGAGTCTCTACAGAACCGCTGGTGTGGGATGCGGTATGCGCTCCGGGACGCAAATTCCTGTGCCGAATTTACGTAACGCGGGTTTTCAACGCGCCAGGATCATGACTGACCAGGTTCTCTCAGGAACCCGCCGGTGTTTACGGGGACCGGTCATATCGGTGTAGAAACGTAATCGTAGACTTTCTTCGTTGATCTTCATTTAACACCAGGTTCGGAGCATTCCTTTAATTGAAATAACGAACATTTTTCTCACCAAATTGAGTTTTAAGGATTCCCTTAGTTTCAGGTAGTAAAGCATGCTTTAGGTCATAGCAACCCCAATGTTTCGAGATACCTTAAACAGACATTCCAGCGGGTGCATATGCAGCATCCGCGAGCTGATGCGGAACTGCTCGATTTCTCTGCATAATTTCCCGTAAATATGCATACTTTACCCATGAAATCCCTTGCAATATTGGATGGTACAACCCGGGAACATCTCGAAAAAATACAGTGCGCAAAATCTCTATGCGCAGAGCTGAAATTTAATGCCAGAAGTTGGAACAACCCGTTTTTGACGCCCAGAACGCAAATATCACCCCTCTCCCCCGCCATCGTGCGGAAAACACACCTGCACTCTATAAGTTGTATCTCAAAGCACCCTTCGGGTAGGCTTCACATGAAGCTAATGGTCAGACCACATCCCACGCGGCGCCATAAGCGCCACGAACTCGTGGGATTTTGATTGGTCTGACCACATCCACGTCGAACCGAACCAAAGGAGTTCCAGTGAATACATTCTTCGCTGAACCCAACGCAGTCGGTGGAAGCCTTGGGCTAAGCGCGCTCGTGGCGACCATACCGCTGCTGACCTTCTTCATCATGCTACTCATAATCAAGGCACGCGCACACTGGTCGGCGCTGGTAGCACTTGCCGCATCTATCCTAGTGGCAAGCCTCGGCTTTACGATGCCCTTCGACTTAGCAGGACTCAGCGCGGTACGCGGCGCTATCTACGGTTTGGTCATCTGCTGGGTGATCCTCGGCGCTATCTGGTTCTACCAGGTCACCGTGCTTGCCGGACGCTTTGAAGACTTGCGCCGCACCTTCGACCGTCTGGGCGGCGGCGATTTGCGCATCCAGGCGATTCTGATTGCCTTCTGCTTTGGTGGTCTGCTTGAAGCCCTCGCAGGGTTCGGTGCTCCCGTGGCAATTACCGCGACCATGATTCTTGCCCTCGGTGTGAAGCCGCTCAAAGCAGCTATTACCGTGCTTCTTGCTAACACCGCTCCTGTGGCCTTCGGCGCCGTCGCCGTCCCGATTGTGACTGCAGGCGATGTTGGCGGCAAAGACCCGCACGTTATTGCAACTATCGTCGGTCACCAGGCACCGTTCCTGGCAATGTTCGTGCCCGTCATTCTGCTCTTCATCCTCGACGGTATGAAGGGTGTTAAAGATGCATGGCTCCCCGCCTTCGTCATTGGCATTTCCTTCGGTATTGCACAGTGGATCACCGCAGCAACCCCCGCATACAACCTCACCGACGTGGTGGCATGTATCGTCTCGATGGGTGCCGCAGTGCTCTTCCTGCGCTTCTGGAAACCGCGCGGCGTAGAAGGCGTGCGTGAGCGTTACGGCCTGCCTTCACAGGTCGAAGAGAAAGAAGCGCTGCCCGCCGTGCGTGTGTGGATGGCTCTTCTACCCTACCTGATCGTGGTTGTTATCTTCGGTCTCGTGAACCTCAGTGCAGAGTTGAAGGCATGGCTGAAAACCGTGGCTATCAAAATCGATATTCCCGCGCTTAGCTCCCGCTTGGTCACCAAAGACGGCACAAAAGTTAAAGATGCTGTTTACTCTTTCACCTGGCTCTCGAACCCCGGTACCCTGCTGATTATTTCGGGTCTGATCGTGGGTGTTATCTACTTCCTCTTCAACGAGAAGGGTCGCTACGGGTTCAAGTTCCCCGCACTGTTCACCGAATTCGGTTCGGTCGTCTACCGTATGCGCTGGTCAATTCTAACCATTGCGTCAGTGCTGGCACTGGCATACGTCATGAACTTCTCGGGTCAGACCGTTGCCATGGGTACCTTCCTGGCAGGACTCGGCCCCGTATACGCTATCCTGGCGCCCGCACTGGGCTGGATCGGTACCGCTGTGACCGGCTCGGATACCAGCGCCAACGCGCTGTTCTCGAAGCTGCAGGTCTCTGCCGCCGAGAACCTGCACCAGGCCGGTATTTCTGGGGCAACCCCCGAACTGCTGCTGGCTGCTAACACCACCGGTGGTGTGGTCGGTAAGATGATCTCCCCGCAGTCCTTGGCTATCGCGGCAACCTCCGTGGATATGGAAGGTAAGGAATCCGACATTCTCAAGGCCGTGGTTCCCTGGTCGTTCGCCATGCTCGTGGTGGTTTGTATTCTGGTCTTCCTGCAGACCAACGTGCTCTCGTTCCTGATTCCCTAACCGGTACGCTGCACATACAAACGCATAAACCACGACGGGGCGGTGTACTTCACGGTACGCCGCCCCGCGCGTTTCTCTCACCATTCCTCATAGGCTCAGGCACTCTCCCACCCCACCTGAGCCGCCTCAAACGCACACACGACGGGTTATTCTCACCCGCATCTTGAGACTTATTAGGATGGGAACACCTCATGACTCACCTGACAGACTCGACATCCCGCATACAGGAACGAAGCTACAGCATCATTCTTGAAACCTTCGAGCGGCGGCTGCGCCTGGGCGAACTGCGTGTCGGTGATAAGCTGCCTTCCGAGCGTGCGCTGGCCGAAAAACACGGAATTTCTCGGCCCTCAGTGCGCGAGGCTCTGCGTATTCTCAACGCGCTGGGGCTGATTCGCTCCAGTAGCGGATCGGGACCGAAATCGGGCGCTATCGTTATCTCGGAGCCCTCCGATACCCTCAGCTGGGCACTGCGCATGCACATCGCAACCCGCAACCTGCCGGTCAAAGATGTGGTCTCTACACGTTTACTTTTGGAAGGACCGGCTGCACGTGCCGCCGCAAACGCCCCCGACTCCCTCGAACGCGATCTGGCGCTGGAGAACGCCCGCGAGCATCTGCGTGAGATGGATCTTCCGCAGGTCTCGAACGAGCGTTTCCATTTCTGCGATACCCGCTTTCACTACGAACTTTCAAAGCTGGGCGGAAACATTGTGCTCGATACCGTGATCGATTCACTGCACATGGCGACTATCAGCTACGTGCAGGAGGCGGTGCCGCTGCTGCGCGATTGGGATTCCGTCAAGCAAACGCTTCAAGACCAGCACCGGGGCATTTACGAGGCGATCTCCACCCGTGACGAGGACGCCGCCTATGAGCGGGTGTGCGAGCACATCAAATGGTTCTATTCGCTCTCAGACCGCGCCCGCGATCAGCAGCGGGAACGGCAGGCCCAGGTGATAGATGCGGATGCGCTGCCGCATCAGGTGGTGCTGCACGAGGAGCATCTGGCGTAGAAGCTCTCTCATATGCATTAGGCACAAAACGGGAACGTTTTCTATCCCTTCGCTACGTTGTGCCCTATCAGCTCCACTGCTTGGAGAAGATAAGGCATAGGTGTGGCTGGGGATTCGGCTAACTCGTTCGGCATAGGGTTGTAGTTCCCCGTAAGATGTGCGTTCCCGCATGCTTTTTCGTACTCCTCAAAAGGAAAATCTTGAGGAATAGTTTTCTCATCTTTCTCCGAGACTCCCGATAGCTGATGATAGTGCCGTTGCGCATCTTTCTGGCAGGGTGCCTAGTCTATAACGCCCTTGAGACTGTTATCTCTTCAACAATGGCAAAATAGCTGGCATCATGATTCGCAGCAGATAAACCAAACAGCTTCAAAGGAGCCTGGAGCCGATCGCTGCACCTTCACATATAGAGACATATAGAGATGGGTCACAGATCAGCCAATGATGGAGTGACTGGCTTGCTATTATCCCATAGGTCATCCCGAAATTGTTGCTTCCAATCCCGCTGGTTAGAGTACTTACGGGGATCAATCGACTTACCTTCCTCATCCAGTTCGTACTGTATAAAAAGAATTCGGGCGTTCTCATCAAGCAAATTCTTAGGAATGGTTACTTTAAGACCCTTCAATGCGGCAATAAATGTGAGCATATATTCAAGCTCATCATGGTTCACCGCTCCACTCGTGATAAAAGCCTCTCGGTACTCAAGGTACCGTTTCAAGTCTTGAGGGCCGTCGAGAATACTCACCGCAAAAATCAAAGAATGCAACGGAATGACTGCGTGTTGTACTGGGGCATCTTCCTTGATCAGACTCTCGGACTGCCAGAGCATTCCACCGTAGCTGGAAAACGTTATTGCAAACCCAATTGCTTCACTGGCTTTGCATGGATTTATCCCGCCAGGTCTCCATCCCTCATACCAATGGGTTATCCGCGTTTCAAGCTGAGAAACAGCTTTGTTCAGCACTACCGTTTCAAAAGAGACACCAACACTTAAGTTATTTCTCGAAAGCCGGTTGGCCTTGCATTCGCCAATAAAAGCAATATCGTCCGAACACCCGAATATGTCTATTTCATCCTTGCACTTCCTGCTTTTTGGGGAAAGAAGATCTATAGAGGACTTCCATGCGACTTCGCGAGGCCCCCATTTGCGAAGCATAGATGCTGTAACGTCTTCAAATACCTGGCCTTCTTTATCACGTGGACTCTCTTTCATTGCAAATCTAAAGAGCACGTCGTCGCGATGATCTAGCCAAGCCGATCGATTCAAAACCCAGGTAGTGTCCTCAATGTGGACGAAGGGGGTAGTTGTTGGCTCTTCTCCGAGCAGTGCTTCTTCCACGCTTGCTTCACTTAACGCTGTAGGTCGTCTTGCGGTGAGTGCACGGATCAGCCCTTCCGGAATGTCTTTTAGTAAAGTCGCACTATATGGTTCCTCTATAGCCGTTTTCTTGTCACTATAAGCAGACCAAAGTGAGCTGACAGCCTCGTGGATATTTTTAGCTGCGACCTCCATTGGTTTTGATCCGATCAGATTAGATACGGTAGGAAGGTTGTTGTCTACCCATTGCCCTATTGACGCTGAGATCTCATCCACAATCCACATCATTCGAGTTTCAGGCTCAACCAGTCGACTTATTTCAAGTTGACTGGGGAGGAAAGATGCGAGGCACTCAGTGTCGTCCAGATCAGCAAAGGTAGCGATGTGAAGCTTGATTAGATATGCGGCAACCCATCGAACGTACTTGTTGAAGGCTATGAGAGCACCATACCGGCTGTTATCCGTGCCATTGCCATAAACACCGATCAGCCATGCTCCTCGGGATAGCGAAAATATCTCTCCGCCCTTTGGCAACATATAATCATACAAACAGTCATGACGTTCTCCATAAAGAAGTTGGATGGCTGCTTTTGGACTAACTTTCTGCAGCGCTCCACACAATTCAGAGAGGCTTTGCTTGGCGGCCGCTTCAGCACGCGACGCTGCATCAGCTGCGCTCTGCCTATCCTTTCGGTTAACCGATTTTCTGTATAGCTCGAATGCTTCTTTCGTCTCTTTTGGCGCAAACCGGATATGAGGAGCATCAACGCTTGCGGGAATACTCTCTCCGAATTCCTCGTCTAAAGTGTTACTTGTATTGAGCATGACCCTCCCCTTCTTTTTACACCAGTGACCCGCATTTGCACCACGCTAACAAAAATATAGGGTGTTTTGGGAAAATTTTTCCCTAAAACACCAGAATTTACTCCTGAGTGCATAATATTCTAGGTAAAAAGAGCAACGCTGCATGAGGAGCATCTGGCGTAGAAAATTTCCGCGAGTAGATAATATTTTGACGAGCAGATAGCAACCCGTTATCTGCTCGTCAAAATATTATCTGCTCGCGCATTTAGTCTATCTAGAACTTCGTGCCGGTCAGCCTCTCGTAGGCTTCAACATAGCGGGCGCGGGTCTTCTCGACCACATCCTCGGGCAGATGAGGCACGTTATCCGAACCGTCCCAGCCCGATTCCGGCGAGCGCAGCCAGTCGCGCACAAACTGCTTATCAAAGCTCGGCTGAGACTTTCCGGGTTCGTACTCACTCGCATCCCAGAATCGTGAGGAGTCGGGGGTAAGCAATTCATCGCCGAGGGTAATTTCGCCGCGGTAAGAGTCGGTTCCGAATTCGACTTTGGTGTCTGCCAAGATAATGCCCTGCTCGCGGGCGATTTTTTCGGCGGTGCTGTAGAGTTCGAGTGAGAGTTCTTCTAGGCGGTTACCGATTGCGTGCCCTACTTCGGCGTAGAGTTCTTCGCGGGTTACCGGTTCATCGTGCTGGCCTACTTCGGCTTTGCCGGTTGGGGTAAAAATTGGGGTTTCGAGGCGTGACCCGTCCACAAGCCCCGCAGGGAGTTCGATGCCTGCTATGCTTCCGGTGTCGCGGTAACTTGCAAGCCCCGAGCCCGTCAGATAGCCGCGCACAATGCACTCGACCGGAAACATATTGAGCGATTTGCATATCATGGCTCGCCCTGCGACTGATTCGGGCACATCGGTTGAAATCACATGGTTTGGGATATGCGAAAGTTGTTGAAACCACCACAGCGACATTTGGGTGAGGATTTTGCCTTTATCGGGGATTTCGGTGGGAAGAATTTTATCGAAGGCACTAATGCGGTCAGAGGCGACAACCATGACGGAGCCTGCGCGGATTTCAGCATCGTCACTGACGGTTAGCCCGGCAGCGTCATAGCGGCTTTCTTCGGGAACGTAAAGGTCGCGTACTTTACCGGAGTAGACGTGCGTCCACCCCGGAATCATGGGTGGGTTGTTGCGGGAATTCATGGGGAGTTCTCCTGTGGGGCGAATGTGCGCGGCGTGTTTACCTATTCTTTACCTTACCGGACAATGCCCGCATCCCGCGATATGTGAATCCGAATGCGGCCGCAACGCCGTATTCTCGGGGTTGGCTGTTAAGTTCTGTTACTTGGAACCCGGCTGGAATACACCGCGAGCAGGTTGCTTCTGGTCGAGCAGGTAGAAAAATCCCACCACCTGCTCGACCAAAAACCACCTGCTCACGCGAATAGAGAATAGCGGTTAGTTGCGGAGTTCGGGTACGGTAATCGCCCCCTGCACCGCTTTGAGGGCAATATCGGTGCGATATTGTGCGCCTTCCCAAGTAATAGCATGTACCCCTTCGTAGGCGGCATCACGAGCCTGGGCGAGGGTATCACCCAGGGCCACAACGGCGAGCACGCGACCGCCCGCTGTCACAATCTCTTCGCCCGCGACAGCAGTTCCGGCATGCACCACATGCACATTGGGCATAGCGGATGCGCTCTCAAGCCCCGCAATCGCATCGCCCTTACGCGGGGTTCCCGGGTAGTTTTCTGCCGCCATGACCACGTCTACGGCAGTGCGGGGGTCCCATTCCAGGCGGGTGTCTTCGGCGATCTCGCCGCGGGATGCCGCAAGGAGCAGCTGCCCGAGCGGGGTGCGCAGGCGTGCCAGCACCGCCTGGGTTTCGGGGTCGCCAAAGCGAGCGTTGAATTCGATGACGCGCACGCCGCGGCTGGTAACGGCGAGCCCGCAGAAGAGTACACCTACGAACGGGGTGCCGCGTTCTGCCATGCGCGTGATGGTGGGGCGGGCGATCTTTTCGATCACTTCGTCCACAAATCCTGCAGGCAGCCAGTCAAGTGGGGTGTAGGCGCCCATCCCGCCGGTGTTTGGGCCTTCATCGTTGTCAAAGATGCGCTTGAAATCCTGCGCCGGAGACAGCGGGAGCACGTTCTTTCCGTCGCTGATGACGAAGAGCGACACCTCGGGACCGTCCAAGAATTCTTCGATCACCACGGAACCGCCAGCGGCAAAGCAGGCGTTCGCATGCTCTAAGGCAGCGTCCCGGTTCTCGGTGACAACCACGCCCTTACCCGCGGCGAGCCCGTCGTCTTTCACCACATAGGGGGCGCCGAATTCGTCAAGGGCTTGCGCCGCTTCGGCCTCGGTCGTGGCGACGAAGGCGCGGGCGGTCGGCACGTTTGCCTCCTCCATCACCTGCTTGGCGAATGCCTTGGAGCCCTCAAGCTGTGCCGCAGCCGCAGAGGGCCCGAAGACCGCGAAGCCTGCCTCGCGCAGGGCATCAGAAACACCGGCGACTAGAGGTGCCTCAGGGCCAATAACCACCAGGTCTGCGGCGAGCTCGCGGGCGAGCGCAACGGCCTGCTCGGGGTTATTGGCGTCGATGGAGTGTACCGGAACATCCTGAGCGATGCCCGCGTTGCCGGGTGCGCTGTGAACTTCGGTCACCTGTGGATCGCGCGCAAGCGCACGGATAATTGCGTGTTCGCGGCCGCCGGGGCCCAGTACCAAAACCTTCATGTACATAAGGGTACCGTGTCGAATGTTACCCGGGCGGGGTTTGTAACACCCCATGACTGTGCTTTACCCAGTGACCCTCTGCCCCCATAACGTTTTTACCGTGTAACGTTTTGCCCGCCGAATAGTGTTTTGAACCGTTCAGCTGTTTTCCACGTTTTGTGGTTTTCCCTGTGTCCGTGAGTTAGCCGCCCCAAGAGGCGCGATAGCGGACCTCACCCACAAACGCCTCATATGCTTTCTGCTCTGCGGGAGGGAAGATGAAAATATAGGTTTTCTCACGGCCTTTAACGCGTGCCTGGATTTTCAGTGCCGGTCCGTAGACTTTTCCCGATTTTGGCGCGTGTAGCATCCGTAACCGCGGTGCTCATGTACGTCTTCTACTTCCCACAAATTATCGGCAATATCAACGGCCATAAGGGCGACTGGATTCAGCCACTCGTTGCAGGCATTAACTGCACGCTGTGGGTAGCATACGGTTTGTGGCGCGAGAAGAAAGACTGGCCCATTGTGATTGCGAATGCGCCCGGCATTATTTTTGGCGGTACGGCAGCCATCACCGCGCTCATGTGATTTTATCCGCTAGAATTTCTATTTTTAGCACTATTATTGTGGGTATATGACTTCTCCTCAGCTTTCCCTCACAGATGCCGAACTCGTATTTCAGACTCGTAACGACCTGATCGAGACAACCCACCACGGTATTGTGGTGGTGCTCTCCCCCGAAGGCACCACCGATCTTGCCCTCGGAGACATGAGCCAGCCATTCTTTGCCCGCTCGGCACTCAAGCCACTGCAGGCTATCGGCACGCTCAAATCGGGGGCGCCGCTGCGTGGCGCGCAGGTAGCGATCGCGTGCGGGTCGCATCAGGGAACGTTCGAGCAGATGCGCGCGGTTCAAGACATGCTTCAGGGCGCCGGTGTTGATGCGACCGCCCTGCTCTGCCCTACCGCCTACCCAGCTGATGCGCACGCGCACGAACAGATGGTACGCGCGGATTTGGCGAAGACTCCGCTTGCGCATCCGTGTTCGGGTAAGCATGCCGGGTTTCTGTGGGCGTGTGCCGCGCAGCTGGACCGCTCGGTTGTAGACCCGGATTCGCGCCAGTGGACGATGAAGGATTACTGCGACCCTGAGCATCCGCTGCAGCGCATGATTGCTGAGGAGATCGCGAGTTTTACGGGCGAGCCTGTGGGCACATCGGGCATTGACGGATGCGGCGCCCCCGTCGCAGCGGTCTCAGCTCTGGGTCTGGCGCGTGCCTATTCGACGCTCGGCACGGCGATTCGCAATATGGATGCGGATGCGCGCGCCTCAACCGTAGCGACTGCGATGGTCGACTACCCCGAGCTGATCCAGGCCCCCGGCATGCCCGATACGGTGTTGAGTGAGCAGCTGGATGCGGTCGTCAAGAGCGGCGCCGCCGGTGTACTGTGCGTGGGTCTGCGTTCTGGCGCGTCTGTGGTCGTGAAGATTTCCGACGGCGCAACCCGTGCCGCTTACCCGGTGGCGCTGTGGGCTCTGGAAGCTACGGGGCATCTGCCTTCCGAGCAGGTGCAGCAGCTTCTTCCGCAGGTGACTCGCCCCGTGATCGGCGGCGTGCAGGATAATGCACCCCGCGAGGTTGGAGGCTGGGTGCCCGGCGCGGACCTGGAGCCGCTGGTGGGTGAGAGCGCGTGAGTGTGCGCCGTCGAATTTCGGAGGCTGACGGCGCGGCCGCCTTTGCACAGGTTAGACAGGTTTTTGATACTGTGCTTTCCGGAGAAAAACCGCTTATTAGTGCGGAAAATCGGACCGAAATAGAACAAGTATTCGCTCGCCTGCCGCGCGGTGTGCGCGCTACCGCTGTGCGGTACGCCCTTGAAGAGCTCGCCACGCTCGCCCCCGGCAACAGCGTGGAGGTTCGGGTTCCGCCGTACGGGGTTACCCAGTGTATTGCCGGGCCTCGCCATACCCGCGGCACTCCGCCGAGCGTAGTCGAAACGAGCGGGTTCATCTGGTGTGCGCTGGCTGCCGGTGCCTTGGCTTGGGACGATGCGAGCGCATCCGGACTGCTGACCGCCAGCGGCGAACGCAGCAATCTATCCCGCTACTTCCCGTTGTTCTAGGCGCCGAGCTACCTGACAACGGCACCTCAAGTCTTATCGCGCACGCCCTAGAGCAGACAACATTCCTTCAGCCACGTTGTCCGCACCCCGCCGTCACCAAGAATCATTAGGCAGGATTCACCCCAAAAGATAGACTTGAAGACATGAGTAGCGCACACACACCTTCTAATTCCCACTCTGATTCTTCGGAGCCAGCTTCCCCCACGCCCGAAGCTGAAGCATCCCCTGAAGCCGAGGTTGAGTACTCACAGGTGCGGGTTCGCCGTGCCCCGTCGGTGGTAGCTTTCATGATGCTGGGGCTCATCATCGGACTTATTGCGGCGTTTATTTCTGTGATCCTGGGTCCAGGAGATCCGTCATATTCTGAAACATCGGTGTTCGGCGTTATCGCGGTTATTTACGGTGCCGTCGGCGTAGCATTGGGTGCCCTCGTGGCCCTGTGGCTTGACCGCCGATCCCTCAAAAAGTCCGTAACGGCGCGAGTTGAGCCAGAGTCCAAAGAAGAGGATGAATAGAAGCGAGCGGCGCATCCTAAAACGCTTGGCGCAGCCAAACGTGACATATTCATCACCCCTGCGGGCGTTAAATTTCGTAGCGTACACCACAGAGTGGCGTGAAAGAGGGTAGACTAGACATGTCTGTGTACTCCCCCGAGGGTACAGCTGCTCAGCGGCTCACACACCCGCACGCAGACAAGACTTTCCCGCAGTCCCAACGTCGAAAAGATGTGAATTGATTCGTCCTGACGGAAAACTCACTCACGATCTCGATCCGATAGACCACGGACCCAAGGACGCCTGCGGCGTATTTGGTGTCTGGGCTCCCGGTGAGGACGTGGCAAAACTAACCTACTACGGCCTGTATGCACTGCAACATCGCGGGCAGGAATCCGCCGGTATCGCAACGAGCAACGGCAAGCGCATCCACGTGTATAAAGACATGGGGCTGGTGTCCCAGGTTTTTGATGAGGCCACGCTCAGCTCTATGCCGGGCGAACACGCTATCGGACATGCACGCTACTCCACGACCGGCGCATCCCATTGGGCGAACGCTCAGCCGACCCTGGGCACCACCCCGCACGGCACGCTTTGCCTGGCGCATAACGGCAACCTGACGAACTCGGCTGATCTTTACGATAAGCTGCTTCAGAAGAACGGCGGCAAGCCCCCGGCGTTTGGTGAGCTGGCTCAGGGTAATACGACCGATACCGCGTTGGTAACCGCGCTTTTGGCCGAGCATGATTTTGATTCTCTAGAAGAAGCCGTTCTCGATCTGCTTCCCACCCTGCGAGGCGCATTCTGCCTCACGTTCATGGATGAACAGACTCTCTATGCGGCGCGTGACCCGCAGGGCGTTCGCCCGTTGGTGCTGGGACGTTTGGAGCGGGGCTGGGTGGTTGCCTCCGAGACTGCGGCGCTCGATATTGTGGGTGCATCTTTTGTGCGCGAGGTTGAACCCGGCGAACTTATTACGATCGACGAAAATGGCTTGCGTTCACACCGTTTTGCCGAGGCAAAACCCGCCGGATGCGTCTTCGAGTACGTCTATCTGGCTCGCCCGGATACTACGATTGCGGGGCGCTCTGTCTACGAATCCCGCGTGGAAATGGGGCGCCAACTCGCCCGTGAACACCAGGTCGAAGCCGATTTGGTGATGCCCACGCCAGAATCCGGTGTTCCTGCGGCCATCGGCTACGCCGAGCAGTCCGGCATTCCTTACGGTAACGGCCTGGTCAAGAACGCCTATGTGGGGCGTACCTTCATTCAGCCTTCGCAGACTATTCGCCAGCTGGGTATTCGACTCAAGCTGAACCCGCTCAAATCCGTGGTTGCAGGCAAGCGTCTGATTGTCATTGACGATTCAATCGTGCGCGGCAACACTCAACGAGCCCTAGTACGCATGCTTCGTGAGGCCGGGGCGAAAGAGGTTCACGTGCGCATTTCTTCCCCACCCGTGAAATGGCCCTGTTTCTACGGTATCGACTTCGCCTCACGCGCAGAGCTGATCGCGAACGGTCTTTCGGTGGACGAAATTTGCGCTTCTCTCGGTGCCGATTCGCTTGGTTTTATTTCGGAAGACGGCATGATGGCGGCGACCGAGCAGCCCGCGAAAAGCATGTGCACGGCGTGCTTCACCGGCAAGTACCCGATTGAGCTCCCCTCGGAGGAGCGCCGCGGCAAGTCGCTCTTTGACGCCGAAGAAGGCAAAGGTGGACCGCTCGCCGGCAAGGCGGCGGAGGTAACCGTTGAGCGCCCGGTACCAAGCAAGCCCGAGCATGCGGAGGCTGTCTCCATTGAAACCCGCACGGGTACCGATACCTTGGAGAACAAGTTCGATACCGCCGCGCTTCCGGTGGTTCAGGCGCAGGCTGGCTCTGGCGCATCCGCACCCGTCGAGTCTGTTCAGGAAGCTCAACAACCGGCATCGGGCATGTGCAACCCCGGTCCCGATGCCGATCTTGAAGCGTTTTTGACCGAGGAAGACTTGGTTCCCGCACACGTTAATTCACGCCCTATAACCCCGAAGGACTAATACACCCATGAGCGAAAACAGCACCTCTGTAACCTATGCAAGCGCTGGCGTTGATGTTGAGGCGGGCGACCGCGCCGTCGAGTTGATGAAGGATGCGGTGAAGGCAACTCACAACGCTTCGGTAATTGGCGGTGTGGGCGGTTTTGCCGGGCTGTATGACCTCTCGGCCTTGTCCTCATATCGCAAGCCCTATTTGGCGACCTCTACGGATGGTGTGGGCACGAAGGTTGCTATCGCGCAGGCACTCGATATTCATGACACGATTGGCTACGACCTAGTGGGTATGGTCGTGGACGATATTGTGGTGTGCGGCGCGAAGCCCCTTTTCATGACCGATTATATTGCTACGGGTAAGGTCGTTCCCGAGCGTATCGCCGATATTGTGCGGGGTATTGCCGGGGCTTGCAAGGTTGCCGGTACCGCGCTGGTGGGCGGCGAGACGGCGGAGCATCCGGGGCTTTTGGCTGAACATGAGTACGATGTTGCCGGTGCCGCAACCGGTCTGGTGGAGGCCGATGAGCTGCTCGGTCCAGACCGCGTGCGCGAGGGCGATGTGCTGATCGGTATGGCATCTTCGGGTATTCACTCGAACGGGTACTCGCTGGTGCGTAAGGTGATCGATGTGGCAGGCTGGGGCTTGGATCGTCAGGTGGACGAGCTCGGCCGTACTTTGGGCGAAGAGCTTTTAGAGCCTACTCGCGTGTATGCGGCGGATTGTCTGGATTTGGCGGCTGCGTTCCCGGTTAATGGCGCCGACGGGCAGACCGGTCACGGTATTCGCGGGTTCTCGCATGTGACCGGAGGCGGTCTCGCCGCTAATCTGGCGCGTGTTTTGCCGCAGGGCTTGGAAGGCCGTGTGGATCGTTCAACCTGGCAGATTCCGGCGATTTTCTCGCTTATCGGTTCGCTCGGTCAAGTTCCGCTCGCCGATTTGGAGCGCACCCTGAACCTGGGTGTGGGCATGATTGCGATTGTTGATCCTGCGGTGGCGGATGCTGCAGTAAGTCGCCTGAATGAGCGCGGTATTTCGTCCTGGATTATGGGGGATGTAGTGAAGGCTGGCAACCCCGAGTTGAATAACCCTGACTATGTGCAGGGTGCCAAGGGTGTTGATGGAGGCGCGGTGCGGCTTTACGGCAGTTACGCGGTCTAGCCTGCGCTCTGACAGGGTTTTACGCTGTAGCACCTTGCCCTATATCTATAAAACGCGAGCGGATGATTTTTAACGAATCATCTGCTCGCGTTTTGTGTGCTGTTACGGCGATCTTATAAGGCAATAGTGCTAATTTTGCGCAAGCTTTAAATCTTTACTCAATACTTGGTGAGCTATCATCCATGCTTGCGGAAAACTTTAAAGTATTTCAAGACCCTAAACCTCGCACATCAGATAGTGTGATGTATATTAAATACACTATTATTCTCCCCAAAAGAATAAATTAGACCTCGATTTCACCGTGCAAAATCAAGGATTTCACCAATATTTTAATAGTAAAACTTTATGGGTAAATATATTTTTAGTGCGAAATGTACAAAAATATTTTGAGTTGAAATACTTTCAAGATGCACTTTTTCAAAACGCCCTATATTCTATTTTTTGATGACGAGTTCAATCACACATTCGCCATCACATATATTCACTCACACATAACTGAACATAGGACATTTCATGTCACTCATCGAACACCCTACGGTGAAGCGGACCCGCATGGCGGCGCTGAGCGTAGCGGGTATCGCATCCCTGATGGTAGGGCTCTGCGCACCGTCCGCTCACGCCGCACCCGCATCACCGGTATCAACGAAGACCGGAATTCCTGCATCCTCACAGACTGAGGATATTCTGACTGCAACCTCGGTGCAGCAGCAGGAACAGGGCTATGACCGCTTTATCATCAACTATGCCGATCAGGCCAAGAACGACCTCAATATCTCGGGACTGGAATCTGGCGAATACTCCGAGTTTGTGCCGGAACTCTATCAGGGCATCGAGAAGAGCGTAAATTCGCTTGATGAGCTCCTCGGCGTTAAAACCACCTATGTGCGTGATACCGCGCAGAATGATTCGGTGGTCTCTCTATCGAAGCCACTGAATGCGCAGCAGGCAAAGCAGTATATGCAGACGCTCGCCGAGAATCCGCAGGTGGACTCGGTCGAGCCGGATCTCAAACGCCAGCCCACCGGTAGCCTCCCCGGCTCGGACAAGGTCGATTTCAACGATCCTAAGATGTCACGCCTGTGGGGTTTCACCACCATCAAAGCCGACTATGCACTGAAGCACGCGGGGGATCACCAGGTGACCGTTGCCGTGATCGATACCGGCGTTACCAAGCATTCAGACCTAAACGAGAATGTGCTGCCCGGCTACGATTTCGTTTCGGATGCTTCCGCTGCGCGCGATGGCAACGGACGCGATAACAACCCCCAGGATGAAGGCGACTGGACCACTGAAGGGCAGTGCGGCTCTGGGGCAAAAGCCACCAATTCAACCTGGCACGGCACCCATGTTGCGGGGACTATAGCGGCCGTCGGCAACAACAACATCGGTATTGCCGGGGTAGCCCCGAAGGCCAAGATCGTGCCGGTGCGCGTTCTGGGTGCCTGCGGCGGCTACGATTCAGACATTATCGATGGGATGATCTGGGCATCCGGTGGGTCCGTGAGGGGTGTACCCGCGAACCAGCACCCCGCCCAGGTTATCAATATGTCTCTAGGTGGTGCAGGGAAATGCTCGCGCACCTACAACCGTGCTATCGAGTCCGTGAATAAGCGCGGCAGCATCATTGTAACCTCCGCCGGAAACTCAAATCAGAATGCTTCGGTTCAAATTCCCGGCAGCTGTGACGGCGTGATTAACGTGGGCGCAAGCACTCCTGAAAATTCACGTGCACGCTACTCTAACTACGGCTCGACCGTTGCCGTCAGCGCCCCCGGCGGCGATTTTAGGCAGTCGGGTGTGGGCGTTCTTTCGCTGGTGAATAAAGGCAAGACTGTTCCCGAGAAGGAAGATTACGCTGAATATGAGGGTACCTCGATGGCGGCTCCTCACGTTGCGGGCGCGATTGCCATCATGCGGTCAAAATACCCGAACCTGAGCTACGAGAAGGCTCTGGATATTCTGAAATCCACCGCTAACCCGATCACCTGCGATCGTGACTATTGCGGCGCCGGCATTATAGATGCGGCTAAGGCGATGGATAAGGTCGATGAGCTCGTGGAATCAGAGAAGCAGCCGAGCCCTGCACCGACTCAGCCTGCTCCGTCCGAACCTTCTAAGCCTGAGCCTGCTCCGTCCGACAGCTCTACTCCGGCACCGGCTGAAACCTCAAAGCCCACGCCTGCGCCCACACCTACCCCAACGCCTGCGCCGAGCAAGCCTGTACGCCCGATTGCGCCCCCTCCGTCGAAGCCGCTGCCCACGCTGCCTCCATATGAGGAACAGCTGCCGGTTCTGCCGATCAAGCCCAAACCTTCACCGAAGCCTACCAAGCCCGCACCGGTTGAGACTCCTAAGCCGAGCCCGGCTCCCGTAAAAACCAAGAAACCCACGCCCGCGCCTTCGGAGTCTTATAAGCCAGCGCCTCCTTCATGGTGGTACTGGTACGATTACCCGGGTCAAGGCTACTACTCCCCCAGCCCCTGGTACGATCCCTGGTCGGGATACGGTGCATGGAACCGCTGGGATTACGGATACGGTTCTTGGGGCGGTTGGGGATACCACCGCGGACACCGTGGAAGCTGGCACAACACCTCGTGGATGCACCGTTCAGGGCATCCGTGGTGGGCATCGTACTCCTACGGCTGGGGTAACAGCTACCGCGGCTACGGCTACTATAACGTAGGCTACCGCTACTAAAAGCCCTTGGAATATAAACTTTGACTAGGCTATATGCCCGTTGGGAAATATTTCCCAACGGGCATATGTGTATTTTCACAGCTCAAGGATTTTACCCGATTCGCCGTACCCATAAATTCGCATCATGTTACGAAGAATGCGTGGCAAGCTCGCGTGAGCGCTCGTTTTGCTCCGTAGTCTGCGGAGGCGGTGCTGGCAGGAAAACCCACCGACGCTGTACCGCGAAACTGAGGGGAATCAAGGTCAGCTCGGTCAGGATCTTCGCCACGATGAGCATGACCCCGAGAGCGGTGAGAACCTCCATCAGCATTGACTAGCTGGTTGTTGAAGACCATCACCGAGGATCCGCCGCCGTCCAGGTTATAGGCGCTTACGCATCCGAGTTCCTTGAACATATAGGCAAATTCGGGCATGGTAACTCCGCGCGAATAACCGTCGGAACGCCCATCGACCACGATAAATACGAGGTGGTTCTGACCGAGCACGCCCACGCCGGTACGCGGCTGGTTGCCTTGGATGGAGTGGTTGCCGAAGTTGGTATCGACCTCAACCTGGTCGATGCCGCTGACAACCTCTGAGTCCCGCACGAGTGCTGGCCCGAAGGAAAGCGTATTCCAGACACCTTCGTTGAGGAGCTGCTGCGCGTTCGTGCCGGTTTCGTCGTAGAGTTTGACGGAGCCGTCTTGATAGAACGCGAGCCCTTCACGGGCGCCGGAATCGCGGTATGCCACACCGTTGCGAATGACGATGCCGGTGTCACGGAACCCGTAGTAGTCGCCGTTAATCGCCCAGATGCCGTTGTGCTGCGCGGCGATATTGGAGGGCGTATCGATAATGTTTTGCCCGAATTTGTTGTTGGCGAAGGCTCCGCGCAGCAGGGTCATGGCGTTGAGTTTGATCTCTGCGGCAAAGGAAACGACCGCGTTGTTGCCGCTTCCTTCGGTGGATTTGGTAATGGTGATAGAGCCTTCGCTGGCGCTCAGACCATCAGAGGTGATCTTAACGTTGGTGAGTTCGCTGGGGCTTGAGGCACCGTCAGATGATGAATTATTATTCTTTGCTTGTTGTGATTTTTCATAGGCTACGGTGTCGTCAATCTGCGTATGCTCGGCAAGATAACGATTATATGCCCAGCCAGCACCAACACCCGCGACGGCAAGGGTACCGAGGCCGCCTCCTAAGAGAACGCGCCTAGTTACTTTCTTTTTCTTGGGTTTCTGGGATGTTTCAGAAGCCTCTTCGACCTGTTCGGCCGGCAGTGTTGCAGTAGTATTTTCGTTCTTCATGATTCTAGAATGCGTGGCATTTCTCGTTTTAAAACATGAAGAAGCTATGTTTTAGCTATGTATGAGTATTCATTTCCGGGGGTTGTCTCACCATGCGCATATACTCCACACAGCTTGATGCTTTAGATGCCAGACCGTCTTCGTCCGATTTCTATTTCGCGGGTTATCGTGCATCGGGCGACTTAAATAACCGCAAAATGCACAATAACCCTCAAAATAGACCTGCCGCCTCTGCGTGATACGCGCTTACGCACCGGTGAGGTTATCGAGGTGCCGCTTTGTGACGGAGTCGAAAAGATCAAGACTCTGTGCGGAGCGTGCTATCAGCTGCGCGCCCTGCACCGTGCAGAATAAGGACTCCGCCTCTGCCTGCGCGTGCTCGGGATCGTACCCGGCATGCTCAAAACGCTCGGCGAGCCAGCGAATATTCTTAGCCTGAAAGTCTGCGGTGTTAATCTCGGCAGGCTCACGGTTTTCAGCTTGGGCGCGCAGGGGCACGAACGTTGCGTTGATATGCGTTCCCCGTTTCGCCGTCTTCTTTTCCTCTTCAGCATCATAAGCGGATGCGCTCTGCTCCAGGGATTCCAGCGCCAACATTGAGCAAAGGCAGAGTTTATAGCCCTGTTCCAGGTTCGCACGGTAGGGCCTCATATAGGCTTCTAGTTCTTCGCGGAGGCTGTGTGCCGCATCCACACCCTGGCGCAGCGTCTCAAAAAAGTCTGTGCTGTACTTTTCGAAGGCTGCACGCACGAGATCGGATTTCACAGGGAAATAGTAGTGAATGCTGGGTTTTTTGATGTTCATTTTGCGCGCTATATCTGCGTAGCTAAAAGCGTTGACGCCGTTCCTTTGGATATAGTCGGTGGCTATGCGCACAATATCATCTTTAGTTCCCATCATTCTCTCCTTATGTGATCGTTAAAATCCCCTCGACCGTTGGAGCGGGGGCTGCGATGCGAATTCGCCTTGTCATCACTGCGGTAACCGAGGACAATTCCCGCGAGTGCGATTTCATTGGCGGGAATATCCAGGTGGGCACGGACCTTATTCGGGTATTGTACATTTTCGTAGGTGACACTATCGTATCCATACCGCAGGATGCCCGCCAGCATCAGCAGATGCGCAAACAAGCCAACATGAAAACCCGTAGGCCGCTCAAGCACGCCCGCAGAGTATATAAAAAACCGGCCCAAGCCACCCTGCAGGGTGCTTAAGCCGGTTCACGTATGAGCGTAACGCTAGGGCTCTACCGCTACACCTCATCATCATATTTGGCATATTTCTCCGCGTATGCCGAGTAATCATCCTCATCATCATAGCGACGAGAAGATGATTCGGAGGATTTAGTGTTCTTAGCGTTGAGCTCGCGCTCAAGTGCACTGTAGTCGGTCTCAGGGCTGAAGTACTTCATCTCCCGAGCCTGCCGTGTTGCCTTAGCCTTCTGACGGCCGCGCCCCATGGCGTGACCCCCTCTTTCCTCATGTCCGCAGCCACCACACCCAAGGCGCGCATAACCCACGGATCGCTCTCTAGTCTTTCCTATGTTCTAGGGTACCTTGTTTTACCCCTCAATGTCTTGTTGATTGACAGATTCATGCTCAGAAAATCTGTCGAATCTTCAGTTTCTTCGCCTGAACTCCGGCGAATTATGCATAAGGTTTGGGCTCCACCTCGCGCATCATACGCTGATGTGGAGCCCAAACCTTTGTAGGAGCCTTCTATAAGAGCCGCGCGTAGCAACCCATCTCTACAAGCCCGAGACTCAAAGATTTTATCCCCAAGTCCTGGGAACAACCCGCACTAGCTGGCTGTAAAGCTACCTAGCTCGGTCGCACCGGATGCCAACGACGTTGCGTTGGAGTCCACAGCCGATGTTGTAGTGTACGCCGTGTAACTCTGACCCTTGACGATCGATGAGCTAGAGACGAGAACCAACTGCACATTCGACTTGGTGACTTTATAGTTAGCCACCACCTTACCAGATGAATCCGCTACTTGAACCGTGGATCCTTGCTCAAATCCGGAACTATTGGTCAGTTTCAGGTAGCCGCTCGTCGAGTTGGTGGAGGGAGCCTCGAACATATCTGCCGTGCTGCCGCTGAGAACCGTGGCACCGTTGAGGAGCAAGTCGCCGTTGGTATCCAGCGCAGCGTTACCGCCTTGGCTGGGACCGTTCACTATCAGCGTTCCTCCAGAAAGAGTTGTGACACCGTTCGAATCAATGCCATCGCCCTCAGCATTGACGGTAACGTGACCGCCGCTCACGTTGATTGCAGCATCGATAACCTCAAAGGTTCCGCCGCCACCACCACCGGGCATACCACCCTGCGGGGGCTGGCCCATCCCCTGCTGGCCGGTACCTGTAGTTCCGTTCTGAGACTTGCCGTCCTGGGCGTTACCGCCGGGCATTGCCGGAGGCTGTCCCATGTTCTGGTTGCCTTGGTTCTGAGTGTTGTTCTGCTGCTGAGCAGTGCCTGAAGCTCCGTTCTGAGACGTGCCGTCCTGCGAGGTTCCAGACATCGCAGGAGGCTGTCCCATCCCCTGCTGTTGTTGATTGGAGGTTCCGCTCTGCTGTCCGCCCGGAATGCTGCCCTGCTGCTGGTTGTTCTGCTGCTGATTGGCAGTATCAGAGGTGTTCGCGGATGAATCCGTGCTCTCAGAATCGCTTGTCTTCAGCGAGGCATTCATGCCGTCATCCGCACTCGTGACGTTTACATCGCCACCAGAGACATTAATGTACTGTGCCTCAATGCCTTCATCGGACTGTTCAACCGTCAGGGAGCCCCCGGAAATTTCGACGACCCGAGAGGCTTTGAAACCGTCATCGCCCGCATTCACAGTCACGGTACCGTTGCTCAGGCGGGTCCAGCCCTGCCCCTCGTCGGTGTCGTTAGTGGATTTGATACCGTCCTGCTGCGCGGTCACGTTAATAGTGCCGCCTAGGATATCCACATAATCCTTGCCCTTGATGCCGGTGTTCGCCGCATTGACCTCAAGAGTGCCGCTGGCAATCACAAGGCCGTCACTCGTGTGAATGCCGTCTTCGTGGTTGCCGTTCACCTTCAGGGTGCCTTCACCCGCGATCGTCAGGTCGGCTTTGGAGTAGACCACGGCATCCGGATCATCTTCCCCCGTTGCGGTGTAGTCTGCGCCGTCGCTTATCGTATTGGTGGTGCCGGATGCGCTGTAAAGAATAACCTCGTCAGCGTTTACCACGTTCAGCGCGGTACCGCTGGAATTCGTGATGTTTGCGTTATCGAGAACGAGCCGAACCGCATCGCTGTCAGCGGTTTCGACCTTGATCTGCCCCTGGTATTCGCCGGAGAGTTTGTACGTGCCAGCCTTCGTGATGGTCAAGGTGCCGTCTTCAACCGTAACGCCGTCCGTTGCGGTGGGGTTTGACAGGTCAATCGCGGTTTCGGAGGAAGTGTCCCAGCTGAGATCCTGTTCCGAATAGTGAGTGTCGACGTCGAGTTTTTCGCCGCTTTTTACGTTGGTCGAGAATGACGAGCTGCTGGCGGCAGTGTTGGTGGCGGTTGCCGAGGATGTTGTCGCAGTCGTACCGACTGAGCTATCTGCCACCGTCGTGCCGGAGGCAAGGGCGTTGCTTGTAGTTGAACATCCGGTGAGTGCAAGCGTCGCGAGCAAAGTTACCGAGGTTGCCGAAGTCAGTATTTTTTTATTCATGGGGAAAGAATCACTTTCTATCTACACTGTTTGAGCAGTTTGTGAGTATTTTCAGGGTTTACATCCGAATTCTACGGGGTAACGGGTACCTGCCGCATCAAATTCACGGGTTCCTGCAGGCTCCTGATGTATGTGTCGTGTGATAGAAGTTGGATTTTCTGATGCATATTTGTGGCGTGCACCGCCACCCGCGCCGGAGTTTTGTGTGATGGTTTTATCCTGCGCAGGCTAAAGGTTGGAATAGGATTCTCTCCTCTCGTTATGTTTTACAGATCAGGGGTTGATGCCGTGAAAGTTCCACGTTCAACGGCACCAGGTGCAAGGGTGGTGGTCTTCGGATCCACCAGCGTGGGTGCTAGGTAAAGAGTGTATTCTTGACCCTTCACGATAGAGGGATTCGAGAAAAATACTTGTTTAACACCCGGAGTAATCACCCGGTAGTTTGCAACGACTTGTCCGGCAGAATCTACTGCCTGAACAGACTGCCCTTGTGGGAAAGTATCGTTATCTGCAATTCGCAGATACCCATTTGTGGAGTCGTCGATCGGGCGCTTGAAAAGCTCTACACCACCGCCGCCAAATGAGATCCTGGCGTCGTTACTTACAGTAATGTCACCATTTGGATCAATAGGGTCATTGGCATCGTCTTGAGGACCGTTGATTAGCAACTCGCCTCCTGTGTAGAACTCGTGTCCGTTAGAGTCCATGCCGTCAGCACCCACGTTGAGGGTTACATTTCCACCGGTCATGTTGATCACGGTATCAATAACCTCTGTGGTATCGCGGGCACCACCCAAGGGTACGGGGCTGGCATCCGGCTGGTCGCTGTCTTCCTTCTGATCCTCATACTCTTGATCATTAGGCAGCTGGTCCTTGAGCGAGGCATTCACACCGTCGTTATTGCTGTTGATGCGCGTATCGCCGCCATGAATATTGACGTATTGCCCTTCAAGCCCTTCTTCAGACCCTTCGATGGTGAGCTTCCCGTCCAGAATCTCAAGGGTGCGCAGCGCCTTGATGCCGTCGTCACCAGCACGAAGAACAGTGTCACCGCCAGCCACGCGTGCCCATCCAAGGCCTTGTTTTTCGGTGTTGGTGGCTTTAATCGCGTCTTTTGCGGCTTCAATACGCAGGGTCCCGCCCTGAATATCCACGTAGTCCTTGCCTTTAAGCCCGGTCTTCGAAGAATTAACGTTGAGGGCACCGCCGGCAACAACCAGTCCTTTGGTGGTGTGCACCGTCTCATCAAATTTGCCGGCGACATTCAGCGTTCCATCGCCCGCAAAGGTTAGGTTAGCGGTTGAATAGATCGTAGAATCTGCCTCTTTTTTGCCCTGGACTGCATACTCGGGACCATCGCTGAGGTTATTGGTGCTGCCCCGAGACGTGTAGATGACGGCTTCGTCGGCAGAGGCAACGTTAATAGCAGGTCCGATCTCATTCGTGATATTAACGCCGTCAAGAATGAGCTGAACTTTATCTGTCTTAGGGGCTTGAACCTTCACTTGCCCCGTATAGTCGCCAGACATACGGTAGGTTCCCCCCTTCGTAATCGTAATCGTTCCGTTTTGTTCGCTGACCCCATCGGTTGTGGTGGGATCTGCCAGATTGAGCGGAAGAACAGCATCCTGGTTCCAGGTCACGTCTTCTTGCGTAAAGTGAGTTTGTGCGTCGATCTTTTCACCATTTTTGGTGTTCGAGGTGTATACGCCAGATTTAAGCTCCTTCCCCTGTTCCTGTGCAGTCACAGTGGCTTTGGAGTTATCAGGGGTCCCGCTAATCGCGCATCCAGCAAGTGCCAGCGATGCCGCAAAGGCGCATGTAAGAACAGATGTAAACCGGTTTTTAAACATCTCGAACGGGGTTCCTCGTCTGTAGGGATTAAGTATCTCGGTAAAGATTGCCTCAACCATCCTACGCGAGAGGGTGGGGTTTCCAGAATGCCCTAACACGGTGAGCCTCTGGAACACCCCACCCTATTCTTGTGCCGCGTTCTAAGACGTTACCCGCTCAGGGTCTAGTTCTAAGCGGCTGGTTCAAGCTGCATCCAATGTTGAATCGTGCGCTTCCACTTGTTCGCCGGCAGCTGAGGATTCAGCGCAGCCATACCCGTAGCAAACTTAGAAATTTTGACGGGTCGGATGCCCGCGCGCCACAGATACTTATCAGCGATTGAAGGTGCACTGCCAGATTTCGTTTCGATAATCACCGTACCGGGTGCAGTATATTCGGTACCGACCTGATACTTGGTTGGTCCTTCACTGCCGTCTGCGGTGTACACGAGCGCGCTTTCTGAAAGCGGAGTCCAAGTGAGCGAGGTATCAATCGTGAGACGAGAATCTACCGGATTCTGCTCGGACTGGGGCAGATATACAGTCGTACGACGGTACCCGGTACGAACAACCGGCTCCAGGTCATCTACAGACGCATCCGTCAGCTGTTCAAGCGCGGTAGCTACATATTCCTTGCCTTCTGCAGTGAGCATGTCACGGTTTTCGATAGAGTACGGAATACGTTCCTTGACCGTGAATTCACGAGCCCCTTCAGTCTTGACTTCCAAGAAGCTCAGGTCAGAATCCAGATAGCTGCGAGTACGTACCTTGAACCGGTTACGGCTGCCGATGGCGGAAGCCTTATAGCTCACCAGGTCAGGGGTGTCGAAGTATACAGAGTCATAGGCGAATTCACGCTGACCGTCGATTTCTAGGACGGCCGCCTCGTCGGCGGGAAGTTCAGCTAGGATAGATGCCGCATAATCTGCGTCCACAATGTATTTGCGGTCCACACGGGTCTGCATAGCGGCTTTTTCGTTGAGTTCATCGAGGCTGATGCTCTGCCAATAGGTTGGCACGATAGACATGGTACTTTCCTCTCGGTGCCCGCTTCGGTGAGAAGACGGAGTATTATCTACCGCAGGGGTGTGCGTAGATTCCAAAGTCTGTGCGGCGCCACCCTGAAACGGGGTGTACGGCTGAGGTGCTTGGGGACTCATGGTAGGTCCTTTCAACGTGTGAGTTTTTAGGTGTAGTTTTAGGCGATATCTACGAGATAAAGCCTAGGAAGCGTAGTATTCGTAATTCGCGTTAAGGTGTTCTTGGAGTTGGGGAAGCTCTTTGTAGGTGATGGTCACCTGTGTGGTGTCGTTGAGCAGGTCAAGCTCCAGGATCTTAGCGGAGACGACCTCGTACCCGAGGCGCGATTCCAGATAGGCTTTCAGGGTTCCTTCGTCGCTGATAGCGCGATCCACCGTGACGGTTTGGGTGCGCGGCTGGTTTTTCGCTTCAAAGATCGGTGAATCCAGTAGTGCGATGATTCCGACCAGTACCACCATGAGGATGAAGGCGATATATGGCGGGTCAAGCCGCACGCCGGAGATCAAACCTAGGGCGAGAGATACGAAGTAGTACCCGACCTCACGCTGGCTTAGGGAGGTAGATCGCAGGCGGATAATGGAAAGAACGCCGAAGAGTCCTAGACCCATAGCGCCTGCGGTACTTCCGGCATGTGCCAGGGCGACCGTTACGGTGAAAACACCGGCGTTGATAACCGCGTATGAAATCATGAGTTCACGGGTCTTATGACGAATCATGTACAGGGTGCAGAGCGTGCCAATTGCTACTAGGTCTGCCAGTCCCATCATCAAGATATCCATTGGACTCTCCGTTCCGTTTTGTGTGCCGTTATGTTCTTGTATTTCTAGGTTCGCGCCCGTTCCTGTGTTCTTCCTGTGTCTGTCTTAACTTGTAGTTATGTATTTCGTGCATATCTAAAAGTTCCCCGCGATTGCAGGGAATAAAGGATAAAGAACGAGACTCAGTACTACAAAAATGTGGTGGTATGCTCATAAAAATTCAGAATTTGCATATACGGATCGTGTAGCGCCTATCTAGAGGTCCTAAGGATGCGCAAAAGGCACATTCTGACTTAGATAACGTCTCCTATGCAAATCCTGATTGGTACGCTTTTCGATCGTTATTACTGCCGTGCGGGGTCTTGCTACGGAGGGCGGCTATCGGCAGCTTTTTGCGGAAACTCTCTTCCTAGATTTTGAGGTTTAAACAGCAAAATCCCCCGCTCCTCAATCATGAGGAACGAGGGATTCTATGTAGCCTCCGGCAGCTTCTAGAGCCGCCCCGAGGACTTGATCATCTAATCTTTAGGCACGCTTGCGCTTACGCAGAGCAGCTACGGTTGCACCGCCCACGCCCAGAGCAACCATACCCAGACCTGCTACGGTCAGAGCACCGTTTGCACCGGTGTTAGCCAGCTTGCCATTACTGTTCGAGGAAGCGTTGTTGGAGCCGCCGTTGTTATCCGAGACGTAACCTGCACCGCCGGTACCGTTGGATGCGGTACCATGCTCGCCGTTGCCGCCGTTGCTTTCGCAAGCCACGCCATCATGGTCGCTATCGAGGTGCTCGGCATATGCAGCGTCATTGCGCTGGATGTCCTTGAACCCTGCTTCGTTAGCCTCTTTACAGGTAGCAAACTGGTGAGTTTCAGAACCGTTGGTCACCTGGGCGTTCTCGGTTGCGGCAGCAGATGGGGTGCTTGCAGCCTCCGCTGTGCTGGATGCGCTCGGAGTTGAAGCAGGAGTGGTTGCTTCAGGAGTCGATGAGGGAGTCACAGTCGGCGTAGATGAGGGAGTGCTGCTGCCACCTACGGCGCCCATACCGCCCTGGCCACCTTCACCGGGAAGAGAACCACTCTTTTCAGAAGCAACGACCTTGACCTTTACAGTCTCGCTGCGCCGCACATCGCCAGCCTTTTTGCCAGTCAGAACGGTAATTTCAACATAGTCACGTTCTGCATAGGCAGCATTCCACTTGATGTTGCCGGAGACATAGCCCTGCGCATCTGCATCATAGGTACCCACGATGGAACCTTCATGGTCCTTAAGTACCAGAGTGGAACCAGCAGAACCGTCTTCGGTTGTATAGCCGGAACCTTGGAAAGTCAACTCCTGACCTTCTTTCCATTCATTGGGGAAAGAAATCTTAGCTTCATCGCTGTGGGAGTGTTCCGAATTTCCCGGAACAGAAGTAGATACAGAATTACCGGGAAGGGAATTAGTGGCAAATGCTGCCGGAATGGTAGTAAAACCGCCCACCAATCCGCAGCTCAGAGCTGCAACGGCACCGAAAGTAGCAATTTTTTTAGTTCTCATGCTTTATATACTACTCTCTCAAAGCCCTGTCTTCGCCTCTATGACGGGGTTTGAGCAGATTTTTTAAAGGGAAATTATTAACACAGGTATTTTTGATATATGTACTATTCTCACAAACTTTAAATATCACCTTGAGGTTTTAACTTTAATGTTATTTCAGGCACCTTAAGCTCTTCTAAAAAAGACTCTTGATAGTGAAAATCGGGATTTCCAACGCTTTTTTCTTTTGAGAAGCCTGCGGATTAGCAGATTAGATATCGAGGCGATCCAGCATTTCTTCCAGCGCCTCCCCCACGCCCGTGCGCCACAAATAGGTGACGCGCGCATCCGCACGCCCGGGGCCACCATTCATAACCGCCACGGGTTTATCCGCGCGCAGGGCATCAAGCACAATCTTGTAGCTGCTCATAACCGCGACCGAGGAACCCACCACCAGTACACCTGAAGAATCCGCGAGCATCTGCTGCTGGCGAGACTTCCGGTCGGCGGGCACGGATTCACCAAAATAGACGACATCCGGTTTGAGTTTCATCGAGCCGCAAACCGTACACCCCACCATCTGGAAGCTGCGAATATAGTCGTTATCGAGCTCAACATCGCCGTCAGGATTAACCTGCAATTCGGTACTTTCAAGGCGTTCCAGATACCCCGGATTTGCCGCATCCAGGCGGACATCCAGGCTCTCACGCGACTCGCGCGTTCCGCAGTCCAGGCACAGAATTGAGGATAAATCGCCGTGCAGCGCCAGCACGTTCTTGCTTCCGGCACTCACGTGCAGACCATCAACATTTTGGGTAATCAGGCCGTTCACCGCACCCGCATGCTCAAGTTCGGCGAGCGCATAGTGGGCTCGGTTCGGGGATGCGCGGCGCATGCGCCTCCACCCTACGTAAGATCGAGCCCAGTAGCGTTGTCGGGCGGCGTCGTCGTAACGGAATTCTTGGTAGGTCATGGGCCGGTGGTCTAAGAGCGATCCGGAGGGTCCGCGGTAGTCGGGAATGCCGGATTCGGTGCTGACCCCGGCGCCGGTAAGCGCCAAAACGCCGCCGGTGCGGAGCATTTTTTCGATGCCCTCGGCAGCGTATAGAGGGTCGTGTGGGGTGACGGTTTCGGTGACGACTCGTTCAATGGAGCGAATAGCGGCGCGATGCGCGGAGGCGATGAGTGTGCTTTTCTCGCCCGCGTCTGCGAAGTTCTGCGTATCGGTCCATTTTTCCATGTGTCTAGTGTATGTCGGGAATGTTTCTCTTCCCTAGTTAGGGGTGGGCAACCTGCTCCCCTGCCCAGGTTCTCTTCGTCAAAAATTCCTATACGCAAGATTAGTATTAATGATAGTATTGTTAGTAACAGTAATAGTGAAAGGAAGCATCATGGCAACCCCAACTATCGACGCTATGATCCTGGGGGCTCTGCATGAGCACCCGATGAGCGCCTACGAAATGAACAAAATGATGGACCAGCGCGGAGTACGCAGTTGGGCACGCATCAGCTCACCCTCCGTATACCGCAACCTGGTACAGCTCTACAAGCAGGGATATGTGGAGAGCACCACCGTCAAAGACAGTGCTATGCCTGAGCGCACGGTATACTCCATTACTCTCGAAGGCAAGGAACGTCTTCATGAGCTTCTCTACGATATTGCCTCCAGCCCTGCGCGCGTAGACTTCAACTTCGTCTCCGTCATCGCGAATATCCGCATGGTGGACGAGAAGATGGGGCACGAGCTGTTGCAGTCTATTGCAGATACCTACAGCGAATGGGCAGATCGGCTGGAACAGGCTGCCGCATCCATCGAAGACCAGATAGAGGCGAAGGCAACCCTAGAGCTGTGTTCCGATACCTACCGACTCATTGCGGACTGGGCACGCAAATTCGAGAAGGATTTCTATCAGAATCGCAAGAAGTAAGGGCTGATTCCGCGCTCTTGATTCGGCAATAACCGCTGCTGCGCCGGCCTTGCATTTCCGGGGAGCGGTTATGTGCAAAGGTAATTGCATCGTCGTTTGGTGGCGGCGCATCAATCGGAGAGGAGTTAGGGGGCCAGTAATATACCCTACTAGATACCTCTATGGCGCTTTATGGCACACTGCCTCGATCTTATGCCCGCTAGGGTCAATAAGAAAGGCAGCATAGTAGTTCGGATGATAGTCAGCATGCACACTTGGGGCAATATGGTCCTGCCCTCCCGCTGCCAAGCCCGCTTCGTAGAATGCATCTACCGCTGCCCGCGATGGCGCGGTAAAAGCGAAATGCAGCGGTGATGACGGCTCACCTTGCCCAAGCCAAAACATTCCCGTGTGCTGCGTGCGGTCTGGGTTGCTAAAGCCCATGCCATATGGCTCTTCGTCTATTGTCTTGGCGTAGCCCAGCGGCGCCAGCACTGCCTCATAAAATACTTTGTTTGCTTCAATATCTTTGACGTTGATACCAAAATGATCGATCACTGGTCCGCCTCCTTATGGCTTTGATAATGGTTCGTTCGCTGTCATTTTATTCATAACATACCAGGACGTTATTCCGAGCGTACGAGGAAATAAAATAGCGTTCTAGCTCTGGAGAGACTATTCCATGAAGAAAGTTGCAGCGGGAGCGTAATTTACGCTCCCGCTGCAACTTAGCATTCTATTTTGCGCCGTGATGATTTAGTCGTCACGCTTGGAGGTCACTGACAGACCGTCCATTGCAACATCCGGGTTCACATCCACCTCTACGGTGTCACCATCGTGAATAGCACCCGAGAGAATGCCCTTCGCCAGACGGTCGCCGATCTCGCGCTGTACCAGGCGACGCAGCGGACGAGCGCCGAAGGCCGGATCGTACCCTGCCAAGCCCAGCCACTCCAGGGCGGCGGGGGTAACATCCAGGGTCAGGCGGCGGTCGGTCAGACGCTTGCCCATGCCCTGAATCTGCAGGTTCACAATCTGTCCCAGATGCTCGGAAGAGAGCGGCTCGAACATGATGATGTCGTCCAGACGGTTCAGGAATTCGGGACGGAACGCCTGGTGAACCACCTGCATCGCCTTCTCGGTGCGCTCCTCAAACGGCATCTCCTGATCGACCAGGTACTGCGAACCCAGGTTCGAGGTCAGAATCAGAATCACGTTGCGGAAGTCCACGGTGCGGCCCTGACCGTCAGTCAGACGACCGTCATCAAGCACCTGTAGCAGGATATCGAAGACCTCGGGGTGGGCCTTCTCAACCTCGTCCAGCAGCACCACGGAATAGGGGCGACGGCGCACGGCCTCGGTCAGCTGACCGCCCTCTTCGTGACCCACGTATCCGGGAGGCGCACCCACCAGGCGGGAAACACTGTGTTTCTCGCCGTACTCACTCATGTCGATGCGCACCAGAGCATGCTCGTCATCAAACTGGAACTCCGCGAGAGCCTTCGCAAGCTCGGTCTTACCCACGCCGGTCGGCCCCAGGAACAGGAAGGAACCAATCGGGCGGTTCGGGTCGGAAATTCCGGCGCGGGCGCGGCGAACCGCATCCGCTACGGCAACCACGGCGGCTTCCTGACCGATCAAACGTTCACCGATACGTTTCTCCATCTCCAGCAACTTCTCGGATTCGCCCTGAAGCATGCGCCCGGCGGGAATACCCGTCCAGGAAGAGATAACCTCGGCAATGTCGTCAGCCGTGACCTCTTCAGAGACCATAGCCTCGCCATGAGCCTCAGTTTCGGCGCGCTGAGCTTCCTCCAGTTCCTTCTCCTTGGCGGGAATTTCGCCGTAGAGCAGGCGGGATGCATCCGCCAGGTTACCCTCGCGCTGTGCCACCTCGGCACGCGAACGCAGCTCATCGATTTCACTCTTCAAATCGCCCACGCGGTTCAGACCGGCCTTTTCGGCTTCCCAGCGGGCGTTGAGCGCATCCAGCTGTTCTTTCTTGTCAGCCATGTCTTTACGCAGCGCCGCCAAGCGTTCCTTCGACGCCGGGTCGGTCTCGTTCTTGAGGGCCAGTTCCTCCATCGTCAAGCGGTCTACGGCGCGGCGCAGCTGGTCGATTTCCTCGGGGGCCGAGTCGATCTCCATGCGCAGGCGCGATGCGGCCTCATCCACCAGGTCGATCGCCTTATCGGGCAGCTGACGTGAGGGAATATACCTATTTGAAAGTGCTGCGGCGGCGACCAGGGCGGCGTCGGAAATCTGCACCTTGTGGTGCGCCTCGTAGCGTTCCTTGAGCCCACGCAGAATACCGATAGTGTCATCAACACTAGGCTCACCCACGTACACCTGCTGGAAACGACGTTCCAGAGCGGGATCTTTCTCAATATTCTCGCGGAACTCGTCGAGTGTAGTAGCGCCAATCATGCGCAGCTCGCCACGTGCCAGCATGGGCTTGAGCATATTGCCTGCATCCATAGAACCTTCGGATGCGCCCGCACCAACCACGGTGTGCATCTCGTCGATAAAGGTGACGATCTGACCTTCGGATTTCTTGATTTCTTCGAGCACGGCCTTGAGGCGTTCCTCGAATTCGCCGCGGTATTTAGCACCCGCAACCATGGATCCAAGGTCAAGGCTGATCAGGGTTTTACCACGCAGGGATTCGGGGACGTCGCCGGAGACCATGCGCTGCGCCAGCCCTTCGACCACGGCGGTTTTGCCGACGCCGGGTTCACCAATAAGCACGGGGTTGTTCTTGGTACGCCGGGAAAGCACCTGCACCACGCGGCGAATTTCGGAGTCTCGGCCGATCACGGGGTCGAGTTTACCTTCGCGGGCGAGCGCTGTCAGGTCGGTTCCGTACTTTTCAAGGGCCTGGAAGGTGCCTTCGGGGTCCGGGGTATCCACGGTGCGGTCTCCTCGTACTTGGGGAATGGTCTCTTCAATGACTTTGGCGGTTGCGCCCAGGTTTTCAAGTGCGCGAGCGATATCGCTATCGCCGCTTGCGATGCCCAGCAGCAGCATTTCGGTGGAGATATAAGTATCACCAAATTTCTGAGCGTGGGTCTGTGCACTCTGAATAGCGGCGAGGGCGCTGCGGCTGAAATTTGCGTTCTGCACAGATGCGCCAGATGCCTTCGGCAGCTTCTTAATCTCTGCGGATGCGGCTTCCGAGATAGCGTCGATATCGAGCCCTGCGGCCTTGAGAACCGCTACGGCAACGCCTTCTCGCTGATCCATCAGTGCTTTGAGGATGTGCGCAGGTTCGATGCTGGGGTTACCCGCTGTCTGCGCGTTCATATTAGCGGCGGAGAGCGCTTCTTGGCTCTTGGTGGTGAATTTTGCGTCCATAAATCTTATCCTTTCGTGTCTTGTGCGGGGCGCATCCTGCGCCTTCTTTTTATAGCTAACTTGAGTCTACTACACTCAATGTTTGGATGCAAGGGGTTAATGCAGGTTTTCCGGACCAAAATTCAGCCCTAAAAAGGCTCTTTATGTAAATAAAGCGGTGAAAAATACGCTTTATTTACATAAAGAGCCTTTTTAGGGCGCGGGATGAGAGGGCCAGACTAGGCCTCAGTCCAAGAAGTCATACGGGCTTTGTTGTCGCGCCTGCTCCTCCAAAACCTCGTCGGTAACACCCTGCTGTATGCGCGCCGAGCGCCTATTGGCATTGAAAGCGATCACGGCGGCGGTAATAGCCATGGCAAAGGTCAAAATTCCGAAGGTATTCCCGAATCCTGCACCGTAGCCCACGTAATCGGCACCCGCGAGCGCACCAATTCCCGACACCGGCACCCCGGCACGGTAGTCGGGAATGAACATCCCAAAGAGAAATGCGAGCGCCCAGCAGGTCCACACGGAAAATACGAATCCCCAGGATGCACCAACCCGCGCGTACTCGCCACTGGCAACGCGACGATGCGCATCACGAAGCATCCACCGCGCGCCCAGACACAGAATTACGGCGAGTGCTGGGCCAAATGAGATAGCAAAAATGGGCACGAGATCACCAGCGGCACCAAAGAGGGCACGGCCGACGGTAATCCAAGCAGCAGAGACGAATGCCATGGGGTAGGCCAGATAAAGCGTTATAGTCCGAATCGGATGCATACGCTGCGGCGGGCGCATTGGTGCCTGCCCTTCGTGATGTTCGGATACGTTATTCACATAGCCCATAGTACTAGCTGTGGCACATGTGCAGGATGATGGGCACCTGAACACCCGACCGGTAGGCTTAATCTATGACGAATAATGCTTCTTTTCCCGCCGCAATTCTTTTCGACCATGACGGCACGCTTGTGGATACCGAGCCGGTGTGGGCTGCCGCGAAGGTTGCTCTGGCGGTCGAGTTCGGCGGCACCTGGACCGAGCAGGATACCCTGGATTGTCTGGGGCTTTCTATGAAATTTACGCTTGACCGCCTGCGCGAACGCGGGGTTGATCTGCCGGATGAGCAGATTAATGAGCGCCTAGTTGCCAAGGTTCGTGAGGCATTGACGCATCAGCAGGTGGAGTTTCTGCCCGGTATTGAGCGTTTCCTGACCCAAGTGCGTGATGCCCAGATTCCAGCGGCAATTGTTACGAATGCGACTACGTCGATCGCTCAGCGTACAGCCGATGCCGCCCCGGAAGGAACGTTCTCGGTCATTATTGGCAACGATGAGACGACGCATCCAAAGCCTGATCCGCAGCCATACCTTTTGGCGGCGCAGCGTTTGGGGGTTGAGCCTAGCCGGTGTGTGGCGGTTGAGGATTCGCCCTCCGGGGTGCGCAGCGCAACGGCGGCGGGCATGAAGGTGATTGTAGTGCCGGGTGAGCTTGAGGTTCCCGCCGAGCTGGGGAGTACCCGCATGTTACATACCGAGTTAACGTTGGATGCGGTGCGCGCCTTAGGGTAATAGCCACCCGATTTTCGCGTTCCTCACCGTATTCACAATGATAGTTTGTTGATGGTGCAGGGTTGTGGCGGGGTGTGCTAAGCCTTATCTGGGCTATTTTTTAGCGTTGTCAGAACCGCATCCAAAGCCACCCTTATTATGAATTACTAAAAATAAACTTGACTCCGGGGCGTAAAAATGATTTACTAAGGATAACGCTTTTGCGGGGAGATAGCGGGTGAGAATCCCCCGCCGTCTACCCCTTGAAGCAGCATCTACGCACTAAGAAGGAGTCTCACATGACATTCGCACAATACACCGCACCCGGTCTTACTCTTGACGAAGGCAAAGAAATTTCCGAGGTTCTGCAGGCTCGTCTGCACGACCTTAACGAACTGCATCTTTCCCTGAAGCACGCACACTGGAACGTAACCGGCCCCGACTTCATCGCCGTGCACGAAATGATTGACCCGCAGGTCGATACCGTTCGCAACTTCGTGGACGACATCGCAGAACGTATGGCAACCTTGGGCGCAACCCCCAATGGTCTCGCCGGTGCACTGGTCGCAGCACGCAACCACGAGGATTACCCCGTAGGCCGCGCTCGCGTGACCGAGCACCTGCATGCCCTCAACGACGTCTACACCCGCGTGATCGAAGACCATCGCAAGGCTATCGAGTTCGCCGGCAAGGTTGACCCCATTACCGAGGACCTGCTGATCGGTCAGACCGCTGAGCTTGAGAAGTTCCAGTGGTTCGTTCGCGCATTCCTAGAGAACAGCGCAGGCGAAATCAAGTAATCCGCACACAGGATTTTAGAACGAAAGGTGCCGTCTCCCCTACGCGGGAGGCGGCACCTTTATTGCCCTAACTATCCCCTGTATTGATTTTCCTTAGGTTTTCTTAACAGCCGTTTCTCACGCTACCTGTAAATTCTTTTTCGCATGAAGAAACGTACCAGTGAGGGTACTGGGAAAGATATTTTTCGACGCAGCGAACATAAAAGCACCGGCACCTTTTCCTAGATTTTCGAGTACGAACCCCCTATGCTGGTGAGTTGCACACCAATCTACCCGGGATATCTATGACATCGGCCGAACCGCATAAAACTCAGAGCGAGCATCTTCTCACCACCCAAACTGAGGGGGCTCGCACCGCATCCCAAGATTCTTCCTCGGCAACCGGGCACGCACCTGCACGGCACCACCCCGTCACCCAGCCGAGTGACGCGCAAATCCGGCGGTGGCGGCGTTATCTCGCCGATGAAGAGTCGGAGGCGCGCATCTACCGCTACCTAGCCCAGCGCGCCGAGGGCGAAGAGCGTGAGATTCTGATGCAGGTTGCCGAGGCCGAGAAACGCCATCAACAACACTGGCGCGATATGCTTGGAGAACATGCCGGTAAACCCTCACGCCCCTCACTGTCTTCGGCTATTTTGCAGTTCCTTGCGCGGCATTTCGGATCGGTTTTTATTCTGGCGATGGCTCAGCGTGCCGAATCCCGCTCCCCCTACGCCGAAGATCCGGACGCCACCGAAGAAATGGCGGCTGACGAGGCTATTCACGAAGAAATTATCCGTGCCCTGGCAACTAACGGGCGTGAAAAACTCTCTGGCAACTTCCGCGCGGCGGTGTTCGGCGCGAACGACGGGCTGGTCTCGAATCTGGCGCTGACGATCGGTATTACGGCCTCGGGTGCGTCCAGCTCTATGGTGTTACTTTCGGGGATTGCCGGGCTGCTCTCGGGCGCGCTTTCTATGGCGGCGGGCGAGTTCGTTTCGGTACGTTCCCAGCGTGAACTTTTGGATGCATCCCAGCCGACCCAGGTGACCCTGCGTGTGGCGAGTGACCTTGATATTGATGCGAATGAGCTTGAGCTCATCTACCGGGCGCGCGGTATGGATGAGGAGGCGGCGCATCACCGCGCGCTGGAACGTTTCGGGTACCTCGACTGCGATTGCGACCCGTCACTGTCGCATCGTGCAGATGAAGAGGGCGAGGAAGAGAACGTAGCACTCGGTACGGATATTGGCGCGGCGGCGGCATCGTTTAGCTTTTTCGCATCCGGGGCGCTCGTGCCGATTCTGCCCTATATTTTCGGGATTTCCGGCGTCTGGGCGATGGCGCTTTCGCTCCTGTTCGTCGCCATAGCGCTGGGCTTCACCGGCGGTATTGTGGGTCTGCTCTCGGGGTCTTCCCCGATGCGCCGCGGGCTGCGCCAAATCCTTATCGGGCTAGGCGCGGCGGGCATCACCTACCTGCTGGGCCTAGCCTTCGGAACCACACTGGGATAGAGCCACCACCCCAGAAAGGCTAGTCTGACAAGAGCTCTTGTCTGTATTCAATATGTGGAGAGTTATTCTTTAGAGGTTGTTTTGCAACCACCAAACAGCCCACGCACCACGACAAATATCCTCTGGCCGATTTTAGAAACAAGCGGTATAGGTAGCTGAGAAGCCGGTGTTCCGTTGCATGAGCGCAGCACCCTTCCATGAACAGCACCCTAAAAGTAGGCTGTTTATAAGTATTGACAATATATTATTCTAGTACTAGAGTAGAAGTATTCTACTACTAGAATAATATGATGAAGGTGTCTATGGGTATTTCATTAAATGAACAACTTATTCTAGGTATTCTGACTGAAGGGCCGCAGCACGGTTATCACATTGAACAGGTAATTACGGAACGTGGCATGCGTCAGTGGTCAGACATTGGGTTCTCATCTATTTATTACATTCTTGATAAATTAGAGAAAAAGGGGTTGGCTGATAGCAAAGCCAGTAAAGGTAAAGAGAAAAAGGAATATCAGATTACCGATAAAGGTGTTGAAGCCTTAAAGGAATCAACACTAGAGCTGATTTGCGAACGTAGGCCCACAAACACACATTTTATGACGGGGTTCGCAACCAGTTTTCTTTTAGGCAATGAGGAGTTAATTGTCGCGCTTTCCAAGCGAAAGGAGAGTCTTGAAACTGACCTCAGCAACATGTCACACGAACGAGAAAATAGTCAGCATCATGCCCCCATTGCTCAACAGCTTTTTAGTCTTGGGCAAACACTAATGCTGGCGGAATTAGATTGGATCAATCAGGAAATTCATCTACTTCAAGGAGGAAATGAAGATGGTATTTGATTATAAGAAAGAGTTCAAAGAACTCTACCAGCCTAAGACAGAACCCAGCATTATCACTGTTCCCACAATGAACTATCTGGCTGTTCGCGGTACAGGCGACCCTAATCAAGATGGGGGCGAGTATAAAGAAGCTATTGAATTACTGTATGGAGTGGCTTATACCCTAAAAATGAGCTATAAAGGCCCTCATAAGATAGCTGACTTCTTTAACTATACTGTTCCACCTCTTGAAGGTTTCTGGTGGCAAGATAAAAGCGGAAATGAAATGGATTATACGAGGAAACAAGATATGCATTTTATATCCGTCATTCGATTGCCAGACTTTGTAGCCAAAGAAGACTTCGACTGGGCTGTTGAAACAGCCACGAAGAAGAAAAAGCGTGATTTTTCAAAGGTTGAATTTCTAACTTACGACGAAGGGCTCTGTGTACAATGTATGCACATTGGCACTTATGACAGCGAGCCTGAAACCGTTGCTGCAATGCATGAGTTTGCCATTCAAAATGGCTATCAAATAGATATGAGCTCAGAGCGCCTACATCATGAAATTTATCTCAGTGACCCGAGGAAAGCCAACCCAGAAAAAATGAAGACTGTCGTCCGTCACCCGATTAAATAAGAGTGGCGTTTATTCACTAGAAGATAGCACCCTGGCTGTGAGAATATACGAGACCCCCGGCGGCGCGAGCATAATACTCGCACCGCCGGGGGTCTTATTAGCTGCCTGAACCGGGCGGGATGCTACTTGTTGGCGAAGATTTCGCGCATCAGATTAGCGGCCTCGGAAGGGGTCTTGCCAACCTTCACGCCAGCAGCCTCCAGGGCCTCTTTCTTCGCCTGAGCGGTACCCGAAGAACCTGAGACGATCGCACCCGCATGGCCCATAGTCTTGCCCTCGGGAGCGGTAAAGCCAGCCACGTAACCGACCACAGGCTTGGTGACGTTCGCCTTGATGTACTCAGCGGCACGCTCCTCCGCGTCGCCACCAATCTCACCAATCATCACAATACCCTCGGTCTCCGGGTCAGCCTCGAAAGCCTCCAGAGCATCAATATGGGTGGTGCCGATAATCGGGTCGCCGCCAATACCGATAGCGGTGGTGAACCCAATGTCGGCGAGCTCGAACATCATCTGGTAAGTGAGGGTACCAGACTTGGAAACAAGACCGATCTTGCCCTTTCCGGTGATATTCGCAGGAGTAATACCGACCAGGCACTCCTCAGGGGTGATAATGCCGGGGCAGTTCGGCCCGATAATGCGGGTAATCTGCTTGCCGTTCTCGTCCACCGAAGCCTTCGCGGCAGCCCAGAACTCAGCGGTATCCTGCACAGGCACGCCCTCAGTAATGACGACGACCAGACCGATCTTAGCCTCAATAGCCTCAAGCACGGCAGCCTTGGTGAAGGCGGGCGGCACGAAAACAATCGAAACGTTTGCACCGGTTTCGGCAATAGCCTCGGCAACGGTACCGAAGACCTTCAGCTCAACATCGGAGCCGTCCTTTGCCTTGTGGGTAACGGTGGTGCCAGCCTTGCGGGCGTTCACGCCGCCCACAATGTTCGTGCCGGCTGCGAGCATACGAGCGGTGTGCTTGGTGCCTTCGCCGCCGGTGATGCCCTGAACGATGACCTTAGAGTCTTTGTTCACAAAGATAGACATAGTTTTTCCTATAAATCCTTCGGTGGCGATTACGCCTTGTTAGCGAGCTCTGCTGCCTTGTCGGCGCCTGAATCCATGGTGGTTGCCTGCACCACGAGCGGGTGGTTTGCCTCAGAGAGGATGCGGCGGCCTTCCTCCACGTTGTTGCCGTCCAGGCGCACCACAAGCGGCTTAGCTGCGGAATCGCCCAGAATCTCAAGCGCCTTCACGATGCCCTCAGCCACGGCATCGCACGAGGTGATACCGCCGAAGACGTTCACGAAAACGCTCTTAACCTGCTCATCGCCCAGAATAATCTCAAGGCCCGCAGCCATAACCTCAGCGGATGCGCCGCCACCGATATCGAGGAAGTTGGCGGGCTTCACATTGCCGTGTTTTTCGCCAGCGTATGCCACCACATCCAGGGTAGACATCACCAGACCGGCACCGTTACCGACAACGCCAACTTCACCGTCGAGCTTCACATAGTTCAGGTCGTGCTGCTTAGCCTTAGCTTCCAGCGGGTTTTCGGCGGATTTATCAACAAGCGCCACGTGATCGGGCTGGCGGAATTCCGCGTTATCGTCGAGAGAGACCTTGCCGTCAAGAGCCAGAATATCGCCTTCGGGGGTCTGCACGAGGGGGTTAACCTCAACAAGGGTTGCGTCTTCCTTATTGAAGACATCGCCCAGCTTCACGAGAACCTCAACCACCTTAGGCTGTAGTTCAGCGGAGAACCCGGCGGCCTCAACGATCTCCTGTGCCTTAGCGGAGTCGATGCCCACCAGCGGGTCCACCTCAACCTTAGCGAGAGCCTCGGGGCGTTCAGCGGCGAGCTGCTCAATTTCCATGCCGCCCTCGACCGAGCACATGGCAAGGTACGAGCGGTTTGCACGGTCAAGCAGAATCGAGAAATAGTATTCTTCAGCAATGTCGGCACCCTGTGCGACCAGCACGCGGTGAACGGTATGACCCTTGATATCCATACCAAGAATCTGCTGAGCGTACTCGTATGCCTCTTCAGGGTTTTTAGCGAGCTTCACACCGCCGGCCTTACCGCGGCCACCGGTCTTAACCTGAGCCTTAATGACGGTCAGGCCGCCGATTTCCTCAGCTGCTGCCTTTGCTTCTTCGGGAGTGGTCGCAACAATACCCTTGAGCACGGGTACACCGTGCTTTGCGAAGAGATCGCGCGCCTGGTATTCGAAAAGGTCCACAGGTGTCCTTCTTCGTCGAAGTGATGCCGCCGCATGGGATGCGACGGCCTGGTCTCATGAGGTTCATACGATGCGCCTTGGCACCCGTGCGGGCGCGCGAAAACGCTTTCGAAATCCTCTCGTCTCTACTTTATCGGAAATATAGGTTAGTGTGCACTTGTGGGTGCGCATCAACCCGGTTTTTGTGGGTGGCATCACGTGTTCAGATGCGCCCTACGGGTCGGGGGGTTACGAGACTTTCTCCAACGGCGCATACCGCAGCAGCAAACGCTTCTCTTCGGAGGCAAAACGCACCTTCGCCACGGTCTTATCGCCGGTGCCTTCCAGAGCGAGAACTCGGCCCTCTCCGAACTTGGTGTGGCGCACCGTATCGCCCACCTTCAGCTGCGGAATTTCCTTGCCCTGATGCACCCGTGATCGGTTGCGCACCGCTCCGGATGCGCTGGCTGCGGCCGCCAAACCGTAGCTTGCCGAACCATTGACCTCGGCGGTTGATGGTTCACGGTTCGCTCGGGTGCGGGATTCATCGTATCCTGTGCCGTAGCCGCCCGTGCTGCGCCTGTCTAACCCGCGCCCATCAGCATTGCGCCCACCGCCGGAACTGTATCCGCTCGCCCCGCGATAGCCGCCCTGCCCGTAGCCTCCATACCCGCTGGCACCGTTGGCGTATGCACCCATCCCGGAGGCACCAAACCCGGCAAATCCGCCCAGGCGACGCCACTCGATCAGCTCCTCGGGAATCTCTTCCAGGAAAGGGGAAGGCGGGTTGAACTGGCTCTTGCCCCACATCGTGCGGGTCTCAGAGCGGGTGATATAGAGCCGCTGCATCGCGCGCGTGAGCCCCACGTAGGCAAGGCGGCGTTCCTCGCTCATCTCGCCCTCGTCGGTCAGCGCCCGCTGATGCGGAAACAGCCCGTGTTCCAGCCCGGTCAGGAAAACAACCGGGAACTCCAGGCCTTTGGCGGTGTGCAGGGTCATCAGGGTAATCATGCCCTGTGCCTTCGCTTCTGCGGCCTCGGCGGCAATCTGCGCGGCAGACGGGGTCTGCCCGTCGGCGGAGGCGCCTCGGGAGGGGATCGAGTCGGCATCAGCCACCAGCGAGACATGCTCTAAGAACTGTTCTAAGTCCGCGCCGGGGTTCTCCGCCTCAAACTCGACCATCGCATCCAGCAGCTCCGAGAGGTTTTCCACCCGGGATTCGTCCTGAATATCCTTAGATTCGCGCAGGGCGGCGAGATAGCCAGACTGTTCGAGCACCGCTTCTAGGGTTGTGGCGGCTGATTCGGTGCGCGCAATCTGGGCGAGGTCGTCCATGAGCTTGACGAACTGAGCATACTTTTTCACGGCGGCAGCGCCCAAACCCGGCACGCTCCCCGGCTCGGCGGCAGCGGCACGGGCGGCGGCGAAGAAAGAAATTCGCTGTGCCGATGCGTGATCGGCAACCACGGTCTCAGATTTCGCACCGATACCGCGTTTAGGTTCGTTGAGAATACGCCGCACACTCACGTCGTCGTCCGGGTTTGAGAGGGCGCGCAGGTAGGCGAGCGCATCTTTAATTTCTTTGCGCTCGTAGAACCGGGTGCCGCCGACCACGCGGTACGGCAGTCCGGCGCGCATCAGGAGTTCTTCAAGGGCACGGGATTGAGCATTGGTGCGGTAGAAAATCGCCACATCCGAGGGTTTGATGCCGTGTTCATCGGCAAGCCGGTCTATTTCTTGGGCGATATAGCGCGCCTCCGCATGTTCGGATTCGGCGACGTACCCCACGATTTTTGTGCCCTCCCCCGATGCCGTCCACAGCTTCTTGGGGCGGCGGTTGGGGTTGCGTTCAATCACGGCGTTCGCGGCAGAGAGAATGTTCTGCGTGGAACGGTAGTTCTGTTCCAGCAGAATAATGTGCGCATTGGGGTAGTCACTCTCGAAATCCGTAATATTGCGAATGTCGGCGCCGCGGAAGGCGTAAATCGACTGGTCTGAGTCACCCACGACGGTCAGTTCGCCGGGCGGTGGAGCATCCGGGTACGGTCCCTGCTCGCGAGTGTTTCCCTGCGGATGCGCCCCCACTAACTCCCGCACGAGTGCGTACTGGGCGTGGTTGGTGTCTTGGTATTCGTCCACCAGAATATGCCGAAATTTGCGGCGATAATAGTTTGCGATTTCGGGAAACTTCTTGAGCAAAAACACGGTTTTGCCGATGAGGTCGTCAAAGTCGAGGGAGTTCGCGGCGCGAAGGCGTTGAGTGTAGACGGTGTAAATCTGCGCGATAGTCTTTTCCCACGGGTTATTCGCTGCCGCCGCAATGTATTCTTCGGCGCTCACCAGCTCGTTTTTGAGGGCAGAAATCCTGTGCCCTACGGCCTTGGGGGCAAACTTTTTGGTGTCCAGGTTCAACTCTTTGATAATGAGCGTGAGCAGGCGCTGCGAATCCGCCGAATCGTAGATCGTGAAGGTCGATTTGAGCCCGAGTGCCTTAGCTTCTCGGCGTAGCACGCGCACGCAGAAGCTGTGGAAGGTGGAAATCCACATGTGCTGTGCGCGCGAACCGATCAGCACTTGGATGCGCTCACGCATTTCCGCCGCAGCCTTGTTCGTGAAGGTGATGGCGAGAATCTGCCCGGGGGTTGCCCGACCGGTTGCGAGCAGATGGGCGATGCGGTGCGTCAGCACGCGGGTTTTGCCAGACCCGGCTCCGGCGACGATCAGCAGGGGCGAGCCGGCGTGTAAAACAGCTTCGCGCTGCCGGTCGTTAAGCCCGTTGATCAGGGTTGCGGGGTCGATTGTGCTGAGCGAATAGGTGCGCTCCCCGTAAGGGTCTTCTGGGTTGTACTCGCTTCCGTACCCGCCCACTCGGTAGGCGGGCGGCATGAACTCGCCGAGTGCATCCTCGTGGGCGGTGACAGTTTGGGAGGTCACCGCTTCAGGGTTGAGCTCGGGCATAAAAGATTCGTGGGCGAAGGGGTCTTCTTCGGGTGCGGAACTATCTTCCGGCGGAATGTGGGCATCATATTCGGGATCGTAGGGTGGCTGCGTGTTTTCGAGATCGGCAAAGAGGGTATCTGCGGCAGGCTCAACGCCGGATGCGGAGTTGGTGGGTTCGCTCATGATCTACCTCGCTGCCTAGAATACACGTTCGATATTCCATGCTACCGTATTTGCCCTCTCGCTCCCACCCATCGCGCCCGTTTGCCGCGCATAATTCGCTCTTAGCGGTACCCCACCGCGCGGTGTAGACATGTTACGATGACCGGATGGATCAGGTCATCACTCCCGCTATTTGGTGCGACGGCACCGCCGACGAAGCAGCACAGTTCTACGCCAATGTTTTTCGCGATGCATCCGTGACCGAGCAGGCGCCCGGGCTTGCGGCAACGGTCAGCATCCACGGTTTCAAGCTCTCGCTCATCAACGGCGGTAACCAATATGCCCCGAACCCGTCGATCAGCTGCATCCTGAACTTTGATCCGCTCTTATTCGGCGGAGAGGAACAGGCCCGAGACTACCTTGATGAGCTCTATGAGCGGCTCAGTACCGGCGGCGTACTCATGGAGCTGGGTAAGTACCCCTTCTCCCCGCGCTACGCTTGGGTTCGTGACCGTTTCGGCATGACCTGGCAGCTCATGCTCACCGACCCGGACGGCGATCCGCGCCCCTTTGTTATCCCATCCTTCATGTTCGGCGGTACTAATCACGCTCATGCCGAGGAAGCCACAGACGCTTGGATCGCCCTGTTTGATAACGCCCACCGCGGTGCTCTGTACCGTTACGAGGAAGGCGGACCGCTGGATGCGGGTACGGTCATGTTCACCGACTTTACCCTGCGCGGCACTTGGATAGCAGCCACGGACTCTGGGACCTTCCACGATTTCACCTTCACGCCCGGAGTCTCCATGATTGTCTCCTGCCGCGACCAAGAAGAGATCGACCGCTACTGGGCGGGGCTCTCTGCTGTGCCCGAGGCCGAGCGCTGCGGCTGGTGCGTCGACCGCTGGGGTGTCTCGTGGCAGATCGTCCCCTACAACATCGCCGAACTCATGGCCAACGCCGCCACACGCGATAAGATCCTGCACATGGGCAAGATCGACCTGGCCAAGCTATAAGGGTACTGGCATCATCTGACCCTACTGTGAGGACTCCTCAGTAAATAGTAAAGGGAATTTCCATCATGAAACCCCTTGGCGTAATCGGTGGTATAAGTTCCGAAAGTAATACCCTGTACTATCAGATTATTACGGTTGATTCCTCCTATGTTTTATTATGTGAGCTCAGTGTTGAAGATGAGATTCATACGTTCTCGAAACACAAAATATGAGCTGAAAAATAAGTTAGGAAAAACATGAACTGTGTTGTTCGTTGGGCAGATATAAAGCACGAATGGGAACCATTTGAGAATGTTTTCTGCGGCAGCGATTGGCCATTCCATCTTGAACATAACGTATCGCATGAGAGCCTCATACGCCGGTTTGAAGAGCAGGAATTCTCGGAACCTAATAACCGTGTTGCCTTTATTCACAACGATGGAGAGCACGTCGGTATTGCCATAGTACACGGACTGCAAGATTCCACAGCAGAAATAGATATGCGTATGGCAGCGAAATATAGAAATCAAGGGCTCGGGAGTATTGCGCTCATTAAGCTAACTGACCTTATTTTTGAATCCAAAAGCTCCATTATCCGTGTTGAGGGCAATACACGAAGCGACAATATTGCTATGCGTCGTGCTTTTAACTCTGCAGGTTGGGTTCACGAGGCGCATTATCGAGAAGCTGGAGTTACCGTTCAGGGTATCAGGTGCGATGTCATGGGATATGCGGTGATCCGTAGTGACTGGGAAAGCGGAGAGAGGACAATTGCGAGTCTGGGTGAGTAATACGCGCAAGTAAAGAAAACTAGGTATGGTATGTCAGGATATAACCGACTTTGCGGCTGTCAGTTTCCGGTAGCAAATAAGCAATGTCGCGCGGCAGAAGACCAAGAAGCCTGCCCCGTATATATACTCCACAGCATTCTTTTGGTAAAGGCCCCACGCTGACACGGCCAGTCGCTCTGCGCAATAATGGAAGGTATGGGTCTATCACAAGGTCAGAAGAAACGCCTGTACGGCGAGCAGGCGCAGCAGGGGCAGAGCCGACCGCAGTCCGGGCGAAAACCCCAAGAGCATAAAATTCATGAGCTCAAACAGGTCATGGATGACCGTGCCGTGCGCGCGAACGCACCCGCCGAACAGCAGCGTTCGAAGACCTTTCTGTACGTGGCGGTCACGATTTCCCTGCTGTTGGGCGCCTATGTGGCGTTCTGGGTGCTGCCAAGCTACGGCAGGCTGGCGAACGCCCAGGTTCCCGATCTCTCCCCCGTCACCTCAACCGAAGCTCTGTCCGCCTTCGCCTCCGGGCTGGGCGACAATCTGGGTGCGTATACGTATGCGCATCGTTCGGTGGGCATAGTTTTTGCGCTCTTTTTTGGGCTTTCGCTGGCGTTTCTGGCGTATACGTCGCGCCTGCCGAAGGTGCTGCGGGCACTGTTCACGGCGGCTCCGGTGGGCTACCTGCTCGTGCACATTGCCACGATTTTTATGCTGGATGCAACGCTCGCCGACCCCGCGCATCAGCCCGGTGCTCTGAACGTGCTGTTACCTGTGGATTGGGCGCTGCTGCTTCTGTCTCTGGCGGGTATCGCATACCAGCTGGTGCGCAGCATTAAGGATGCGGCCTCCACCTTTATCGCGGGCGGGCCAAACGCCGAGGCAGACGGTAAACCCGAAGAATAACTCCCCTTCGTCCTCTCATAAAAAGGAACCCTAATTCACGATTAGGGTTCCTTTTTCATGGGAGGACTCATGCAGAGCCCCGCGCGGAAGACGGGCTCGGTCCTAAATCCCTGCTGATGCGCTAGGGGAGCTCGACGGAGTTACGGGATCGTCATCGTCTTCAAACTGTGATGCTATACCTGCAACAACCCAAGATCCGTTGCGGTATTCCGCCAGCAGGTGACCTTTATATTCCCGTTTAGCGTCGCCTCCGCCGTCTGATACGTCCTCTACCTTCCCGTCGTCAACTTCAAATTTGCCGTAATTCATCGTAAAGGTACGTTTCCACGAGTAGACTTCTCCATCCCACACGGGCTTGTCTTCATCCAAAGTGTAGGTTATTTTGGCGTTGTCCACCCAGCGTTTGCCGTCCCGTGCTCTCTGCAGCAGATCCTTCATCTCGCTGTCTAAGAAATGGTTTTTCTCGGATGTGCTCATAGGACCGTTTTCAATAAGCGAGTAATCACCTGTATTAATGGCGTATTCGACCGTTGCCGCCGTATAGGCGATAGTGTCGCGCATCCCCTTGAGGGATTTCTCGGTGACACTCCCCGGTTTCTTGGGTTTGGGGGTGTTTCTCTGAGCGTGTTCCTTGGTGGCGGGCTCAAAAGTACCCGACTTCTCGTATTCGAGCACGGATTCAAAGTTAATATCGCCCTTGTAGCTGCCGCTCATGTCGATACTCGGGCTCGGGCTTGACGACGCTGAACGTGATGCCGACGAACTGGAGCTTGAAGAACTTGACGACGAACTAGAGCTCGACGAGCTGGAAGAAGACGATGAACTAGAGGATGCGGGCGACGTCGCCTCAATCCCATTCACCTTAGGGGCACATGCAGATAAAAATACGGCACCGGCGCTAGAGCCCAGAACCAGTAAAGCGGTTCGGCGATCGAGCAGAGAAGACATGAGTAGAGTTCTCCTTATCGGAAGTGTAGGACAAATCGGTATATGTTTAAGTTTAGGCTTGCACTGCCCCTTTGCGCGGCACAGCGCACAAGTTCCCGTCATCATCAGCAATACTCGTCGCACAGGAGTATAGAGCAGTACAGCACGCACATTAGTAGTCCGAAAGGATAAACAGAGTCCTTCGGAGATAAATACCTTTACAGAGGCAAGACCACTTACGTTTTAGCTCTTAGACTTCGGTTGATTGGCAACCGCGCTGGTTATCCAAGCTCCGTTAATATACTGCGCCGTCAGATTACCTATAAATTTATCGCGATATATCATGTCGTGGTCTTCGTCTGAATGGTACTCAACTTTGCCGTCAACAACCTCGAATTTACCGTACTCAACGATAAATTCACGATCCCATTTGTATTCGCCATCGCCTTCAAGCCGGGGACTCTCTTCGGTGAGCGTATACTCGATCGTGATATTATCCGGCCAGAATGTGCCTTCGCGGGTTTTATCGAGTCGTTCCTTCTCTTCCCTCAAGAAGTAATTGCGTTCTGGTTCCGACATAGAGCTTTGCTCCAGCAGGGAGTAATCCCCCGTGTTATAGGCGTATTGCGTTGCGGCAACCGCAAACGCGATGCTCAGGTGGAGGCCCTTGAGCGACTTCTCATCCGCACCGGCAGGTTTCTTGGGTTTAGGAACGTTTTTTGCCGGATGCTCCTTCGTAGCGGGCTCATATGTACCGGATTTCTCGTATTCCAGAACGGACTCAAAATCGATTTTTCCGCCATAGCTGCCGCTCATATCAATGTCGGTTGCGCCAGACTGCGATGGTGAGGATCCTGAGTTTGATGATGCAGAAGCTGACGAGGAACTGGCCGAGGCTGAACTCGACGATGAAGAGCTTGAACTTGAAGAGGCACTCGGCGATACATCAGACGACGATGCGCTCCCCGACCCGGAGCTTTCAGCGGTGGAATTACCACCGCACGCGCTCAATAATGCCGCACCGGCTCCGGTTCCGAACACGAACAATGCATTTCTGCGGGTAAAAATAGAAGACATCATTGCCTCTCATAGATATGTATGGGTGTTTATCGGTCACTTTCAGAATAAGCGTATAGGGCTGCCTACTTCATGATTTGCGGCAAAATGTTATGGAATCTTTATGTTCTACGCCCTCAACACGGGCAACGGCGCCCTGCAGATAAAATAAAACCCGCTTGATGCTCCTCCGCGAGGAAGCTGCATCAAGCGGGTTCGCTACCCGTGCCCCCGAGACGATTCGAACGTCCGACACCTTCTTTAGGAGAGAAGTGCTCTATCCCCTGAGCTACGGGGGCAACTCGTTCCATTATACGAGCATCACACAGGATTTAGCATCTTACACGCCCCTAGAATAGACGAGTGAGTATTTTTATTGACCCGCCCGTCTGGCCCGCACACGGCACGGTCTTTTCGCACCTAATTTCTGACACTTCTTTGGCGGAACTTCACGATTTTGCGGCGAAAACCGGCATAAGTCCGCGTGCTTTCGATGCCGACCACTACGACGTTCCCGCGTATCGGTACGAGGGGCTGGTTCGTGCAGGTGCGCGCGAGGTGAGCGGATCGCGGCTGACGCGCATCCTGATAGACAGCGGGCTGCGGGTGCCATTGCGGGAACGCCCTAACAAAATACGCCCGCGTCTCATGCGCGCCTGGGACTCGTTGCTGCCCGGACACACAGCACTGGGCGAAGATCTACTGGAACGTTACGAGCAGCCGCATCGGAAATACCACACGAGCGTGCATCTTTCGGAAATGCTCACCGCGCTCAAGACCCTTTACAAACGACACCACACCGCAACCCCGCGGGCAGTACTTCTGGCGGCATGGTTTCATGATGCCGTCTACGAGGCAAATCCCGGCGAAGACGAGGCGGCTAGTGCCGACCTCGCACGCACCGCCCTCACTCCCCTGGCAAGCACCGGGTCTCTCACGAACCGCGAGGTTACCGCTATTGCGCACCTGATAGAGCTCACGGCTTCTCACCAATTAGCCGATGGTATTGAAGAATATACCTCTGGCGCACTTACCCGTGCCGATGCAGCATTCTTCCTTGATGCTGACCTTGCGATTCTCGCCGCCGATAGCCCGCGTTATACCCGCTATGTCGCCGGGGTTCGCGCCGAGTATGCTCATTACGCTTCTGACGCTTTCACTCGCGGTCGAGCGGCGATTCTGCAAGGTTTTCTGAACCGCACGGCGATCTATGCCTCAGACACCGCGCATCTTCTCTGGGATGCGCCCGCGCGTCTGAACCTCCGTACCGAGCTGGAGGGCTACCGCGCAGCGTTGAGCGAACAGCCGACCAAGGAGGCACACTAAATTGTGCCCGCCGATGGGCTATTCCTGCTCACTGCGGGCATTTTTTCGTGCCCTCGTTTTCTTGCGGTAGATCATGCGGGCACTCACCATGCCGATAATAATGCCTATGCCGCCGACGACAGAAACCCACATGGCCGGGTTGCCGAGCGGCAGAGCGACGAGCAGACCGATCACAATGCCCGGAATCGCACCCGCAACCATGCCGACGGCAAGGTACGTAAATTCCTGGTCGGAGCTGTTCTTAGGGCTTTCAAACTGTGTTGGCATTCTTCTATGGTACCCGCATATCCTGCCCCACAAGAACGTATTTTCGCCTCACGCCTAGAGACATATACGGGGCGTGCGCCTGATCGACCATCAGACGCACGCCCCGTATAACCTACCGAAAATAGCCTGAGGCGGGCTTAGTAGTACATGCCGTGGCGATAATCCCAGCTGGGGAATGAGTCGCTCAGATGGCGCATAATCTCTTCATAGTCCAGACCCTTACGAATCAGGGTGGGGGCGGGGGTCACGCCGCGTTCACCGTGCTGTTCGGGCACCAGGTTGCCCTCGGCATCGACCATTGAGACCATCACGCCCTGTTCGTGGCGTGTTTCGTCGGTCTTATCGGGTTGAATGGATTTCACATATTCATCGCCGCGCACAATCACGTCTACGCCGTTCTCGATGCGGTCGCCAATGCCCGTCACGCGCCCCTTATTACCGATGCCCGAGGGGTTTGCTGAGCTCGCGAAGGTCAGTTTCCCTTCATTCTCCCAGAGGGCACGAACAATCTGTTCTGCGGGGGTACCAAAACGCACCACGAAGCAGCTGGTTGCGCGCGCATCGCGGGCAAGTTCCTTCGTCGTTTCATCCGGCAGGTACTTTTCAGCGTCTTCGCGCCAGGGCAGAATGCATCCTAAAAGAATGTCGTCATCCCAGTGTTTCCGGTAGAATTCGCGGATTTCTGGGGTCATCTGGGCGAGTTTATCGAGCTGTTCTAAGGATGCGCACAGCACGACACCGGGCTTTTCGCGCTTGCGGAGCTTGGCATCAAATTTACGTTCGAGACCTTCGCCATCAGTAGCCATGAGGATATAGCCAACCTTTGTGGGGGCGACGATCAGGCCGCCGGTGCCTGAGAGGGTTGCTACAGCTGTCGGAGATGCCTCGCCCGTCCAGTCTTCGCGGATGGGAGTTGATGATGTATTTTCCATAGTTCAAGTATTGTACTCGCCCAGAAGACAAGGCAAGCCTATCTTTATATAGTCACATCATGAGATATTCACATGACCACGATGCGGTCTCTCCCGCGTTTTTCTGCCATAGAGCCGCGGTGTGAGGGCTTAAGCGCCTAGAATCTGCACGCAAGCCTTACGAGTGTGACACCAAGTCTGACACCGAGTTCGAAAGGCATATATACCTTCCAGAGCACGCAAAGACGGCACCTATCCGATTGGACGGGTGCCGTCTTTGTCTAAGTCTTCTCTATCTCAGATGAGATTAGAAAGCGGTGTAGTAACCATCGACAGGCATGTAACCATTGCCATCAACGGGGGTCAGCTGGGTACCCTGCGAGGGGTTCAGAGCGGAGACCATCTGGCCGTTACCCACGTAGATACCAACGTGGTTGTAACCGTTGGTGAACACGATGTCGCCAGGCTGGGGGTTCGCGGTTGCGCGAAGCTCAGTGGACATGGTGTAGGTGTAAGGAGTCAGCTTGATGCCCTGCTGAGCAAAGATGTAGGAGACGAAGCCGGAGCAGTCCCATGCACCGTAGGAGCGACCGCCCCAAACGTAACCGGTACCCTGAGCAGCCTTAGCTGCAGACACAATAGAATCACGGGTTGCGTTGTTGGTAGCGGGTGCAGGAGCCTGATCTGCTGCAGCAGCAGGTGCCTGTGCAGAAGTAGTCTCAACCTGTGCGGTCTGTTGTGCAGGTGCAACGTACTCGGTCTGCTGCTCAGCCTGAGGTGCAACGTAGGAAGTTGCGGGGGTCTGGTAGCTGCTGTAATCGTACTCGTAGCTGCTGTAGTCGTAGCTCAAGTCGGTTGCTGCAGGAACCTCAGCAAATGCGTTTGCGGGAATGTTGGAACCGATAACAGCAGCACCGGCAATAGCAACGATACCTGCGTTACGAACAATCTTCTTAGCCATTAGTAATATTCCTCCATTGCCTGACGAGGTAAGCTGTCGGGCGCGAGCATGGATTCACTCGGTCACTTGTGCGACTTAGCCCCTAGGCCTCTCCCCTAAGGAGAAACCGAAAAGTGGTTCCCCCGCTTCTGCCGTATATGGGTAGACGTTCCTTGAAGTGCTGGCAGAACTCGGCGGATTCACTCCAAGGGTGTCCTCTTACGATTAGGATTTGGACACAGAATGAGAATACACAGAAAACTCTCAGTTGTCACCTCTTGTCGCCACCTTTTTCACCCCAATAGTGTCAAATAGTCCGTAACACCGAGCTAATAATACTTTACGAAAAGAACACTTGTTCTTCTGTAATAAACGTCTGACTAGTATTTTTATACAGCGTTCCGCTGATTTGAGGGGTTTTATCGGCACAATTATCCAGCATTCCCAGGTTTCTTTAAGGTTGATCCATATCTCTTAAAATTTTTTTCTGCGCGAACGTTAATTTTCTCCTGATAGTCGCACCGTAAAGTTTTACCACTTTACAGCAACTTCCATGCTATATCTGGGATGCATCACCCAAAACCTGGTTTTGAATATCGCATCTGCAAAAGGCATATCCAGCATGGATGCACGATGACACGCCAAATTCTCGACGATAAAGATATATCGTCCCGAAGAGTACAATTTGGCAGCCACCCCCTATATATTAAGGAGTAACTGTGGCTCACCCCCACTCATCCCCCGAGAATTCAGGACATAACAGAACCGTGGAGCTCACCCTACGGTAAGCCCCACGGTCAATTATGAGATCTATACGGGAAGGCGCGCTATCAGCCGCCTTCTACAACCGTCCGGCTGGCGAACGATACATTCTTTAGAGTGCAGATGCGCGCTTGACCACAATAGCGTTCGCAACATCCAAATCCAACGAGATAGAGGCGTCTTCACCATCAGCACGCACAATCACATCGTTATTGTCGCCGCCGACCACAGACACCGAAGCGCCAAAGGTAATACCGGCGTCGGCAAGCACTTTGAGCAGGTCAATATCCGTCTGAATAGATTCGGGGAAGCGTGAAATCGTGAAGCGATCCTCAGGGCCGGAATCGCGGGCAGCAAGCGCCATAGGAACGGTGCGTTCATCGTTCTTTTCGCTGTCGATGCCGAGTTCTTCAAGGCCGGGAATAGCATTGCCATAAGGAGAGAATTTAGGCTGATTGAGCATATCCAGAATGCGCCTCTCCACGTGATCGCTCATCACGTGCTCCCAGCGGCAAGCCTCATCATGTACATACTCGATATCCAGACCGATCACATCAGAGAGCAGACGCTCGGCGAGGCGGTGCTTACGCATAACCTCAACGGCCTTCTTGCGACCTTCATCGGTCAGTTCGAGGTGACGGTCGGGCTCAACAGTGAGTAGTCCGTGCTTTTCCATACGCGCCACAGTCTGTGAGACGGTCGGACCGGAATGGTCTAAACGTTCCGCAATACGCGCACGCATGGGGGTAATGCCCTCTTCCTCGAGTTCGAGGATGGTGCGCAGGTACATTTCAGTGGTATCAATCAGATCGGTCATACCGTCTTATTCCCCTTATATACAACCTGCAGCCAAGCAAACGTAGCCTAGCCTTATATCGAACCTATATCTGAGTAACTATTATGTACCTTTTTAAGTAGTTTTGCCACGGATTACCCCGGCGCGTCGCTTGAAGCGAACTTTTCGCCTTAGAATCCATCTCGAAAATCGTTCCGAGTGCATCCGCGAAGAGCAAAACTATCAAGGCGGCTCTTAGGGAAAGCTCACGTTAAGCCTCTTCGGTATCCTCGACGTCCTGATTGTCCTCAGCGGATGTGCCCGCCTCCTCAGCGCCGTTGTTATCACGTTCGCTGGCCTGCAGGCGATCCGCCCACGGCACCCACTCGGGGGCAAGAAGCGCATCATCACCGGGAATCAGACCGACTTCGCAGATAGTCGCGACCTTAGATCGAGGCGCCCGCGACAGAGTCGCAAACCAAAACCACCCGCGGTACCCCGGCAGCAGGCACTCAAAAAGATGCGTAGTCAAGCGCTCTTCTTCGCCGCGCAAATGATGCACCAGACCGATAGAGTTATGCGGTGCAACAGCCTCAACCCCGGTGAGTGCAATATCTTTTGCCTCCGCAAGAATATCGTCAACCTTCGTGGTGCGACGGCGCCTATGCGCAGGCCCCAGGGTGGGTTCCCCTGTAGGAAGTTCATCTTCCTCAACGACGAAAGGGTCATGCGCAGCTGCCGTTGTCTCGACATCGTGTTCGAGCGTGGGCACGGTAGATTCGTCGGGCTGTTGGTTCACCTGTTCAGACATACTACCTATTAAAGCATCTCCCGGCGCGATGACGGCGAGGGATTCGTGTGATGTTTTCGCCCACATGCGCCCATGTCAGACCCTAACCTGCGCAAACGCTGTGAATACTGCCCGTCACAGCGCAATATTGCATTTTTCGGCGGGAGCAGGCCCATAAACCTGATACGGTTATGCCATGAGTAGCAAAAGCGTATCTTCTCCTGAGCCTGTAGAGGCCGCCGCTGCCCTTCCCTACACCCGAGCGATTCGCTGGCTAGGTGCAGGCGGCGGTATTCTAGCCGTAGTATGCGTAATATGCGGCGTCGTCATGCTCCTCATGAAATGGGCGGGGGCGCATCCGCCAGCGCTCATGAGTCAGATTCCGCTGATTCTGCTTCCGGTCGCTTTTCTTGCGCTCATGGTCAGTATTGTGCTGGCGGTTCTGCGCAGGCGAGCAAGCTAAGACGCGCATACCGGTACATAAGATTTTCCGATAATTTTCCTGGTGAAAGAAGAGTACACAATGTCTGCAGAAGCTAAACTGCTCGTCGTTGATGACGAGTTCAATATTCTAGAGCTTTTGGCTACATCCCTGCGCTTTGCGGGGTTTGAGGTTGTCACCGCCGGTAACGGTCGCGAAGCGATTGAGAAGGCGGAAAACGAACAACCGGACCTCATCGTCCTCGACGTGATGATGCCCGGGATGGACGGCTTTGAGGTGACCCGTCGTCTGCGCGATGCGGGGCGCACGTACCCGGTGCTGTTCCTCACCGCGAAGGACGCCACCGAAGATAAGGTTGCCGGTCTGGGCGCGGGCGGTGACGACTACGTCACCAAGCCGTTCTCACTGGATGAGGTGATCGCCCGCATCCGCGCTATTCTGCGTCGGTCACGCAACGCCCAGGAAGAAGACGACGCGATTTTGCGCGTGGATGACCTGAGCCTGAACATTGACACCCATGAGGTGTTCCTGGGAGATGAGGAAATCGACCTCTCCCCCACCGAGTTCAACCTGCTGCATTACCTGATGCTCAACGCAAACCGTGTGCTCTCGAAGGCACAGATTCTCGACCACGTATGGGAGTACGACTTCAATGGCGATTCCTCCATTGTGGAGTCGTACATTTCGTACTTGCGCCGCAAGATTGATAACAATCGCGAAGGACACGAACCGCTCATTCACACCAAACGCGGTGTGGGCTACATGATTCGCGGTTCTCGGAGCTAGTATCTCGTGCCACTGAAACCTGTTGATCGTCTTCCTCACTCGCTGTCGCTGCGAACTCAGCTGGTGGTGGTGACCTCGGTGCTCATTGCGCTTGCCATCGCGGTCACCTCGCTCGTGGCGATTTCGGCACTGCGCGCCCAAATGGTACATCAGCTCGACGAAGAGATGAAGGCGAGTTCTTCCTCGCTCGTTTCCTCCATCGGAACCTCGCAGACCCGGCAGGACGGGGCGGTCGGCTCGTACCGGGTCTATATACTTGATCAGCGCGGAAACGTGCTGTACTCGGTAGCGGGAGCCGATCAACAGGCGGAAAACGAGCCGGTTCTTACCGGCTGGGATTCCGAAAAGGTCAAGAAATACCACGAAACCGGCACGACCGTGAACTCGCGGACAGGCTCTAACGACTGGCGTATTATGCCGATTTCTTTGGAGTCCTCAACCAATGGCCAGGCCTCTTCAATGGTGATTGCCCTGCCGTTGAAGCAAACGAACCAGGTGGTCGCGCTGGTTGGGGTGCTGACCTTCGCGTTCGGGCTTGCCACACTTGCCGCCGCGATCGCGATGACTTGGGTGATTGTGACCCGCACCTTCGAGCCGCTGGCGCGCGTGGAGCAGACCGCCGCGAAGATTGCCGCCGGGGATCTCTCGCAGCGCATCGAGGATTACAACCCCAGCAACGAGATCGGCAACCTAGCGATCTCGCTGAATACTATGCTCGCGCAGATTGAGAGTTCGTTTAATGCGCAGGCGAAGTCAGAGGCGAAGATGCGCCGGTTCGTGGGAGATGCCTCGCACGAGCTGCGCACCCCGCTGGTGAGTATTCGCGGGTACTCCGAACTATACCGCCAGGGTGCCCTGCCCAATGACGAGGCCGTGGCAACCGCGATGGGGCGCATCGAGTCCGAGTCGAAGCGCATGGGCCAGCTGGTCGAGGATCTGCTCACGCTGGCGCGCATCGACGAACGCCGCGAATCTAAACTCGCCCCCTTCAATCTTTTCCATCTGGCGGTTGATGCCAGCAACGACGCCTACGCAACGTCGCCGGATCGTGAAGTCTCGCTCGTTGGCCTTACCGACGATGTGGCCCCCACAAGTGCACCCGTGATCGGCGATGAATCACGGATGCGCCAGGTGGTCGCCAACCTGCTTACCAACGCGATGCGCTACACCCCGGTGGGCACGCCCTTAGAAATCGCGGTTGGCGTGCGCGAAGATGTTCCCGGATACCCGCTCTCGGTTATTGAGGTGCGCGATCACGGCCCGGGTATTCACGGTGAAGACCGCGAGCGCGTGTTCGAGCGTTTCTACCGCACCGATACGTCACGTTCGCGTGAGACCGGCGGCACCGGCCTAGGGCTGTCGATTGTGGCGGCGATTTTGGAGCAGCACGACGGTTCTGTACATATTGAGGAAACGCCCGGAGGCGGTGCGACCTTTGTGATTAGCCTGCCGTTCTATCCGGCGCCGGTGATGACCGATAACGGCGTTTCGCAGTAGACGCTGGGCGGGGATATAGTTCGTCATAATTTGGCTGGTGCGGGTGAGAAACCGCATCCCATGCCGGTTTTAAGACGCTCTCGGACTGTGGATAACCGGTTTTTGTGTCCCGCGCGGGCAGTTATCCACAGACAGTAAGGTTCGCGGGCGCATCGCGGCGGGCGTTTTTCTAGGGTAGATGGTGAGCGCTGCACGGAACGGAATTCTACGGCAGATTTTCATGCGGCCGACAGCTTTCGAAAAAACCTTTACACCCTACCCAGGAGGAATATCATGGCACAGTTCGTCGTCGATTCAGAAACCATTGCGGCGAAGGCAGCTCAGGCGAAAACTCAGGTCGCTAACATTAGCGCCGAGGTTACCGGGATGACCGCATCCCTACAGGATTTGCAGGGTTCGTGGACGGGCTCGGCATCGACGAACTTTCAGGCGGTGCTTGATAATTGGCGCGGCACCCAGAAGCGTGTGGAAGAGTCAATTACCCAGATTAACGAGGCTCTTGACCGTGCGGGCGTGAACTATGCGGAGACTGAAAACGCGAACGCTGCGATGTTTGTGGGCTAGGTTCCAGAGCCGCACTATGTGCACTGAACTTTAACGAGATAGCACGCGGGGCTGCCGTGAAGGATTGATAGTGGACTTCACGGCAGCCCCGGTTTTTCTTAGGCGCAGATGATCTGGTGACGTCGGTTCCCGCGCGGACTGCGCCGATTTATTCGGGCAATTCGCGGGTTTATGATGCGGTAGTCTCTTGCCTAAACCGCAGCCGCCAGCTCTTCGGGGCTGCCGCCGTGTCGTAATGCCACAGGCTCGAACGATTGACACGCCCGCGTGCCGTCTGCACCGCCGCCATGATGAGCACATTATGATCATCGACAACCTGCACGCCCTGTTTGGCGGGACTGCCCTGCTGGGTGAAGGCACGCGCACGGTACGCGATGGTGTCGGCACGGCTGACGGATCGACCGGTTGCGGTCACCCATACCAGACGCTCGTGCAGCAGCGCAGAAATCTCGGGTTCGCTCATGCTCCCGCCGCGCATCTCAAGCTCACGTTCGGCGTGCACGGCATCTTCGGGGTTCGGGGCCGAATGATCCGATTGTGCAGGTGCCGATGCAGCGGTTCCCGTGGGGGCGGATGCAGGCTCTTCGGGCACGGCATTTTCCGTGACGCTTCCCTGAGAGTTGCTCTCCTGCTCGGCTTCCTCGAACCCTTCGCCTTCAAATTCTTCGTTCTCTTCGGCTTCTGATTCGGCGAGTTCCTGCTCAGCGAGCACTCGCTGCTGCACCTGCGCCTCGCGCTCTGCGGCACGTGCGGAGGCTTCAGCAAGTTTCGTTTTCCGCTCCTGCACCGCCTGCGGATCGGGGGCGGCAACGGCGGATGCGGGTTTGAGAATCCCGTTGAGTTTCAGGGAGTCGAACCCCTGGCGTGCGCGTTCCACCTCGGTTTCGGTGAAGTCTTCGAGGCTCAGGTGCGCATCCGCAGCAAGAGTATCGGGGGCTTGGGCGTGAGCATGGTTCGCGGTTTCAGGAGTTTGGGCGGCTTGAGCGCTCGGGGCGCTCTGTTCACCCGTTGTACGGGGCGAACCGGGAAATCCCGGGCCGGTTTCGGGTTCTCGCCCCTCTTTGAAGGCCTGTGCGGCTGCGTTCGCGCGGGAGTCTGCGGCCTCGTTCAGCTCGTGCCCAGCATGCCCTTTAACCCAGACCATCTCGTAGTCCCTGCCGGTGCTTGCGGCATCGAGCGCTTCGAGCAGGTCACGGTTCTGCACGGGTTTACCATCGGCCTTTTTCCAGCCGCGTTTCTTCCACCCGGGCATCCACTGGGTGAGGGAGTTAATCACGTACTGGCTGTCGCAGTAGATCAGAAGTTTGCTCTCGGCGCGATGGGCGGTCGCCTCAAACAGGTCGAGAACCGCCTTGATCTCGCCCATATTATTGGTACCGTGCTCCCAGCCCCCTGCTGCCCAGTGGTTCTCGTCAATGTACCATGCCCATCCGGCAGGCCCGGGATTACCAAGCGCGGAGCCGTCAGCCGCCGCAATAATCTGATTCTGCATGCTCTCGACTTTACCTTACACGCTCGTAAAGCGCAGAGTGTGGCGTCAGTTCATGAAGCTAGAGGTTTCGTCACGTCGCTCAGGTTCCAGGCGGCGGGCGGGTAGACTTAGGGTATGACCATCCACTCTATATCTTCCGGGGATGCGGATGTTTCACGCACGCACATCAGTGTATTTACCCTGCCCACCCGCACCTTTACCGGTGGGTTAAGGTTCACATGGCTTGACTATGTGGACGAGGAAGCTCGGCGCAAGGCGGCGTCGATACACAGCCCGTCGGCCTCGGTGAGTTACCTGGCGACTGAAGCCCTCATGCGGGCCTTGGCTGCGCCTCGGCTGGGCATTTCGGGGCGGGGCGCACGCACGATTACGGTGGATCGGTCATGTCGGCTCTGCACGAGCGGTAAACCGCACGGTAAGCCGCGCATTGCGGGCGTGAATTTCAATATGTCGCAGGTTCCCTCGCTGGCGGCGGGCGGTTTTTGTGCCCAGCAGCAGGTTGTTCTCGGTATCGATCTTGAGGCGGTTCAGGCCTCGCTTTTCCCGGGTTTCGCGCGGGTTGCGCTCACCGTCGATGAACGTGCCGCCTATGAGTCTCTGCCGCCAGGCCAGCAGCAGGCGGCGGGAGTTGCCATCTGGACCGCGAAGGAGGCGGTTCTCAAGGCAACCGGGCACGGGCTAAGCGTTTCACCGCAGACGGTACAGATCGAATGTGACGATGCGACTTTGGCGATGGTCAGCGCCCTGTGCGAACCGGCAAACCCGCTGGATGCGCCGGGCAGGCAGGATCGCCCCTGCGAGCATGAGCTTTCGGTAAGTCCGCGAGTGAGTGTGCGTGCCACGCTCACTCTGCCCGAAGACTCAGATACGTCAGCAGAGGAAACGTCGGCGGGCGGTGAGGATGCCGGTAAGCATCAGACCCCGAAAACCCGCGATATATCGGGCGAAAACGCCCGCGAGGGCGACGAGCGCTCGTTCTTTATCACCTGGTCGGTGCTGACTCTCAGCCCGGTAGCGCATCCAACGGCGGATACGGCGGGGCGGGCGGCGCATCCCGAACGGTTCCTGCTGGCGGTGGCAACCGAAGACACCGTTCCCGTGGTGGATGTGCACTCGGTCGCCACACCGCTGGATGTTAAGCGTCTGCTGGAACCGCCTGCGGCAGCGTATTAATGCCCAGCGCACGCCCGAAACTGCCCAGTTTCGTGCCGGTTTCAGTGTGTTCCAGCACCGGGTCTGACTCAGCCACAATGCCCGCGCCCGCGTAGAGGATGGCGGTTTGCGCATCAACCTCAGCACAGCGCAACACGAGCGCCCACTGACCGCTTCCGTCCGCGTTCATATAGCCGATGAGCCCGCCGAAATAGTCGCGGCTAAACGGCTCAAGTTCGGCGATCATACGCCGCGCGGCCTCGGTGGGGGCGCCGCAAATCGCGGGGGTCGGGTGAATGGCGCGCGCACCATCCAGGCAGGTCATGCCCTGTTTGAGCACGCCCGAGATGGGGGTGCCCAAATGCCACAGCTGCGGGGTCTGCAGAAGCGAAGGCGCCTCAGGAATAGCGAGCTGGCGGGTCATAGGTTCCAGCTGCGCCCGAATATCGGCGATAACGGTCGCATGCTCGCCACGATCCTTACGCGAAGCCATAAGCCGCTGCCCAAGAGCCTCATCCTCAGCGCTTCCATGCTCGGCGATGCGCGGCGCACTGCCCGCCAACGGGTGCGTTTTGAAGGCGCTGCCCTCCCCGGTGTCGGGTTCCGTACTGAAAATCAGTTCCGGCGATGCACCCATCAGATACGGATGTTCCAACCCGCGGTGGTCCTGCGGCAGCTTAACGCTAAAAACAAAGGTGTTGGGCTGCTGGGCGCGCAGATTGTTATATACCCCGGCAAGGTCGAGTGCGCCCGGCGCATAATCAGCGCGCAACAGACGGGAGAGCACAACCTTATCTAGCTGATGCGCCTTCATACGCTCAACGGCGGTCGCCACCGCCTGCCGGTATCCGGGGTTTTCGCGGCCCTCAATCTGCGTTGGTTCGGCGAGCGTAACCTCGTGCTCGGGCACCGGAATGTCGTCGATCTGCAGGCGTTCGGGCACAAAGAGATGCGCGGGGGCGTTCGGGTCGAAAGGAATTAGACCGACCACGGCGGTACCGGCGGATTCGGCGGCGGCGCGCGCATCCTCAAGGGTGACCTGGCGCAGGGAACCGGCGGTGCGCATCACGCGGGTGCCGGTGGCAAACATAAAATCAGGCAGATTATTGCTCACTGATAACGCCTTTCGGGTCTGCTAGAAGGTTGCGCCGCCATCGGCAACAATATTTTGCATAGTGATATGCCGTGAGGCATCGCTGACGAGGAAGGCACTCACCGCCGCAATATCGGCGGGGTCGGCGATGCGCCCGAGCGGAATTCCCAGGCGGAAGGTTTCGGGGCTGCCCGCCACGGGTAGGGCGCTGAGGTCTTCGCCGTTCCAGGCGTCGGTCACCATGGGGGTGCGGGTGGTGCCGGGGCAGACCGTGTTCACGCGAATGCCGTGGCGTGCTAGCTGCAGCCCAAAGCTTGACGATACGCGCACCGCCGAAGCTTTCGAGGCTCCGTAAGCACCAAACTCGGCGCGGGGCACGCGGGCGGCGTTGGAGGCGACCGTCACCAGCGAACGCGTATTCTCGGGCGATGTTTGCACCTGCTCAATCATAACGCGCGCGAACTCACGCAGGCACAGGAAAACGCCGTCAGCATTGACCGCATGCAGCCGTTTCCAGTCTTCAAAAGAGGTTTCTAAGAGCGGTTTGCTGTGCACGATTCCCGCCGCCAAGACGGCGCCTTGAATAGGCTCACCCACCTCAGCGGCAGCACGTGCGAGCGCCCGCACCGATTCTTCGTCGCTCACGTTGACGGAGCGGTAGCGGAAGATGGCGTCGCCGTAGGTGGCGAATGATTCGTGCGGTTTTTCCGCCAGATCGGCGGCATACACCGAATAGTTATTCTTGATGAGTTCATGCACTGTTGCCGCGCCGATTCCACCGTTTGCGCCGGTCACAATAACCCAGCTCATGCGCGCACCTTTCGGAGTTCCGGTTCGTCTGCCGTGATGAGGGCACCGGCGTTGATGTTCTCCAGCACCTTGGTGGTGTTGAGCACGCGGGCGCATCGTCCCGAGGCGTATTCGCAGGCCATGCGGTGCTCTTCTGCGGTGAAGTCGGCGAGCGCATCCGCCACCATGAAGGGCTGAATATCGCGCATGAACGCTTCAAGGGCGGTGGTCAGGCAGCCGATATGTGCGTATATGCCGCCGATGATGAGCTGATCGCGCCCGAGGTCTTTGAGCTGCTCTTCGAGTGGGGAACGCACGAAGGCGGAGTAGCGCCATTTGGTAAGCACGGTATCGGATTCGGTGGGGGCGAGTTCGTCGAGGATCCGGGCGTTTTCGTCGTCCTGCAGGCCGTCGCCCCAGAAGTCTGTCAGCAGGCGCCTGTCGGCGGGATTCTGGCGGGGTGGTTGGGCGGTGTAGTAGACCGGGATGTTCACCGCGTGTGCCGCATCCAGCAGACGGCGAATATTGGCAATAGCAATGTTGATTTGGGCGTCTGGGAGGGGTTGTCCGTCGCGTTCCAGCTCAAAGGCGCGCACGAAATAGCGCTGCATATCGTGCACGAGAAGCGCGGCACGCGCGGGATCGACCCGCCAGTTTACACGGTTTTGATGCTCCTGTTCGCGGTACGAATAGGGGGCAATCTTGGGTAGCGCCATATGATCTCCTCCTGCCATTGAGTTACAACAGCTTAGGGGGTTCTTAATAGAACGTTTGTCTGTCTGCAAGTACTATATTAGGTCATCCTTAGCTAACAGATATAGACACCCCGTAACTAAACGAGCTTCCCAACCCGCCGCCGCATCATGGACAGCATGGGTTGGGAAGCTCGCAGGCACCCCAAAGTTTCCTGTTATTTCAAAGGTAAAGTTTAATTCACAGGCACCGCATTCGCCAAAACCTCATTCAGGCCTTCGGTAATCGAAGGGTGGGTGTAAATTTCATCACGTAGCTGTGATGCCGTAATATTGTGGCGCATTGCCAACGCCACGAGGTTGATAACCTCCATAGACTCGACCACCAGCAGCTGAGCGCCAAGAATCTGGTCAGTCTCGGCATCAATCACGAACTTCATAATGCCGCGCGGGTTTCCCAGGGTCTTCGCACGCGGCATGGCGGCGATAGCGGCAACAGGCTTGGCGGCAACCTTGATGGTGTGACCGGCGGCGAGCGCATCACGCTCAGTCAGGCCGACGGACGAGAGCGGCGGGTTCATGTAGATGGTTGCGGCAACCGCCTGGCGATCCTTCGTGGAGCGGGAGCCATCGCCAAGCAGCTGCGAGAGCACCACGCGGTAGTCATCCAGCGAAATGTAGGTGAACTGCGGGCCGCCGTTGACGTCGCCGAGCGCAAAAATATTCGGTGCCGTGGTGCGCAGGTGCTCGTCTACAGCGATCGCGCCGTGCTCGGTGGTTTCGATGCTTGTGTTCTCAAGCCCCAGCCCCTCGGTGGCGGGTTTACGCCCGGTTGCGACCATCACGTAATCCACCTCAAGGTGCTTGGATGCGCCCTCGGAGTCCAGGTAGTTCACGGTCACGGAGTCGGCGTTATCGGTAACGGTCTCTACGCGAACGCCCGCGTGAGCGGTAATGCCTTGGTCGGCGATAATCTCGCGTGCCGCCTGGGCGACGTCGTCATCGTAACGCCCGAAAAGCGCGGGAGCGCCTTCAAGCAGGGTTACTTCGGTGCCGTAGGAGGAGAAAATACCGGCGAACTCGACACCAATAGGACCGCCGCCGATAATGCCCAGGCGCTTCGGGCGCGGGATGAGCTTCTGCAGCTCGGTGGAGGTGAGCACGCGCTTCGATTCGCGGGCGCCCGGGATGGGCGGGATAGTCGCCACGGCACCGGTGTTGATGATAAAGCAGTCGGCGGTGACGACCAGTTTGTCCTCGCCCGCGGTGACCTCGACCTCGGTGTCTGAGAGGAAACGTGCGTGACCGTCAATGAGTTTGGCGGTGGCGTTCGATTCGAGGATTTCGCGGTTCTTCGCCCGCATGGCACCGGTGAGTTTGTCACGGAAAATCACGGCGCTCTCGTAGGCGGCGTTCGCAGCGTCGGCATTGTGTTCGCCGCTGGCACGGAATTCGTCAGCCCGGTGCACAAGCGCCTTGGTGGGCACGCACCCGATATTGATGCAGGTGCCGCCGTACATGTTTGAGGACTGCTCGATCAGGGCAACGTTCTTGCCGGTTTTCGCGTAGGCGCCAGCAAGGGTTTTGCCGCCCTTGCCGAAGCCGATAACGACCATATCAAAGTGAAGGCGCGCGGTAGTCATAGTGTTCTCCCGGTGAAGTTTGAGGTGTTTATAATTCGTGTCTGGTGTTCCGGTGAACTTCAACGGGCAGCGTATGGCATTTATTCCTGGTTTTTGCAAGAAAACATGAAGTTTTTTGACGCTGCGCTGGCGGGGCCGTCTACCTTATCTTATGCAGCCTAAAAAAGAGCCTTTATTTGAATAAAGCGGGATTTCCAACGCTTTATTCACATAAAGGCTCTTTTTACACCCAGCAGCGGGGGTGCAAGCTACCGCGACACCACGCTTACGCGCTCGCGCTGATGCTCCTCCGACTCAATAAGGTCAAGCACGGCGACCGCAAAATCCGCATAGCTGATTTCGCTCTGCCCGGCGGCATTCATCGTCAGCACATCGCCTGCCAGCTGGTATTCGCCCGTGCGCTCACCCTCAGGGTTAAACACCAGGGCCGGGCTCAGATACGTCCAGGCAACATCCTCACGGATGCGCAGCGCATCATACGCCTGTGCCATCGCGGTTGCCAGCGGTTTGAATTCTTCGGGCATAGCGGGCGAGTCTACAAGCCGCTGATCCGTGGTCGAGTCGGGGTAGAGGCTACCGGCGCTGCCGATAACGAGCAGACGGGTTTGGGTGCCGCTGAGCGCATCCGCAAGATGAACTAAATGACCCTTATGCTGATGCAAATTTTCAGGAGTCCATGCGCCAAATGCGTCTACCACCGCATCGAACCCCGACAGGTCGTTGCGCGTGAGCGCGAAAACGTCCTTGATGAGCGTGTGCTGCGCCGGGGTGGGGTACTCAGAACGCATGATAGCGGTAACTTCATGCCCGCGTTCGACGGCTTCGCGCACGACGAGAGTACCGGATTTACCGTTTGCACCGATGACTGCGATTTTCATGTTTCCTCCGCGATAAACGTTGTATTCTTAGGACGTATTCAACGCTACCGACGCGATAAACACCTGTGAAGACGGCACTTTAACGTGCCCCAGTTACCCCAAGGAAACCATTGTGACGGACCAGTACCTTTACCAAAATGCCGAATTGCCGCAGTGCCCCGTCGAAACCACTCTGGAGGTTATTTCAACGCGCTGGGGCGCTCTGATTGTGCGTGATCTGCTCAACGGGCCCCTGCGGTATAAGGAGCTTCAGCGCTCGCTTGGCGATATTTCGCAGAAGGTGCTCACCGAAAATCTACGCCAGCTTGAGGCTCGCGGAATCCTCACCCGCACCGTCTACGAGCAGGTGCCGCCACGCGTGGAGTATAAGCTGACCGAGCTGGGGCAGAGCATGCGCACCCTGTTCGATGCGCTGTGGGCGTGGGGCGAGCACTACCAGGAGGCCGTCGCGCAGAGCTAGTTGTGAAAGAACGGCGGCGACGGTGAGCGTTATTGCGCCGGTTGGCCTTGGTGTGCCTCAAAATAGACAAGGGCAGTACTGGCTGTTACGCTACCTCAAGCGGTTGGATTGCCGCTATCTGCTCGCCCTTGAGGTCTTCCACCATATCGAGCTCATACGTGGCTTGCAGGTTCAGCCAAAACTGCGGTGTTGTGCCAAAGTATCGGGCAAGGCGCGCAGCTGTATCGGCTGTGATTCCTCGTTTGCCGTGCACGATCTCATTGATGCGCCGGGGCGGCACGCCGATTGCCACCGCCACCTTATTCTGGGTAATCCCAAACCCTTCAATGAAGTCTTCCAGCAGGACTTCTCCGGGGTGAATTGGTGCAATTTTGTCAGTGATAGTCAACGATCTCTACCTCCTCAGGTCCTGAATCGGTCCACCTAAAACATATTCTCCACTGATTATATTGTCTGCATATGACGTGTGGGGCGGCGCGGTAACTGGCAGAAGTGCATCCCATCCTGCGGGGTTGCTTTGCGTTTCGCAGTTTAAATAGCCTCAAAATAGATGTGCCTCTGCCCCTTTGAAATCTAGACTGGTGGTAGACGTTTTTACCCTCGCATGAAGGAGCCGCTATGGATGCCCGCGATGTTCTGCGCGAAGCCGCAAGCCGACCCGCAACTGAGGCAAAAGCCCTTGTAGACACCCTGCCCGCAGGGGCATTGAACGCGCACGCGGGTGGGCATACGAATTCGATCGCCTGGCTGCTGTGGCACGCGGGGCGGCAGATGGATGCGCAGCTCGCGCAGCTTAACGGCGAGTCGCAAGTGTGGCATAGTCAGGGGTTCGATTCCCGCTTCAACTTGGGCGAACTGGGCGACACAGTGGGCTACGGGCATACCGCAGAGCAGGCGCGCGCCGTCGTGGTGGTGGAGGATGCCGCGCTGCTAGCCGAATATTTGGGTGCGACCACCGCAGCGTTGAGCGAGTATATCGCGGGTTTGAGCGAGGCTGATTTGGATGACGTGATTGATACGTCGTGGACTCCGCATGTGACGCGCGGGGTGCGGCTGGTGAGTATGATCGACGATGCCGCCCAGCACGTGGGGCAGGCGGCGTATGCGGCGGGTATTCTCGCGGGCGGGGCTGCCAGCTCGGACAAGGAGGGGTAGTGGCTGTTGGTACGAGCGGAACCGAGATATCTTCTATTAATAAAAAAGATTTTCCGAAGAAAGGTAATAAAATATTGAAAATTATTGATATCCTTCATGAGTTTTATGGTGATTTTGATTTCATTAAAGAAAAATGGAATGAGGACTATGAAGGTCTCCTTATTAAGACAAAGGAAGAGCAAAAATATAAAAGGTGTCGTTTAGCAAAGAGGACGCCCAAAAAAGAAGGCTACTTTACAGTCTTTTGGAAAAAAGACCAAAATAATAATAATGTTCCTTATACCAATGAAGACTTGGGTGATGAACTTGTTATTGTCGTAATCGACAGCTACAATAGTGGGCTATTTATTATTCCGAAAGAGGTGGCAGTTAATAAAAGGATTCTCTCTACAAGAGATAGTAAAGGGAAAATGGCAATGCGTTTTTATCCACCTTGGTGTACAAATTTAAATAAAACAGCTCAGTCAACGCAAAAATGGCAGTTAGAATACTTTCGGAGTTATAAAATTGGGAATTAAGTATATTTGAAATAAATATTGGCAGAGGGCAGTGATATTAAAAGTTAGAGAGTATTACAGGTGCGGCCAGTTCGAGACGGGTAGCGTAGTGACAGTCAGTACGGGCGGAGCCGATTGGCGTGATAGGGCAACCGCCGAGCAGGTCGCGGCGGTTGAGTGTGTGTACCGTAACCATCGGAGCCTGCCGTATATTTCGCCGGAATGTAACCTGGCGGCGTGGCTTGAGGAGGTCGGGGTGTCGTCGTCGAAGCTGGTTCCGAAATGGGTGCTTGAGGTGCTTGACGAGGTTGAACTTTCCGGCGGGCGATATTATTCTGCTGTGGCGCGTGGGTTTCGATACGTTCACCACGCAGAGCTGGTTCCCGAAATATTTTGAGTACACCTACGGGATTTATGCGGCGTTCGACCTGCGGATGCTCGTTGAGGCCGGGTTCGTGGAGGTGGAGTCTGCCGCGGATTCTCTGGATTTGGTGACCGCCCCGGCGCTACGTAAAGCCCTGAAGGATGCGGGCGTGAGCGGGTTGAGCGGCGTGAAAAAGGCTGATTTGATGGGTTTAGCTCGGGAACACCTCTCCCCTGCCCAACTTGAGGATGTGGTTCCCGTGCGATCCTACAAACTCACCACCGCAGGGCGTGCACTCCTTGACGCCCACCCCGATGTAGTGGCTAGGTATCCGAAGAAGGGCTAAGGTTCTTTCCTTTCGGGATCATCTGGAATAGATTCTGAACTGGCTAAATCAGTAGGTCCTTCTGATTCAGATTTAGTAAATTCAGGATTATTATTCTCCCCTATATTTAACCCATAATTCCAAGTTCCCCAATCGAAGTGTTTCTTTTTGATTCTATTCTCCCATTCTTTATATACCTTCATACCTTTAAAGTGTGCACGCTGATCTTCCTCATCAGGAGTCTCCAGAAGAGGTATTTTATCATCCTTTAAATATATATCTTTTAATGCATGGTAAGCATTTCGAAAAATAATATTGTTTTCATAAAACTGAGGATCATCTTTCTTAATATAAACCTTCCAGATTAAATAAAATGGTAGGAGTAAAATACATAAAGGAATTATCATAAATATTAAAATTATAATAATATTAAAAATAGAAATTATCCACCCTCGAAAGATCTCCTCTCTTAAATTCATAAAGCCAATGACAATACAAGCAATGAGACATACAGAAACACCTGCGAAAAAAATAGTAATCACAGACATAATGACATCTATTTTATCCTTAAAAATTTTCCATGACTGTTTGGGATAAGTACCATCTCCATCACCAGGTTTAATTTGCAAGAGTGCTTGTCTAATTTCTGGGGAAGATATACCTAGATTCATTATACGATTTTCCAGAGTAGCCCATTTCAGAACATCATTATAAGTGGTAGATATGATCCCTAAATCCAATCCATTCTTTAGGCTTTCAGGATATTTCTCCAAATCCTTCACAATTGTCGACCACTTTTCAAGACGTAGCAGCTCTGGTGGAGTTGCATCTTTAGTATTTTCCAAAGTTTCACGGTTAATTTTTACAGCACTTCTATTACCCCACCACGACATAAATGCCACAATGAGCGGCACTCCAACACTAATCAGAACATCTCTCCAAGGAAATTGATTTGATCCTTTAATTATTATTATATCAAACATGATAACTATCCCTTTCAATAATGTTAAATAAACTACAGAAAATATATTCATTTTTTAACCAAGACCACCTCCTCACCTTTCCACTCTAAGATCGAGAAGCTAAACCCCTTGGGAGAGTATATTCCTTTTATTTTTATTTCATTAGTATTCGATATATTGACAAATTTCCCTTTGGCAGCCCTTTTCATATCATGCACACTTAGATTCTTACTTGCAATAATTATCCTCATGCCGCCATCGAATTTACCTATATTAACTTCACCATCTCCTACGATTACAGTGTATTCATTCCCTTGATAGAAAAAGTCCCACTTCCCATTTAATGCAGAAAGCTCATACTCTCCTAAAATAATGCGCGAGAAAAATTCATTCTTAACATACGCATATATTATACAAGTAGTCATATAAATAAAAATTATAGATAATAAAATTAGAGAAATAGGATCCACATCAAAATCTGTATAAAAACTATATAACTCCTTTGCTTGAATACATATACCAATTATGGAAGAAATGGTAAAAACAAAAATAAGTATGCCTTTTAAAATAACCTTTATCGATCCTTCATCTGCCAAAGGGAATAATGGACTATTGGGGTTAAGAGTAATATATAATTTTCTTGAAAGTATTGAAATAAAATTTGGAAAATTCAAAGAGGATCTTTCCCTAATTTTATAGTAATGTAATATAGAAATTGATACTGTAGTATGTTTAGAAATAGATATTGATATAGCAAACACAATCCCAAATAAAAAACTTACCAAAAAGAATAATTCAAGGGTTCTATGGTTATTATCAGGAAGATAAATTAAATATGTCAAAGAAACAGTGAGTGAAAAAATAGACACAAAAATATTTGCCAAGACTAAGATGAAGGCGGGTACGTACGAACCAGGAGAGGTAGAAAATCTCCCTGGACTTAAAATATTTTCACTCAACGCTATTTGAGGATCTAATCTTAGTAAACATTTCCTATATTTTTTTACAGGGGTAGTGCTTATAACTTCTCCCTCCCATATAGCATTTCGTTCATATAATTCAAGAGTTCTAACAAAACTTTCTTCTCGACTTTTAGAAAATTTACCTTCTTTAATGTTTATAGGCATTTTATCTAAAACTTCTTTTCGCTTTTTTATAATATCTAACCACTTTTCGTATTTCAATAGTTCTGGCGGAGTAGCATCATGTGAGTTTTTATAAGATTTCCATGTAAGATATGCAGAAACTCCAGCAATTACTGCAGCAATAAATGCAGCTATAATTGGGGAAAAATTTTTAATAATTCCATTAATTATCTCATCCCAAAGAATCATAGCCCACTACTACTCCTCGCTACAGTCACATCTTTTTAATTGCAAAGATGGACGCTCATATTCCTTTTTACAGATACAATCAAAAAATCTTTAATCGTTAACAGCCCAGTCCTTAAAATTTGCTTATCCACCACCTATTGTTAAATTCCTATCAAAAATTGAATTTTTAGATGGAAATTTCCAAAAGTCTCGTCTGTAGTAATCCATGACATAAGGCCCACATCAAATGGGTGCAGATAACAGAGCTTAGTCGAACCATAAAAGCACTACTTACCCTTCGGAATTTGGATACTCATCATCTCCCACCGGTTCAAGCCATTCTGCCGTACCTGCCGTGATAACAAGGTGGGAGAACCACGAGTCTGCCGTAGCGCCATGCCAGTGCTTCACTCCGTCTTTGGCGACCGCCACATCCCCGGCATGGAGTTTGACGGGTGGCTGACCTTCTTCCTGGTACCAGCCCTCCCCCGCTGTCGCTAAGATGATCTGGAACCCGCCATTATGCTTGTGCCAGTTATTGCGAACGCCGGGCTCGAAACTCACATTCGCCACGGTGACAGGCACATCCGGATCATTCACCAGCGTATTCATGTAGCTGGTGCCGCTGAAATACTGGGCGAGTGCATCGTTCACACCGCCGAGCGGGAACATACCCTCGGTCACTTCGGTCTCGTATTGACTCATGGATTCCTCCGTTTGCCCTTGAAACATTGTTCAGGCATTAGATTACCCTTAACGTTTCCTTAAACCTAGGGTTTTCGGAGAGAAACACCCAAAAATTTTGTTTGTGGCGCTTTATGACGCGAAACCCACGCCGACATGCCAGCACGCCGCTACCGTACTACTGCCTCACCTCCGCCAGGTTGCAGACAACCCCGATACACCGCGAGCAGATAGCGATCTGTTACCTACTCGCGGAAGCCCTATCTGCTCGCGCGCCCTGTTTTGCCTCAGTCATCTTGAATCTACCAGGCAGACCCTCGGTTATCTCACCCCAAAACCCGCATGACCGTACCCCACCCACTAGCACTCTCACCCGTGATAGAATCCACAGTATTATGAGACGCACCACAGACCCTTCGCCTGAGCACCCTGAATCACCTGCGCCGCGCATTCCAACAAACACACCAGACTCGACCGCAAAACCCACATCAGCAACGCCGCTGAACGCACGCGGGCAGCTCACGCTCCTGACCGCGCAGGTTTCTGATGCTCTTGCGTCCAGTATCCAAGCTATCGCCATGCCCCTGCTCACCTACGGCGCCACCGGCGACCTCGCTCATTCCGCTATCGTCATGGTCGTCGAGGCAATCCCCGTCATCCTCTTCGCACCCTTCGCAGGCACCATCGCCGACAGATTCAACCGCAAAACCCTCACCGTCAGCTTCAGACTCGCCAGCGCCGCCCTACTCATCGCATCCCCAGCCCTCTACGCCGCCGCAGGACTGTCCGCCTTCCTCACCATCGCATTTCTCGTCTCAACCTTCGGCACCTTCTCATCCCCCGCAGCCTCCGCCGCCATGCCCTCCCTGCTCGGCGACGACTACCAAAAATACATGGCACGCCGCGGCAGCCTCATCTTCCTCGCCCAAACCCTCGGCCCCACCATCGCAGCCGCCGTCGCATCCTTCACCACCCCAGCCCTCGCCGTCGGATTCGCAGGCACCCTCAACCTGCTCGCCGCCCTCACCGTCGCTACCATACACAACTACGACCTCACCCACGCCGAACGCACCGCCACCGTGCAGGAACACCACACCGGCAGACTCCTACGCGAAGGCGCCGCCTACACCGCACACAACCCCATCGTGCGCGGCATGCTCACCTTCTGGTTCCTCTCCATCGCCGCCGTACCCATCACCACCCTGCCTATGCTCGAATACCTCACCCGCGACCTTGGGCACGACTACACCGCCTTCGGAATCGCAACTTCCGTCTACGCCGCCGGATGCGTGATCAGCTCCTGGCTTTCAGCCAAACTCGGCGTCGGTACAGGCGCCGGGCGGGTGCGTATGACCAAACGCGGGTGGATGTGCATCTCCGGACTCGGCTACGGCGCCGTTTGTCTGAGCATGGGACTGCACCCGGCACTGTGGGCGGTACTCGTACTCTGGTTCATCTGGGGCATGTTCTACGGACCCGAAGAAGTGCTCGGGCAGGTCCTCTTCGCAGACGCTATCGACGAACACATGCGCGGACGCGTCTACAGCTTCATGGGCGTGGTTTTCTCCCTAGCGGGCATGGTCGGGTACCTCATTACCGGATGGGCGGTACCAGCGTTCGGCGCGATCAACACCATTGTTACCGGAGGGGCACTCTTTATCATCGCCACCGTATTCACGTTCATTCTCGGCCCGACCGCACGAGCGATACGGACGCAGGAAACACGGAATGAGACAAAGAGGCGCGCGGGTGCATGACTTGCTCTGTATATCGCTTCTAGGTACCACCCACTGCCTCGCACCCACTACGCTGCGGGGATGCCCCGCTAATACTGCGAGTAGGCTTACTGTAGATGCTAGCAGTAGGGCGCCTACCGATATTTCAGTAGTGTGATAATCTCATAGTATTCTGATATACAAAATCTATAATCTATAAACATAGGTTAAAGTTTTAATCTATAACAACAATGAAGTATTTAGTAGTCTTATCAATCTTTCTTGTAAAGTCTAAACTCATCTTCTATAAATTTTTCAAGATCTTTACCATTAAGGTTATCATTATCATTCGGAACCGTTGCATTAGTCGTAATGTTAGGGGTAATCATAAAATCCGTATCCCCATTATTACTCATTTTTATTATTCGCAAAGAAGCAAAGGCTTGAACTTTCTTTGTATGACTATTGCCATCAATATCTACTATTTCAAATTCGAATGAAATTTGCACTGGATACTTATTTAGGTTAGATAAGAAGCGATAAAGATATTTAGGATCATGAAATGGATAATCACAATCCAGAAAGTTTTCTTTCCTATTAAATTCCTCATTATTATTAATAAGATAAATTAGTTTCTTAGTAGTTGCAAAACCAATTCTAACTGGCACTTCTACAAGTGCATCACTATTAGGTGATATATATGTATTAAACATATTAGAATCAATTTTTGTTAATTGAATACTAGAAGAATCCAGCCTTTCGAAATTTGCAGGTTTTTGTTTATGATAAAAATCAAATATAGAATTTGTGTGAGGTAGACGTACTCCAACCGACTGCATCATAGAATCCAAACTGGTAAAATCTTTACTAGATTGGCTAGTGGTGTTAATTTTGGTTAATTTTATATCAGTTATTGGGTAATTGCCGTCGACATGGACTAAAAATAATAAATTAGTTATACAGGCAGAATGATTAGTAAACATGGATATAGAAGGATGGTATCTTCGAGAAGAAACGGTCTCTAATATTGGAGCGATCGCAAAAATAAATATATTTTTTATTTTTTTAAAAATTTTAGGGTAGTCACCTGAATTATTAAGAAAATATTCTATTCCAATATAAATAATAGACAGAGCAGGTTTAATCTCGTCTTTTCTTGCAATTTCTCTCATTTTTCTTTCATGTCGTATAGTTAACACAACACCAAAAATAGTAACTACCGCTCCTAGCAACGAAGAGATAACTTGGCTATTGAGAATTTTAAAAAAATCATTCTCTAGTAGTTTAAAAATCCAACTCTCATTATTCTGATTCAATATTAAGCTACTATATTTCATCTCAAAATATCCTTTCCTAATAGCAGGTTAACCGCATTTTATCACAAAGATACAAAAACTGCAATCATTGTAGTTTATTCTCCATGAAAGCATGATTCAAACTAAAAATTAAATTTTATTTAGAATATTAGAGCATTAAAAAATTATCATTTTCTTACATTAGAAATATATACTATATTAAATCAAAAACCAATATTCTACTAATTTATACTCTCTTCCACGAAAGGTCTTTCTAGATTTTCACTGGTAGAGAAACATGCTAACCATTGCTTTGTCACTTCATTTCTTGAACTGTGGGGCTTACCATGAGCAGAATGTCTGCTTCTAATTCACCAGTGAAATTGATTTTACAAGCAACACCATAACCTCATAGTGGTTCGTATGTGGGAACATATCGAGCAAACGCGCGGCGACCGGCTTGTAGGAAGGCATACGCGCCAGGTCAGCGGCAAGGGTTTTCGCATTGCAGCTCGAATAAATCACATGCTCAATCCCGGAGTCCTCAACCCAGGCGCACAGCCTCTCACCAATACCTCGCCTGGGCGGGTTCACCACCAGCATCTCAGGGATTTCGCGGGCATTCACGGCGAACTCGGTTGCATCCCCTGCCGCAAATTTCACGCCCTCAAGGCCCTGCTCGGCAACGGTACGCTGGGCGCTGCGAATCGCCTCCGCGCTGATCTCGATCCCGGTGACCTCACCGTGCATCACCTGCGCCGCATGAAGGGCAAAACCGCCCACACCGCAATACAAATCCCAGAGCGTGCGCGGCTGCACCTGCCCCACCCAGTCGCAGCCCTGCGCATACATCGCCTGCGCAATCTGCGTGTTCGTCTGAAAGAAGCTCTGCGGTCGCAGGTGCAGGCTCATGCCGTTCACGCGCATCGGCAGGGTTTGCCGCTCGGTCAGAATAATCTCTTCATCGCCCTCAATCAGCGCCACATGCTCGCGCAGCAGATTCACCGACAGCACCGCCAACTTCGGCAGACGCTCCTGCAGCCACCCCAGCTGGCGGCGAATAGGCACCAGCAGCTTCTTCGAGCGGAGCACAAACCGCACCATCAGCTCACCCGTATCGGATGCGGTCACCAGAATATTCTTGAGCTCACCACGCCGGGCCGGAATGTCATACGGGGTCAAATCGGCACGCTGAATAAGCTCGTGCAGCACCGGAATAGCAAGCTCAATCGGCTCAATATAGAGCGGGCATTCGCTTAAATCGGTGGCGCGCCCCGAACGATAATCCACGATACCCAGGGACGGGTTCTGCGCCGAACCGCCCACCACCAGCTTCGCCTTATTCCGAAAATGCGCCTCGTCGCTGGCGACAGGTTCCAGCCAGGCCAGGTGAGGGTACGCCGCCAGAAGCCTGCGCGCATCGGCCTGTTTTGCCGCGAGCTGGGCGGGGTACGGGGTTTCGATGTTGGTGCAGGAGCGGCAAAGACTCTCACGGTAATAGGCGCATTCCATAGCCCCACCATTCTACCCTGTGGATGCGCGGGCACGGTCAACCCACCAGGTGGCACTGCCGGCGTGCCGCCAGGTGTGCTCCTTTGCCCCTGCCCAATCAAAAAAGAGCCTTTATGTGAATAAAGCGGCGAAAACTACGCTTTATTCAAATAAAGGCTCTTTTTAGCAGGCAGGGCTGTGACTGGACCGGGCGGGAAGGCTACGGTTTCTTTGCCTTCTTCTGCTGACCCGCTTTAAGCACCGACCTGTACGACCGTGCCGAGAGCACAGATGCTTCCGATAAAACCGATAACACGCTCATGAAGCTCAGGCACGAGGCAATGGACAGCGAAGAAAAGGCCGAGCCGATAGACCCAAACGAGAAAACCGAGCCGATCGAAAACGCCGAATTGACGGAGCCAATGCTGCAGAATGAGTTCACCGACCCGATGCTCAGAAATGAATTTCGCGAGCCGATACTCTTTGCATTTTGGTCGGAACGGGCGGGGGCATCGGGGGCGTTGTTTTCGGAAGATTTGGAGGTGGTGTTAGACATCATAAATCCAGCATACCGCGCGGCTCGCCCATCCCGAACGAATCACGGCGCACGTTGCGAGCAATCATGCATACGCGCGAGCAGGTAGTATTTTGCCGAAAAGGTAGGATTTTCCTACCTGCTCGGACCAAAAACCACCTGCTCGCGTCTCTGAGATAGACAAAAGCTCTCCGGGGAGAGCTCCATACCCGGCATTGTGCCGGTCAGGAACCCACCCCGGAGAGCTTCAACATACTCCCTCAGTCGGGAAACGTTACATCATGCCGCCCATCGGGTCAGCAGCAGGTGCCGCAGCGGATGCGGGCTCAGGCTTGTTCGCCACCACAGCCTCGGTGGTCAGGAACAGACCGGCGATCGATGCTGCGTTCTGCAGAGCGGAACGGGTCACCTTCACGGGGTCGTTAATACCCGCAGCCATGAGGTCTTCGTACTCGCCGGTTGCGGCGTTCAGACCGGTGCCCTCGGGCAGGGAACGAACCTTATCGACCACCACGCCGGGCTCAAGGCCAGCGTTCGTTGCAATCTGCTTCAGCGGCGCATCGATAGCCACGCGCACGATGTTCGCGCCGGTTGCCTCGTCACCCTTCAGGTCGAGCTTGTCGAAGACCTTCGCGCCCGCCTGAATCAGTGCCACGCCGCCGCCGGGGACGATACCCTCTTCAACAGCTGCCTTTGCGTTGCGCACAGCATCCTCAATGCGGTGCTTGCGTTCCTTCAGCTCAACCTCGGTTGCCGCGCCAGCCTTGAGCACAGCCACACCACCGGCGAGCTTTGCCAGGCGCTCCTGCAGCTTCTCGCGGTCGTAGTCGGAATCGGAGTTTGCGATCTCGGCGCGAATCTGTGCCACGCGGCCATCAAGTGCGGCGGCGTCGCCAGCGCCCTCAATGATGGTGGTCTCGTCCTTGGTGACAACAACCTTGCGTGCCTTACCCAGCATCTCAAGGGTTGCGGTATCCAGGGATAGGCCAACCTCTTCGGTAATAACCTGGCCGCCGGTGAGGATCGCAATATCAGCCATCATAGCCTTGCGACGGTCACCGAAACCGGGTGCCTTCACGGCAACGGACTTGATGGAGCCGCGCATCTTGTTCAGCACGAGCAACGCCAGAGCCTCGCCCTCAACATCCTCGGCAATAATCAGCAGCGGCTTGCCGGACTGCATGACCTTCTCAAGAACGGGAACCAGATCCTTCACGTTCGAAATCTTCTGGTTGACCACCAGGATGTAGGGGTCTTCCAGAACGGCTTCCTGACGCTCAGGGTCGGTCACGAAGTAGCCGGAGAGGAAGCCCTTATCGAAGCGCATACCCTCGGTGAGTTCCAGGTGCAGGCCGAAGGTGTTGGATTCCTCAACGGTAATCACGCCTTCCTTGCCGACCTTCTCCATAGCCTGAGCGATCAGCTTACCGATCTCCTGATCGCCCGCAGAGATGGATGCGGTTGCCGCGATCTCTTCCTCAGTCTCAACCTCTTTCGCGGAGTCGAGCAGGGTCTTGGTGACCTCCTCAACAGCCTTCTCAATACCGCGCTTGAGGCTCAGCGGGTCAGCACCAGCAGCCACGTTGCGCAGACCCTCACGCACGAGCGCCTGAGCGAGCACGGTTGCGGTGGTAGTACCGTCACCTGCGATATCGTCGGTCTTCTTGGCTACCTCTTTGACGAGTTCAGCGCCAATCTTTTCATAGGGGTCTTCAAGCTCGATCTCTTTGGCGATGGAAACACCGTCGTTGGTGATCGTGGGTGCGCCCCACGACTTCTCAAGCACGACGTTGCGGCCACGGGGGCCAAGAGTTACCTTAACGGCATCGGCTAGAGTGTTCAGTCCGCGCTCTAGACCGCGGCGAGCTTCTTCATCAAAAGCAATAAGTTTTGCCATGTGGCGATATCCCTCCTGGACGTTTCGAATGGAGCGCTCAGGTTTTCCGGTCTGCCGAAGCAGATTTTGATACCGGTTTTAGCACCTGAAGGCGCCGAGTGCTAAAAACAATTTTGGCACTTGGTGCGCCCGAGGGCAAACATTTTGAGCACCGAATTTAGCTTAATCGCCCTCAGCGCATTCTTGAAGCACACGGAAAGCCGCAATGGGGTGAACGGGTACGGCTTCAAGCGAATGCACAGAGCGGAAGAACCAGGTACGAGCGCCGGGCGATGTTATGTGCGAGCGCATAAGACTCATAGAACGTTCCCGAAACTAGCGGGGATGATAAACGGTACCGCACACCGCGGTATCAAGCCGGATGATGCCGTTTAGCTGTAGTCGGCGGCAAGCACCACCACAATATCGTTCTCGCCCAGAATCGAGGCGTCTGAGCTCTCCTGAACCGTCGTGATATTCAGGGTTTTCGCAATAGCTTCGGCCTGCGACTTCTTGGCCTCGTCCTTGTAGTAGACCGTGCTGGACTCCGGCGGGGTGCCCGACCAGTTCGCGGTTTCGGTAATCGTGTAACCCTCAAGCGCGGCGCTTGCCTTGGCCGCAGACCCGCCGGGTGCGGATGCGTTATAGACCGCCACGTTCGCATCCTTAGCCTGCTCAGATGCCGAGGCAGAGGGCGATGAAGACTCCGAGGGCGAGGCGGGGGCGCTGTAGCTCTTGGCACGTGCGGCGGCCTCGGGCGAGCTGCTGCGCGGGTGGTTAATGTACATAGCGCCGCCGATCACGAGCGATAAAATACCGGCGACGACAACGGGAATAATGCCTTTGGGGCTCTTAGAAGGGTCGTCAATCACACCGCGGTATGTTCCACGTCGGGCGGTATTCTCGTCGATGTCGTCGAATTCATCGTGCGGGTATTGGCTCATGACTTCCCTAGTTTGAGTAATAGATGTACCGCTCTGCGCGGTGGAGCCCTGCCAAAGCTCTCTCTTACAGGGTACCGTATGGGGCTTTATCCGTCCTGTTCAGAACGGCGTGCGCTCATGCACACATCGGTGCGGCTGCCTCTAGCTGCGGTCGCGAACCTCGCGCAGGCGGTGCATCAGGATAGGTTCGGCGGCGATCACACGCTGGCTGTCAATCATGGTGTTGAGCTTCTGGTAGTAGGCGATTGGGGTGAGCCCGAGCGCGGTAATCGCCTTCTCTTTGGTGCCCTGGTACTTCCAGTGCCGTTTTTCCAGGGCGATCATGGCACGCTCTAAATCGGTGAGAGCGGATTTTCGCGTGTTCTCAGTTTTTCCGCCGGTTTCGCGGGTCTCAGAAGTGCTGGGTGCGGAAGGCACTGTCTGTGTTGTGGGGCTGGGTTCAGAGTTATCGGCGGGAACTGCCGCTGCGGGTTCGGCGGCATCCGAGCCGCCAGCAGGCGAAGGTTCGGGGGTTTCCGAAGAAGGTATCGGCATCTGGATTCCTGACGAACATAGGTGGTCTACATGAACACTTTAGAGTATGTTGGTTGAAGTCACCGTGTTATTAGAGTCAAATTTTCTCAGGGAGTATTTTCATGACGAACCCGCCGCTGACCGACATTATGAGCGAAGACTGGGCGCAGGCCCTCGCGCCCGTCGAAGATAAAATCCACGCCATGGGCGAGTTTTTACGCACCGAACACGCGGCGGGACACCGAACTTTTCCCACAGGTCAGAATATTTTCCGCGCATTCTCACGCCCCATGAACGAGGTCAAGGTGCTGATCGTGGGGCAAGACCCCTACCCCACCCCCGGGAACGCGATGGGGCTCTCGTTCTCGGTGCAGCGGGATATGCCCCTGCCGAAATCGCTCATCAATATTTATCGGGAATTGTCCGACGATTTGGGGATCGAGCCCGCACAGCACGGCGATCTGAGCTCGTGGTCCGAGGAGGGCATCATGCTCATGAACCGCGTACTCAGCGTGCGTGAAGGGGCGCCGGGGTCGCATCGCAATAAGGGGTGGGAAGAGGTGACCGAGTGCGCTATTCGGGCGCTGGCGGCACGCAATAAGCCCCTGGTCGGGCTGCTGTGGGGTGCGGATGCGCGGCGCACCGCCCCGATGCTGGAACCGTACCCGTGTGTGGAGTCTGCACATCCCTCACCGCTGTCGGCGCACCGCGGGTTCTTCGGTTCACGCCCGTTCTCGCGGGTGAATACGCTGCTGGTAGAGCAGGGTGCGGAACCGGTGGACTGGACGGTCAAGTAGCGCGCATCCGCCCACCCATACCCGCATAAAAAGGCTCTTTATTCCACTGTGGAATAAAGAGCCTTTGTAGCATCCCGCATCAGGGGAACGTGAGAACCACGGATGCGCTACTCGGCGGCCTCCGCGGGCACATTGCGCGGAACCGCGAAACGCTGCAGCAGATACTGCATCAGGTAGTTGCCCAACGTCACGCCCGCCGCCATCGCAATCACAATCGAAACCGCCGAAATCATGCTCTGAATACCCCAAACCACGTTCGTCTCAACCGTCAGCAGGTACATGCCGCGGAAGAACGACAGACCAGGCAGCAGGAAGGTCAGCGCAGGAATCGAAAAAACCGCCTGCGGGGCATGCAGTCGGTACGCCACGTAGGTGCTCAGCATGCCAATTATGAGGGCGGCAAGCGCCGTATTCGCACGCCCCGAATCGACCCCCACCAGGTAGGTATACAGGTGGTAGGTCACCAAGGCACTACAGGTAATGAGCACCAGCCACCCCAGCTTCACAAGCTTCGTATGCAGGGTAATCGCAAACGTAACCGTCGCAGCCAGCATGAACACCGAGAACGTGAGCGGCGAAGGAAGCTCAAACCGACTCTGCTCAATATCCAGAATCGGACCGCCAAACAGGCTAATCGCATTCACCGCCGAGGCAATGCCGATCACCAGACCCAAAAAGCTCATGCCCGTCGAAACGAATCTTCCCGCCGCGGTCACCGGGAAACCGTTAATCGCATCCTGAACCGCGCCCACCAGACGCGAGGTCGGCAGGAACATGATCAGCCCGGCGGCAACCACCAGAGGCGCAGAAATCGACTCCCCCGGGCGGCGAATCATGGAATGATCCCCGCCCAGCCAAATCGCTAGGAAGGTCAGCAGACCCGCGCTTGCCGCCATGCGGAAGAACGTGGGCATGCCAATCTTATTGAGCCACTGAATCAGCAGGTACACGGGAATGAACACGATCGCCGCAGCGGTTGCGGTAGACCAGCTCGCCCCCAACGCCGCCGTCAGCGTGGTTGCGCAGCCAATATTCGCCAGCCAAGTAATCAACGGCGGATACGGTTTAGGATGGTTCGTAATCTCGCTCAGGCGAAGGTCGGCATCTTCCAGGGTCATGCCGCCCTCGGTAATATCGTGAATCAGCCCGTAGGTAGAAGCGAGCGCCTCATAATTCTCGGTAGAGGTGCGCACCACGCGCACGAGCGTATGGGTGAACCGGGAGTCGGCACTCATGGTTCGCGAGCTGATGCGCGACTCCATGTAAATATCGGGGTCGGAGGTGTAGTTGATGGTCACCGACTGGTTGGTGATATTAACATCCACCGAATCGAGCCCATACGCCGAAGACACCGCGATAATCGCCGAGTCTACGTCCATCGCGTCCGCGCCATAATAGAACATGGCTTCCGCCAGGCGCAGCGTGAAATTGAGGGTGTCGCGGGCGTACTCTTTCTCGCGGTACAGGGCCTCACGTTGAGCACGTTCTTCACGTTTGGCGCGCGGGGTAAACTGCCGCTGGGCGATGCGCGCCGCACCGCGCGGCGCCACGTGTGCCACCGCCTGGCCGTCGGCACGCACGAAGGAACGTAGGGTGGTTCGCACGCCCCACCGTCCGCCCGTGCCACGCCCGGCGGGCATCGTCGTGGTGGGTACGGATACCGGGGGTGCGCTCGCCGTGGGCTCTACACCGCCGAACCGTTGTGCCGCATGCGAATTGGGCACCTGCGGGATCATGCCCGTCATGGGGACGGGCTGGGACTGGCGGTATTTAGCGACCTCCGTGACGATATTGCTGGAGGTCTGCGCGGGGGGCTCCTGCGGATGCGGTATCTCGGGCGGCACGCTCTGCACCGCCTGGATTACGGGTTCTTCGGGGATTTCCTCGTAAGGTATCTCCGGTTCATAGGGCATCTGCGGGGCCTCGTCGAGAGGCATACCGGATTCGTCGACGGGAAGAAGCTGGGTGTCGTCCGTATCGGTTTCCACACCGTGCGCCGCCGCAACCTCGTAAAGCGCCTCACGCGCCTGCTCAGCTTGCTCGACCTCCTTGCCGCTGTGGGCAAGCGCCTCACGCAGCTTGGAGTCGTGCACTTCGGAGAGTGGCACGGCGAAGAAATATCCCGGGCGGCGAATACTCCTCGCGTTCTCATCGGCTGGGTTGTAGCTGTGCTCCTCGGGGTTCTTCGCCATAGTATCCCTTGATCGTGTTGCGTGCTGGTGCGCTGTGTGTACCGGTGAGTGGCGTGGCGGTGCGGCGTTTCCTAGTAGAAGGAATAGTGGTGTTTCTTCACCCACAGGCGAAGCATCAGCCGCTCCACACCGGCGTTCCAGAGCTTATATTTGAGCTCTGAAATAGGCTGATCGTAAACGCCCACGAAGTCGGTCACGTTCTTCGTGAACGAGGTTTTGAACAGGCCCAGACCGTAGTAAGGGTGTTCCTTATTCTTGAGTTCGGCGGCGGGCGGGGTGCCGCAGAAGTCATAGGTGCTGATCCCGTGCTCCTTCATGAGGTCGGTAATCGCAGTCCACTGTACCAGATGAGAGTCGCCGTACTGTTTACGGCGCGGCTTAGAACCGCCGTCTTTATAGGTGCCCTTCGTACCGTAGTTAATCACGTAAGCGCCCACGGAAGGTTTACCGTCTTCATAGGTGAAGTAGAGCCTGCCCTGCCCCGCGTTCTCAAAGGCCCTCCAGAAGTCGCGGTAATACTCGTAGGGGCGCAGCAGAAGCGACACTTTGCCCTGCCCCACGGTATCCATAAGGGCATACATGGCGCGCATATTTTCGTCAGTGAGCTCAACCCGTTTGACCTCGCAGCCTTCACGGGTGGCGCGACGTACAGCGTTACGTCCACGCGAAGACAACGACTTGAGCACCTCTTCCTCGGTACCCTCAGTGGAGAGGATGGCGGTGTAGTCATTCGGCTGAATATCGGCGGTACGAACCAGCTCGGTGCCCGCAATGACCTGCTGGGCATGCTCATCCGCCACGATTTCAGGTTCGATCTTGACGGCAAAAACACCCAATTTCTGCTCGGTAATCAGGCGGCGGTTCGCCTGCAGCAGGGCGGGCAGCTCATCGGCGTCGTGCACCGCCGGGCCTTTGATGAAGTACCAGAGTTTGCCTAGCAGCGGAATATTCTTCTCGAACGCCAGGCTGTAGCTGGCGAAAGGCTGCTTCTCGCCGTTACGATCGACGGTGCCTTCATACACGATATAGCGGGGTTTCCACCCGTAGTCGGCTTTGACTTTTGCGAATGATGCGGACTGCAGCAGATTTCCGCCGTCCGGGTTGGCGATCACGTGGGTATCCCACTCCTGAATTTCTGCTGGGGTTGCAAAACGTGCCGTAATTTCGTGCAAGGGTCTCTATCTCTCGTGGGGTGGTGGGTGTTCCGAACGTCTGTCGCCCGCGAACCTTGTGCGGTCTTTTTGATGCGCTCGCGGCGCACGCACGCCTTAAGTCTAACAAGAGGCGCGGCGATTGGTGCATCGGCGGGGTTCGCCTCGTCTAAAAAGAGCCTTGATGCGAATAAAGAGTTAAAAACGCCGCTTTATTCAAATAAAGAGCCTTTTTATGCCCCTTCCGACCCGATCGGGCGGACCGGGGCAGAGGTAAGGGAACAAGACCGGATGCGCGCCCGAGCCTTAAAGCAGGTATCCCGCCGCACGTGAAGCGACGGGATACCGGTAAAGCTGGCGAGAGTCGCCGGAAGGATTACTCTGCGTCGTGGTCGGTTTCGAGAATCTTCTTCAGGGTCTCTAGAGCTTCGTCTGCGCCTTCACCTTCTGCTCGGAGCACCACACGATCACCGTGCTTAGCACCCAAGGACATCAGGGATAGGATCGAAGCCGCATCCATTGCCTCGTCTGCGGGCTCGCCTTCGGCTGCAATGGTGACCTCAACGGGGAGGTCGCCAGCTGCCTCAGCAAAAATTGCTGCGGGACGTGCGTGCAGACCAACGCGGCTTGCAATGGTGGCAATAACCTCTGCCATGGTTTTTCTCCTTTGTGAAGGAATCGTCTGTTATCGACTCCATGTTTATCAAACGGGAGGATGCACCCCCTGTTTTCTTGCCTCAATTGTACAGTTTTACTCACCACTTGGGGACCAATGCCTCACCCGATCTTGAAATAAACTTTCAACACCGGTTTAGCCTTATTCTCCACCGGGTTTGAGGCGTCTTCTAGAGGCCGAGCTCGTCCAGAATCGGCAGCTCAGCGCGAGCGGCAGCCTTCGCCTCGGCAGAGGAAATCTGTTCCAAAGCCTTATTGGCGATATGGCGTGCCTGCTCCAGGGTCACCGACTTGAGCACCGCCGCAACCGCGGGGATAGCACCGGCGTTCATCGAGAGGGTATCAACCCCCAGGCCGACCAGCACCACGGCCAGCGCCGGATCAGCGGCGGCCTCACCGCAGACGCTCACATACTTCTTCTCGCCGGCGTTCACCGAAGCTCGCTTAGCGCCCTTGACGGTCAGCTTAATCATCTTCAGCACCGCAGGCTGCCACGGGTTGTTCAGGTGAGCCAGATCGCCCAGCAGACGGTCTGCAGCCATCGTGTACTGCGTCAGATCGTTGGTGCCGATCGACACGAAATCAACCTCACCCAAAATCGCCTCGGCGTTCACGGCGGCAGCGGGTGTCTCAACCATCACGCCGTGTACCGGCAGGCCCACCTCCTTGAGCATTTTCGCAAAGTTGCGAGCCTCGGAGGTGGTCGAAATCATCGGGGCCATCACCCAAATATCGGCGTCGGAATCCTCGGACGCCTGCTTGATAGCCTCCAGCTGGCGGGTCAGCACGCCGGGTACGGTCCAGTCGGTGCGGAAACCGCGCACGCCCAGCGCCGGGTTTTCCTCGGGATTCACGTTGAGGAAGGGCAGGGGCTTGTCGGCGCCCGCATCCAGGGTGCGAACCACGATGTGTTTGCCGGGGAAGGCATCAAACACAGACTTGTAAGTTTCCGCCTGGGCCTCAATAGACGGCTCGGCGTCGTGCCCCAAGAAGCCAAATTCGGTGCGCAGCAGACCCACGCCTTCAGCGTTCAGGCTGGCAGCCTTCTCGGCGGATTTGCCGTCGCCCACGTTCGCGTAGAGTGGCACGCGGGTGCCGTCGGCGAGCACGCCTTTACCGTCGAAGTCGGCGATAGGTTTGCGGTTAGCGTATTTTTCGGCGGCTTCGCGGTCTTCATCGGTCGGCTCAGTGTTGACGATACCCGCGTTCGAGTCCACATAGACCTCGGTGCCGTCAGGAATATCGGTGACCCCCTTCGCCGCCACAATAGCGGGAAGGCCCAGGCCGCGCGCCAAAATCGCGGTATGCGCCTGCGGACCGCCGTCTGAAGTGATCAGGGCGATCACGTTCTTTGGGTCAAGGGTCGCGGTATCTGCGGGGGCAAGATCAACTGCGGCGAGCACGAAAGGCTCCTCCGCGAAGGGGATGCCCGGTGCCTGCTGACCGGTCAGTTCAGCTACAATACGGGCGCGCACATCGTGAATATCGGTGACGCGCTCAGCCATGTAACCGCCAAGGGCAGCCATCTGGTCGGCGAACGAGGTTGCTGCCTCCCAAATCGCGCGCTCAGGTGCCATCTGCTGAGTCTCAACCAGCTTTACGGCGCTCTTAATCAGGGCGCGGTCGGTCGCCATCTGCGAGGTCGATTTGAGCACGGCCTTGCCGTCACGACCCGCGTTTTCGGCGCGTGCGAGCAGGTCCTCTTTCACGCGTACCGACGCATCTTGAATACGCTGTCCGGCCTCTTCGGGGCTTTCACCGTCTAGGCGTAGACCGGCTTTAGGCTCTTGAATAGGCTCGGGCATCTGTAGCACGGGACCAATAACGCGTCCGGCATAAACACCGACGCCTTTATATGTAGTCATGAAGTTATATCCTTCGTGTTAGGTTCTCTACAGTGTAACGCTTATGCGGCGGTCTTCGCTGGGGTCTCGGTCGCAGTCTGCCGCGACTTCGCGCCAATCGACTTCAGCAGCACATAGGTGATAGCGGATACGACGGTACCGGCGACAACGGCGAGCAGGAACATCGGAATATTGTTGCTCAAACCAATAATCCAGATACCGCCGTGCGGTGCCGGGGATGCCACATGCGCATTCATCGAAATAGCACCGGCAATCGCGCCGCCTACGATGGAGGACGGGATCACGCGCGCCGGGTCTGCCGAGGCGAACGGAATAGCCCCCTCAGAGATGAAGGATGCGCCCAGCAGCCACGCGGCCTTGCCGTTTTCACGCTCGGGCTCGGTGAAGAGCTTGGGGCGCAGGGTGGTGGCAAGCGCCATAGCCAGCGGCGGAACCATGCCGGAGATAATAACGGCTGCCATGATTTCCTTGTTCACATCGGCACCCGAAGAAAGCCCGGCGGTTGCGAACAGGTAAGCCGCCTTGTTGATGGGACCACCCAGATCGGATGCCATCATGGCACCCAGAATCAGGCCGAGAACAAGAGCGGATGCGCCAGACATGGAGGTCAGCCAATTCTGCAGGGATTCGAGAACCCACGCCAGCGGCGCGCCCAACAGCAGGTACATGATGCCGCCCGCAACGAGTGAGGTAATGAGCGGGGTAATGACCACGGGCATCATCGAACCGAGCCAGCGCGGCAGTTTGAGGGTGCCTAAACCGTAGGCAATCAGACCGGCGAGCAGACCGCCGACGATGCCGCCGAGGAAGCCAGCCTTCACGGCAACCGCGACGGAACCGGCGATAAAGCCGGGCGCAATACCGGGGCGCTGCGCCAACCCGTAGGCGATAAAGGCGGCGAGCGCGGGAACCATCAGGTCAAGACCGAACTTACCAATGGTCTGCAGAACCGCGCCCAGGTAGAGGGTCCAGTGGGTGTCTCCCAGGTTGTAGATTGTGGCGTTGGCGAGGATCTTTTCGGTATCGACATCGCCCAGGTTCGGCATGGTGATTGCTTCGAGAATGAAGCCCAGCGCCACGATAATGCCGCCGGCGGCGACGAACGGGATCATGTACGAAACACCGGTCATCACGGCCTTGTAGATGCGCGAGCCCCACGAACCTTCGGCAGCCGAGGAGGTGTCTTCTCCGCTGGATGCGGCGGCGCTCACGCGCTTGCCGTTGGGGTTTTCCGCCTCTGCCAGGGCCTCCTCAATCATGGCTTGCGGTTCGTCGATGCCGCGCTTCACGGGGGCTTCCACATAGGGCTTACCGGCGAAGCGGCTGCGGTCGCGCACGTTCACGGAGACCGCGAAAATGACGGCGTCGGCTTCATCAATATCGGCTTGGGTGAGGGTTTCGTTCCCCGAAGACCCCTGAGTTTCCACCTTGAAGTCGTAGCCGAGGTCTTCCGCCGCGTATTTGAGGGCATCCGCCGCCATATAGGTGTGCGCGATGCCGGTGGGGCATGCGGTGACCGCCACGATTTTCTTGTTGGCTGGCTTCTCGGATGCAGTCGCTTCTGCGGAGTCGGTCTGTGCCGCTGCGGCTTGAGCGGATGCGCCTGCACCCGCCTTTTGCGCGTTCGATGCTGCCGAGTCGGCGGAGGCGGGAGCCTTCTTCGGGGCGCCGGTGCCGAGCGCATCGTTCACGAGGTCTACGATTTCTTCGGGGGTTTGTGCCTCACGCAGGGAGGCGGTGAAGCTCTTCTTCATCAGCGAACGTGCCAGCGTGGAGAGCAGTTTCAGGTGTTCTTGGTCGGCACCATCGGGGGCGGCGATGAAGAAGATCAGATCGGCCGCACCGTCTTTCGCGCCGAAGCTCACGCCGGGGTTGGGTCGTGCCATCGCGAGGGTGGGTTCGGTGACCGCCGCGCTTCGGCAGTGGGGGATGGCGATGCCGCCCGGGATGCCGGTGTCGGTCTTGGACTCTCGGGCTTCTGCAGCGGCGTACAGCTGATCGTAGTCGGTGGCACGTGAGGCATTGACGACGGCGTGCGCAAGCTTGCTGATGACGTCGAATTTAGTCTCTCCCAGATTCTGGTCTAGGAGCACCAGCTCTGGGGTGATGAGCTCAGACATAATACCCTCCTCGGGGCGTATGATGCGGTGCGCCATGATGCCTGTGTGGGCGTTTTCAGTACGCACTCAAGTGTCCGTAAATATGTTGTTTTTAGTGGTTGACCAGGCTATATGCTATATGCCTGATATGGAATATAAGCTAAATGGAAAGCTGCCTTAGGGTTACTTTCTCGGGGGTTGTCATGGCTGCCGAAGGCATTTGTGTTCCGGGTAAGGATGCTGCCGCCGAGCCATGCGCAACCGCCTGCACGAGGCATTGCTGCGGCGACTCTCCCCGCTCATAAGCATAGAGAAAACCGGAGAGCGACGAATCCCCGGCGCCCACCGTGCTGCGCACCTTCACGGGTTCATGCTGTGCATGCCAGGCACCTTCGGCGGTCACGAGAACCGCGCCGGACCCGCCAAGGGTTGCCAGCACATAGGGAATGCCGTCATTCACCAAGGTTCGTGCGGTACGTGCGGTCAGCTCGGGGCTCGACTCCAGCTCTTCCCAATTCTCGGCACCGGTCAGCTGTGCCAACTCCTCAGAATTCGGCTTAATCAGCGTAGGCTTTATCTGCCCCGCAACGGTAGCGATCAGCGGCGCCTCGGAGGTATCGACGGCGATCTTGCCTTCATATCCGCTGGCGCGCAGCTTTGCACACAGCTCGGCATAATACGTTGCCTCTAGTCCGCCAGGCAGCGAACCGGCGAGTACCACCCAATCTGCGTTTTCTGATTGGGCGATCACGAGCGCATCCAGGGCGTCGCGCAGCTCAGGGGTGAACTCGGTGCCGGGGGCGTTAAGCTTAGTGGTCGTGCCGTCCGGATCAACCACGGTGATATTCGAGCGGATAGGCTCACCCGTGGGCAGATTCGCAAACTGCACGCCGCTCGCCGCAAGGGCGGTCAGCACGGGGTCGGTAGCCTCTCCCGGAACCACTGCAACAGTAGGCACCTGAGAAGTATGTAAGGCACGCGAAATATTGACCCCTTTACCGCCGGGGTCTTGAACCGCGCCTACCGCACGCTGAACGGCGCCATGCGCTAGAGGCGCCCCCAGTTCGATCGTGCGGTCCAAACTAGGGTTAGCGGTGAGAGTCAGAATCATGCGATGAGCACCTCCACATGAGCGGCTTCAAGAGCCTGAGCAAGCGCACCATCGGGGGCGCGGTCGGTGATCATGGTATCGATATTCTCGAAGTCAGCAAAGCGCACGAGCGATTCCTGCCCAAACTTCGCAGAATCGCACAGAAGCACCACGCGCCGCGCCGATTTGCAGATCGCGGTCTTCACGATGGCCTCATTCATGCCGGGGGTGGAAACACCAAATTCGGCATCTATGCCGTTGGCGCCAAGAAACGCAATGTCGGGGCGTACCGTAGCGAAGTATTCGGCGGCACGAGCACCAATCGCCGCCCAGGTCATCTTGCGCAGCTGACCGCCCACAAGTTCGAGGGTGACCCCCTCTGCCTCAGCGAGTTTGACTGCAATGTGCAGGGCATGGGTAATAATGATGCGGTCGCTGCCGGTCTTGAGGCTAAAGTTTTCTGACCCAATATAGTCCGCCAAAATCTCAATGGTCGAGCCAGCGTCAAGAACAATCGAACCCACATCAGAGTCGCGCAGATACTCATAAGCCTTCGCGGCGATGCGGCGCTTCTCGGGAGTATTCATGCCCTGACGTGAGGCAATAGAGGACTCTAGGGAGGTAGACTGCTCAACGGTAACGGCGCCGCCATGCACGCGGCGCAGCTTACCCGCTTCTTCGAGGGAGGCAAGGTCTCGTCGCACAGTCTCCATGGTGACGTCATAGCGTCGAGCGAGATCAGCACCGTTAACACGGCGTGCAGAAGATACCAGTTTCGCAATTTCGGCACGACGTTCTTCAGCAAACATATGCGCACATCACTTTCAAGGTATGGGTGTGGAGCGAACGAACCGTTCCACGCGAATTCTTAGGTCTGTATATCATGGCGGAACGGCGAATGCGTATCACCACTCAAGACAACAGTCTTGCCCTTGATTTTATGTGGGTTTATGTGGGTGCGTCAAGATAACCCACGGATAAATCATCGATTTTTTGTGAATTTACCCTCGAAACCACACTTAAGGTCAAATAATCCACAACAGACACACACTGTTCACCCCACAACACATCTAAACCCACACCGGATGCGCGGCTTCTAAACGTTCGGGTGCGAGTAGTTTTGATCTGCCTTGAATCACAAAGGTTTTCTAGTGCGTGGCGCATTCAGGATGCGCGGGCATCCTCTTTGTACCGCCGTGTTCCTACTGCCGCCAGCGCATCCAGAGACCATGCACACCCCAGGCGGTCAGAGAACCAATAAACGCACCCGTCCCGTTCATGAGGATGTCTATAGGGTCGCCGGTGCGTTCGGGCATCGCCGTTTGAATGAGTTCGATTCCGGCACTGACCGCTACCGCGCCCAGGGTGATCGCCCCTACCCTGCGCCACTGGCGTGCACGACGAAACAGCAACAGCATGAGCATAAACCCACCGGGGGCAAACATAATGACATTCGAGAGCTGCTCGATGCTCGCATAGGTGATAAGCCCGGGCAGCCAACCCTGTGCGTGACCGGTATCGAGAAGCGAAGCCAGACGAGAACCAGCCTCGTTATCGTCCACATGCTGCGGGGCGAACACGATTGTTGCAACGGCGGCGCAATACAGCACAAAAAGCGCCCATCCGGCCGCCCGGAACGCTCTGCCAGATCTACCAGACAAGACGACCCCGTTCATCAAACACCGTGTTCTCGTCAAAGGCGAACAGCCCCGCAATATCAACCTCAAGCGGTTGCGCGTTTGGTACCTCCTGCGTATGCTCATACCCCTGCGCCGCCGAAATAGCACGGCGAATCAGGCTGCCATGCGAAACCACCATCAGCCGCTCCCCCGGGTACTGGCGCACCACCTCACGCAGGGCACGCACCGCCCGCACATACAGGTCACGCTCCGTCTCCACCCCGGGGTAAAAACGGTCGGGGGCATCAGATTCATAGTCGGGAATGTTCTTACCCTCCGCAGCACCATACGCCCGCTCCACCAGCTCGGGGTACGTTTGGCTCACCGTGAGCCCAAAAAACTCCCCCACACGCTGCGCGGTTTCGTGGGCACGCGACAACGGGGAAGAAAGCACCCGGTCGTACCTCAGCCCCATCTGCTGCAGCTTCGCCCCGGTCTCATGCGCCTGCTGACGCCCAGTCTCATTCAACGGAATATCGCTGATCCCCTGCATGAGCTGGTTCTTATTCCACTCGGTCTGCCCGTGGCGAATCAGCGTGAGCGAACCGCCCGCCAGGTTCTTAGGGAAAGGTTCGGCGTGCAGCTTAGGCTGGCGGTTAACCAACACGTGGGCATCAATCGCATCGTCAAGAAAATCGGTGGGAAGCTCGGTGAGCGAAGCATTCGGAGGAATCGGGAACATGCCGTCAATCGTCTCGTAGCCCTCATGCTCGCGGCCTTCCAGAAGCACAGTCATCGTCACCGCAATCAGCATGCCGTGGGTAGCCACCACAATGTTCTTGCCCTCATGCTCGCGGCGCACCCGGTTCAGGGCGGTCAGGGCGCGGCTCACTAGGGCCTCGCGTTCCTCAACCCCGTATTTATGCCCATCCGTGCGGGAGGCCGCCACCAGCTCAGGGGTTGCAGCCTCACCCTCCAAATCACCGAATGAGCGTTCTTCTAGCCCCGCGTATGCACCCAGATACGGCACCCCAAGCTCCCGAGCAACAATCCGCCCGCTCTCCGCCGCGCGCTCAAGCGGGGACGAAACCACACCGTCAATCTGTACGCCGCGCTGAGCCATCTCGCGCAGCTGCGGCACGGCACCCCGAATCTGTTCACGCCCCGTATCGTTCAGCGGAATATCGGTTCTACCCTGAAACCGGTGATTTATATTCCAGTCGGTCTGCCCGTGTCGAAGCAGAAAAATCTTACCGGGCGTTTCAGCGTGTTCATGGTGGGTCTGTGCGTCAGTCATGGTCTTAAGTATGGCATCATCCGCACGATTTAGAGCCGTATCCCAGAACACGCCCCGCTCATCCTTAGGGATGACAACCTGCACAAAACCCGGCGTTATCGCCGCATTTTTTCACTCCGCAGACGGATAAAAACGCCCCGTCTCCCTTGGAAAAATGGATGCTATGAATACTTCTTACACCTCATACGCACCCGTTATCTCGGTGCGCAACCTTACCAAATCCTACGGACAGCACACAGTACTGCGCGATATTTCGCTTGATATTTATCCCGGCGAATCCGTGGCCGTCATGGGGCCCTCCGGTTCCGGAAAAACCACGCTTCTGCACGCGCTCTCCGGCATTATTCGTATAGACTCGGGCACCATTCAGGTGCTCGGCGGTGGACCCGAAATACCGGGCGGGCGCGTTGAACTCGGTGCCCTGAGCGAAAAACAGCGCACGAGCCTGCGCGCAAACTCCTTCGGATTCATCTTTCAGCAGGGGCTTCTCATCCCTGAGCTCACCGCAGAAGAAAACGTCTCGCTTGCCGCCATGATCTCCGGGGTATCGCGCGAGCAGGCACGCGACGCATCCGCAAACCTGCTCGCCCGGCTGGGACTAGGCGACATGTGCGAGAAACGCATCGGCGAACTTTCCGGCGGGCAGGCACAGCGCGTGGCAATTGCGCGTTCACAGATTACCGGCGCGCCGATTACCTTTGCGGATGAACCCACCGGCGCGCTCGACAGCGTGACCGCCCAAGAGGTCATGGATCTTCTGCTCACGCTCGTTCCGCAGCAGGGTAAAACCCTCGTGATCGTTACCCACGATCCGCAGGTTGCGGCGCAATGCTCCCGCACAATCCACCTGCACGACGGGCAGATTGTGCAGGATAACCGGCAGGATCCCACCGCGCCCGGTCAGCAGAGTGGGGATTCGGTACAGTATCGGGTGCCCGCACCGCCGAGCCAGCCGGTACCGCCTCAGGATGCGGCACCCGCTCCTTCCGCGCAGCCGGGCGTCTTCCAGCCGGGGAACCCCACGGTGAACCCGCCCCAAACATACAACCGGGTTTCCGTACAAACCCAGCCGCCCGCGAACGTTCGCTACTCCCCCGCCCATGCTCCGGGCACGGCGCACGCCGCGGCCTCACATAACCACGCACCAGCGCCGTATAAACCCGCCCGACGCCCCTTCTGGATGCGCGGCCTCCTGGGGAAAGGCGCCTAAGAATGCAGACCTTCAAACTTCTCGCGCGCCGCACCCTGCCCACATCCCAGGCGGTCCTTCCGGTGCTTGCGTTTGCCGCATCCGCAGCGCTCTTTCTGCTGATCGCCGGAGGTATTCACGCCTTCTACACCTGGCTGGGCGGGGACGCCAGCACAGCCACCTCGGTCGAGGCGGGTTCCGGCACCAAAAACACGGCGCACACGATGCAGCCGCTATACCTGATGCTCGCCTGGATTAGTGGGTTCCTGCTTCTCACCCCGCTCTTCACGCTCGGCGCATCCGCGGCACGGCTCAGCGCACGCCGCCGCGACGACCGCCTGGCAACCCTGCGGTTACTGGGTGCCTCCACCCGGCGGCTTACCCTCTACACCATGCTCGATTCCGTGATCTACGCTGCGGTTGGGTTCGTGCTCGGGTTTATCGCGTACCTGATTCTGGTGCTACCCTTCGGGATGCTGCGCTTCCAGAACATCCCGCTTGGCCCCGAAAATATGCTGCTGCCCCTGCCCATCGTGCTGGTCTGCGGGTTTGTTAGCCTAATCATCGCCGCAACCAGTTCGCTCTTTGGGCTCTCGAAGGTGACCATCAGCCCGCTGGGGGTACGCACCCGTTCGGATAAGCCGTCCCTGGGTAAACGCGCCCTCATTCTGGGCTGTGCGCTTCTAGTGGTGGGCTTCATCGGGGCGATTGCCTCCCACATTATGAATCTCGCCGCTGATTCGATGGGCTCGAACGGGTTCGTGTTGGTACTAGTAACCACCATCATGTTTGGGCTGCCGATCCTGCTCACGATGCTCGCCGTAGACCTGATTGGCGGGTTCGTGGTGGGCCTGTACGCCCGCATTCGGGTTCGCACCGCCCGCACCCCCGCAACCCTGCTGGCATATCGCTCCATTTTGGAATCGCCGCGCGCCGCCTGGCGGCAGGTCTCCGGGGTTGCCATGACCACGTTTATTGCCGCTTTCGTGGGGCCGATTCTGGGCATGGTCAATTCCGCGCCGGGTGTGGAAGAAGGCTCGGCGGAGTCCTATCTTATTGGGGATATATTGCAGGGTCTGGTGCTGGTGCTGTTCCTCTCCTACCTGCTGGTGGCGCTTTCGGCGCTGCTAAACCAGTCCGCCGCTATCTATGAGCGCAGTTCATTGTATTCTTCTCTGCGGATGATGGGTACCGAAGCAGCGGTTTTGAAACGTTCGAGGCGCATCGTAGTGTTTGGTCCGCTGCTGCTGGTGAGCTGCATGTCTGCGGCGGTGGCGCTGCCGCTATTCGTGCTGATGCTTGGTTCGGCGCTCACCGAGACGGGGCTGCTGTACACCGCAGCACTGGTATTCGGCTCGATCGCGATGGGGCTGGGGCTGGTATTCGCAGCGTTGGCGGCAACCGGGCCCGTTATGGAACAGGTCAGCCGCAAACCGGTCTCGGCGGTGTAGCGTTCCCCTCCCATTGTCCGCGAGCAGGTAGTTTTTGTCCCGAGCAGGTAGGAAAATCCTACCTTGTCGGCAAAATCCTACCTGCTCGCGGCATACACTAAGCGTTAAGACTAAAACTCGAACGGGTTGAGAATATCGAGGTCCATGCCCTGAAAATCTGCAACGTTACGAGTCACCAGCATCAGGTGGTGTTCTCTGGCAGTGGCGCCGATAAGCGCATCGTACTCTGATTTCTTATGCGGCACGTGGAGTTCAGCGCAGGTGAGAGCAACCTCTAAAGAAACCGGCAGGATGCGCCCCGCAAACTCCGGCGCAAGCTCATGAGAAAACCATTGCTGCAGAATCTGAGCCTGGGCCGCATCTTTACGGGCACGCCGCAGGATTCCTGTGCGAATCTCCATCATGCTAATCACACTGATATACACGTCGTTCACGTCTACGTGTTCCACCCAACGGCGCACCGAAGGATGCATTCTGCCCGAGCGGTATTTACGCAGTTCGGAGATCACATTTGTATCGGCAAGGTACACGGATTAGTTCTCCTCGCTGCCGAAAAAGTCGCCGTCTTCTGCGAAGTCTACCTCGCGGTGAGGATTTGGGATGCTCGGTTCGCGATCAATATCAAAATCAATCTCGCCCGCCTCTGCCGACATGGTGGAAAGCGCATCCGCCAAGGAACGCCGAGGTTGCGGTTGGGCCAGTCGTTGATAGTCTTCAATACTCAAAATAACGTTGGTCGGTGTGCCGCGTTTGGTAATAAAGACGGGTTCTTCCGCGGCAAGGCGCAGAACGGCACTGGCATTCTGATTAAATTCGCGTGCTGATACTGTAGTCGTCATAGTTTTCTCTCCCCCAAAGTCCAATTGTAGTAATGTTACTATATTTCAGAATACCGCGAGCAGGTAGGATTTTGCCGAAAAGGTAGGATTTTCCTACCTGCTCGGACCAAAAACCACCTGCTCGCGGAATAGGAGTAATAGGAGGGCGGGTGTGAGAAGATGGAGACATGTTTGAACACACCGTGCCCGCATCCTGGTTCCCCCGCTGCGCAATCTTCGACTGCGACGGGGTTCTTCTCGATTCCGAGACCGCTTGGAACCGCGTGCAGCGCGAACTCTTCAACCGCTGGAACATCCCCTTCAGCGACGACCTCGAAGAGCAGTTAACCGGGCTTTCCGCGCATCAGGTTGCCGAAACGCTCGCCCGTCTCTCATACACCGGCGACCCTAACAACACCCAGGAATACGCCCAGCATCAGCACAATACGCTCACTGAACTTGCGCGCATCGAAGCAGATATTATCAACGCGGGTGTGGACCTCGTACCCGGTGCCCAAGAATTCCTCAGCTACCTGGACGAGCATATGCCCGTGGCCGTCGCATCCAACTCCACGGCAGGCATTCTCGACACCAAAATGCACACCTACGGGTACGCCCCGCTCGTGCGCACCTGGGTCAGCTGCGACGACGTTCCCCACGGCAAACCCGCACCCGATATCTACCGGGAGGCGGCACGTCGCCTAGGGTTCGCCGGGTCGGATGCGCTCACGATCGAAGACTCATCGGCGGGCGCGCAGGCGGCACGAGACGCCGGAACTAAGGTTCTTATTTACGTGCCCCACGGTGATTTTGCGGGGGCACCGCGCGGGTTTGGGCACTTCGACGCGTTTACCGACCCGCAGCTTTGGCGCACGGCGCGCGACTGGGTCGCACGCCTGGAGGATTCGGCGGTGAAAGCATCCACAACCCTGATGATGGAGAGCTAAAATGACACCTCAGAACCCGGGTAAAGATGCCCGCAACGAGCAGAATTTTGGCGACCGTCCCGAGAACTCGTCGGGGCAGAACTCGGAGCGAAACCGGGCTGAGCAGGCTCGCCCGAATCAGCATGAACAAACCTCGCGCGGGCAGTATCAGAGTGGGCAGGGGCGCTACGGTTTGCGCTTTGAGAATATGAGTGCCGAAGAGCTCGAATACTACCGCCCGTTCTGGGAAGAAAAACCTGACCCGGATGCGGTTCCTCCCGAACTCATCGACCACCTGAAGGTGCGGGCGCGCCGCCGCCTGGTGAACGCCCTCAGCCTGATTGCCGTGGCGGTCGGGGTAACCCTCACGCTCTCGGGCATGCTCTCAGGTGCCCTGTACCTTTCACTCCCCGGTGCTCTCGCCTTCGGAGCAGGCATCTTCGGCTGGGTTGCGGTGCGCCGTCGCCTCTTCGCCTGGCTGCGCCTGCCCGGGGAGAGCGCGCTCAAACGCGGCGAACGAAGCCGCTGGTGGATACTGCCGCATGTGCTTGCGGCGGCGGGAACCGCATCCATTCTGGGGTGTTTCTCGGTGGTGCCGATTATTTACGCGCATGTGGACGATACGCTTAGGCGCAATCACATCGTCATGTGGGGCGAGATCGGCACGACCCTGCTGATTTTCGCGGCGCTCATATACGGCATGATGGCGCTCGGCGAATACACGCAGCAGGACGACGACGAACGGGTGCTGCGCCCCACCGACTACGCCAAGCAGAAGGGCACATCCGGCGATACACCGCAGATTCCGCGGTACCGTCCGGGGATGCTCAACCCGCGTCATAAAGACGATTCCTCGTCGTAGCGGATGCGGTTACGGATGTTGTGATGGGCACGGGCGGGTGGTTTCCCGCCTCAGCCAGTGAGCATGCTCCAGCTCAAACATTGCGCGTTCGCTGACGCTCACGACGCAAAACTCGCAACTCGCATGGGATGATGCGGGCTGCGCCAACAACATTCCATGGGCCGACAGTTCCCCGTTACCTCTGTGGCATTTTCGAGAAAAACCCGCTCACCCGGCACACGCGAGAAACACAAATAGGAACCAGGCTCGGGCTGCACTATACATTCACAAGCCCAAACATAACTCAAGGGGTTTCCCACGAAACACGATTGCTTCATGGGAAACCCCTTGAGTGTGCCTAATTCGGCGAGACTTAGCGGCGCAGAGCCTTCTTCGCCAGCATATTGCCGATGAGCTGCACGAGCTGCACCAACACGATAATGACCGCAACCACGGCCCAGGTGATCTGGTCCTGGAACCTCTGGTAGCCGTCCACGATAGCGACCTTACCCAGGCCGCCACCGCCCACATACCCGGCCATGGCCGACATATCGACCACGCCGATCACGATGAAGGTGTAGCCCAGGATCAGCGGTCCGAGCGATTCGGGGATCATCACGGTGAAGAGAATCCGCAGCTTGGAGGCGCCCATCGCGCGGGCAGCCTCAATCACGCCAGGGTCGATCGAGACCATGTTCTGCTCCACAATGCGCGCAATAGCGAAGGATGCGCCGAAGGTCATTGCGAAGATCGCCGCGTTTATGCCTAGACGGGTCTGTACTACCGCGCTGGTGAGCGGTCCTAAAGCCGCGATTAGAATAATGAACGGGATAGGCCGAACGATATTCACCAGAACGTTCAGCACCGTGTAAGCAAACCGGTTCTGGAAGATATTTCCGGTGCGCGTGGTGTACAGCAAGGCACCCATGATCAGACCGAGAAGACCGGCAATCACCATCGTTACAGAGACCATATACAGGGTATCGAAGATGGCGGGAACCAGCTTATCGGGAATGAAGGTATCCCAATTCACCGACCGGGTTGATGCCGCTAACGGCAGAGTAGTCACAAGTGCAGACATTAGCGCACCTCCTGTACGCGGGTTACGGTCTTCAGCTCGGCAACCGCGGCATCAATACTCGTCACATCGCCAAGAAGTTCGAGGGTGAGGGTTCCGTAGGCTTTCCCCTGCAAGGTCTCAATGCCGCCGTGCACAATATTGAAGCGCACGTTCCGCGAGCCCAGGTACGCCAGGATTTTGCCGAGTTCCTGGTTGCCTTCCACGATCTCGACGTTCACCAGGTAGCCCTTGTGGTTCTTGCGCAGCGCGGCAGCCGCATCGCCGGTGGGGCTCTGCTTGACGGTGGTCGCCACGAATCGTTGCGCAACCTCGGTCTGCGGATTCGAGAAAACCTCGTAAACGCTTCCGGTTTCGACCACGCGGCCTTCTTCCATGACCGCCACACGATCGGCGATCGAGGAAACAACATCCATTTCGTGGGTAATCACGATGACCGTAATCCCAAGCTCACGATTGACCTCTTTGAGCAGCTCAAGCACCTCATGCGTGGTTTCCGGGTCAAGGGCGCTGGTTGCCTCATCCGCCAACAGCAGGGAAGGCTTCGTAGCGAGCGCACGGGCGATGCCTACACGCTGTTTCTGCCCGCCGGAAAGCTGGCTCGGATAGTATTTTGCGCGGTCTGCCAAGCCCACGAATTCGAGCATCTCCTGCACGCGTTTGGTGCGTTCTCCTTTGCTCCACCCGGCGACCTTGAGCGGGAACTCCACGTTTTGGGCTACGGTACGCGAGTTCATGAGGTTGAACTGCTGGAAGATCATGCCGATATTGGTACGGACTTTTTGCAGCTCAAGGTCACGTTTACCGGAAATCTCGAAGCCATCCACGGTCAGGGTACCGCTGGTGGTGCTCTCCAGCCCGTTGATCAGGCGCACCAGGGTAGATTTACCTGCGCCCGAGTAGCCAATAATCGCGAAGATCTCGCCCTTCTTGACGGTGAGGGAAACGTTTTTGACGGCGGCAACTTCTTTCTTGCCCTTGCCGAAAATTTTGGAGACGTTATCGATCGTGACCATGGGCTCGGCGCCGGTGTCCGCTGCGCCGGGGCTGATGAGGGTGTTAGTGCCCTCCGATGTGGTGGCGCCGGGCTCTGGGTTCTTCGCCCACGGGGCTGCCTGTTCGCTCACTGTACGCTCTCTTTACTCTCGTGTGTTTTAGGGCTGAGGCGGAATACGCCGGATGCGCTTGTGCTCGGCGGCGCGCATCCGCATGTATTCACCCCAGGGACGGCAAAGGCGGTAAGCCGGTTTTCGCCTGGTTTTCAGGGAAATTCCGGGTTACCGCATTTACCGTGTGCACTCATGCACGTGTGTGTTTTACTTGCGAAGCGCCGATTCTTCTTTCTGCAGCGCCTGCTTCAGTTCGTCCTGGGAGAGGTTCACCTCAACCGCAGTGTTCTTGGAGTCTTCCTTCACGGCATCCTGCACGGGCTGGGTGTGGAAGATTTCGACGACCTTCTTGTAGGTTTCGTCGTCTACCTTATCCTTCTGTGCCACGAACAGGTTCACGTAGCGGCGGGCGTCGGGGTTGTTGGGGTCATCCTGCGCGAGGGCGTCCGAGGGATTCAGTCCCGCATCCGCCAAGAAGGTGTTATTGATGACGGAGGCGTCCACGGAGTCCAGGGAGACCACGGTCTGCGATGCGTCCACGGGGGTAACCTTGACCTTGGACTTCTCGGTGTCAATATCGTCGTGGGTGGGGCTGTGCACGTCAGACTTGAGGGTTACCAGGTTCTGAGCCTTCAGCAGCAGAATAGCGCGTGCCTCGTTCACGGGGTCGTTCGGGACGGCAATGGTACCGTCCTGGGGAATTTCGTCTACCTTCTTGTGCTTCTGTGAGAAGAGAGCCATGGGGTAAATATTGGTTGAACCGACGATCTGCAGGTCTTTACCCGAGTTCACGTTGTAGCTCGCCAGGTATGCGATGTGCTGGAAGCGGTTCAGGTCGGTATCGCCCGATTCCACGGAGGGGTTGGGCTGGTTGTAGTCGGTAAATTCCTGGTATTCGATGTCGATACCCTGCTTGGCGGCTTCTTCCTTGAGCACGTCATTAGCTTTCTCGGTGCCGACCACGCCGATGGTGACCTTCTTGTTACCGCTACCGTTGTTCGAGGAGGAACCGCAGGCGGCGAGGCTGAAGACGAGAGGTACAACTGCCAGTGCAGCAACAAATTTCTTCACGGCTATGAAACTTTCTGTTGTTTGGGTTTACGATGCGCCACCACGTGCACGGTTTAACTCCTGTGCGGGTGGTTCCCGGGTTTCCGGGGGTGTTTACCCATTAGAGCATGCCCCCGGCTGTGGGTGGTAGTTATTTGACCCCACTGTGACACACTCCGTCAACCTCGTCATATTTCTTAACATTTCGGAACATGCAGGGTGTGAGCCAGGACTCGGGCGGGTTCTCAGGCTCCCCTTCCGGCTCCGCGAGCAGGTAGTTTTTACCCCGAGCAGGTAGAATTTTCCGACCTGTTCGGCCATATCCTACCTGCTCGCGGGTAAAGTCTGATACCGACAGGGATGCGGCAGTCGCCACGATCCCGCCCTCGATAACCCAGCCGCCGGGCAGAACCGGAGCATCCGGCATAGTCGGGATGCGCGCCGTGAAGGTGCCGCGCGCATCCTCTCCCCTGCGCCCCGCCCCAGATTCGACGTCGCATGCTATGGAAATATCGCTCACGTCAAACCCGCGAAAGCCCAGGGGGTACCAGGTTTTGAGCGCCGCCTCTTTTGCAGAAAACAGCACCTTCGAGTAGACCCCAAAGGCAAACCGCTTTTCTTCGTTGCGCACAATAAGCTCTTGCACGGCGGCAGAGAGCGACACCGCAGGTTCAACATCAATCCCGATGCCCGCATGGCGGTGTGCCAAGCCAACCGCCGCCGCACGATACCCGGCGCAGTGGGTCATGCTCCCCACAACCCCGGCAGGCCAGGCGGGCGAACCATCGGCGCGCGGCACGAACACGGGCTCAGTCGGCGGTTCGGTGAGCTCAGGCTCCCGCAGGTACAGTCGCTTGAGCGCCAGTCGGGCGCAGGAACGCGCCGTAGTCGCCTCGCGCACGCGTTTGGGCACGGCACTGGCGAAATACTCCCGTTCAGCATCACGAAGGTGCCCGAAATCGCCGGTGGTCTCTGCCACGCATATATCCGGCGGAAGCAGGCTTCGCATCAGCGATTCGCCCGTGTTCTCGATGGTGCTCATATGCTCAAGCCCCCGCGAATTTTCGGTGCCGCCCGTGTTGTCGGCGCCCTTCATATCGTCAAACGCTGCATTCACGCGGTTCACCGTACCATTACCGCCGCATCCGCTGAGGTATTGTGTCTAATCAAAGGACGGAATTTCGCCCCTCTGCATGGCGTGCACCGCATTGCGGAAATCCTCGGTAAGCACGCCGCGGGCGAAGAATTCGTGCTCGGCGTGCATATGTTCCTCAAGTTCCACAACATACCGCGCGGCCAGCATAGACTTAGCGGCGCGCACCGTATGAGAGGCCGAACCGGCAATCTGCTCCGCGAGCTGTTCGGCGCATGCGTTCAGCTCACCCGGCTCTGACACCCGATGCACCAGCGAAAGCTCCTGCGCACGCGCGGCACGCAGAACAGGCTGGGTGTATAACAGCTCGGTGGCGGCGCTGAACCCGGCGTAGCGCGGTAAGAACCAGCTCATCCCGCCGTCCGTGGATGCCCCGATCATGCCGTAGGCAATATTGAGTTTGGTGCGTGGTTCGGCAACACGCAGATCGCATGCGAGCGCCAAGGACATGCCCGCCCCCGCCGCCTGCCCGTTAATGGCGGCGATAAAGGGGATAGGCGCGGCAACAATCCCAAGAATAATGTCTTCGAGCAGGCGCGCGAGGTCGCGGCTGTACGCTAAGGATTCTTCTTTTTCGCGCGACATGCCTTCGGCGAAGTCGTCGTAGCTGCCGCCTAGGCTAAAGTCCTGCCCGGCCCCGGTGAGCACGGCGGCTTTGAGCGTGCCGTCCTCGTGCAGCCGGTTGAGCACCTCGCGCAGCTCGGTCGCCAGGTGGCGGCTGAGGGTGTTGCGGTTTTCGGGCTGATTCAGGGTCACATACGCGATGCTGCCGCGGCGTTCGAGGAGTACGGCGGGGTTATCTGCGGTGTTGTTAGTCATGAAGTACCATCCGAACTGTGGCTGTTGTGGCGGGTTTGCTCTGGCCTTTAATATGCACGGCAACACGAATTTCGGCGAGAGTGGCATCCCCAAAATCTTCGGCGCTCACGATTGATGCGCTGCCGCATACCTGCGAGTCCACCGGCACGGCGCTGCGGAACCTGGCGGCACTCACCCCGGCGTTCACGAGCATGGAGGTACCCTCTGCGGGGAGCAGCTGCCCGGCGAAGGTGATGGCGAGGCTCAGCAGATACGCCCCGTGTACGATGGTGCCGCCGAAGGGGGTGTGCGCCGCGCGGTACGGGTCTGTGTGAATCCACTGGGTGTCGCCGGTGAGATCGCCGAAGCGGTTGATGTTTTGCTGGCTGATGCGCATCCAGGGGGTTTCGCCCAGGGGTTCGCCGATGCGCGCGCTCAGGTCGGCGGTGCGTTCTGCGGTCATGATGCGTCTCCGGCGGCGTGATCGGCGGCGGTTTGTACGTCTTCGGGGGTGATAGCGCCGCCTGCGCCGGTTCCGGTGACGGTTTTCAGATCGACTCCGAGGGAGCGGGCGAGTCTGCGCACGGCGGGTGAAACTTTGGCACCCGAACGGGCCTTGCCGCCTTGAGTTTTGGCGGATTTTGGCGGCAGCGCGGTACCGGTTCCGCCGGGTTTGATGGGCATTTTGCCCCTGCCCACCAGGTGTTTGCTCTCTCCCGCGCCGGGTTTGGCGGGGAGCTTATCGGCTGAATCCTTCGCGGGGGCTTCTGCACCAGCCGTGGGCGCCTGGGTCTGCGGGGTGGGGGTGCGCAGCTCGATGAGGGGCGCATCCACGTCGACAACCTGACCGACCGGTTCGAGCAGACGCACCACGACGCCCGCGACCGGCGAGGGGATTTCGACCGTGGATTTAGCGGTTTCGACCACCACGAGCACCTGATCCAGCTCAACCTGCTGCCCTTCGCTGATGAGCCACTCGATAATCTCGCCCGAGCGAAGCCCCTCCCCCAAATCCGGTAGGTAAAAGGTGAAGGGGTAGCCGGAAGCGTCGGAACCCTCGGGAGGTAAGGGTTCGGGGCTTGGGGCGGATGAAGCGTGCGGTGTATCAGTCATGGCGTGTTTCTCCTAGTCGTTCTCGGCGTAGAGGGTTGCGATAGCGCCCAGAATCTTCTCTTCGTTTGGCAAATACAGGTGTTCCAGCCCGGGTGGCGGATAGGGCACGTCCAGGCCGGTCACACGCTCTACGGGGCGTTCTAAGTAGTCGAAACAGCGTGAGGTAATGCGCGCCACCACCTCGGCACCGAATCCGCCGGTCTGCGGGGCCTCGTGCACCATGACGGCGCGGCCGGTGCGCATCACGCTTTCGCATACGGTGTGTTCGTCGAACGGGGTGAGGGTGCGCAAATCGATCACCTCAACGCTGTACCCGTATTCGGCGGCGGTTTCGGCGGCGGCAAGCGCCATCGGTACCGTCGGCCCGTAGCTGATGAGGGTTACGTCCTCGCCGGGGCGACAAATTCGTGCCTGCCCAATCGGCAGAGGGTTCGCCGAGGTATCAAGGTCGCCCTCTTCCCAGTACAGACGCTTGGGTTCGTAGAAAATCACCGGGTCGTCGCTGCGAATCGCTTGGCGCAGCATATGGTAGGCATCCGAAGGGTTGGAGGGGGTGTACACGTGCAGCCCGGGAGTATGCGCAGCGTACCCCTCCGAGCTGTCGCTGTGATGCTCCACGGCACCCACCCCGCCGCCGTAGGGCATGCGCACCACCACGGGCATGGAAAGGTCGCCGCGCGTGCGGTTGCGCATTTTCGCCAGGTTGCTCACCATCTGTTCAAAGGCGGGGTAGCCGAAAGCGTCAAACTGCATCTCGATCACGGGGCGGAACCCGTACATTGCCATGCCGATCGCGGCCCCCATAATTCCCGCCTCAGAGATGGGGGTGTCGAAGCAGCGTTCCTCGCCAAACCGTTCGGTCAGCCCGTCGGTCACACGGAAAACACCGCCGAGGGTGCCTACGTCCACGCCGAACATCACCACGCGGTCGTTATGCTGCATTTCGTGACCCAAGGCCAGGTTGAGGGCGCCCACCATTGAGGTTCGCTGCACCGCATCCGAGCGGGATTGGGTCGATTCCGGCGCCTGAGGTGCGGTGTCAGATGCGGTCTTCGCGTCGCGTACCTGAGTATCTGCTGCCTGCTGGCTCATGCGTTTTCTCCATTCTGCGCGGCGTGCTGTTGTGCGTACTCTTCGGCGACGGCGCTCAGGGTTGCCGGCGGGTTCGCATACACGTGGGCGAAAAGGTCCTGTGGATCGGGCATCTGCAACTGCATCATGCTGGTGCGGGCCTCGGAGGCGATCTTTTCTGCGGCCAGGATTGCGTTTTCGATATGGGTCTTCGCGTTCGGCAGGCGCTGGTACATCTGATGCTGAATGCGGGTGAGCGGGTCACGCCCGCGCCACTGCTCGACTTCTTCGCGGCTGCGGTACCGATCGGGGTTGTCGGAGGTCGTATGCGGCCCCATGCGGTAGGTCATCGCCTCAATCAGGGTGGGGCCGCCACCGGCGCGGGCGCGCTCGACGGCTTCGTGCAGGCGGGGGTACACCTGCTCAAAATCATTGCCGTCAACCCGGTAGGCGGGCATGCCGTACCCTTCTCCCTTCGCGGCGATACTTGCCGCGCGCATCTGCCGGGATACGGGGGTTGAGATAGCGTACCCGTTATTCTGCACGAGGAAGACGACGGGTACCTCGAAGACGGCGGCGAGGTTAAGCGCCTCATGAAAGTCGCCTTCGCTTGTGGAGCCATCGCCGCACATCGCGAGAGCTACCGTGGAGTCACCGGCGAATTTTGCCGCCATTGCCAGCCCGACCGCGTGGGCGGTATGCGTGGCGAGCGGGGTTGCCTCCGGGGCGGTATGCGTTTTCGTGGGGGCATACCCGCAGTGTGAGGATCCGTGGAAGGGCGAGAGGACTTCGGCAAGGTCGATACCCCGGCTCATGACGGCGACCGAATCGCGGTAGGTGGGGAAAAGCCAGTCGGCGGGCTCCAAGGCGAGGGCGGCGGCAACCTGGCACGCCTCCTGCCCCAGGGATGAGGGGTACGCCCCCATATATCCCTGTTTGGCGAGGTTGCTCGCCTGCTGATTAAAGTGCCTGCCCGCGATTATGGCGGCGTGGGCGGTGATGAGCAGGTCATCGCTCACGCCGTTCTGCACCTGCTGCGGCGGGGATTGTAGTGTGCTGTTGGGCATGTTAACGCCTATCTGTCAGTCCCCTCATAAAAGCTCTTTTTATGCGGGGTGTGGGTGGCATAAGAGTGAAATACGGTGGCGGATTCTAGCTGCGCGCAACCGGGCTGCGCTCAGGCGGTGGTTTTGAATCCGATCACGCTCGCGCCCCAGGTGAATCCCGCCCCGAAGGCGGTCAGCGCCAGCAAGTCTCCCGGTTTCACGTGCCCCTCCTGCTGCCCGACGGCTACGGTAATCGGGATGGAGGCGGCAGAGGTGTTCCCGTACCGGTCGATATATGAGAGCACTTTGGAGGAATCCCAGCGCAGCCGCCGTGCGACCGCCGCCATAATCCTTCCGTTGGCCTGGTGGCAGACCAGCTGGTCGATCCTCTCCGGGTCAATACCGCATGAGTCGAGTACGTAGGTGATTTCCTCGGACATCGCATCCACCGCCGCCATATAGACCTCGGCGCCGTCCATCACCACCTGCTGCGTGGAGTCAGAAATATACAGTGCCTGCGCCTGGCTGCCGTCGGAACCGAACGAACACATATAGGGGTATTCGTCCTCGCTCACCTCGGGGGCCGCCTGTACGATAGCGGCACCGGCACCGTCGGCGAAGAGTACCGCCGTGCCCGCATCCTCGGGGTTAGTCAGGCGTGACATCGCATCGGCACCAATGACGAGCGCCCGGTCGATACTGCCCTGCTCGATTTTTGAGGCGGCGTAGTCGAGGGCGTACAGGAACCCGGAACATGCGGCGTTCAGATCGACCGCGCCCACCTGCGGGGCGCCTAAACCTGCGGCGACGACGGGCGCGAGCCCCGGCGAAACCTGGTCAGCGGTTGTGGTTGCGGCAAGCACAAAGTCGATTTCTTCGGCGCTTATACCGGCATCCGCAAGTGCCTTCTCGCTCGCTTCAAGCGCCAGCTCGGCGAGAGTCTGCTCCTGGCGCAGGTGGTGGCGCTGGCGCACTCCGGTGCGACTGGCAATCCATTCGTCGTCCACGCCGAGCGCGGCGAATTCGCTGTTTGGAATGGGGTCATTGGGCACGGCGGCGCCAACGCCCGAAATTGTCACACTCATGGTGCCTTTCTTGAATTTCTAGATAAAGGTGAATCGGCTGCGTGCCTTAACGGCACCGCCCTGATTCACGGTGATCTCTGTCTGATAGGTGTCGCGGTGTTTCTCGCACCGCAGCAGGTTGAGGGTTGGAATCTCGGTGAGCTCCACGAACTCGAAAAATTCGTGGGTTTCTTCCGCCACGCGCAGGTTCGCGGGGTCTTCCCCGGTACGATGCGCGAGCGCCGCCACCGCGAACTGCCGGGCTGCGCTTGCCATCATGAGCCCCGGATAGTGATCCAGCGGGCGGTCGAAATGCCGTGGCGGTGCTGTGGGCACGATGCGGCATTGGGCTAGTGCGGGGGTTCCCTGCGGGTTCTGAGGGGACAGTTCCGAGGTTTTCTCCCGCGGCTCTTCCGCCTGTTCCTGGGCGGTTTCGGTACCGTGAGCCGTATCGTTATGGCGCACGTCTCCGATCAAAACCTGGGATGCGTCGCTCACTCCGCACAGACTCGCGGGGGCAGCCTGCACGTGCCCGTACGGCGTTCCCCACACGCGCACGGCCTTCGGGGGTTCGGCGGATGCGCCACCGGCGGAAGCCGCATCCTGGATTTCTGCGGTGTTCCCGAGTTCACCGCGCAGTTCCTCGAAGGTATCGGCGGTGAGGAAGAGCGCCGCGCCGTCGCTTTTAGCCAGGCAGGAATCGCCCGCCCAGAGGGTGATCGCCCCGCTGATCGCATAGCACGGCTGCCCGCGCCTGCGGCGGATGGTGCTCACGGGAACGTGCAGGCTCAGCTCGATCGACTCGTCTGCGCCGGTTGTGTCGGGGCCGCGAACGTCGCCGCCTAGAATATGCGGGGTGAACCTCAGCCCGGCGCCGCGAAGCACGAAATGGTCGGCGGATTTCACGCCGAGCGCCTCGCGCCCGAGCGCCTCGATCCCCTGGCGGTGCAGGTCTTGCAGGTATTCCACATCGGTCACGCTCAGCGTGACCGGCTCCCTCATATCGGAGGCGATGCGCGTATCGTACCGCAGGAACACGCGGTATTCCCCGCCATTCGCCGGGTCTTCGGCGGAGGGTTTTTCCGCTTGCGTGAGGTTCGCATCGGGTGCCGTGCCGGGGGCAGGGTGGTAGGTGCATCCGAGATACGCCGCGTATCGCGGGTCTGCGGATGCACATCCCGCCGTCGGCGGCGCGTCCTCGGGATGCTGCCGGGTACTCATGCGCGTATCGCCAGGGTCACGTTGTGCCCGCCGAAGCCCAGGGAGTTTGAGAGTCCCAGCCTTTTGGGCGTGCCGTCGGCCGCGCTGAACGTGCCGGGTGCTAAATCCTGTGGTTCGCCGCTGATGCGCACCCGCCCCAGCCGCTTATCCAGGTTTTTCAGCCCCAGAGTGGGCGGTGCCTGCCCGTGCCGAAGCGCCTGAAGCGTGGCGATGGTCTCGACGGCGCCCGCAGCCCCGAAGAGGTGCCCAATCGCCGATTTCGTGGAGGAAACCGGGATGTCCTCAAGAGCCGTGCCGAACACCTGCCGCAGCACGTTCACTTCGGTCGTATCGTTCAGCTCGGTTCCGGTACCGTGGGCGTTCACATACGACACCTGCTCGGGGGTTGCCCCCGCGGTTTCAAGCGCACGGTTGAGGGCATAGGCCGCATACTTGCCGTCCGGGTTCGGCGCCGTAATGTGGTGAGCGTCCGAGGAGAGCCCGTACCCTGCGATTTCGCCCAGTACCTCGGCGCCCCGGGCGCGGGCGTTCTCAGCTGATTCGAGCACGAGAATACCTGCCCCCTCCCCCAGGTTGAAGCCGTTGCGCTCCTCATCGAAGGGGGTCGAGTTCCCGTCGGGCGAGATCGCCCCGGCGGCGTTGAAGATAGCGCGGGTGAACCGGGTGGTTCCCGCCTCTGCGCCGCCTACGACGGCTGCATCCGCCTCGCCCAGCAGAATACTGCGCACACCGGCGATAATCGCCTGCGCCCCCGAGGAGCACGCCGTGACGATTGCGGTTGTTTCGCCGTGCAGCCCGTGGCGCATGGAAATATGTGCGGGCGCGGCGTTCGCCATCATCATGGGTACGGTCAGCGGCGAGACTTCTTCGGCGCCCTCGGTATGCATCACTAAATGCTGCGTTTCGAGGGTGTCCAGCCCGCCGATAGCGGTACCGATATAGCAGGTGATGCGCCGCGCATCGCACGGCAGTCCGCCGCCCCAGCCCGCCTGCGTGATAGCCTCATCAGCCGCCGCCACGGCAAGCTGGGTGTACCGGTCCATGCGGCGCATCTCGCGGCGACTGAGCGGGTTCTTCACGTCAAAGTCGAGGCATCGCCCAACCTTGCCGCCCAGCCCGTTCTCGTTTTCGTCGTTCAGCCCGCTCAGGCCCGCCACGGCACGCTCATGCAGCGTCTCGGCGCCAACACCCAGCGGGGTGACGGCACCGATTCCCGTGATGACTACTCTCGTACTCACTTCTCCTGTGCCTTTTCACGAATAACATCTACGGCATCCTGCAGGGTGGCGGCGTTTTCAAAATCCTTGGGCTTGACGGGAATCATCAGCTGCTTCTTGACCGCCTGGGTGAGCTCAACAACATCCAGGGAGTCGAGTCCCATCGAATCGATTTTGGCGTCGAGCTTGACGGTGCTGGCGGGCACGCCCATGTCGATCACCTGCTGGGTCACGAACTCTTCCAGGGATGCGGTGTTAACGGGGGTCTCAGTCATGGTTCTCTCCTCATGGATTATCTGGTGTTTTCTGTGGTTGGTTATCTTGTGTTCACGGCGGGTACCCGTGAACTCATCCGGCAAACGGCGGGCTTACTTGGGGCGAGCGCGAACCTAGTTCAGCGAAAACGCCTGAGCGCTCAGCCCGCCATCTACCGCAATGCTCTGCCCGGTAATGTAGTCGGCGCGGTCGCTGGCGAGGAACGCCACGCACTCGGCAATATCGCGTGCCTGCGCGGGGCGAGCCATCGGCACGGCGCGCTGCACCGACTGGGTGAAGGTTTCAACCTCTTCGGTCATGGAGGTTTCAACGAGTCCGGGGCATACCGCGTTCACGGTCACCCCGCGTCGCGCCACCTCGATAGCCATCGCGCGGGTTATTCCCAAAATTCCGCTTTTCGCGGCGGAATAGCTGCCGGTTCCAGCGATTGTCCTCCCGGCGAGAATCGAGGAAATATTGATGATTCGCCCAAAACGTGCGCGAATCATCGGCCCCAACGCCCGCCGAGAGGTACGAAAAACCGAGCTTAAGTTTGTCGAAATCGCCGCATCCCATTCGTCGTCGCTGAGCCCCGCAACCAGCCCGTCGGAACGAATTCCGGCGTTATTGACTAGCACGGTGACCTGCCCTAACGAGTCTTCGAGTGCATCAAAGGCGTCATCAACTGAGGTGGTGCTGGTGACGTCAATTTTGATGGGCATCGCTGACACGCCGCACTCGCGGATGCGCCAGGCAACCTCTTCGGCGCGCTCGATTCCGGTGGCGTAGCCGACGGCTATATTCCATCCGTCCTGTGCCAGTCTGAGCGCGATTTGTGCGCCAATATCTCCCGACGCTCCGGTGACGAGGGCGCATCCTGGGCGCTTCTGGTGTGTCATCTGACTCCTTAGGTTTGGTTCTTATGCTGCGGCGGGTTCACGGCGTATCATATGCCGTGGTACTTCGCCGCGCGGTGCTCAATAGCGTTACGTGGGATGCGTGAATGCGTGTTTCGCCCGTGTTTTAGGCGAAGGCGGCCTGCCCGGCGTCTGCGGGGGTGGGGTACTCGGAGTTGAGAACACCGATCTGGCGCAGCAGGCCGAGCTCATCGCGCCCGCCCCAGTGCTCGATTGCCTTGCCGTCTTCAACACGGAATAGGTGCAGGTGGTGAATCTCGAAGGGCTTACCGGTGGCGGGAATACCCATGAACTCGCCGGTATGAACGCCGCTGAACTTGATCACCATGGTGTAGTGCTGACCGTCCGCGCTTGCCACGATCTTCTGAGGCTTCCACGATGCATCGGAGAACGCCTGGTTCATGTATTTCGCGGTTGCCAGGTACCCTTCGGGGCCGCCGCCAACGCCTTCGCTCGCCTCATGATCGACGAAGTCGGGGTGAATGTACTTGCGGGCGGTTTCGATATCCATGTTCGTGAAAATCTCAGCCACGCCGAGGGCAACGGTGCGCAGGTTTTCGGGCATCTGCGCCATCATGTCTTCGATAATATTTCCCCACTTACCCATGGGTTTTCCTTTCGTTGGGTGACCTGCCGGTCACGGGGTTTAAACTGTTTCCTCTGCCGGTGAGAGCAGGGGGTGCAGCTGTTTCACGCACTCTTCGGTTGTGGTGAATTCGATGGCATCCCACCCGGCTGCACGGGCGCCTTCGCAGTTACGCGCAAGGTCGTCAATGAGGATGCACTGCGCCGGGTTCACTCCGGCAAGTTCTGCGGCGTACTCGTAGATACCGCGCTGCGGTTTGCGGTATCCGACCTCGAAGGAGAGCACAATATCGTCGAAAAGGTCGGGTTCGTTGAGCATGGCGCGCCAGTGGTTATCCCAGGTGGGCACCATATTTGAGATCAGCCCTACCTTCACGCCGTGCGCCTTGATCTCGTGCAGGTACGCCACCCAGGATGCGTTGGGCTCGCGGTCGCGGAACCAGTCGTCGGCGAGGGTGTCGAGCTGGAACGCCCCGCCTACCTGTTCGGAAATTTCACTCAGCCACTCTTTTTCGCTCATCAGGGGCGTATCGACGAGTTCCAACGGGTCGGTGAGGTTGTGGTTGCGGGCGACCGCCTCAAATCCCGCGCGCAGCTGGGACTCGGTGAGCCCGTATTTCTGGCAGAAGACGCGCATCGTGTGGCTGACCGGCGGGGTGAGTACTCCGCCGAAGTCCGTCCACACATATTTCGTGGTGTTGTATTCGGGCGACATAAAGGTCCTTGTCATCTAGCTTTTGAGCGCGAAATCCGCGATCTGCCGGTTATCTTGTTCAACCACGAATTCCCCGGGCGCGATTGCACGGATCTGCACGGGTGAATCGAGTTCTGCGAATGCCAGGAAGTTCCCGCGTATTGAGGAAATTTCGGGGGCGTGCTCGCTATCCGGGCGGGTTGCCAGGTAGAGCTGCCGTGCCGCCTCGGTCAAAATTTGCATGGTGATGTGGTCGTAGGCGTGGTCGAAAAGTGCCTTATTCGCCACGTTCGGGGTCACCTGCGCAGTCGGGGTTTCGGTGGTGTTCAGCTGCGAGATCACCACGTTGAGGGGGTTGCGCCTGCCCACACGCTCGGGGGCGATGGGATCCTGCACGTCTGTGAAGGTCAGCTCGTGCAGGTTCGCGGTCGTGGGCGGCGGGGTGCCGCGGTATTCGCTGCGCAGCGCCTGCAATTGGTTTTTGGTGAGAATGCGCCCGCCGCTGAAGTGCTCGGCGATCACCCGGTTGCCCATGATGAGCTGCTGGTAGCACCGACCGGAACGCGGGGCACCGCGCCGAATGGAGGTCCAGTCGAAGTAGTTGCGAATCAGCAGGTTGGTGTCTTCGGGGTTTAGCGCGGCGATTTCATGCGGATAAATCGTGAGCCCAAACTCGTTGGAAATCAGGGTGTTTCCGGCGTCTACACCAACTTCGTGGGCGCTGGCAATTGTCGCCTGCCGCGCAATTTCGAGCAGCAGGAGCGCATCGGGGGTTCCTTCGGCATCGTTGTAGATGCTGTCGTGGAAGAAGCTGTGCGATGAGGGCAGCTGCGCCGCCACGAGCACATGCTGCGCGCTCTGCCGGCGAATATCCGTGAGGAAAACTTCGGAAACCGCCGCACGGTGTACCTTATGGCGATCGACGGTACGGTCATAGTGCAGATCTTCTATATCCGGGTCTATCGTGATAGTTTCGTCGAGCTCTGGTGCCGACTCGTATATGAGGGTCATTGCCCCCTCCTTTGGCTGTGGTTGGTGTATGTTGCACGTGGTTATGGGGTCCCGTGGGGCTTACCGCGTGCGGGTGAGTAAGCTCCTTGGGTGTGCGTTATCGGTGTTGTTATGCCCTGCCGCTGGATACGGGTAATATGGTGAAGATTCTCAATATCAAAAAGATATAAGTACGGTCACTGTGGTGCGAAGGTGTGATAATCCCTTGATATTCCTGCGGATTCACGATGGATGCGGGCTGCGAAAGACCGAAAGCGCAGCGCTTGTCTATCCCGGCGTATACCTGGGGGTGCACCGCTGCCCGTGAGGTTGGGTCAGCGAGGATCTGAGTGTCGGAAGGCTTCGAGTGCTCAGGCAGCGCACCGCATCGTGCGTTATCTGGCGTCTGTTATGAATTCTGCTGATTTCGTCGGTGTTCATAGCGTTCATTCCTTTTTCATCCCTACCGTGTGGGTAGGAGATACCATCGGAACGTTTCGGAAGTTTGAGTTAGGTTCTGATGGTTGTCTGTGGTTGGTTGAAAAATATGTGCAGCTGGCCTAAGGCAGCTTAGCTGCGGGTTCTGGTTCTGGCGCGACCGCTCGTTCGACGGCGGGTTCGCCAGTTTTGGGAAGCACGGTGAAGACGGCAACAGCACCCAAAAGACCTACTGCCGCACCTACCCAGCACGCAGCGGCTACGCCTCGGGGCGATTGTGCCGTTGCGGTGGCGATTCCTATACTTCCCATCAGCGCGATACCCAGGGCGCCGCCGAGCTGCATAGCAACATCGGCAACCGCCGAGCCCGCGCCGGTTTGTTTCTTGGGGGTCGATTCAATGATCGAGTTCACGGAGGCCGGGGCACCAAAACCCACACCCAGCCCGAACGTGAAGAGCGCTACCACAACCTGCCCGCTCTTGGGCGAGGGGCTGATAGCAAGAAGTACCATGCCGAGGGCGACCATGAGAGGGCCGGTGGCTGAGACGGGACCCAGCCCGAACTTTTCGACGAGTTTGGGCGAGATCGGTGCCACAAGAACCGCCGAACACATGGCGAGCATATGCAGACCGGAAATAAAAGGGTCAAGCCCTAGGACGAACTGCAAATGCTGAGTCATGATGAACAGCCCGCCGAAGACCCCGAAAAATACCGAAGAGATCGTCAGCAGCGGTCCGCCGAACCGGCGGTTACGGAAGACCTCATGGCTGAGCATGGGCGATGCGCTGCGGTGCTCCCACACGATGAAGATCAGGCTCAGCACCACACCCGCAATCAGCAGGGTCAGCGTCAAGCTTGAGGTCCAGCCTGCTTCCGGGGCGGCGATAATGCCGTACACCAGCAGGGCGGGCCCGAAAATCGAGAGGATCAGCCCGAAGAAGTCCAAGCGGGAAGAATGCTTTTTTGAGGATTCCGGGGCGAGCATCAGGCATGCTAAGAATGCCACGGCAATAATAGGCACGTTAATCAGGAAAATTGATCCCCACGAAAAACTTTTGAGCAGCAGTCCACCCACAATGGGACCGAGCGGAATACCCAGCGAGGACATTCCTACCCAAATTCCGAGAGCTTTAGCACGTTCATGGTCTGGAAAAATATCACGAATAAGTGCTAGGGTCGAAGGCATAATAAATGCTGATCCGAGACCCATAATTACTCGTGAAAAAATAAGTACTTCTGCATTAATAGAGAAAGCCGCCAGTATTGAACCAAGCAGCAAAATAAACATACCGGCTAGAAAACTTAGTTTATGTCCGATTCTGTCGGCGAGACCGCCAAAGAAAAGCAGCGGTGCGGCAAATGCAAGTGAATAGGCTGCAACAACCCATTGCAATTGTTCACCCGTTGCCTGTAGACCAGTCTCCATAGACGGTATAGCAACCGCGACAATGAGCGAGTCCAGCCCGGTCACAACCAACGCTAGGCACATAAACCCGAGGATGGCCCAGCGCTTGGGGTGGGGTGTGGTCACGCTCATTTTTTAGTCCTTGAAGTGGTTGGAAGACATAGATATATGTAACAGTGATGTTTCAAGTATACATTTCAAATTTGGTCTGTCAATCGTTTATTTTCACTATTTACACGTCAATTATTTATATATATTTATTGCCGCCCAAGAAACAAAATTAGTGTCGCTGTAAATTATTAAAAGAATTGAAAGAGTGAAGGTTTAGTTTTTATATTTTCCTTGTAAATACTTTCATCAAATTTCCCCGGCAATTATCGCATAAACCTACCGCGTTGTGTTGAGCGCATAGCATAATCCCGTCCCGTTCACCACGGTCCGTTCGCTGTCTGCAGCGAAGGCGAGCGTACGACGAGAGTCCTTTGTGTGGGATGCGTTGCGCCCCAAAATTTTCGGTGTGTCCGTCTGCTATGCACTACGAAGCGGGGGAGGAACAAACCGAAGTCTGTTTCTCCCCCGCTAGAATCTATGGGCTCATAGTGAGTGTTTCTGGAACCTCGTAGTCTTGTAGAGCGTATCCGTTAGACCAGACCACGCACTACCTATTCTGAGTAGCTATTCAGAGCCTTCACCGATTCGGAAGCTTTAGAGCTTTTCCTGAAGAACCCGTCATGGTAGAAAACCCCGACATCGTACCGCGCTGAATCTTATCCTTGGGGAAGCGAAGAAAGATACATAGCCCTTTCCTCCTCCCTGCGCTTATACAGCCCCGGGATGAATTCTCCGCCAGCGTGTGAGTATTGCAGCAGAGCATCCGCAGCAGCCTGATAATTTCTCTTGTTCGTGAGTTCGAGAACATCACTCGATTTAAAGGTACCCGCGCCCAGGTTGAAGGTGAATGACACGAGCGCATCGTATTGCTTCTGAGTAATGTCACGAGTAACAGCAGAATTCACAGCAGCTTCGGTAGGCTTCAAATCTGCGCGAAGGATCTCCTCCCCTTCCTCTTCGGTAATATGCTGCCCCTCATGGATGGGGTACTCCTCAATACTGGGCGCATAGATCGAATGCCCGTAACCAATCGTGAGAACACCCGCCACATCGTAGTAGGCGTCGCTCCTGAACCCTTCTTTCTCTTTCAAGAAGGCAATTCCTTCAGGTGATATCTGATGCATTGGTATCAACTCCTCTGAAGAATAATTACGATTTCATTAAGAGGTTCCGGTCCCCACCGTAACTAAAGATTCAGATTCATACAAGAGGTATGACAGACAGTCTTCTGCCTTGACGCTCGAACTCGCAGTTGTGCCAGAGTGTGTTTTTAGTCAAGCTCCCCGCTGGCGATTAACTGTTCACGTACCTTGCGGCGCAGAATCTTGCCGAGCATCGACCGGGGCAGATCGTCCACCGCCACAATCTTGCGCGGCACCTTATAACGGGTCACGCGCGCATAGCAGTGCTCGCGCAGCGCATGTTCATCAACCGCGTGTCCTTCGGCGGGAATCACGGCGGCGACCACCATCTCTCCCCCGCTGACCTGCGGGATGCCCACGACCGCCGCATCCGCCACGGAATCGTGCTGTTTCAGGGCGGTTTCCACTTCGGTGGGTGAGACGTTGAACCCGCCGGTAATGATAACTTCCTTAATACGGTCCACGATTTGAATGAAGTAGTCTTCGTCCAGGCGCACAATATCGCCGGTACGCAGCCAGCCGTCAGCCGTAATGGTTTTCTGCGTGTCTTCTTCGCGTTTCCAGTACCCGGCGAAACATTGCGGGCCGTGAACCCACAGCTCGCCCTCTTCGCCGAGCGGCACATCCTGAAGAGTTTCGGGGTCTACCACGCGAATATCGGTCGAGGGGAAGGGAATGCCGATTGACCCGGCGCGGCGCGTATCGTTGAGCGGGTTACATGAGACGAGCGGCGCACATTCGGTCAGTCCGTAGCCCTCAACCATGTACCCGCCGGATGCGTCCTCCCACTCTGCCACCAGCTCGGGCGGCAGGTTCATGGCACCCGAAACCGCATAGCGAACGCCCTGCAGCGATATGCCCTGCTCTTTGGCGACGTCCATCAGGCGGCGGTAGACCGGCGGTACTGCGGGCAGAATCGTGGGGCGTGTCTTCTTCATCGCCTTAGTAATCAGGCCCATATCGACGGTTGGGAAGAGCACCAGCCGGGCGCGGCACAGCGCCGCAATCGTTACGCCCAGGGTCATGCCGTAGGCGTGGAAGAGCGGCAGCACCGAGTAGATGCATTCGTCGTCGCCGGGCTGAATCCAGGCTTCGCCCATGCGCCCGTTCGATTCGAGGTTGCGGTGGGTGAGCATCACACCCTTGGGCAGCCCGGTGGTGCCGGAGGTGTATTGCAAGAGCGCTACGTCGTGAGCGGTGGGCCGTTTAAAGTCAGGGTTGATCGGCGGGCTCTTGAGCAGATGCGCCCAGCTTGTGGTTCCGGGAGCGGCTCCTTCAAGTTTTTCTCGTGAACTGCGCGCCTTTTTGACCGGCAGTTTGAGCGCTGCACGGGTGAGAGCTGGCATCGCTTTAATAAGGTTCACGGCGTAAATATGCGCCGGTCTGATGTCTGCAGGCAGGTCCATAATACGCCCGGAAATTTTATCCCACACGATGGCGGCCTTCGCGCCGTGGTCCTCGAACATGTGCCGCAGCTCGGCGCCGGTGTAAAGGGGATTGTGCTCCACGACAATAGCACCCAAGCGCAGAATCGCATAGAAGGCAATAATATGCTGCGGGCAGTTGGGCAGAATCAGGGCGACCCGATCCCCCGCCTGCACCCCGGCCAGGCGCAGCCCTTCGGCGGCGCGGTCAATCTGGCTGCCGAGTTCGGCGTAGGTAGTGGTTGCGCCAAAAAATTCGAGGGCAATCTTGTGGGGAACGTCGCGGACAGCATCGTCAATCAGGTGGCTCAGCGAGGTTTCGGGCAGGTGAACGTCTACGGCGACGCCAGGTGAATAATTTTTGAGCCAAGGGCGATGCGCCAGCGGGTTCTGCCCGGAAGCAGCATCAGGCGTGGTTTGAGCGGGTGCCGGTCTTTGAGATTCCTGCGCGGAAGCCTGGGCATCGTGCGGATGCGAGTCGTGATATTGCGGGTCAGTCATGCTTCGATTGTGCCTGCTGAGACCTGTTTCGCTCAACCCGCGACGCGCTGTGCGCTCCCATTCGGCGAGCATTCCGCCCCATTCCGCGAGCAGTATTCGAGGTTTCTTCGACTATACGCTCGCTCCCACTTGCGAGGTCTAGATATACAACGACGTACACCACATGCATCAGCACACATCGCAATGTTACGGTGGAAAACATGAGTGAGAAGTCTTTCGGCAATAATCCCACACAGCAGAATTCGAGCTCGCAGACCTCAGTAGCAGGCACCGCACGCCCGGTCCTTCCCCTCCGGAAGCTCTACGGTATGCGTTTTGGATTAGCAGGTATAACGCTTGCGCTCATGGTTCAGACTTTTCTTGCCATCTTTTATCCGAGTTCTCTCAATTATTTCCCGGTATATACATCCTCACCTATCCTCGTTACTGTGCTCTACTGGGCTCTGCAGATCACCGCGACAGTATTTTATCTGCGGTCACGATATTTAGGGTTTATCCTCGGAGCCAATATCGTGGGTGCGCTGCATCATGGGCTTGACCTCTTCATGCTTATCTTCCTGGGGCTTCTGTATCATCCGGACGGTATCGGTCATTATCTCGAAGGGGCAAGCGCTGTATATATAATTGCTTACTGGCTCGGACAGGCTGTTACCCTCATCGACTTTACGCTCTGCATTGTCTTTATCATCGTGCTCATGCGTGTGTTTTCTCGCCGCAGCCAGAGCACAGTTCAGTTCTAGCGCCTAGCCAGTTCCCCGCGTTCAAGCCCTAGTTGAGGGTACTATGCAGCAAGCCTGCATCCGATGGGGCCTTTCTGAGATACTAGGTGTATGAGCAACAGGCATGACATTACCGACGAGCAGTTTAAAAAGCTGCTCCGAGAAATCTCGAAACGCTTCGCCATTCTGGGCGGCATCGTGATTCTCATCGGCTTAGCGATTATCCTCATCATGTACTTCTGGATGGGAGGGACTCACTCATGAGCAAGCCCAACCGCCAGAACCTCAGCGAGGCTTTTGAACGTATGACGGCGGGCAAAGCCTACCGCTCTACCGAGGAGAATAAGCAGGTCGGCGATTCCATCTACCAAGCGGTCAAGCTTTTCGAGCAGTACTACGCACGCGGCGAGCACGCCCACGGCATGCATGTGCTCCGCGACTACTTGGGCAGCCTGGGTGAGCATACCCAGATGCGCCCGCCGGTTGCCTTCGATTTTGGGGTCAATACCCATATCGGCAAGTATTGTTTCTTCAATTTCAACACCACGTTCCTAGACGTAGCCCCCATTACCATCGGCGACTATGTGTTCGTCGGTCCCGGCTGCCAGTTCCTCACCCCCACCCACCCGATTAATGTTCAGGATCGCATCAATTTTTGGGAGGGTGCCCTGCCAATCACGGTGGGCAATAACGTGTGGATAGGCGGCGGAGCCATTATTCTTGGAGGCATCACAATCGGCGAAAACGCGGTGATCGGGGCGGGGTCTGTGGTCACGAAAGACGTTCCCGAGAACACGATCGTCGCCGGTAATCCGGCGCGCATTATCCGCACAATTGACCCGCAGCAGCGACCGACGCATCCGCACCAATACAGCGAAGATGAGATGGCACAGGCGCAGGAGTTTTATGCGTGCCTTGAAGCTGATAACTTTTAATATCGCTCACTTTCCGACCCTTAAACTGAGCGCCACAAGCGCCAAGGTTTTTATGAGCATATGCAGATAAAAATTCTTAGATGCCAACCACAGATATGGAGGCGACCATGACATCTACCCCAAAGAATATCTCAGGTCCCCATCACAATACCCCTGTTGAAGAAAATACCGCTCACGCGAAGGATAAAACGAACCAGAGTGAGCTTCGGGAGAGCTCTCATGACGCATGGGACGCCGCTTTTGAGAGCGACGACCCGACCGTTGTGCTCTCCCCCAAGGATGTACCGGTCGATGATATAGCCGAAGAGAAAACCCGCCCTCTCTCTGCCGCAGACCAGCGGAAATATCTTGAGGAAAGCTCTTCATCTGCCAATGCGCAGGTGAAGACTGATGCGGGTGCCGCCAAGGATCGTTCGCGCAATGGCGATTCTTCCTTCGGCTGGTTAGAAGATTCCGACGAGTCTGCCAGCAGTGACTCCGTGGATCAGTTGCGTCCCGCCGTGCCCAGCAGCATGGTTACCTACAGTACGGAGGCGCTTCCCCCGCTCCCCGAGCATCCCACGACGCCCAGAGAAGGCGGCGACAGTAATACCATTGTGGCTGTGTCTGCGCCTTCCCCCACGCAGGGTTACCTCATAGAAGACGGTGAAGATACCGACGAGCACGCCCCCATTCTCACGGCGGCAACTGCGTTCGAGCTTCAGAAAGCACGCTACGGGCGACTTCAGGTTATTCCCGGGTTAATGGGTTGGTTCGCCGCAATGGGCGTCTTGCAGTTTTTGCTCTGGGTTACGGCAATCGTAGTCGAGGCCAATCACGGAGCCCCCTACGATTCCATGGCTCCTATTGTGCGCGGGTTATTCTCGGGGAACGATGCACTCGCTCTCTGGCAGGGTATCGGAACCGGTGCCGCATACCTGGTGGCGTACTGCATCGGCGGTTATGTGGCTGGCCGCATGGCGCGGTTCTCCAGCACAAAGCAGGGCATCTCGGTGTGGCTGTGGCAGATCATGATCATATTTGCAGCAAGCCTGCTCACCTATTTCACACCCCAGGTTTTTCAGGGAGGCTCCGCAAACCTTTCCGTGCAGTGGTATACGCAGCACGGTACGGCAAGCGCTATTCTTTCGGTTGCGTTGGTTCTCTGCATCACCTTCATCGCTGCGGTTCTGGGCGGCCTGATGGGCGGCATCTATCACCATCGTGTGGAACGCTACGCACAAAACTATGTGGGCCAAGAGTTATAACGCTTCAGGCATATAACCCACAGCGAATATAGCAATCGGGGCAGGGTTTCGTGACGACATGAGAACCCTGCCCCCATTTTTGTGTGCACGATATGGCTATATGCCAAATCGGGAATATTCCAGAAACAGAATATAGTGGCGGGTCAGAGACCCCCGAATACTCAAGGGCGCCGAAGGAAGAGAGTCCTTCGGCGCCCTTGAGCGTTACTGTACTTGTAAGCGCTACATATCCAGAAGCATGGCGGGTTCTTCGAGAATCGCGGCAACATCCGCCATAAAACGCGCCGAGAGGTCGCCGTCTACCACGCGATGATCGAAAGAACCGCCCAGCGTGGTTACCCAGCGCGGAATAACCTCACCATCAACCACCCAGGGCTTCTGCTTAATCGTGCCGAAGGCAACGATCGCCACCTCGCCGGGGTTGATAATCGGGGTTCCTGTATCGATACCAAGCGAACCAATATTCGTAATCGTCAATGTTCCGTTCGCCATCTCGGCGGGCTGGGTCTTCCCTTCGCGAGCACGAGTCGTCAGGTTATTCAAGGCGATCGCCAGCTCACGCAGAGAGAGCTCTTGCGCATCCTTGATATTCGGCACCATCAGCCCGCGCGGGGTCGCCGCCGCAATGCCCAAGTTCATAAAGCGCTTGATCTGAATCTCGCTGTCCGTCCACGTAGCGTTCACCTGGGGGTTCCGTTCAGCCGCCCAAATCACGGCGGCGGCAAGCACCAGCAGCGGAGTTACCTTCACGCCCTCGAAGTGGCGCGACTTCTTCAAACGCTTGATAAATTCCATGGTGCGCGAAGCATCGACATCCACGAAGATCGACACGTGCGGGGCGCTAAATGCCGAAGAAACCATAGCCTTCGCGGTTGCCTTGCGCACCCCGCGCACCGGAATATGCTGCATGCGATCGCCCTGTGCGGACGGGGACTGCCAGAAACGCTGGCTCGTGGATTCCTGCACATCGTTAAGATGCGCCACATAGTTCAACAGGTCTTGTTTCGTCACCTGTCCGCGCGAGCCGGTGGCGGTCACATTCGCCAGATCGACGCCCAGCTCTTTTGCCGCCAAGCGTACAGGTGGCGCCGCCAGCGATGGGCGGTGCGGCACCGGCTCCTGCGTCGGCTGTGCGGTTACGACGGGCCCCTCAGCCCCGCCTTGGAAACGCTGCACCACCGTATTGAACGGGCTGTTTTCCACGAATTTGGAGGCGCGTTCGGCAAGCTCGCTGAAAAGCCCCTGATTGCGCGGCTCGGGTGACGAGGGGGTATGCGCCACCGGCATCTCCTGAGCGGGCGATGCCAGGGTCTGCGGCGCGGCGTTCTGGGCCCTTGCGGATGCGGGGCGCTTGCGGGCGCGGCGCTTCACCGAATCGGCCTTGGGGCCCGAACCCACGAGTGCCTGGTTACCGCTCTCATCCTCATCAGCGGATGCGGCGGGCGCATCCTGCGGTTTGTCTGCGGTGGATGCGGCACTGCCGGAGATCGCGATAATAGGCGTCCCAACTTCGACCGTCTCGCCCTCGCTCACCAGAATCTTCTCCACGGTGCCGGTGTAGGGCGAGGGCAGTTCCACAACGGATTTTGCGGTCTCGATTTCGACGAGAACATCGTTGATGCTGACCTCGCTGCCAACGCTGACTTTCCAGGTGAGGATCTCAGCCTCAGTAAGACCTTCACCTACATCGGGGAGATTAAAAATCTGGGACATTTTATGCCTTTCGCTAGGGAATATAGCCTGTCGGGAATATTCTTCGCGGGTTATATAAGGAATATGGAATATACGGTTTAGTGTTCAAATGAGCGATCAACGGCTTCGAGAATACGGTCAATATCGGGCACATATTCCTCCTCCGTGCGCGGTACCGGGTACGGAATATAGTAACCGCCCACGCGCAGCACCGGGGCCTGCAGGCTGTAGAAGCAGCGCTCAGTGATCGCGGCGGCAAGTTCGCCGCCCATGCCCCCGAAGGTCGGCGCTTCGTGGGCAACAATCAGGCGCCCGGTCTTCACCACGGATGCGGCGACGGTGGGCACATCCATCGGAGATATCGACCGCAGGTCAATGACTTCGATCGAGCGTCCGTCTTCGACGGCGGCCTCTGCGGCGGCGAGCGCTACCGGCACCAGCGGACCGTATGCCACGATGGTCGCGTCTGTGCCTTCGCGCACCACCTGCGCCTGGAACGGGTCAAAGTCGGTGTCCGCAAAGTTCACCTCGCCCTTGAGCCAGTAGCGGCGTTTGGGCTCGAAAATAATCACCGGGTCGTCGCATTCAATGGATTTGCGGGTCATCCAGTAGGCATCATGCGGTGAGGACGGTGTTACGATGCGCAGTCCGGCGGTGTGCGCGAACAGCGCCTCGGGCGATTCCGAGTGATGCTCGACCGCCCCGATTACACCGCCGTAGGGAATACGTATCGTAACCGGAACAACGTATTTTTTGTCGCTGCGGTTGTGGATTTTGGCGAGCTGGGTGGTGATCTGGTTGTAGGCGGGGAAGACGAACCCGTCGAACTGAATCTCGGCTACGGGCCGATAGCCGCGCATCGCCATGCCGATGGAGGTACCCACAATACCGGCCTCTCCGAGGGGAGAATCCATCACGCGCTTCTGCCCGTGCTTCGCCAGAAGCCCTTCGGTTACGCGGTATACGCCGCCGAGTTTGCCGATATCTTCACCGATCAGCACGACTTTGCGGTTATCTGCCATCGCATCGTCGAGGCCGCGAGTGATCGCTTTCGCCAGGGTTAGGCGCTCAACCTGTGCATTCTGCTCGCTCATTCTTAGTCCTCCTCGAAACCTGCGACGTAGTTGCGGTAGAACTCGCGTTCTTCTTCTACCTGAAGGTGTTCTTCGGCGTAGGCGCGGTCGAAGAATCGGTCGAATTCATAGGGCTCGGAGGCAATCGCTGCCTCGCGTACTCCGTTGGCAAGTTCTTGTGCTTCTTCGGCGAGTTTGTCGAAGAAGGCATCATCTGCGTGCCCGTTCTCGCGCAGATGTTTTTCCAGGCGAATCAGCGGGTCTGCGTTCAGATACTGCTGGAGTTCTTCGTCGTCACGGTATTTGGTGGGGTCGTCGGCGGTGGTATGCGGGCCCAGGCGGTATGTTTCCGCTTCGATCAGTACGGGGCCTTCGCCGCGGCGGATTTTATCAAGCGCGTAGCGGGTGACGGCGAGGGTGCCGAGCGCATCGTTGCCGTCAACGCGCAGTCCTTCAAAGCCGTAGCCTTGGGCGCGGGTTGAGATGGGCACGCGCGACTGCACGTCGAAGGGTACCGAAATAGCCCAGCGGTTGTTTTGCACGAAGAAGAGTACGGGGGCATCGTAGGATGCGGCAAAGACCATGGCCTCGTGGACTTCGCCTTCGGTGGAGGAACCGTCGCCGAAGTAGACGCCGACGGCGGGTTTCACGGTGTCATTCTCGGGGTTGGTGGCCTGCCCTTGGCCTGTCTGCAGCTGCCCGGTTTCCGCCGCAATATCGGCATCAAAGTTCAGGCCCATAGCGTAACCGACCGCATGCGTAACTTGTGCGGCAAGCACTTTGGTGTAGACGTGGAAGTTATGTTTTTTAGGGTCCCACCCGTGGGTTTGTGAACCGCGGAAAATCGTGATGAGTTCGCGAAAATCTACGCCGCGGGCGAAGGCGACCGCGTGTTCACGGTAGGAGGGAAAAATATAGTCGTTGGGGGCGAATGCCAGTGCGGAGCCGACCTGCGCCGCTTCCTGCCCGCGGCTGGGCGCCCATAGAGCCATTTGCCCTTGCCTCTGAAGTGCCGTTCCTTCATCGTCGATACGGCGGGTGATGTACATCAGGCGGTAGGCTTCGCGAAGCTGTTCTGCGTCTACGTCCTGCACATAAGAGCTGAAGGTGGGGTTCTCGTGCACCTTGCCGTTCTCATCCATCAGCTGGATGCGTTCGGGTACTCCCGGATATTTTTCGTTCTCGTGCATCAATCCTCCACGCAGATACGAGCTGTCCTTCACGCCGGGCGTGCGCAGAGAGTTTCTGCGCGTGGGGCGGAAGGCTTGGGCATATTTCCTCTTATTTTACTCGCTTAAGAACGAAGTGAAGGTTTACTGTGTGGTTTTCTATGCTTTCCTTCTGGCGTAATGCACCGTTTCTGTGTGCATGTTGATTCACGGAATACTTACGTGAGCGAGGAGCATTCTAAGTGTTGTCGCCGAGAACCCACACGGTCTCTTCCCGAGCCCTCGGCGACATAGCTCAACCCGCGAGTTGAGGGAGTTTAGACTCTGTGCGGGAACTGCTCGCAGATGCTGATGAAGCGGTCATTTGCCTCGTCTTCGCCGATGCTCACCCGCACGCCCTCAGAGTCGAAAGCACGCACCGCTAGGGCGTTAGCGCGCGCCAGTTCGGTAAATTCTGCGGTGTGTTCTCCCAGGGGGAGCCACACGAAGTTGGCGTAGGTTTGCGGGATGTTGTACCCCAGCTCGTGCAGCCGGGCAACCACGCGCTCACGCTCGGACACCAGGTGTTGCACACGTTCCATCACCTGATCTTCATATTCTATGGAGGCGACGGCGGCGGCCTCTGCCACGGCGGTAACGGCAAAGGTTGTGGCGCTCACCCGCAAATACTGGGTCAGCTGCGGATGCGATACCGAGTACCCCACGCGAAGCCCCGCAAGTCCCTGTGCTTTCGAGAAGGTTCTGAGCACGATCACGTTCGAGTATTCACGGTACAGGCGCAAACCGTCCAGCGGCGCATCTTCCCCGTCGGGTACGGGTGATACCGTGCAGAACTCGAAATATGCTTCGTCGAGCACCACCACAATATGAGGGGGCACCTGCGCTAGGAACTCGCGGATTTGTTTTTCGGTGACGGCGGGCCCGGTGGGGTTGTTAGGGGTGCACACCAGGATCACGCGGGTGCGGTCGGTGATCGCATCGAGCATTCCCTGCAGGTCGTGGGCGCCGTTGGGCAGGTTCGGAATCTGCACGCTTTTTGCGCCCAGCAGCCCCACCAGAATGGGGTATGCCTCAAAGGAACGCCAAGCGTATATGACTTCGTCCTGCACGCCGTCGACATCGACTCCGGCAAACGCTTTGAGAATCTGGTTGAGTGCACCCAGGCTTCCGGCACCGGTCACGATATTCTCAGCATCCAAATCGAACCGCTTGGCGAGCGCTTCACGCAGCTTCGTTGAGAGCGGGTCTGGGTAGCGGTGTACCGCATCGAAGGTGCTGAGAATTTCGGCGACCTTGGGTACGGGTCCGAGAGGGTTCTCGTTGGAAGATAGTTTGTACTGGTTTAGCCCGGCAACCTTCGGCGCGGGTTTTCCTGCCACGTAGGCTGGAAGGTTCGCAAAAATATGGCGCGGGGGAATCGGTGATGTCTGCGGTTGGTGTGATTCACTCATACCCACAGTATAGTGCTCGCTCTCCTCCCCGCCCCGGATTTTTTCGCTAGGTCACGCGGGTTTCTGCCGATCGGGCGCGGTTGCGTTTACGCCGGTGCGCCCAGGAGCCTGGGGTCGTGTGAGGTGCGCATCTCGGGGTCTGGGGTGATGGTGGGCATAAGGGCACCGGTATCGGCGGGGGTTACGGTCTCACCATCGGGCTGCAGCTGATTCTGCGGTATGTGCAGGCGCGGTGTCTCGGCGGGGTTGCCCATCAGGTGCTCACCCAGCGGCGGCAGGTATCCTTCCTGTGTTTTCAGGTCAAGGTTCGGCAGCAGGTTTTCGCCTCCGCCCGTGCTGTGGGGTATGTCAAGCTTGGGCAGGTGCAGGTCGTCCAGCAGGCGCGGCGCATAATACGGTTCGGCGTGGGAACCTGCCCCGGAGGGTATGATCCCCTCCCCATGATGGCTGTACGGCATGGGTTTTGGCCCCGATATGTTCTCCAGCAACTCGGGCGCATGCCATGCTGCGGGTGAGTGTTGGGTATCTGTGGTGCCGGGGTTCTGCACCGGTGCGGGTAGTCCCGAAATCTTCGGGTCCGTGTAATCGACAGGCTTTCGTGGATCAAGCGCATCCATACTGGGTTTCAAAAAATCGGGTGTCCATGACCGTGCCTTATCTTGGGCCAAGTCAACCCCTATATTTCCAAGTACTTGAGGGTTTACACCACGCTCATTTGATAATGTTGCGGCTCCGCTCTCCCATAACGAAGGCCCTCCCTCAGAGGTAGCGTTATAGACATTTCCGCCTTCGTAGGTGTAGTTACCTTGAGGGACAGCCGCCATAGGTTTCTGCGCGTTAGCATCCCGTTCTAATGATTCACGATAAAACCTCATATCGTGAGTCATTTCATGTGGTTTAGGATCGCCGCCCTGGCGAAAACTTCTGCGGTCAGTAATCACGGTCGAGTCACCTGGGCGTTCCTTCCACGTCTGGCCGTTAATGATTGCGGGAATAGGATCGCCCTTATCTTTGGTTTGATGCACGCGGAAGGTCTTATTTCCTCGGTCTGGTAATGCTTGTACGGGACCACCAAAAGTGTACACATCGCTCACGTGGTAGCGTGAGGCAAATTCGTTGTTATTGGCGGCGTTATAGGCGATAGCTGCGCCTTGGGAATGTCCCACAAGAATCACATCATCGGCTGAGGTTACGCCTTGATCTCTTAGCGCACGGTCTAGGGCACGCATCATGATATGGCTGTCTTGTATAGAAGCGTTCGGTGTATCGGCGCCTATTTGCAGGGTGCCTTGGATACCGTCGGGTTCGCCAGGTTTATTGGAAAAGTCCGTCCCTGGAATATAGGCATATACGATTTTGCGACCGGTTTGGGGGTCTCGATATACCTGTACCTCAATCCCCGAGTAACCCTTCCCGTCTTTATCTTCGCCTTCGTATTTTTTCGAGAGGTCTCCCTTGCTCACGCGCTCCATATTCTGGGCGATCTCGGCGCGGGTGCGGGGCATTTTATCCGTCGGTTCTGCCTTATCACGATGCCAGTTCTTGAGTTCACCGCGGTTCTTGTTGTCCTGTTCTTTCTTTCCGAGCCACGGCATTTTCCCGTTCACAATTCGTTCGGCTATCTCACGGGGAATACCCATTTTTTCGAGTCTTCGCGCTATACGCCTGCGCGCCATCTCTGGGTTGGCACGCATATCCTGGTAGGCGGTCGCCCCGAAGAGGGTAATCGCCGTCAGTGCGGAAAAGCCCATAATATAGGGGTTGCCGCTGCGCATACCCCACCCGAAAATGCTCTCTGCGGCACTATATCCAAGCTCGTACTTTTCCCAAGACCACATGTCGTTGAAGGCGCCTTGCGGGTTCATGAGCGCGTTGCGTATCCACTCTTCCTGCGACATGCCGTTAGGCATCTTCCCGTCCTGAGTGAGCCCGATGCGGTTGAACAGTCCCTTCGCGGCTTCTTCTGCCTGATGGTAGCCTTTCGAGCAGGCGTCTATTGCACTGGCGGTTGCCTCCAGCTTAACGGCCCGCTCCCCCAACGTCGCTGCGGCAGAGGTGGTCATGACCGAGGCTTGCCGCCCGTGCTCGTTGGTGCCGAGAAAAAGCATGAGCTGCGCCGCGATACCGCCCATCGGCAGGGGTAATGACCCGCAATCGCCGCCTAGCTGGTGTACATTCTGTGCGAGCTGCGGCAACTCTTCCAGCAGAACGCTAATGGTTTTATCGTCCCCACCGGCTGCTATCTGTTGTCCCGGAGTGTTCATCGTGAGTCCTTCCCTGTTGTCTAGCGATTAGTGAATGCCCGAGCTCTGTAAGAGCCCGGTGGGAACCTGCGAATAATTGAGTAACTGATCTAAGGCATGCTGAGCGTTCAGCGCGCCGGAGGATTTGATGATGTCTGCGGGGTTCAGGTTTTCGAGGGTATCGGCGGTGGTGTTCAGCAGGCCTTTGAGCATTCCGTCTAGTCCGGCGGCGGCACCCAAAATAGTGTTTGCTTGAGATTCCAAGGCCGCAGCAACTTCTTCGCCAGCGCGGCGGGCATCCTCGGCTGCGTGCTGTACCTGCTGGTGAGTTTCGGTCAGGCTTTTTTCGTGCTGGTCTAATGCGTTTCGATAGGCTCTCCCGGCCGAGGATTTCCAGTGTTCGGCACGCATACCGTGAGCTTTGTGAAGCATCGTCTGAATACTCGCGGCATGCTGTTCTAAGCTGGCGGCGAGTTCCTGGCCCTTACTGCGCGCCTGCCCCGCTAACCCTTGCAAAGACGACGCAAAACTGGTTGCGGCGCTGGTACCGATCCCCATGTCACCGGCGGCACGCAGAATATCTGCGGACGTAGGCGGATGCGCGCCCGGGGGAATATCGCCGGTATGCGGCTGGGGCGTTGGTACGGGTGCGATGGCTGTCATGTCTTCCTCGTTAGCTCTTTGTGTACGGCGGGCGACTCCCGGTGTGCGGCCGCACGGGTACGCCTGAGTACCCGTGCGCGTGACCGATGCTGTACCTGTTTACCTTCACCCTAGAAGGGTCGGCACAGGTTAATACCCGCTCTCTCGTTGCCCTGTGGATAATCTGCCGTGGCGGGACACTTTTCCTCGTTATCCACAGGCGGTTTCTTTCGATTTCATCGGGTTCGCGCACTCGCATGACCGAATATGACGCAGACCCGCACAGGCGTGGCAGACCGTGCATCCCATAAATAACGCCTTAGTCGAATCACAGGAAGACGTCCAGAATCCGCGATACGCCGCGCTCAAGACAGACACGGCACTTCATCCACCACAGAAGACGCCCAATCTGACCTTTTACGCCAAAACATGCGAAGATAGAGGTATGTCTCACCCTGAAAACACGCTCCTGCCCTCGGGAAGAATCGACCTGGGCACCAGTAATCTTGCACTCGGTCCTCTCGATGGGCGTTACGCCCCTGTGACCGCGCCTTTAACGAACTATCTCTCCGAAGCCGCGCTGAACCGCGACCGCATCCATGTGGAAGTCGAATGGTTCATATACCTGTGCGAGCATGCCGTTCTTCCCGGGCTCACGCCGCTCACCGATGAGCAGAAGTCCGGTTTGCGTGCTATCGTGACCGAGTTCAACGCCGATTCCGTCACCGAACTCGCCGAGATTGAGGCGGTCACTGTTCACGATGTGAAGGCCGTCGAGTACTATATCGGTCGCCGCCTTGAAGCGCTGGGGCTGGGGTATCTGGTGCCGCTCGTGCATTTTGGGTGCACTTCCGAAGATATTAATAACCTCTCCTACGCCCTGGGTATTAAGGACGCGGTCGAGAATGTATGGCTCCCCGCCGCCCGCGATCTGGTGCAGATTTTGCTCGATCTCGCAGAAACCGGCAGAGATATTCCGATGCTCTCACGCACGCACGGCCAGCCCGCGACCCCCACCACGCTGGGCAAGGAAATGGCTGTGCTGGCATACCGTTTGAAACGCCAGATTTCCCATGTTGCCGCCACCGAATTTTTGGGCAAGATTAACGGCGCGACGGGCACCTATGCGGCGCATTACGCCTCAGTTCCGGGGGCTGACTGGCAGGCTATTTCGCGGGGTTTCGTGGAGCATCTGGGGCTTAGCTGGAACCCGCTGACCACGCAGATCGAATCGCATGACTGGCAGGCGGAGCTGTACTCTGATGTGGCGCATTTCAACCGTGTGCTGCATAATCTGTGCACCGATGTGTGGAGCTATATTTCGATTGGTTTCTTCCGCCAGATTCCGGTGGCTGGTGCTACGGGCTCGTCGACGATGCCGCATAAGGTGAACCCGATCCGCTTCGAGAATGCGGAAGCTAATCTTGAGCTCTCCAATGCGATCTTCGATTCGCTGGCATCCACGCTGGTGACTTCGCGTTGGCAGCGTGATTTAACCGATTCTTCGGCGCAGCGCAATATTGGCGTGGCGTTTGGGCATTCGGTGCTGGCGATTTCTAATGTGATTAAGGGTCTGCAGCGCCTCGATATTGCCGCCGACGTTATTGCCGCCGACCTGGAGTCCAATTGGGAGGTTCTGGCGGAGGCCATTCAGATGGTTATGCGCGCGGAGGCAATCGCGGGCACCCCCGGCATGGAGAACCCCTATGAGCGCCTGAAGGAGCTTACACGCGGTCATCGGGTGGATGCGGTGCGCCTCAAAGAATTTGTGGGCACTTTGGGCCTGTCGGCCGAGGCGCAGGAGCGGCTGTCGAACTTGACCCCACATACGTACAACGGCATCGCCGCGCAGCTGGTGGATCACGCGAAGGATGCGCAAGGCTAAACTCCTTCGGCTCCTTTCTCCCGCTCTCTACGTTCTAAAAAGGCTCTTTATTCACATAAAGCATTAGAAAAACCGCTTTATGTGAATAAAGAGCCTTTTTACGGTTTCGGCAGGGGCTATAGAACACCCATTTATTCACCAGGTTTCCTCATCAACACGAAAAGTTGTTAGATTAAGGAGGCTCTAATCTAACAACTTTTCGCACTTTGACGAAAAACTGTTAGATTAACACCCCACTAATCTAACATCAACTACTCCACCTACAGAAATTCAGCAGATTACCGCCCCTGATGAACCATAACGTACCTTGTGGAACGACCCTGTCCTTCCTGCCTTAGAGTACCTTCATCGACTAGAGCGTCTAAAGCCCTTTTGGCGGTACCGCGGGCTATATGCGTCAGCTCCATCAAATCTCCCGTTGTGATTGCACCGGTGAGGTCGCACCAGGTCCGAATCACATCGTGCATAGCCTGCGAGGATCGTGACAGATAGGGCAACACATAGTGGTCGTTCTCGCCCCGAGCATTCTGAGCAAGGTTAAGCGCACCTTCGCCCAGAACCCACACCTGTTGCTCTTTAAGACGGGATACCAGCGGAACACCCTCAATAACGGTCTGTTCGGCAGCCCGCAGCGTGAGCGCCGCTGATTCTTCAGAAGATTGCAGACGTTCGGCCAAAGTTTTCAATGTGATAAAAGGGTGCTGCATCAAATAGCTGAGAATAATAGCGATTCCCACGTCTTTCTGACGTGCGGTGGGAACAATCGCAGAGGCGACTTCCAGTACAGGCAGTACTGGTGTTCCTCCCACGAGCGTGCATTCAATATGCGGACCCGCCACTTCCGCGAAGATAGGGGGCAGATGCCCAAGAACCATCATGGACTGGTACATCCGATCAACCCCCACTCCCTGTTTCTCTACAAGGGTCAGGGCACGGAATAGATCGGCGAGCGCGGGGTATCGTGCAGAACGATTGCTGAGCACATTATCCGCAGTAACTCCACCGTAAAATCCGCCTGGGCTTCGCACCACGAGGGTATTATCGAGTGTAATCCAGCGGATATCGGTAGGTTCAGAGCTGTTCCAGTCGCGGTGAATAATGCCGTTGAGAATAGCCTCGCGCACAGCGTTTTCGGGAACCTGCCGGACTGTGCGGTGCGCAAACCCGGTGGGAAGCGTAATTTGTGTATTCACGTTTTGCAGAGCCTGCTCGATCTGCCGTATTTGTTCCAGCAGCGGCAGGTCAGCGTCGGGTCGCACAGTATTGAGGATCGACCCGGCGGGAACGTCGAAGATAGTGAGTTCAAGCAGGGTTCGGGATGCGGGGCACAGGGTGAGCGCGGCGGCTTGCGAGAGCTTTCCATCGGAACGCAGCGCGCCCAAACGCTGCAAGACCTCACGGTCCGTGAGGGCTGTATCGGCTCCGAGCAGGGCGCGCACATAGTTCATGGTGGAGCGTGGAATATCTTCAGGCGTGTAGCGGGTGCTTTGAGCCATTTCGTCGTATTCCCGCATATTTTCACGGTGTTCCCACCAAAGGGAACGGTCAATAGGCTTGCAGTGATCCCCAACGCGCCACCGCAGCTTATTGCCGATATCATACACAGGCTCTTTGGCCTGGGGTACGTAGAGAACCAGCACGCGCAGACCCTGGGCTCCGCCAAGGTGGTGTTCCACAATATCGGGGGCGACCTGTACCGCCTCATCAATACGCTGGCGCAACCATTCAGTATCAAGCTCGGTTCCCAGTACCGTTCCATGACTGTCTTCAACACCTAGGATCAGAGCGCCTCCGCCGGGTGTATTGGCAAAGCAGGCGACTTCATCTGCAAGTTTTGATGCTGCTTCAGCGTTGCGTGTTTCGCCGGGCAGAAGAATACCGCCAGCGCCTCGGCGTCCTGCTTCTTCTTTGAAATCTATGGATGCGCTCTCCCGGTTCGCGTGAAGCTGTCCGTCTCGATACGAAGCAAGGATTTCGGCGACCTGTTTTTCAAGGTCTCGCCTGCGTTCTGAAAGTATCATGCCGTCTCCACAACAGTAGGTTTCAGGGCGGTTGAAGTGTTCTTCTTGACCAACGTCACCATCAAGTCTACCTAAAAACACAAAAAGTTGTTAGATTAAAGAGGCTCTAATCTAACAACTTTTCGCACTTTTACGGAAAAGTGTTAGATTAGCAGGCTGCTAATCTAACAATCTCCCGTGTATGTCTCGTGAAAACCGCGGCAAAACGGGCACTCTTACCCGCGAAATACCGGCAGGCAGGGGCAAGGGGCTAGTTTCTTCTAGTTCTCCATCGTCTTGCGATGCTGCGCGCCAGGATTTTGCAGCCCGTGAGCGTGCTCATCGTGGTTCTTCGTATCGGCCTTGGTGCGCTTGAACTTACTGGTCAGTGCTCGCGTAACCTTGGATCCGTGAGATTTTTTCTGCTCATCAGACGTGAACTTGGGGGCACGCGGAGTAAGAGCCAGATCATCTGGGAAAAACGCGGGAGCATCACCAAACGCATTACGGGCGCTCTTAACCACATCACGCCCCAGCGCCAAGTTTGCGCCGCCACCGACCACCGCACCCACGCCGAACGGCAGGGCACGCCCCAGCAGGGCTCCGCTCTGGCGGGTCAAGAAACGCTTGATAAACATATTGCGAATCGTGCGTTCCACGCTAAAAGTCTTGCCCGCCGACTTACCGCCCAGCAGCATGCCCCACCGATTGGAAACGCCGCTCGCCTTCCCGGTCTGCAGCAGCACGGTGTTCATCAGCTGTGAGCCTTCCTCACCAAGCATAATCGCCATCACCATCGAACGTGCAACCTCGGGGTTTTCCACGTGCACGCCGTGTAGCTCAGCCACCGCCTGCGCGAATAGCGCGGTCCTCTCCAGGTACCCGCCAACCGCGAGCGCTGAAAGGCTCATCGAGGTCACAGTTCCGATTCCGGGCACGAAGGCAGACGCGCCCGTTACCCCACCGATTGCGGTCACGTCACGCAAATAGTTGCGTTCAAGGCGTTGCAGAATCTTGTCGGGAGTTTCATCCGGATGCCCCGACCGCAAACTTTTCACCATCGACAGCGCCAAGGGGCGCTGAACGCGCAGAACGGTATCAAGCGTTTTGGTAAGTGCCGGGCGGGGATTGCCGTTATCGTCAAAAAGGGACTTTTTCGGGTTTAGCATAATGCCAGTAAAGCACGTTTTGACTCAAAGTAGGTACCGCATCCTGCAGAAACGGCGCTTATTCCGCCCAGCGAGTATTCCGCCGCGTTCATAACACATCCTGACCTGGATTTTAGTGCGTCAAGCACTACTTTCCCCGGCTCTACCTGTGCACACTATGCATGACATCGATATTGCCCACCAACCCTTCGGTACGGTATATAAGCCCAAGCCCAGAGCTGGTATCTCAATGCGGCACAGTTCTTTCTGTTGTTTACCTTCGGCAGATTTTATGATGGAGTAAATTTCACGGTATGACGTTTTAGTTCGGCTTTTCGCCCCGAGGGCTTAGAATTGAGCTAGGTTAGACAACACACTCGTTCACTCAGGCGCTCCGACGCGTCTTCTGCGGTGTTCAGCAATGGCACTAACACCGGCCTTCACATAGTAAGGAACCTATATGTCTGCTCCTGCTTCGGCGCGCTCGCCACTGGCGACTCAGGGCCTCGGTATGGCGTATGCTATCGGCGCCATCATTTCGGCACAGTTCGGTTCTGCGCTCGCTAAGACGATGATGGGCGATCTGGGCGCGTGGGGTGTGGTGGCGCTGCGCATGATCACCTCGTCGCTTCTGCTGTATCTCTTTTTCCGCCCACAAGTTCGTCAATGGACGCGCCCGCAGTGGCTTGCTGTGATCGTCTTGGGGGTTGCCCTTTTCGGTGCAAACGCCTTCTTCTATGTGGCAATTCAGCAGGTTCCATTGGCGATCGCGGTGGCTATCGAGTTTATGGGTCCGCTCGTGTTGGCAACGGTTCTTTCACGAAGAAAACTCGACCTGATCTGGATTCTTCTTTCCTTTACCGGTATGGCTATTTTGACGGCAGAGTCGCAGTCAAAGCCCGAAGATTTCGCACTGATAGGTATATTTTTCGCTATTCTAACCGCCGCTTCTCGTGCCGCCTATATTCTGGCGACGGAGCGTGTGGGTGCCACAATTCCGGGGATGGGCGGTATGGTGATGGGCAATATTGTCTCCACACTCTTAGTTATCCCGTTCCCCTTCTTCATCACGGGCAATCATTTAGGGAAAGTTATCACCGACCCCGCCTTACTGGCGCTTGGTTTTGCGATGGGACTTCTGGCATCCGCGCTTCCCGCACTGGGCGAGATTTCGGCGCTTCGCATGCTCCCCTCGAATGTATACAGCGTGGTGCTTTCGCTGGAACCTGCCGCGGCGGCGCTGGTGGGCGTTATTATTCTGCAAGAACCCACCGATGCGGTGCGCTGGATTGCAATTGCGCTGCTGATCACGGCAAGTATCGGGATCACGATATCGCACGCTCGGGTGGAACGCCGGGCCCTTGAGGAAGGTACAGCGGAGACAATTACGCACTTCCTGCCTGGCGCGGTTGACAGCATCGGTGCCGATATTGTGCAGAAGACCGGAGTGATTACCCTGCCCACCACTGAGCAGATCAGACTCGACCGGCAGTCTAAAGAAACCCAGTCAGAAGGCTCCTCCCAAACGTAGAATATCCTTCACATTTGGGGTATGCCCTAGGTTACAACAATATGCAGGTAGCGGTACCATTATTCTCACGTGGTACCGCCGCCTGTTGTCGTTGTGATCTAGGAGGTTTCTTGACCAGCCTCACCCCTCATAGTCGCCGCAAGCGCCCCAGCGTCGGCATCATCTTTGTGATCATCTCGTGCCTTTCTCTGCAATTCGGCGCGGCTTTCGCGGTGCACCTTTTTCCGCTTTTTGGTCCGTGGCTCGTCACAGTTCTGCGCCTGCTTCTCGCCGCAATCACGGTAGGAGCGGCGGTCTGGATTGCCGGGCGCTGGCGGGCGCATCGGGCAGGTGCACAAACCGCATATATGGCAGTACCCGCAAAAACATCCGACGGATTCTTAGGCTGGTCTTCCCGCCAGTGGCGTGCCATGCTCATTTTTGGTGTCACGCTCGGGCTCATGAACGGCTTCTTCTACAATGCGCTGGCTCGCATCCCGCTCGGGCTGGCGGTGGCGGTCGAGTTTACCGGTCCGCTCGTACTGGCCTCTATCCTCACGCGGCGTAAACGCGACCTGGTGTGGGTATTCTGCGCGGCGGCAGGCATGGCGGTACTCGGTTTCGAGGCGGTACACGGGCAGGAAACGGACCTGCTGGGCGTACTATACGCCCTGATCGCGGGCGCATTCTGGGCGCTCTACATTCGCTCAAGCGCCTCAGTCGGCGAACTCGTGCCCGGTGCAAGCGGACTCGCCGTAGCAATGTCCGTGGGAGCCATCTGTGTGGTCCCCGGGGCCCTGCTTTTCCCCGGCCCCGTAGCGCTCTGGAGCGTTACGCACGATACCCAACTGGTGCTCTTCATCATCGGAACCTCCCTGCTGGCATCGGTCGTACCGTACAGCAGCGAGTTGGCAGCCCTGCGGCACCTTCCCGAACAGGTCTTCAGCGTGCTTCTCAGCCTGGAACCGGCGATTGCGGCGCTCGCGGGGTGGGCGCTGTTGGGTCAGGAAACCGGCCTGATGCGCTGGGTTGCGATTATCCTGCTGATCACGGCAAGTATTGGAATTACCCAAACGACTGGGGACTCTGCACATGCGGACGAAACTTCGGATTTTTACCGGAGGAACGAGCCTCCCGAGCACACCTCTCCCCTGCCGCTGCCGGAATAAGCCACAGGATACTACGCTGCGTGCCGGATTGGTTTTGCGGCGGGCAGCATTTCTTGGGCGGCTATTACTCGGCCAGGTACCCCAGAAAATCCCGCAGTTCTTCGGTACTCAGCACCTCCGCCGGATGCGGTCCCCGCGCGAACAGCGCATCGGCGGTGTCCTCGTCGAGCTCGCGTGCGGTTGCGATCAACACCAGGTTCCCCTCGTGTTCACCGCTCAGCATGGAAGAATCGCACAAGCACCACACATGCTCGAACGTATCCAATAGGGCGTGCGCCTGACCCTGGAAGAAGGGCAGCCCGGCATCGTCGCCCACGTTCACGGCGAGTACCCCGCGAGCGCTCAGAAGCTCACGCAGCTCGGCGTAGTAGTCAGCGTTGGCAAGGTGGGCGGGCGCATCCATGCCCGTAAAAATATCAAGAATAACAGCGTCGATCCCGCGAAAAACACCGCCGTCGGATGCGGCATGAGCGCCAAAAAGCGCGGGAATCTCGGGGAGTACGGCGCGCGCATCCGCAACCACGAACTCGCACCGGGTACCTGCGGGCAACGGCAGCACCTCGGTCACAAACCCCATCAGCTGCGGCTCATAATCGACGGCCACTTGCGAAGACCCCGGGCGTGTGGCCTGCATATAGCGGGCGAGCGTAAGTGCCCCGGCCCCCAAGTGAAGAGCCGTCACGGGTTCGCGCGGGGGTGCGAGTACATCCAGCACATTGGCGATGCGCCGCAGATACTCGTAAAACACGACGGTCGCATCAGCAGCATCAACATGGGATTGTTCGGCACCGCCGATCTCAAGCACATAGCCGTGCTCGCTGAATCCGTCCTCAAGAATGCGGGCGCGCTGACCGCTCACACTCAGGTGAACGCCCAGCGCGGCACGCTCTCGCTGTCTTTCATCCATCACGAAAGACTAGTTCAGCCCTGCGGCTTTCTTGAATTCTTTGGCCATATCCTCGGCGGAGGTCGAAGAATCCACATTCTCAAGAGGCTTGTCGTTCACCGCGAATTGGGGGGTGCCCTTCACGCCGATCTTTTGGCCGTACTCAAAATCGCCCTTGATCAAGTCGATGGTTTTTGGATCGACCAGGTCAGTCTTGAATTTCTCCTCATCCAACCCAAGTTCCTGAGCATAGCTGAGGAGAACTCCCGCAAACTCGGTCTGCTCGGTAATATCCTTCCAGCTGTCCTGAGTTTCAAAAAGCTTATTCGCCATCTCCAGGTGCTTACCCTGAAGCTCTGCTGCCTGCACGGCCTGCGCGGCGGCAATAGCATTCTTGTGAATTTGGGACAGCGGCATATTGCGCACGGTCACATTCATGGTGCCCTCAAGGTCCTTGGCAACCTTCTCATAGGTGGGTTCGGCCTTGGCGCAGTAGGGGCACTGGTAGTCGGTGTACAGGGTCACGGTAGGCGCACCCTGCTTGGGGGTGTTGAGGTGGTATCCAACCTCGTCACGCTCACCAACTTTGGTGGCGGTCATTTTGGCGGAGTCACCGGAGGCCGAAGCCGAACCGGATGCGCTTGCCTCTCCCCCGGCGCTAGCGCTGCCGGAAGCATCGCCCGAGGGAGCGCCGCTTGCTGAGCCGCTTGAGCTGGCGTTAGAGCTTGAGCTACCGCTTGCGGATGCACTCGATCCGGAATTTGAGGTGGCGTTCGCGCATGCGGAGAATACGACTGCGAGAGCGGGTACCCCGAGCGAAAGCGCGGTACGGCGATTGAGCATAGATGTCATGAGGGTTCCTTTAGCGTAAAGATAATAGATCTTCGTTTTATCCTCCCATATCTTGCGGGGGAACGCACCCCTTTCGAGTTATGGGTCATATTCGCCCTGCCCTGTAATCTCTGCTAATATTGGCGATGGTATACGCGCCATATAGCTCGTATATCGTGTGCCTCCTTAGCTCAGGGGTAGAGCATTTCCCTCGTAAAGAAAAGGTCGTGGGTTCGAATCCCACAGGGGGCTCAACGTAACCCGTCGTCTTCTGCCAGCGGGCAGAGTGCGGCGGGTTTTGTGTTTTCCATCTACGGATTACCCTTGAAAACCCGTACAATAAGGAAAGAGTTTTACCGTTTTGTTTGCACTTCGAGAGGGGCATCATGCGTCATAAAAAACAGACCCAGCGTTTTGGGTTGGTATTCGTGCTTCTGCTGATACCGTGCTGTGCGCTGTGGTTCTTTTATCGATGGATTTTCGGTGAAGACACAATTATTGCCGTCCCCATCGTGCTGGGGGTTGTGACCTCCTATATGTGCGCCTATGCCTTTACCGGCGGCAGGACTCCGTACAACTAGCTGCTCACGACGAAGCTGTACCGTATAGAGAACACGTGAGCCGCGCATCCTAACCAGAGGCAGGATGCGCGGCTCACGTTTATATAGCAAGACTTTAGACGTTGGCGCGCTGGGCGTCACTTTCGGTCTTTCCCCACAGCCCGTAGACTTTGGCGAGTTCTTTGACCTTCTTGGCGCGCAGGTAACGCGGCAGATATGAGCCGTCGCGCGGCCCGTCGATGGGAACATCAAGCATTTTGTGTGCCTCGGCGATTTCGTGGTCACTCGGCGAGAATGCCTGGTTGATGGTGTCTGCCTGATCGGAATCGAGGGTGAGTTTGCCGGTCATGCCGTGGGCCGTGGCGTAGGTGCAGGCTTCGGTGAGTGCCGCCTTGTACTTTCCCACGGATGGTCCGTCGATAGGACCGGGAATACCGCCCAAGGTTGAAGCGATCACGAGTTGCGAGCGCACATAGGCGAGTGCCATGGGGGTGTCGCTGGAACCGGTATCGCGGCGGTAATCGCCTGCTCCGAAGGCGATGCGGAAGGTTCCGATAGCGCTGGCGATTTCGACGGCGTTGTGCACCCCGAGAGCCGATTCGATGAGCGCGATGATGGGCGTTCCGGCGGGCAGTTCGGAGGCGGTGCGGTCGATATCGGTCGCGTGCTCTGCGGTGGCGAGCATAACGCCGCGCAGACCTTTGGTGTTTTTGAGGGCTTTAACGTCTTTCCACCAGTGCTCGGTGGTGATAGCGTTGATGCGCACCCATGCGACCACGCCAGAGTTGAGCATTTTGACGACTCGACTGCGGGCTTCGTCTTTTTCGTCTTCGGGGCAGCCGTCTTCGAGGTCTAGAATAATGGAGTCTGCTTCACTGGCGAACGCTTCTTCAAAGTCTTTTTCGGCGGAATTAGGGCGTACAAGAAGCCAGGAGCGAGAGAGACTGGGGCGTAGCTGGCGTGCACGTTCATTGCGATGGAATTCGAGCATTGGTTGGTCTTTTCCCTGATGTGCTGGTGTCCGAGCTTTTAGTGTAGGCGTCTGGTCCATGATGGTTATACTAAGCTCAACCTTAGTTAAGGTTCTAGTTACCTCATATCGTGTGGGTTTTTACGCGGATTTATATGGTTTTATATTGGATAATTCGCGACGTGAATCCTCCAAAAGACACTAAACCCCCGAAATTACCGGGGAAATTATACGGAGCCCGCGACTACACAACTATTCGCACATCGCCGCTAGTTTCACGTTTATGACGTTAAACCGAGGTTGTCTGCAGAGACAGGTTTTCGTTGCGCGCCTGTGCAGCTTTTTCATCACGCGCGCGGGCGATCAGGCGTTCCGCATTTTCGACATGCTCAACCACACTCTGCACGCGGCGCTCCACCGTAATTTTGCGGTGGCACTGCACACTGCACTCGCCAAAGCACCGCGCCATCGCCAGCGCCTCAGCGCAGAGGGCTACCGCATTACCAGCTTTCGAGAGCGCCCGATGCAGATCCGAGAACGTACCCTCAGGGGAGGCAGGAATATCCATGCCGTCACTGGGGGCAATACGCTGCGCTTCCATCGCGACGGCACGAACCCGCGGAATAAGATCGGCAAGAGTATTCGCATCCGGCACGATAAGTTCGATCATCTCGGTATCGGCAAGGCGTTCAAGAACCTGATGAAAACGATCAATACCGCGAATAAACCGGTCGTGCGCACGACGCCAAAGACCACGCCCAAGTTCCGCGTCATCACGCCGTGATTGCAGGAAATCTTTGAGTCCCATAGCCCCTCCTCATGCTCAACCGGTCGTGCGTCTAGAAAGCTCTATATACTTAGGGTACCCTAAATCTCGTTTTGGTGACAGGATGTCGTACAAAAAATGTTGATATGGGATTAAGCTCTCGAAAAATTCACGCATTTAGCCCAGTTAAACCGGCACAATACGACTTACATCACGCGCAAAACAACCTTGCCGCGATGCTGACCCGCATCAAAATACTCATGAGCCTGCGACGCCTGCCACCACGGGAATTCACGATCAAGATTCGCCGAAAGAACGCCACGTTCGAGCAACGGTAACACGTTCTCATGTACCCCTGCCATAATTTTTGCCTTCTCATCCGCAGACCGTGACCGCAAAGACGTACCGTGCACCGACAGGCGCTTCGTCAGCATAAGACCCAGATCAAGTTCCGCGCGGCGGCCGCCCTGCACGGCAATCGTTGCCAGATGCCCGCCATCGGCTAAAGACCGCAGATTATCTTCCAGGTATTTCGCGCCCACCACATCAAGAATATAATTCACGCCGTGACCGGCACTCTCACGCTGAATCACCTGACGAAAAGACTCCGTGCGGTAATTAATCGGATGCGCCCCCAACGCCCGCACCACCTGAGCCTTCTCGTCATCACCGACCGTCGCAAAGACCCGCACACCGGCGGCGCGCGCCAGCTGAATAGCATGCATGCCCACACCCCCGGTACCGCCATGCACCAGAAGCGAAGTCTGCTCATCTTCCGCCGGGTTATTCTGCGTGGGATCAAGACTCATTCCACACAGAAGCACCAGATTCGAGTACACCGTCGCAGCGACCTCCGGGATGCACGCCGCCTCAACCATGCTCATACCCTTAGGAACGGGCAGGGTATGGCGCACATCTACCGCCGCATACTCGGCGTAACCGCCACCAGCAAGAAGCGCCATGATGCGCCCGCCCACCAGAGCGGGATCAACGTCCTCACCCACAGCCTCTACCACACCCGCGATCTCAAGACCGTATACGGAGCTTGCCCCCGCAGGAGGCGGATAATGCCCGCGCCGCTGCAGGGAATCCGCCCGGTTCAGCCCGGCGGCATGCACCCGCACCAAGACCTGCCCGGGTGCAGGGGCGGGAATCGGAACCTCAGAGAGCGTTAGAACCTCTGGATCTCCATGTTCTTTCTCGACAATGGCGCGCATAGTAGCCTCAACAACCTTCTTATCTGTATCTTCCTGCACCGAGATTAGCATGTGTTCTCGGGGCATACCGCAATGTTCAGATTTACAGAAAAGCATAGACATGAGATAATCGGCGGGTACCTTTTCCGCTCAAGGGCGGAAAATACCGGGATGGTTGTCCGAGCGGCCGAAGGAGCTGGTCTTGAAAACCAGTAGGCGGTAACCCCGTCTCAAGGGTTCAAATCCCTTACCATCCGCACACTAAACCCCGCGATGCGCCTGAGTTTTCAGGTGTACCGCGGGGTTTTTCGGCGTAGAATCTGCAGGTTACGAGACCAACCTTGAGAGGAACCCCAGCACAATATCAAAGGCACCGAGGATACCCCCGATAAGCGCCATAGCGGTATAGCCAGCATTCTTTCCCTTATTAGCAATAAGACCCCTAATACAGGAAACTACGGCAACAATGCCAAAACCGATGGTAAAAATCCCAATACCGAGAGCACCTAGAACAAGGGAAGTAATGGAATAGATTTTTGCGTTTTTCTCTGCCTTGATTGCTTCAGGATCAATTGTCGGCGGGTACGGCTGCTGATAACCCTGCTGAGGGTATCCGCCCTGTGTGTTCTGCTGAGGCTGGAAGTTATAGTTTTCGGACATTACTATCCTTCTTGGGGTAGATGATCCTATCGTTGCACATAAGATCAGTTTTATTATCGGCTTTATTTACTGTACAGGGTTAAAGATAAGTACATGCTTTCCAACATGCCGTGTTAACAAATCCGTACCAACACGGCATACGCGTTAAAGCGCCCAGATCATGCACGATAAAGCCCCGCTGTCCTCCCGACATCGGGATTCTGCTGGGCTGCATCTGTATGCCCACGGCTGCTACCGAGTGCTGGCTATAGCGGCTATCACGAACGCCACCATCGGAATAAAGAAGAACAGAGTCTCAATCGCCCCCAGCGACAGGGCAATCCAGCTGGTGGCAAGGCCGCCTCCGGCGGGAACTCCAACGCGCGAAGCCTGAGCACCTTTAACCGCGCCCCAGATCCCCAAACCCAGTGGAATCACACTCGTAACCCAGAAGAGGGCGAGCACCAAACCAACAATGCCCAGCGCTAAAGAGGTTTGTGCCGCCTGCTCACCGGCAATCTGCTGCGGGGTTTTGGGGACAACCGTCATCATGGGCACGGGCTGCACATACACCGGCTGCTGATAGTACTGTTGAGGAGCAGGTTGTTGGTAATACTGTTGAGGGGCGGACTGGTGATAGTACTGCTGAGGAACAGTTTGCTGATAGTCTTGCTGTCTAGGAGCGGGCTGCTGCTGGTTCTGATAAAGCTTAGTGTATTCGGGCAGAGAGTCAGAAAGAGGGCGAGTTTTCTCGTAGGCGTACTCACCCTGATGGGGGTTTTGCGACTGAGACGGTTGCTCTCCCGCGTGATGCTCAGACATAGCTATTCCTTTCGGTGACAAGAAGCGACAACTAGACCTGCCCACTGTCTACCTGCTGTAAGGAAATATCTGGGGAACCGTTTTCAGCCTGCGTGAATGGGCGTGGCAATAACTCTAACTATAGCGCGTTGTTTTTCGCTCATGGGGGAAGTTTGGTCGGCAATTCCGAATTGACCAGCCTGCTTACTCCCGATATTCTTATAGGGATGCACTCGTTTTGTGCACCGTGGAGACGTGCCAGAGCGGCCGAATGGACTTCACTGCTAATGAAGGGTCGGGGTTGAACTCGACCGGGGGTTCAAATCCCCCCGTCTCCGCCAAAGAACGAACCCCCACACTGTAAAAGGTGCGGGGGTTCGCTGCGTCCTAGGGGCGTAGGGCATCAGATTTTTACAGTCTGTCTTATGATGCAGCTTTGTTTCCGCCTGGCTAACCTTGCCCTCCCAGTCGAAAAAAGCTGTGGTTCAGCGGCAGAAAGGGCGAGAGCGCAACGCCAGCAACGTAAAACAGTCTAGAAGCTCATAAAGTCGATGAGGCGCGCATCCGCACCGTCAAGAAGCGCCCACTCCCCCGGCACTTCAAAGACCGCTACGGACGAAGGCGAGAAGCCATAGGAAGCATCCATCAGGGAATTGTAGTCAGATTCGGGGCTCGCAAGCTGTAAGGTCACATCTTGCACCGCAGGCAGATGCGACACCACCATAAGCGTGCGCACGCTCTCAGAAACCCCGTTAATGCGCGCCAGCACCCGGGATGCAGGAACCTCATACAGGCCCTCGTCTAGGTGCGGGGTGGGTGCCTGTTCACCGAGCGCATCAGATATCCAAGTGGTGGTCTGCCGGGTGCGCAGCGCCGCCGAGGACATCAGCTGCTCGGGAATATAACCCTTCTGCTTGAGCCAGGAGCCCGCATCCGCAGCCTGACGATGCCCGCGTTTAGTCAGTGGGCGATCGAAATCATCCATACCCCAGTCGGCTTCGGCATGACGCATGATAATCAGGCGCTTAACGTCTCGGAGTGAGTTCTCAACCATACCTTCATAGTACAACGTAGGAATCCTGATATGCCGGTTTACCGTGTGATAGCGCGCCACGAAAACGGCATGTGAAAACCCCGCACTCTTAAGAAAGAACGCGGGGTTTCGAGGGTAAAAAGACTAGATGGAGTATTCGGGGGCGGCCCACACCACAACTTCGGGATGCTCAAAGAACCTGTACCCCTGACCGCGCACGGTACGCACGGTTCCCGAAAGACGCCCCAACTTCGAGCGCAGACGCCGAATATGCACATCAATGGTGCGTTCGTGGGGATGCTCGTCCCCGGCGCTCCAGAGCGACTCCAAAAGCTCGTCGCGTCCCACGGTGCGGGTGGAGTTCTCAACCAGATGCGCCAGAAGCTCGAATTCTTTGAAGGTGAGCATCAACTGTTCCCCATCAAGGAACACCTCACGACGTGCCAAATCGATCAGAACGCCATTGGAACTAGGAGTTGCGGGCTGCTCGGCTTCCCGCGCCTGCTTGTGCAGCTCCGCCTGGTAGAACACGGCAGTCGGATCGCCAAGCGCATTGCGCACAACCTCAAGATCGCTGCCCTCCGCATGAACGGGAGCCAAAGCAACGGCGGCATAGGATTCGGCCTCAGGTGCCAGATGGTGTGCATAGGTTCGCAAATCCTGCACAATACGCACCAGCGATGTGCCGTTGGCCGCGGCAAGTTCTTCGTTGAGCCCCACATACAGCACAAACCCGCGCGCCTCGTTCTCCTGAGCTCCTGTCTTCTGGGCACCCTGCTGATCCCCGGAGGAGAAGGTCATCGGGCGCAAAGTAGCTGCGGACCCTTGTGTGCGGTTCTGCTGCGGCACTTGACGCTTTGCAGCACGACCACGCTGGGAGATGTGGACGTATCCAGGTACTGCACCTGACATTGTTCAACCTTCTCTCAAGATTTGTTGCGTACGGGTCCCTTGATTCTGCATGATGCGGAATGCTCAAACACCGCGCGGTAAAGGCGGCGTTTCCTTTGCTATCAATATTTCTATTATTTGACTCATAAATCAAGCAACTTGGGGTATCTGCGACGTTCTGCTCGCAGCTTCACACCCTCGTGAACTTTGATTCAGTGCCGGGAAACGACGCTGACAAGCACCGTTTCTCCCTCATATTATACATGGAGATTCGGAACCGATACCCCAAAAAGCCGCGCTCTCAGCGCTCCTGACCGCATACGAACCGGGCGCAATTTCCACGTTCTGGAGCGGAGGCTCCCAAGGGTACCGGCGACTCGTGCACTACTAGTGTTTTTCGCCGCATTCGCAGATGCATGTGGTGAAGGGGGCAAACCGCAGTATGAAGGTGACAAGGAACCGACGCTCCGCGTGCAATCTCAAGAATCAAGCCGCCAAAGCACATGTTTGCGGCACCCGACGTCTAAAACCGCCCGCGCAGAATCGTCAGACCCTTAAGGATGCGCTACTGCGCCAGCCCATAGAGACGGTCGCCTGCATCGCCCAAACCAGGAACTATATATGCCTTTTCGTTCAGACGCTCATCTTTAGCGGCAAGGAACAGGTCAATATTCCGCAGACCCTCAACACCCTTTTCGAGGGCCGCAATACCTTCGGGGGCAGCAATCAGGCAGACACAGGTGATGGATTCGGCGCCACGTTCGCGCAGGAATTTAATAGCCTCAATCAAGGTGCCGCCAGTAGCGAGCATAGGATCGAGCAGGTACACCTGACGGCCGGTCAGGTCTTCGGGCAGGCGCTCGGCGTACGTGACAATATCGAGGGTCTCTTCGTTACGGGCCATGCCCAAAAACCCGACTTCGGCGGTGGGCACTAGACGAGTCATGCCTTCGAGCATGCCCAGTCCGGCGCGCAGAATCGGCACAACCAGAGGCTTCGGGTTAGCGATAACGGTTCCCATCGTGCGCGCCACCGGGGTTTCGATAGGGCGCTGCTCAACCCGAATCTCACGGGTAGCCTCATAGGCGAGCAGGGTAACGAGTTCATCGACGAGCTGGCGGAACGTGGGTGAGGGAGTGTTTTTATCGCGGAGCACACTAATCTTGTGCGCCACCAGCGGGTGATCAAGAATCTTAATACGCATACTCTCAGTTTACTCTGCCTGCTAGTGCGGGTGCTGTTTGCCGGTTATGACAGTTTGTCGTGCGGGTGGTCGAGAAGGTACTGTACTCCACTATTGGTTTCGATAGATTCCTCAAGTTTTCGCCGGTCATCAGTGCTATACGGTTGAGCCCAGCGCCCTTCAGTCATGCGGAAAGCCAAGTGGAAAAGGGATAACTGCGAAGAGGTTTTTAAGGGGCGGATAAGAGTTTTTCTGCCCCGAAAGTCTTTAATGATGAGCTTATCGCTGTGTGGTTTAAAGATGTACTCAGAAATATCTGTATAGGGTACATTCTTCATGCGCCTATAAAATTTTCTCACGGTAATTCCTTGGGAATCTATGCGCACATACATATCACTGAAAGATTTGTGAATATATAAGAACAGAATAGAGAAGATAGCTATAATTACCCAAAACATAGGGGCAACAAGCGCTCTAGGACCTGATGTTATCGATCCCCATATCAAGAATATAGCAACCAGCAAACAAGTAATATCAATTACTACTACAGAAATTTTATATATCCAATGAAGACGAAATATCACCTCGTCCTTTAGCTCAAAAACGGGAGGTTTTGTGCTAATAAATCGAGGTATTACTGAAACTGCCAATGATATGATGACAACAGGAAGAACCGGTATAAGAGCTCGTATTAAATCCGTCAATTCCATAGCTAAATACCTATATCACCGTTCTACAACACAAGGGGAACAACTCATAAGAAGTTCACGAGCCTTCTCAGGCTCATCAATAAAATTCTGAAGCAGTTGTTGGTCTTCTGGATCTGCATTTTTTGCCCAATAACCATTCTCAACCCGAAATGCCAGTTGTGGAATCAACAGACCAGCACCTGTTAGTAAAGGGTCAAAACGCAAGGTTTTTCCATGATTAGTTTTCACTACAAGCCACGTAAGGTCTGTATCAAAGTCTCCTCGTGGATCATAGGAGAATTTTAAAATATCCTTATAAGATGCCTGATGAGAAACTGCTAAGAAGTTTGCCCATATCATACCCTCTGGTGTTGTCTGCAAATAAAAATTCTTACAGTCCAAATATATAAACAAACATAAATACCAGCCCAAAAACCCTAGAGGCAACATAACAAATGCACCACCAAATTCTGGGTCAAATAATACTGAAAGAACCGTTATAGATGTCAAAATAAAGCAACATATCAGCCCAAATTTTGCAAAGCTTTCAATGGTGTATGCCCTTCTTCCACAACGAGGAAATCTATAAGTAGTGTAATTTTTATTTTTTACACTCTTATATATCAAGACACAGGATAAAAGCTGAAGAGCAAGAAGAGTAACTCCAAAAATCTGATCCACTTCTAAAATCCTTTAGCATGCTTTGCTACATCCTCATATACACTTTTATAGCCTATAATCTATCCATGTGTACGGATAGGCTAAGAGCGTCTATTTTTAGTGTAGGGCACTTTTCAAGAATCCCATAAATCTGTACCCTAGATAATCTTCTTACGTTAAAACAAAGTTTTTAGCCCACGTGAAATCTCCCGAGGCGC
>NZ_KV802280.1:0-2982 GCF_001810635.1 Rothia sp. HMSC067H10
TTTTTTTTTGTTGTTTGTTTTGTTTCACGGTGTTGTGTATACGTCATCATTATTTTTTGTGTTGTTCGGGTGCGTTCTTGGGTTTTCGGGTTGCACGCTAGGTGTGGTCTGAGTTTGTGACTGGCTGGTGCTGGTGCTGGGTTTGTTCTTGGTGTTGGTGTTGGTGTGGTTTGTTGTTTGAGAACTATATAGTGGACGCGAGCATCTTCTGGGAACTGCACGGTTGTGTGGTTTCTTGATTCTTCTTTTTCTTGATTGTGTGTAAGTTGTTAAGGGCACACGGTGGATGCCTTGGCATCAGGAGCCGATGAAGGACGTGTGAATCTGCGATAAGCCTCGGGGAGCCGATAACTGGGCGTGGATCCGAGGATTTCCGAATGGGGAAACCTCGCTCATCGTTTTGGTGGGTGACCGCTGGTTGAATGTATAGGCCAGTTGGGGGGAACGCGGGGAAGTGAAACATCTCAGTACCCGCAGGAAGAGAAAATAATAATGATTCTGTTAGTAGTGGCGAGCGAACGCGGATGAGGCTAAACCTGTGGTGTGTGATAGCGGTTAGGTGTTGCATCATGGGTGTTGTGGGAGTTGTTGTGGTGGTTCTAACTGGTCACCGGCGTAGTGCATGATGGTAGGCGAACTGGCTTGGAATGGTCGACCGTAGTGGGTGAGAGTCCCGTAGTTGAAAGTGTTGTGTGTGCGTTGACAATGTCCCGAGTAGCACGGGGCTCGTGGAATCTCGTGTGAATCTGCCAGGACCACCTGGTAAGTCTAAATACTTCCTGATGACCGATAGTGGATCAGTACCGTGAGGGAATGGTGAAAAGTACCCCGGGAGGGGAGTGAAATAGTACCTGAAACCGTGTGCTTACAAGCCGTTATAGCCCCCCTTTTTGTGTGGGGTGGTGGCGTGCCTTTTGAAGAATGAGCCTGCGAGTTAGTGTTTTGTCGCGAGGTTAACCCGTGTGGGGTAGTCGTAGCGAAAGCGAGTCTGAATAGGGCGTTGTAGTGGCAGGATCTAGACCCGAAGCGGAGTGATCTATCCATGGCCAGGTTGAAGCACGTGTAAGAGCGTGTGGAGGACCGAACCCACCTAGGTTGAAAACTGGGGGGATGAGCTGTGGATAGGGGTGAAAGGCCAATCAAACTCTGTGATAGCTGGTTCTCCCCGAAATGCATTTAGGTGCAGCGTTACATGTTTCTTGCTGGAGGTAGAGCTACTGGATAGCCGATGGGCCCGTGAGGGTTACTGACGTTAGCTAAACTCCGAATGCCGGTAAGTGAGAGTGTAGCAGTGAGACAGTGGGGGATAAGCTTCATTGTCGAGAGGGAAACAGCCCAGACCATCAACTAAGGCCCCTAAGCGTGTGCTAAGTGGGAAAGGATGTGGAGTTGCTGAGACAACCAGGAGGTTGGCTTAGAAGCAGCCATCCTTGAAAGAGTGCGTAATAGCTCACTGGTCAAGTGATTCTGCGCCGATAATGTAGCGGGGCTCAAGTACACCGCCGAAGTTGTGGCAATCAGCTTTTTGTGGCTGGTTGGGTAGGGGAGCGTCCTGCACGAGGTGAAGCTGCCACGGGAGTGTGTGGTGGATTGTGTGGGAGTGAGAATGCAGGCATGAGTAGCGAATCACGGGTGAGAAACCCGTGCGCCGGATGATCAAGGGTTCCAGGGTCAAGTTAATCTGCCCTGGGTTAGTCGGGGCCTAAGGCGAGGCCGACAGGCGTAGTCGATGGAGAACGGGTTGATATTCCCGTACCAGTGAAGGACCGTCCATACTGATATTGTGATGCTAACCATGCCGATCATGGTGTCATGAAGTTTTTCTTTGTGGTGTTGTGGGGTGTGTGGGACCCAAGCTTTGGAGGTAAGCGTGTTAACAGGTGTGACGCAGGAAGGTAGCCAAGCCACGCGGTGGTTGTCGTGGTCTAAGCGTGTAGGATGACTGGTTGTTAAATGCGCCGGTTGTGTGTCTGAGACGTGATGGGACCCCTTGTTTGTGGGGGATTTGGTGATCCTATGCTGCCGAGAAAAGCATCGGCGTGAGGTTTTAGCTGCCCGTACCCGAAACCGACACAGGTGATCAGGTAGAGAATACTAAGGCGATCGAGAGAATCATGGTTAAGGAACTCGGCAAAATGCCCCCGTAACTTCGGGAGAAGGGGGGCCCTGAGCGTGATCTGCCCGTGCGGTGGGGAGCGTGTAGGGGTCGCAGAGACCAGGGGGAAGCGACTGTTTATCAAAAACACAGGTCCGTGCGAAGTCGTAAGACGAGGTATACGGACTGACTCCTGCCCGGTGCTGGAAGGTTAAGAGGATTGGTTAGCCCTGTGTGGGCGAAGCTGAGAATTTAAGCCCCAGTAAACGGCGGTGGTAACTATAACCATCCTAAGGTAGCGAAATTCCTTGTCGGGTAAGTTCCGACCTGCACGAATGGAGTAACGACTTCCCTACTGTCTCAACCATGAACTCGGTGAAATTGCAGTACGAGTAAAGATGCTCGTTTCGCGCAGCAGGACGGAAAGACCCCGTGACCTTTACTATAGTTTGGTATTGGTGTTTGGGTTGGCTTGTGTAGGATAGGTGGGAGACTGTGAAGCTGTCACGCTAGTGGTGGTGGAGTCGTTGTTGAAATACCACTCTGGTCAATCTGGATGTCTAACTTCGGGCCATGATCTGGTTCAGGGACAGTGCCTGATGGGTAGTTTAACTGGGGCGGTTGCCTCCTAAAGTGTAACGGAGGCGCCCAAAGGTTCCCTCAGCCTGGTTGGCAATCAGGTGTTGAGTGTAAGTGCACAAGGGAGCTTGACTGTGAGAGTGGCGACTCGAGCAGGGACGAAAGTCGGGACTAGTGATCCGGCAGTGGCTTGTGGAAGCGCTGTCGCTCAACGGATAAAAGGTACCTCGGGGATAACAGGCTGATCTTGCCCAAGAGTCCATATCGACGGCATGGTTTGGCACCTCGATGTCGGCTCGTCGCATCCT
>NZ_KV802281.1:0-545 GCF_001810635.1 Rothia sp. HMSC067H10
GATTGGATTCATGAGTATCTTGAGGATTTGCAGTGGTTGGATTTGAGTCAGGGGTTCTTTTTTGTTCTGAAGGATTATGATGTGTTCTTCCAAGATCAAGAAAAAACTGACTATTTCATGGCGAAGTGGACTGCACAGCTGTTGCAGACTGTGGATACTGAGTTGAGGTACCGGTATTCGGAGGATGAGGATGGGGAGTATGATCCTGCGAATATTCTTCATGGTATGGAGGTGTCTCAAGAGCATCTTGATCAGGTGTTGGAGTTTTTTGAGGGTCGGGCGATCGTGATTCCTGATTTCGATGAAAATGATCCTGGGGCGGAGCATCCTTTGTATGTGAAGAATATTGATGAGGTTTTGGAGAGCTGGAAATATGAGAGTAAGTAATACCAGGGGTTCTCATTTTTGGCTCTTTAACCGGATTTTACAATATTTATTCACGTGGAGCTCTCTTCAGGTAAATTAGTGGAGAATAGTCTCATATAAAAACTACTGGTTCCTGCGGTTTTGCTTTGTTGCAGGGGCCAGTGTTTTTGTATTTTAAA
>NZ_KV802282.1:0-409 GCF_001810635.1 Rothia sp. HMSC067H10
TCAGGAAAACCATTCGGGAAGAAAAACTTCTTATTTTTTTCCATTCCTGACCAAGGATACTTGGCCCCGTCAGCAGCGACCACGATGCTATCGTTGAAAAACTCTTTCACCCGCGGCAAGCTTTCCTGTGAAATATCAAACCCATACCCAACCATGACTTGATATAGCCCGCTGCCGTGTAATTGGCGAGTGGCGTAATATACTTCCATTTCTTCCAGAATATTTACGCACGCTGTAACAGCCTTATCATCCATCACGAAGAGGTCATCAAAGTTTTTATACAGCATAAACAGTCCTTGACGCATATCAAACCAGTTAATCAGGCAGGCATCTTCCGAAGCCCAGCGCAGGTTAAAATCATCCGGAATAGCATAGACACTCTCAATACTCTCAACCAGACGATAGGCAA
>NZ_KV802283.1:0-615 GCF_001810635.1 Rothia sp. HMSC067H10
AAAAGCGGAGCAGGAGGTAGAAAAAGCCAAAGAGCCTGCCCGAGATAACATAGCCCTCGTCTTTATAATTACCATCGGGCTAGGGTTTGTAATTATGTTTTCCTCCGTGTTCCCCATCTACATCTATGGAAAATCATTTGATGTGGGAACACTCATGCACCCAGCAGCACTGGTAACCGCAGGGATGATGCTCGTATCCGTCATAGCTAAACGAGTCTTGAAAATACATCCAGCCATCATGTTTGTGCTGCTCGGCGTAGCGGTAGTGGCTGTAGTAATATGGGTGGGCTTTCCAGGGTGTATGGTGATAATTCCAGGTTTAGTCGGGTACTGGACAGCAGAAGCATGGTTCTTGGCGGCATCTGGATGGGCTGCTTCGATACGGGAGCGTATCGCTATGCAAATCATCAAAGTCCGTCATGATAAGTAACAGTCTTTCCCAACGTTCCTATACTGCTGTACGGTAACGAGCCTGTGTTTGTGCAGCAGCCTGCAGTGCAGGAACCGGTGCCTGATCCTCGTGCGGGAAATCCCGCTGGTAGCCCTGTGGTGCCTTCACCGAACCCACGCCCGGAACCAACAACCAGTAGTGAGCACCCATAAACAAGATTCCCC
>NZ_KV802284.1:0-54218 GCF_001810635.1 Rothia sp. HMSC067H10
GACTTCTCCGGGGCGACCTTCACACAGGATGCTGGCTTCATCGGGGTGACCTTCGCCCAGGATGCTGACTTCTCCGAGACAACCTTCACCGGGTACGCTGACTTCTCCGAGACAACCTTCACCGGGTACGCTGACTTCTCCTGGGTTATCTTCAAATACGAACCAATATTTGTATACACACTAGGCAATAAAACCTATAAAGCGAGGTTCTCTTATAAGGTCAATCCAAAAAATTATAAATTCGATGTCTCTCCTAAGAGCTGCAAAATCGAGACCGAAGAACAAGAACATAACGGTACTAAATTCATCATCCCTAAAGGCACAATACTGTTCGACCCCGACGAACTTTCTGAGCAGGAAGATAACGACAGCAACGACAGCTAAAACCGTCTTGAATAACGCAGCTTAGTGCGTATTACCCACCCTTTAGGGTTAGGTAATACGCCAAATGCTACGTTATTCGTGGGACTACAAAGATAGGAGGTTAACGCTATGATGCTGGGCACGTACTACATAGGCTATGAAGGCATCAGAAAGAGTGCCCTCACCTGGCAGGGTTTACGTTGGGGGCTCGCGCAGGGATACATCAGCCACGCAGATATTCTGCGATATGCATCCGACCGGTTGAAGGAAGACTCCAGCGACCTGGAATACGAGCTCTACCAGTGCAAACCCGAACACACCTACCGGATTGATGGGATTCTGGCCGAACTCGCGCGGCACGAAGACTCCCCTGAACTCACCGACCCCGACCCCGGAAGCACCGACCCCCGCCACGCGCTCTGGCTGTACCTGCTGCTCAAACATGTGTATGAGCACCGCAAGAACTTTGACGACCCGCTGGGCGAGGTAGAAATTCTTCACGCCGATTTTGGCTACCCCAAGGATGTGACCCCGTTCGTGCGATACATGCCCCCGACCGACTATGACCCTTCAACGTACACTCGTCAAGAGAACATCGACAGACTCTATGCTCTGTGGGAAGCATACTTACATGAGGCTAAAACCCGTTTTGAGGTGTAACAGCCAAAACTTGCCTGCCTATCTAGAAGAGTTTTTTGCATTCAGAAGCGATAAGCTCTTCTGAATGCAAAAAACTCTTCTGAATAGAAACGACGCTTCAGCAGGCAACCCTAATACCGCTGCCTTTCCGGTGCCGCTGGCATACACTTAAAACCATGTACCGCATCATGACTGTCTGCACCGGAAATATTTGCCGCTCCCCCGTGGGCGAGTACCTGATTCGTGAGCACGCGCGCCAGGCGGGGCTTGAGATTGAGGTCGCGTCCTCCGCCATCACGGATTATGAGATCGGCAACCCCATCGACACCCGCGCCGGGCGCATACTCACCGCGCGCGGTATCGACCCCAGCGGGCACCGCGCATCCAGATTCGTTGCCGAAGACTTTGACCGCTACGACCTGATTCTGGCGATGGACACCCCGCACTACCTGCACCTGAAACAGCTTGCGCGCACCGAAGACGACAAAGCCAAAATCCGTATGATGCGCTCCTTCGACCCCGCGATGGCGGGCAAAAACCTGGACGAACTGGGCATCTACGACCCCTGGTACGGGCAGATGCGCGACTTCGAGTACACGACCGAGCTTATCGACACCGCAGCGCGGGCGCTGATCGCCGAGCTAAGCGCAACCCCGCAGGAAAACTAGCGCATGGGTGTGTGGAGCATAGGTTTCGGCAACGGCTACGAAACCAACGACGTTGAGGAAATCTTCGAGTTCTGCCTAGAGACGTACCACGAACTCACCCTGCCGCCCACCGACGAAGACGGAATGCCGCTCGATAACTCCACTTTCAGCGACGCCGCATTACCGACGATCATCGGTATCGACGGTCGCAGCGGAAGCGGCAAAACAAGGCTCTCCGAACTCCTAGAACTATCCTTATCCGCCAAAGGAATCGGTGTGCGCGTGCTCAACCTCGATTCCATCTACCCCGGCTGGGACGGGCTGGAGGAAGGCACAAAAACGTGGCAGAAAATCTCGTGGAACCTGCGCAAAGGCAAGCCCGCCAGCTACCGGGAGTGGGATTGGCACGCGGATGCTCCCGGCCCCAAACACACGATCAACCCCACCCAGGAAACCGTCATCATCTGTGAGGGCGTGGGGGCGATCGCCGGTACCTGCGATGTACGCATCGTGGTGAAGGCACCCAACGAGCTGCGGTACAGGCGGGCGATAGACCGCGACGGTGAAACCTACCGCCCGCATTGGGAGCGCTGGGCGGCGCAGGAAGAAGCCCTCTTCGCCGCATACTCCGCCACGTATGCGCAGGCGGACATCATCTACCGCACGGCGTAGCCCTCTGCCCTGCTGTTTGCTGTACCCATGCTTACCCTCCCCTGATACAAAGAACCTTGTTCGTGAATGAAGAGTTATAAATCCCGCTTTACGAACAAGGCTTTTTTATGTGCCCAGCGGCGGCAAAAAAGTTTAGCGCACACGCCACTTACGCCGGATGCGCGCATCCGCTAGACTAGAAAAGTTGCGTTTCCAGCCGGGCGTATTCGGCGCCGTTACGCGTTCATAAACCTAGAAAGCACTCTACCCGTGTCTTCGTCACAGACTACCTCTCAGCAGGGTCATGAGCACCCTGATCACGTTAAAGTTTCCTTCGGTATTCCTGCCCCCGTTATCGTCACCCTTGCCGCGCTGACCGCTATCGCTCCGCTGGGTATCGACATGTACCTGGCCTCGCTGCCTACGGTTGCACGTGAGCTCAACACCACCGATGCCGCCGCATCTATGACTCTCAGCGCCTTCATGATAGGCATGGCGCTCGGGCAGCTTATAATCGGCCCGCTCTCCGATAAAACCGGCCGCCGCAAACCGCTTCTGATCGGTTCTGTAGTCTGCTTTATTGCGACCGCGCTGTGCGGATTCTCGCCCAGCATTGAGGTCTTCATTGCGGCGCGTTTCCTCATGGGCTTCAGCGGTGCTATTGGCGCAGTACTTGCCCGCTCGATCGTTGCAGATACCACCAAGGGGCTGGCAACCGCCAAGCTCATGGGCGTCATGATGATGATTAACGGGTTTGCCCCCGTGCTGGCGCCGCTCTTCGGCGGGTGGGTGCTGTCGTGGGGCACGTGGCGCAATATTTTCCATGTGCTCACCGTAGTGACCGCGCTGCTCATGCTCGCCGTGATTTTCATTCTGCGCGAGACTCTTCCCGCTGAAAAACGGTACAAAGGCACCGCGCTGAGTGTCTACTCCGAGATTCCGAAAGTGTTCAAAATCCGCCGTTACCTGGGTTTTTCCCTCACCATGTGCTTTGCCTTCGGCGCAATGTTCTCGTATATTTCGGGTTCCACTTTCGTTCTCCAGAACATTCTGGGTCTCGATGCCGGGCAGTTCACTCTCGCCTTCGGGGTGAACTCCCTCGGCATTGTGGCAATGAGCTCGCTGGCAACCGCGCTAGTTGGTCGTATCGGTCAGCGCGTGATCGTCAATATCGGCGTGATTTCTCTCCTGACGGTCTCAATCCTGTTGACTATCTCATTCGCGCTGGGTATTTCGCTGTGGCCCACCCTGATTCTGCTGTTCTGCCTCACCTGCTCGGTGGGTCTGATTTTCGGTAACTCCTCGGCACTGGCGCTGAACGAGGCGCGCCATATGGCGGGCAGCGCATCCGCCGTGATGGGCACGATTCAGGCGCTTCTGGGCGGACTTGCCGCGCCCCTGGTTTCGCTGGGCGGCGAGGGTTCCTATATGCCGATGGCGTTCTCAATTCTGGGCTTCGCACTGATGACCGCGCTTGTGCTCTTCACAACCCCGCGTAAGGATGCCGACTATGCGGCAGACGGCGGCGAAGGTGGGCGCTAGCGCTTCGCATCAAGCGTGTTAAGACGTTGATACCCAAGAAGCGGGTTTTTGCCAAAAAGATGAAAAAATATCATCATTTTCGAGCAGAAACCCGCTTCTCGGCGTATTCGCGCCGGTAACTGGTATCCTGATAAATCCTAAGATTTTAAGGAGGCTGACCGTGAGCCCCGACGAAAACCTCACAAGTGCAGAGATCATCAAACGGTTCAACCACTTCTACGACTGCTGGCTGGATTCGATCACCGTAACCTACGCACATGGAACAGCTGTTCGTCTGCGATTCTGCGCAGTGGACTGGAACCATGTAGACGGCGGCTGGGAGAAGGCCGCTAACGACGACGTCTGGCGGCATGTCACCGTAACCCTGGAAAATATTTCGGACTACCGGGTGCAAGGCCCGTTCATCAGCATATGCAGCGGAGTTCATGCTCTCGAACGGGACGGCAAAATCGGGCTCGACGTCGAAGGGTACAACGACAACCCCGAAACCTTCGAGGACATCGCAGAGGCAGACATATACTTTATCGCCGAAAACGCCACCTGGGAGCTGGGCCCGCTCGGCGTGCACTGCGGTGAGGGAGGGCACGTGAGCCACTACACTGGAAACATGACTAGTTCCGTAATGCTCCTAAATTCAGAGAACCCGCAAGGCGTTTTCGTAGACCCCGCCCAGCCGCTTATCGGCGTGGAAGATCAAGGATTTACCCGTGGCGACGGCATTTTTGAGACCATGCTCGCCGTAGATCGGCGGGTACGAAAACTTGATATGCACCTCGCCCGACTCGAATCTTCGGCGCGTATGCTCGACCTGCCCGAACCCGACCTGCACCAGCTTCAGGATGCGCTGGCAAACCTTCTCGCCCAGGCCGTACCCGGCGCCCACACGGAACTCGGCGAAGAGCATATTGTCAAAATCATTATCTCGCGCGGGCTGCCACGTGTCTCTGTGGGAATGCCCGCCGGTCCATACACCCTGCTGATCGCGTCCCCGGTGCCCGAAACTACCGTGAACCAGCGGCAGAACGGCGTGAAGGCCATGCTGCTGCCACGCGGGCACGACCCCGCCGACAACACCGCATACCCGTGGCTGTTGGCGGGCGCAAAAACACTGTCATATGCGGTCAATATGGCGGTTTTGCGGTATGTGCACAGCCGCGGCGCGGATGACGCGATTTTTATGACCGACAACCGCCGCATTCTGGAGGGGGCAACTTCGTCGGTGTTGATGGCGCGTATCGAAAACGGTGTAAAGACGCTGTACACCCCCGAACCGAACCACGGAATCCTGCCCGGTACCACGCAGGGCGCTATTTTTGAGGCGGCGCGGCGCGACGGCTGGGAACTGGGCTACGGTCCGCTATACCCGCAGGATCTTTTCGAGTCAGATGGGGTTTGGCTCGCCTCCTCGGTGCGTCTGCTCGCCCCCGTCACGCATCTGAATGGTACGGCGTTAGCGCACGATTCGCAGCTCACGCACCGGTTCTTGGAATACCTGGCACAGGGCTAAGGTACAGGGTTAGCGGCGCAAGGCTGATACTTGCGCCGCGCCTTTACCCCGGTTTTCAGGCCCGGAGTACCTAGCGGCAGCTTCAGTGCGGCTACTGCCATAAGAAACGCAGAGTTCCTAGCCCCAACGAAACCCCGTAGGCGCACGCCACGATCACGGCGGCGGCAACCGCAACATACGCATCACGCCGGGAATAGGCAGGCACGCGGGCCCAGGAACGTTTGCCGGTACCGAAACCACGCGCCTCCATTGTGACCGCAAGGCGCGAACCGCGGCGAATTGCCTGTACCATGAGCGCGAAGGCCTGCCCGGCACCGGTTTTGATGCGCCCGAGTGGACCTTGCCCCGCACCCAGCCCGCGTGCACGCCGCGCTTGCCCCAGCGTATTCCATTCCCCAAATAGGATGCCGACAAGGCGTAACGCCGCCAACGCGGCAAGCACGAAACGGGCGGGCAGGCGGAATGTTTGGGCAAGCGAATCGCCCAGGTCGGTTGGGTCTGTTGAGAGCACAAATGCGAAGGTCGGCAGAATCATCGCCAGGGAACGAATCATCATCGAAAACGCCGCCGCGAGCGACCCTTCCGTGATGGTGTTCAGCCCAAAATCGAGTAGGACGGCACCGGTTTTATTGACAAGGATCGCCACACTCCAGCCAGTGGTCAGCACCGCGATCAGGATAGGCCAGCTGCGCGCCAGCAGGTTCACAGGCCGAAACCCGACCGCAATAAACCCCAGCAGTTCCAGCCCAAAGATGATAGCCGCGGTTACCGGGTCTTGAATGAGGATTGCCGCAAGAACCAGCACGCCCGCAACCACTAATTTGACACCCGCGTTAAGCCCGCCAAACCAGCTGTTGCGCTCGGCACTCGGCCCGAAAAAATCGGTATTCATGTGCTACTTCCCTTCCTGAAGACTCAGGTCTGCGGGCTCATGCGGCAGGCTTTCAAGCGTGATACTCCGCCCGCCCAAAGCCGCCGTAAATTCGAGATCGTGAGTCACCGAGATCACCGCAACCCCCTCAGTAAGAAGCCCGAGAATCAAGTGCACCAGTTCGCCCCAGGTGCTCGCATCCTGACCGAAAGTCGGTTCGTCAAGAATCAGCACGCGCGGCGCCGTCGCCAAAGCGGATGCAACCGACAGCCGGCGTTTTTGCCCGCCCGAAAGCGTGAACGGGTTGGCATCTAAAAGCCCTTCTAAACGCAAGCGTTCGGCGAGGGAGGCGGTGGCGGCGGAGAGCGCATCATCATCAATTTTTTCGCGGCGCAGGGCGGCGAAGCGGCGTGGCCCGAGTTCGAGTTCTTCACGCACGCTGCCGCGCACGAATTGGTATTCGGGTTCTTGGAAAACGTAGCCGATGCGCCCAAGCAGCTGGGCGGGACTCCAGGAGGGAATATCCCAGCTGGCGGCTGTTTTCTCGCGGGTGAGGGAGCTTTCTGCCGTTGGGTTTTGGTCGAACTCGCGCAGTGCTTCGTGGGCGTGCAGGGTTCCGTTGGGGGCATAGAGAAGCCCAGCGAGAGTGAGTGCGAGGGTTGATTTTCCGGCGCCGTTGGGGCCGAGGATGCTCAGGTGCTCGCCTTCTCGAATGCTCAGGTTAATACCCCCACGTAGGGTAGGAATATCCAGGGGCACGGGTGCGGGTTCCGGCATGGTTTTGAGCTGTCGTCGGCGTGCCCTTAACTGTTTTTTGTTCGGAAATTCCCGCGTAATCGCAAGGTTTTCGGCGCTTAGGAGTATGCGCCCGCTCGGTGCCGCAGCGGCGGCGGGTTCGGGAACATACCCGGGCACCCACACACCGTTGGCGATGAGGGTTTCGCGGGCTTGGGCGAGCACGGTTTCGGGTGCGCCGTCGTGGGTGATGCTTCCATCGGCACCGAGCACGATAACGCGGTCCATATGCTGCGCCCACACGCCCACCCGGTGTTCGACGACGATCAGGGTGGCACCGGTTGCCGTGACCGCCTGCACCACGGCATCGCGCACCTGTTGAACGCCTTCGGGGTCGAGGTTCGCGGTGGGTTCGTCAAGCAGAATGGCGCGCGGGTGCATCGCCAGGATTCCGGCGAGCCCCAGGCGTTGTTTCTGCCCACCCGAAAGCGCATTCGTGGGATGCCCATGCGGCAGGTAGTCGAGCCCGACGACGGCGAGCGCATCATCAACGCGCGCCCAGATTTCTTCGCGTGCGACCGCAAGATTTTCGGGGCCGAAGGCTACGTCATCACCCACGCGGGCGAGCACGACCGATGATTCTGGGTCTTGCTGCATGAGCCCGATGAGTCCGCGTGCGTCTTCGGGGGCTACGCCGTCGATGCGCGCGCTGCCGCTTTGGCTTTGCCCGTCGTGATCGTGCAGCACCCCGGCGATAGCGTGCAGGAGCGTTGATTTTCCTGCGCCGGAGGGCCCCAGCAGCAGTACTTTCTGTCCGGGTTCGATGCGCAGGTTCACGTTCGAGAACGCTGGTTTTTCGCGCCCGGGGTGGTGCCAACCGAAGTTGTGAAGGTCGATTGCGGCACCGCGGGCGGGCGCATCGGGGGCGGTACTGTGGGGTTCGGTCATGGTTGCACCCTGGGTTGCGGATGGTTCAGGATGTTCCGTGTTTGAGGGTTTGAGCGTTGGGATAGGCTGTGACATACGCCTGCCTGCCTATTATCCGCGTGCGGTACGTGCCTGCACGCCGGAGGCAAGCGAGGCGAGTACCCCGGTTTTAGCGAGCGCTTTCGTGAGTCCCCAGGAGAGCACCCCGGCGAGCACAATCCCTGAGACGACCGCACATACCACGTAGATGACGGCTTTGAAGATTTCCATGTCTGGGTAGTAGATGATGATTTCGTTGACACCCATGAAAAGCCCGCTCAGTGCGCCCGCGAAGGCTGCTGTGCTGAGGTTCCAGACTCGGTACCCGAACACGGCGAAGGCGATTTCCGCACCAATTCCCTGGAAGAATCCGGCGATGAGGATTGATTGGCTCCAGGCGCCTCCGGTGAGGAATACGGAGATGACGGCGGCGACGATTTCGCAGTAGAGCGCGGCACCGGGCTTGCGGATAAGGTACCCGCCGAGCACACCGGCGAGCAGCCACATACCGGCGACGATGGGTCGGTATTCGGGAACCGCCGCGAAGAGCGTTTTAGTGGCGGGGTCTACGGCAATATCCCAGATCCAGAAGATTACCGCGCAGGCGGCGGCGATCACAGAGACGATAACAATTTCATTGACCCGCCAGCTGAGGCGAGATTTTTGAGACATATTTTCCTCCCATGATTGGAAGGGGAACATCCACACCCGTTGCGGGTGGGGTGTTGAGAAAAACATATTTCGACTCCCTACGCCGGTACTAACCGGATCAGGTTCGAGGGTCTGCGTTGCACTCTCAGCGCCCGTCTGCGGCGCTCCCCTGTCGTGTTGCTTCGAGAGTTCGAAGCTTATAAACGTTTACATTCTATGCCGTGTGAGTCGTTTTCTGTGAGTTCGTTGAGTTTTTGAATCGGTTTATGACAAGAACGTGCGGCAGGTCGGTAATATGATTCCTTGATTTGCCGCTGGTATACACCTTTCAGGCCCGCAATACTGTGCTTTTTCTCACATTCTAGAGTTTTTACCCTAATTTTTCGTGTATGCGCGCGTTAAAACAGGTCATATTCTCTGCATCTAAGTCGCAAAGCCGATAGGCTAGGGATAGTCACTTCTGATTTTTGAGGAGAATATATGAACCCCATAGCAAGGATTGCTATCACCGGTGCCAATATGGCCGCCGCCGCCTTGGCAAGCAAGGGTCTTGGTGCAGCGTGGAAGCGTGTGACCGGTAACGAACCTCCTACCACCGACCCCGAGTCCGAAGACACTCTGCGCCATGTTATTGTGTGGAGCGTCGTCACTTCCGTGGTAGGTGCCCTGGTAAGCGTCGGTATTACCCGCGCACAGCGCCGTTTCTTCTCATAATTTCACGGTGTATTTGGATGGATGCGCCGCCCCCGCAGCCTTCAGGCTGTAGCGGTGTGCGCATCTTTTCCAATGTGCTGAATAGTCTGCCTGCTCAGAAGAGAATAAGGCGCTTGGCACGCTGGGAGGCGATGCCTACGGCAGTGTCGCCGGGGGTAAGCTGCGAAACCAGCACTAGATTGAGGGCGCCTAGCTGCGTCTTACACGAAAGTGAACACATCCGTTATGACCTCACACGTTCCCGATCACAGTAACAGCCGCCGTTCGGTCACGTCCTGGGTGCTGTGGGATGTTGGTTCATCAAGTTTTGGCACTATCATGATGACCTTCATCTTCACGGTCTACCTCACGAGCTCCTATTTCGGGTCTACCGAAAGTGCTTCTGCGGCTCTCTCTTTAGGATTGACTGTCTCCGGGGTCTGCATTGCGTTTTTTGCTCCGGTCAGCGGCCAGCGCGCCGACAAATCCGGTACAGGTATCTTCTGGTTGGGTGTGAACACGCTCAGCATGGTGCTTCTTTCCGCCCTGTGTTTTTTCGTGGAACCTAACCCTGGGCACCTGTGGTTAGGCGTGATCCTGATTTCTGCGGCGAATATCTTCAGCGAATTTGCCGCCGTGAACTATAACGCCGTGCTGCCGCGAGTTTCAACCCCGAATAATATTGGTAAAATCTCTGGAATCGGCTGGTCTGCGGGTTATGTGGGCGGCCTAGTGGCTCTGCTTATCGTGTTGTGGGGATTTATTTTTGAGCCTAACGGGCTGCACCTGAGCACCGATAACGCTTTCAATATTCGTGCGGTAACGTTGTTTTCCGCCCTGTGGTGCCTGGTTTTCTGCGCCCCCATCCTGATTCGGATGCGCCGACGCAAACACGTGTTGCCAGAGGTGCTGCCCACCCGCGAGCTCAGGTTCCTAGAACGCGGTCTCTCGCGTCTTTCCCCAGCGCGGCAGGGAGGACTATTCGCCTCCTATAAGGAACTGTGGCGCACCATTGTCAGACTTCGTAAGACTGCCCCTCAGACTCTCTATTTCCTGTGTGCCAGCGCTATCTTCCGCGATGGTTTAGCCGGTATCTTCACCTTCGGTGGCGTGCTGGCGGCCGGTTCTTTCGGGTTCAGTACTTCGGATGTCATTATTTTTGGTGTTGCCGCCAATGGTGTTGCCGCCGTAGGCGCGGTGCTGGGCGGGTATCTGGATGACTATCTGGGGCCCAAAAAGATCATTATTGTCTCGCTTGTGGGCATTCTGATTGCAGCCGTGCCCCTGCTCTTGTTCCCCTACCCTATGACCTTCTGGATTTGCGCGCTCATTCTCGCCCTTTTCGTGGGACCCGCGCAGTCCTCCTCGCGTACCTTCTTGGCGCGTATCGCCGATCCCGGTACGGAAGGTGAGCTCTTCGGTCTGTATTCGACAACAGGTCGCGCAACTAGCTTCTTGTCCCCCTTGCTCTTCGGCCTGTTCGTCACGATTTTTAATGCTCAGGTGTGGGGTATTCTCGGCATTATGGTCGTGGTGCTGGCGGGCCTGCTGCTGGCCCTGCCGTTAGAATCGCCACAAGCGCTTCACCTGCGCAAGGCACGCCGCGCCGAAAAGAAAGTTTCCAAGGCGGCGCAACGGTAGCTCTTTACCCGTTTCCCCTAAACTCGTGCGCCCCTCAACCTACGAGTCTTAAACCCGCGAGCAGATAGCGGATTGCTATCTGTTCGCGTATTTATTGGGTTTGTTTAGTTCGAGTCTTCTTCGGTATACAGCGGGTCGTCTACGGTGCGCATCGTGAGTATACCGCTTTCAGACAGCTGCTCAACAACCTGGCGATGCGCATCCTCGGGCAGCCCCTCAAACAGCTCGCGCATGACTTCGTAGTGCTCCCGCACCGTCAGTTCGTGAGCGGCGTTAATCCAGCACTCCGCCGCGAATGCGGAAAGCTCATCCAGTGAATCTCCGTGATGCAGCAGGAATCTTTCTCCATCCACCAGGTACCCGGTGGTGCCGAACATGCGTTGAAGAACCTGCGTGCCGTTGGGGTATACGTTCGGTAGACGGTCAGGTGTTTCAAAGGTCTCGTACTCGTCCACTCTCTCAGAGTTCGGGAGCACAGCATTCTCGGCGAGAAGTTCACGCACGAGCGGCTCAATATCTTCAACCTCGGAATACACCAGCCGCCATACGCCGCCGCACTGCTCAAACAGGCGAATAATCGAGAGCACACCCTCAGGGTTGAGCACCACGCCGGAGGTCTGCTCGGCAATCGACATGAGCGCATCCCCCAGGCTCACACGCTCAAGATAGGGTTTCGTGGGCTCATCGGTGCGCCCCACCATGACGACGCGAGCGGCTGTATAGCTCGTATCCTCACAGTCCGCCGCGTTCAGACCCAGATCCACAGGGTTGCGCTGTTCCTTCGGCTCGTCGTCAGAGACCACCAGCGACAGCGGCTTCGGGTAGGGGTAAATCTCACGGTCGGCGCCCACGATCGTGGTTTCGTCCGTAAGATAGGTGAACTTCTTCCCCAGATACTGCGCGGCAGTCGTCTTCCCCCGCCCCGAAGCACCCACCAGCACCAGCGCGCGCTTCGTAGCGGGGTCGCCAATGGCGGCGGCATGCAGCATGGTGCGCTTACCCGCCAACTGCTGAATCATAGCAACCGTCAGGTTAGACGTCAGAGTCTCCAACGCCTGCTTCTCGTTCTGAATATTAAGAATCTGCAGAATCCCGAACGGGTTCACCAGGTCGGGGTGCTCGTCAAACAGATTCACACTCCCGTCCGTGAGCACAATAGCGTGCGCCACAGACTGGGTTGCCTCAAGGGCATCATGCACACTATCGAAGAGGCGCGGGGATAGGCTCCCCCAAGTCTGTACGATCTGCTCGCGCAGCGCATCTGGAACACCGGGGCCAAAAATAACCTTCAGATCGGCACCGGCAGGGCTTAAAGCCATTGTCTTGAACGACAAGGTATCTCCTTGAAAAAATCATGCGGACGGCGACTAGTCGCCAGATTTCTCAACGGGGATCTCTGTACGGTGAAAGTTCAGGTAGCTGCGCGATGCGGTTGGTCCGCGCTGCCCCTGGTAGCGGTTTCCGTATGCGCCGGAACCATACGGATGCTCAGTCTCGCTTGTGAGCCGGAAGAAACACAGCTGACCGACCTTAGACCCGGGCCACAGCATGACCGGCAGGGTCGCCATATTAGACAGTTCCAGGGTCACGTGCCCTGAAAATCCGGGGTCAATGAACCCTGCGGTTGAGTGAGTCAAAAGCCCCAAACGCCCGAGTGAAGACTTACCTTCCAGGCGAGCCGCCACATCCGCAGGCAGGGTCACCTGTTCATAGGTGGAACCGAGCACAAACTCGCCAGGATGCAGAATAAAAGGCTCGTCGGGGGCAACTTCCACCAGACGAGTCAGTTCCTCCTGCTCCTGCGACGGGTCAATATGCGGGTACTTATGGTTGTCAAACAGACGGAAAAAGCGGTCGATGCGCACATCGACGCTCGCCGGCTGAATCATCGAATCGTCAAACGGCTCAAGTACGATACGGCCGTCAGCAATTTCTCGTCGAATATCGCGGTCTGAAATAAGCACACTCTAAGGATACCGACTCCAGACTCCATACTTCACCATTGCTCAAAAAGAACAGCCGACAAGTCAAAAATAAAAATCTGCGGCAAAGTATGCGAACCGAGGCAGCACACGCTACACTAGGTTAAGTCCGTTCACGGATGCGCGGCTGTAGCTCAATGGTAGAGCGCACGCTTCCCAAGCCTGATACGCGGGTTCGATTCCCGTCAGCCGCTCTCATAAACCCCTAGCTTCTGTTAGGGGTTTTCGTGTGCCCAATTTTAGACGGGAATCGCTTCCAGGCGCGGATTTGGCACCTCGCTCGCTCGGAATCCGCACCCTCCAGCCCGTCAGCCGCTCTCAAAAGTTCTGGTATTTGCCAGGGCTTTTTTATTTTCCTCAGCTAGCCCCGCGAGCAGGTGGTTTTTAGAAGCGTATGTTCAAATAATGAGTACATTTAGCTGTACAAATTTGGTCGGACGAAAAACTACATTTTGAAAAGGTCAGCATGACTTCCCGTCCTGGAAGCAGTCAGAATTAATCGTCCCTTGTCGATAGCATAGATAAGCAACCAATCAGGCTGAATGTGGCATTCCCTTAATCCACGATAGTTACCTGTCAAAGCATGATCTCGATGCCTTGTTTCTAACGGCTCCTCACGTATGAGTTTATTGAGGATATCTTCTAAAAGACGAAGATTTAATCCTCTCTTCTTCATGAGCTTGTAGTCTTTACGAAACTGGGATGTTGTTTCAAGGTGAAGCACTAATCATCGCCTTCAGCATCAAGCTCAGCGAAGAGCTCTCGGGGCGAACTGTACTGTTTACTTTTACGGGTGCCCTCCATCATAGCTTTCGTTTCTGCGATAGCTTGCTCAGTTGTAGCATTGTATTGAGGTTGCTTGAGTTCGAAAGGCAATCCACCTTGCATTATGGAAACGTTTAAAAACATCGTGATGGCATCACTTACGGAAATTCCGAAAATCCCGAAAAGCTCCTCAGCTTCCCTCTTAACTTCTGGTTCTACGCGCAGATTGATGTTCGCTGTCTTTGCCATAGTCAATTACACCTCTCTATTGTAAAACAATGTATATCTAAAGTATAACAAAAGTGTGTATTTATTACGGAAATTAACAAGGTCCTTCTACTCTTAGCTTTATACAAACCATAAGAGCAATAAAAACGCCGCCAGGAACCGCGATAAAGGTTGTGTGTTAGCCTGAATGAGAAATATCTGCGTGTGCCGCATCGTCGCAAAATCACCGCAACGCCCGCGCAAGCACGCAGGAAGTACTACTTTCACAGTCGAATCGTGATCCCATGACAATCAACAGCACCGCCGGAACCGCCACACCCTTAGACCTTTCGCTGTATCTGGTCACCGGCGAAAACCCCGTCGAAACGGTGCGGCGGGCACGGCACGCCACCTGCATACAGGTGCGTTCCAAGCCCATCAGCGCCCGCGACCTGTATGCCCTTGCCGAAGAGATTGCGCGCATCGTTCTCCCCCACCAGAAGATACTGATTGATGATCGGGTGGATGTTGCCCTCGCCCTGCGTGCCCGCGGGGTACGCATCGACGGGGTACATATAGGTCAAGACGATCTGCCCGTCGCCGATGCCCGCCGTCTGCTGGGTGAGCACGCCATTATTGGGCTCACGACCGGCACTCGCGAGCTTGTTGAGCGCGCTAACACCGTTGCGCACCTGATCGACTACATTGGTGCCGGGCCGTTCCGCCCTTCCCCGACCAAAGCCTCAAACCGCCCGCCACTGGGTGTTGAAGGGCTGCGTGAACTTGCCGAGCTCTCGAAGGTTCCGGTAGTCGCCATCGGCGATATTTGGCCGCAAGACTGCCCGAGCATCCGCGAAACAGGGGTTGCCGGGGTTGCAATGGCACGCGCCTTCGTGGAAAACCCGGAATTGCAGGCATAATCATGGCAGAAGTTATTACCGTGGTGGGCGGCGGAGTTATTGGGCTGACCACCGCATTTGAACTCACCGAACGCGGCCAGCGGGTGCGCGTCTATGACCCAACCCCCGGCGAGCGCGGCACGGGTGCCAGCTATTTTGCGGGTGGAATGCTCGCGCCTATTGCCGAAGTGCAGTTTCAGCAGGATGCGCTTTTCCCGCTCATGGTTGCCAGCGCGAATGCGTACCCTTCGCTCATGCGCAGGCTCGCTGCGGTAACAGACGCCCCCACCGGCTACGATACGACCGGCACGTTGGTGGTGGCGAGCGATCGCGCGGATGCGGCGCATCTGCGCAATGTTTCTGACTATTACCGTTCGCTCAACCGCAGTGCCGAGGCCATTCCCGTGAGCCGGGCGCGCACCCTGGAACCTGCACTTGCCCCGGATTTGGCGGGTGCGGCGTTGATTGAGGGCGATCATCAGGTGGCGCCCCGGCTGTTTATGCAGGCTCTCGTGAAGGCGCTGAAGGCGCGCGGGGTCGAGTTTGTGCGTGAGCGTGTGACTGACCCGGATTTTGGGGATATTGTGTGCACCGGTTTGGGCGCGGCGGGGCAGTATCCACTGCGACCGGTTTATGGCGATATTCTGCGTTTGCAGGCGCCGCATCCGCTGGTGGAGCATGTGGTGCGCGGGTTCGTGAACGGGCGGCCCGTTTATGTGATTCCACGGCCTGGCGGTGAGGTGTGTATCGGTGCGACAAGCCGCGAGGACACGCGTACCCGCCCCGGTGTGGACGGCGTGTATCAGCTGCTCAAAGATGCGATTCGGGTGGTTCCTGCGGTGGAGGAATGCGAGCTTATCGAGTCGAATGTGGGGGTGCGACCCGGAACCCCGGATGATCTGCCGATCTTTGGCGACCGTACCACGGCGACCGGGCGGCGGCAGCTGATCTCAAACGGGTATTTTCGGCACGGAATTTTACTGGCGGCACTCGCTGGGAAAGCCGGTGCGGAGGTGTTTTTGGGCGGGGATATTCCGCCGGAGTTCGCGCCCTGCTCGCCGAAGAGGTTTGAGCACTGATACGCGATTTTGCTACTCCATACCGCCAGTTTGTGCACCAGAAACGAAAGGAATAGTCCATGAAAATAACCTATAACGGCACATTATTAGACATTTCGACCACGAATCTTGAGGCGCTGATTCTTCAGCAGGCGGGCACCGATCAGGGGGTCGCTGTCGCACTCGATGGTACTGTGGTGCCGCGTTCACGGTGGGCGAGTACCGAAATACCCGAGGGTGCTAGGGTCGATGCGCTGACCGCAGTTCAGGGCGGGTAGTGACCATGATTATTGCTGAGAAAGAGTTCTCATCCCGGCTCATTATGGGTTCCGGGGGCGCCACCAGCATGGACCTGCTCGAAAAAGCGCTGGTCGCATCCGGCACCGAGATGACCACGGTCGCGATGCGCAGGCACGCCTCGGGCACCCCTATCTTTCCGCTTCTGACCAGGCTAAATATTGCGCCTCTACCCAATACGGCGGGGTGCCGCACCGCGCGCGACACCGTTATCACCGCCCGGCTCGCGCGCGAAGCCCTGGGGACAAAGTGGATTAAGGTTGAGGTGATTAGCGACGAAGACACCCTGCTGCCGGATGTATGCGAGACCGTGACCGCCTGCGAAACGCTGGTGGCGGAAGGCTTCACGGTCATGGCGTACACCTCTGATGACCCGGTGATCGCCAAGCGTTTAGAGGATGTGGGAGTCGCGGCGGTTATGCCGCTCGGCTCACCCATCGGCACGGGGCTGGGCATTTTGAACCCGCACAATATTGAGCTGATTTGCTCCCGCGCCACGGTTCCTGTGCTGCTGGATGCGGGGGTTGGCACCGCATCGGACGCCGCGTTTGCTATGGAACTGGGCTGCTCGGGTGTGCTGTTGGCCTCGGCGGTCAACCGTGCGCAGGATCCGGTGGCGATGGCGCAAGCTATGAAAGCCGCCGTTGAGGCAGGCTATCTGGCGCGAGGCGCGGGCAGGATTCCTCAGCGCGAGCACGCGAAGGCTTCCTCCCCGGCGGAGGGTCTGGTGTCATGGATGTGACCTCGCACGACCACCGCTCGGTGCCTGATGCACCACAGATTCTAGCGCCAAAGGACCCCGCGCAGGCGCAGGCTCTCGAAGCTGAGCGCGTATTGCGGCAGGATCGTCTGCCCGGTTTCGACCAACAGGCGGTCGCCAATGCGCATGTGCTCGTTATCGGTGCGGGCGGCCTGGGCTGCCCCGTGGTGCAGGCGCTCGCCGCCGCCGGGGTCGGGTCGATTGCGCTCGTCGATCACGATGTGATTGAGCTGTCGAATCTGCAGCGCCAGCCGTTGTTCGGGATCGCCGATTGCGGCCGGGCGAAGGCTGAGGTTGCCGCGCATCGTGCCCGCGAGATCGCCCCGGCACTCACGGTGACGGTGTATCGGCGATACCTGGAGGCATCCTGGATTCTTGACCTGCTCGCCGAGGAGAACCCTTCGGTGATCGTCGATTGTACCGATACGTTTGCGACTAAATATTTGATTGCCGACGCCGCCGAGATAACCGGTATTCCGCTGGTGTGGGGGTCGGTGCTGCGGTATCAAGGCAGCGTGAGCGTCTTCCGCACGGGGTCGGCACATCTGCGCGACCTGTTCCCTACAACTCCCGCGACTCTGGAATCCTGCACCGAGGCCGGGGTGCTGGGCGCTACCACGGCGGTTATCGGATCGCTCATGGCGACGGAAACACTCAAGTTCCTGGCGGGGCTGCCGACGCTTGAGGGGCGGCTGCTCACCTACGAGGCATTGAGCGGCACCTTCCAGAATTTTGCCCTCTCCCCCGATCCTGAGCGGGCATCCGTGACGGATTTGAGCGCCTATGAACTGCCGAAAATTCTGCTGGATGTGCGCGAGCAGAGCGAACGCGAAACCCAGGTGAAGCACCCGGATTCCCTGCACCTTCCTCTGTCTGTAGCTACCGAGGATGCGGTGCGCTCCATGTTGAAGCCGTTCGCCGGGGAATGCGTGGGTGTGTTTTGTAAGTCTGGGGCACGCGCAGCCAAGTTTATAAAGGATTGGGGTGCAGTTGCGGAAGAATACAATATAACGCTGATTGGAATTTAGTGGTTATATTTTATTTTGCTAAAAATATTTTTCAAAGCAAATAATCAGTAATTCTAATTTATTTACCATCAAGAATCTTTTAAGTGTATAACAATATTGAATAAATTATATATAGCATTCATGCATGCTTTAGTGGAGTAAAAATATGGTTGCAATTCTTAGATAATTAATTTTAGGGTGGAAATGCAGGAATTATCCGCAGTGCAGACGAAAGGATGCATTATGTCACTCGAAAGCACCAATCTTTCTCGCCGTAAGCTCCTCAAAGCAAGTGCTATAGGTGTTCCCGCCGCAGGCATGCTCGCCTTCGGCTCCACCCTCGTGACCGCAACCTCCGCGAACGCCATCTCGGCCGACGGCTGGTGGGGCGAAGAAACCAGCGCAGGACTGCAACGGTTCATGAATGCCGTCGTAAGCGCTAGTCTCACTGTTGATGGGGTTATCAGTTCCCAGCCTTCGAGGATGGCTCCTTCATGCCCAGGAATTGTTGGTGGTTGGGAATGGGTAGACGGTGCAGCAGGCTCCCCAACCATCCAAGCTATGAACGCATGGCTGAAACACTTACCTTATAACTCTCCACTCTGGAGGGACGGTACAGGCCCTCAGGGGGCGACGCTTTTTGGCACAATCACCACTCCTGGGATCAAAAACCTACAGGAACACTACGGAATCACGCAGGACGGTCGCCTCGACGGTCCATCCCAGACCATCATGGCCCTGCAGAACGAAATCAACCAATACGTCGGTTAACACCTTCTAGCCATATAACGATCGACTACTGGGAGTCGATAATAAGAAGACTCTTTATTCCGCTAAAGCGGATTTTCATGCTTTAGTGGAATAAAGAGTCTTTTTTGCAAGTATAAACAAATATCTTTGGAAAAATTATGGTTGATATCCTCCGACAATTAATTTTAAGGTGGAAATGCAGAGCTAAGCTGCATCACCGATGAAAGGATATTTTTATGTCTCTTGAAAACACCAATCTTTCTCGCCGTAAGCTCCTCAAGGCAGGTGCCATATGTGTCCCCGCCGCAGGTGTACTCGCCTTCGGCTCGACCCTCGTCACCGCAACCTCCGCAAACGCCATCTCCGCCGACGGCTGGTGGGGCTCCGAAACCTCAGCCGGGTTCCAGCGGTTTATGAATGCGGCTTTAGGCGCAAATCTAGTTGTCGACGGATGGATCAGTTCCCAACCTGCAGCAATGGCACCCTATTGCCCGGGAATTGTGGGTGGCTGGGAGTGGGCCATACAGATAGATCAAGGCTCCCCTACAATTTCTAAGATGTCAGAGTGGCTGGGAATGCAATGGAAAGGTGCTGACGGTAGTTCGTATTCATACCCTTACCCTCATTTCTCCTCGACACACGTTAATAAGCTACAAAGTCACTACGGTATCGCGCAGGATGGTCGTCTTGACGGGCCCTCCAAGACTATTCAGGCTTTGCAGAACGAAATCAACCAGTGGGTTGGGTAAATTAACTAATCCCCAAGCCGCACCAGGCACCGGCTGTTAGGTTCGGTACCCAAAAAAGGCTCTTTATTTCAATAAAGCATTAGAAAATCCGCTTTATTGAAATAAAGAGCCTTTTTCTGGCGAAAAATTAGGGGACTATTTATCGATACTCAGCATCACCTTGGGGCGTTCCCGCTCCCCCTCTTCCAGCCGCTCGAAGGCGGCCTGCGCATCGTCAAGGCTGTAGCTGCTGTCGATGAGCGCGCCCAGCTTGTCCCGGTGCTCCCGCACGAACTGCGCGGCAGCCGCATAGTGGTCGATGCCGTGGCGGACGCCCACCAGGTACTGCCCCCGCAGGGCAAACTCCGAGGCATCAAGATCGGTCGGCGCAGGCGGGAAGCCAATCAGCACCGCCGTACCCCCGTTCCTCAGCAGGGACGGTGTAGCTTGCAGTGCCGTAGCAGAACCGGAGCACTCCCATACGGCATCCCAGTCTCCGGCAGGGAGCGCGTCCACCGTTTTATAGGCCGTAATCCCAAGCTCGGAAAGATGCACGGGTTGCGAGGGGTCAACCACCGCAACCTCAATGGGGTACTGCTTCAGCACCAGCGCCGCGAGGGTACCGATCGTGCCGCCGCCAAGCACAAGCACCCTATCGCCAGGTTCCGGGGTGGCTTTCGCCAGACCCTCCAAAACCGTCACAAGAGGTTCGATCAGAATATATTCGGGATGCGGCTCTGCACCCGAACCGTCGTCAATAACGGTCAACACATGCGCTGGCATTACAAGCTTTTGTGCCGCCGCCCCACCGTGCTCATAGAGACCAACTTCGCGCAGGTTTGTGCAGAGATTACGCCGCCCACGCTGGCAGAAATCGCAGGTCAGGCAGGGAATCATGGTACTTCCAGTGACCACCGCGCCGGGTTTCAAACGACTGTCGCAAGCGGTCTGCGGCGGGGTCTCAATCACACCCACCCATTCATGTCCATAATGATGCGGATACTCGGTCAGACCGCGCCGCAGGTAGTTTGAGGTGCCGTCGTACAGCTCAAGGTCGGTTCCACAGATGCCCGCATAGGCAACTCGAATGAGAGCCTCATCGGGTTGTTGGGTCTGAGCATCTTCAATCTCGCGCGCTTCGACGCTTCGGATTCCGGTGATAAAACTGGCTTTCAACGTTATCTCTCCCTGCGTTCTCATGCGGTCTCTTTAGATTATCTATCCGCAATAGACGAGTTCAAGGACTACAACACCACTGGGGCATAATATTTTATTTTTCGTACAGCATTCATTAAATAAATGTATTTTACTACTCTTTAAAATGCTTAAAATTTTATTCGTATATAATAATATTTCGCTCATGAATATACCCAGAAAAAATTTAAAAAGTTTTTATTTAACTTTATAGAAGAATAAATTTAGGCTTGATATTTGTCGATGAATCCTTTTACAGTGAAAATGCAGGACTAATCTGCATCACCGATGAAAGGATATTTTCATGTCCCTCGAAAGCGCTAATCCTTCCCGCCGCAAGCTGCTCAAGGCAGGCGCCATAGGAGTTCCCGCAGCAGGCGTACTCGCCTTCGGCTCCACCCTAGTCACCGCAACCTCCGCCAACGCCATCTCCGCCGACGGCTGGTGGGGCGAAGAAACCAGCGCGGGACTGCAGCGGTTCATGAACGCCGTCAGGGGTGCTGGTCTTGTCGTTGATGGAGTGATTAGTTCGCAGCCTTCGCACATGGCACCTGCATGCCCTGGAATCGTCGGTGGCTGGGAATGGGTAGAGCCTAGGCAGGCAGAAGGTTCCCCCACTATCCTCCACATGTCATTGTGGCTAGGACTCAATAACATCGAGTACCCGGTTCCCAGTATGATCAATAATACTGTTATCGAAAACTTACAGAAGCACTATGGTATCTCCCAGGATCGCCGCCTCGACGGTCCTTCCCAGACCATCCAGGCTCTCCAGAACGAAATCAACCAGTACGTTGGCTAACGCTCTACGGCTGAGCATCATGCCATATGGATAGATGCTAAAAAGGCTCTTTATGTGAATAAAGCGGCAGAAAACCCGCTTTATTCACATAAAGAGCCTTTTTATGCGACCCGGGAAGAGACTCGGCAAAGAAGCGTACAGCGCCTACGCCAGCGTTACGGACCCGCCGATGCAGTTGATAAACACGCTGGGTTGCCCCTTCGCATTGTGTGAGTCGCCCGGTTCGCACGGCTGATCCAAAATCTGCACCTTGCCCGAAACATCCTCGATACGGTACCCCGGCATCTCGGTGAAAGTCCCGGTCGTTGTCACCGAGCCGCCCGTGACCGTGAGAGTCGCATCCTCAGCAACCGTACTGTCTACCATCTTCACGGACGAAGATTTCGCGGTCACCTTCGCATGTGTAAACGATGCGTTCAAACAGCGAATAGTGCCCGTAGTCGCCGCCAAATCCGCGTGCGTGGTGCGCACCCCCTCAAGGCGGCATGTTGAGTTTGTCTGAACCCGCAGAACGTCAAGAAAAGAATCGTGTGGAAGGCTGATAACGATCTTAGGTCCCCCAAAGGATAAAAACGAGGTGCGCTTGGCAAACTTGGATTTCCAGTAGCGTTCCCGCTGAACAATCTGGATCACACCATCTTCGGTGCTTACGTCAAAAAGTTCTTCATGCGGTAACTCTGCAGTCGCATCCTGGGTTTCTGCAGCGGTAATAGCGACCTCAAGGTCGAGTGCTTCAACAGCTAAAGACACGGGCTCAGGCAACGCGATAGGCATACACTTAACTCCCTATTTTTATCACGGTGACGAAGGCGCGACCCGGCGCGCAGCCTGGGCATCCGGGGCTGACTCTGCCAGTCACCTAACACCTTCATGAGCTATTCTACCCCGGTATTATTCCGACTCCGAACACGAAGAACGTGCTGCCCTCCCCATAAATTTATGCCGCCGGATGCGCCCCCATATCCGCCGTGCAGACCCTCACCAGGCGTAAAATCTGTGGTAGACACAAACTCACTCAAACTTTCAAGGAATCATGTCTGCTTTTCCAAATGTATCTTTTCTTCTCTGTACGGCGCTGATCGCCATCACCCTGGCGGTGAGCGGGTTCGCCAAGGCTAAGGACCCTTCCAGTACCGTCACGGGTATTCTCAACCTGGGGCTCGAAAAAATTGCTCCGCTGAAGCTCACCGCGCGCACACTCCCCTGGGTCGAACTGCTTCTGGCATTAGGGATGCTCGCAGCGCCGGGCATTCTCTTCACCACAGTATCGGGCATCTCTGTAATGCTCATGTTGTTCTACCTGATCGTTATTGCGCGGGCACTTGCCACCGGCCGCACCGCGGGGTGCAATTGTTTCGGTTCAAAATCCGCCGCACCCGTGAGCCGCTATACGCTCATCCGCAATATCGCGTTGACCATAGCCGCAGCTACGGTTTTTGCCGCGTCTTTGGGCTCAGGTCGAGCACTTATCTACGAGCTGTACAACCTCAACTCTGCCGATTGGGGCTGGGTGCTCGGTGCCGCCCTGATCGCCCTCACCATGTGGGCGGTACAGCGCGGCGAGGCATTGGCTAAGCCAGATTTCGGCGAAAGCGACGATAACCATCTTCTGCTTCCCGTCTATGAGGATCGCGACGACGGCGAAGAATATGTGCGCATGCCCATTCCGTATGCAACTCTGCATACGCTCGACGGCAAGAATTTTTCGATCCGCGAGCTCGCCGAGCTCAAGGCGCGGGTGCTGTTCTTCGTCTCCCCCACATGCGGCGCTTGCCTGTCGATTTTCGACAAGCTGGCGGGCTGGGCGCACAAACTGCCGCAGCTTGAGCTGCATCCTGTTTTCAGCAGTGTGAGCAACGCAAAGACAGCGTCTGTGCCCAAGAGCATTACCTCGCTGATAGACCCAAAATTTGCGGCTATGCACGCTTTCGGCCGCGGCACCCCACTGGCGGTAGTACTGGGCTCTGACGGACTGTTGGCGGGCGGGCCGGTGCGGGGCGCATCCGATGTATCCGATGTTATGGATCAGTTGATTGAGGAATTCACCGGCGCCGAAAACTCGGATGAACACAGCGAGCAAAATACCGTCGGGCAGATGCCCTAGGAGGCGCATTCTTACCCGTATGCGGTACGATACCCCTACGTTTGCACACACGCTATCTATTCATCTACCACCGAGGAGAATACGGTGTCAGCATTGAGTTTTAACACCCCCGGCGAGCGCGAAAAGTCGCTCTGGCTCATCAAGAAAGAGAACGATCCGGCACATTCGCAATGGTATATCGACCGTTTTAAGGCTATGGAGGCTGAGGGTAAGGATATGGCGGGTGAGTCTCGCCTGGTGAATGCTTTGGCTTCGCGCGGGGCGAAGATTCTGGATGCTGGTTCCGGCCCGGGCCGCGTGGGTAAGCAGCTACATGCGCTGGGGCATCGGGTGACCGGCGTTGATATTGACCCTGAGCTTATTGATGAGGCGCGCCGCGTATGCCCGGAGGCCACCTGGGTTACGGCTGATTTGGTGGATTTGCCGCAGGCTCTCGGGTTCGAGTCTGATGCCGGTGAGGATGGTTTTGAGCTGATCGTATGTGCCGGGAATGTGATGGGTTTTCTTGCGCGTTCAACCCGTAAGCCGGTGCTAGAGAATTTCCGGAAGGTGCTGGCTCCGGGTGGGCGTGCCGTGATTGGGTACGGTTCCGGTCCCGGTCGTGACTATGCGTTTGCGCAGTTTCTTGAGGATGCGCGCGAGGTCGGGCTGAATATTGATTCGACGTTTAGTTCCTGGGATTTGCGTCCGTTTGCTGAGGGTTCCGAGTTTATTGTGGCGGTTCTTTCGCGGTAGGCGGCGCTCAGGCGGCACGCTTTATGGCTGATAAAAGCGGTGGTGCGCATCCTGGTTTTGTGTAGGATGCGCACCACCGCATTTTTTTCTCTTTCCGCCCCGTGCAGAACGCGGGAATCGTAGCCTCTAGGGGATCAGGTGGATTGAACGAGCCATGTCTTCGGGCAGGATTGCGGCGCCGCCCAATATAGCCACGATAAGTACTGCGAGAATCGCCATAGTGGCCGATTTCCAGCCGGGGTGCAGTTCGGTGAAGGTAATCAGGCCGTGGTGCAGCCGGTCAATATCGAGAACGTTCGCTTTTTTATAGACCGTGGTCTGGTCGGAAAGTTTCGAGGCCACCGTAGACATAGTCTTGGCATCCCACACGCGACCATCGAGGCGAAGAAGAGACTTTCCCTGCTTATCCAGCACCCACATGCTCGGGAAGCTGCGGTACTTGAGCTTGGCAACAACGTTGCTGAGGTCTTGCCCGTGTGCTTTCTTGCTGTAGAGCTTTTCCACGAAGATCGTGTGGTCCATATCTTTACGTTCCACCGCATGCCAGCCAAAAATTCGGGCGCGAAGCACATGGGTTTTGGTGATTGCCACGATCGTGGGTTTAAGCACCGAATACAGGCTTAGACCCGCGAAAAAACAGATGATAAGCACCAGCACCAGGTACGGCAAGGCGGGGCGTTTATACGCTAAGAATGCGATCGCGGCGACGAGGGTGATAGTTCCCGGGAGCGCCGCCTCGATGCGCCTGCCGTAGGATCGCATGCGGGGGTGGAAGAGTTCTAGAACATCGCCATATTTGGCGGGAATTTCGTGTGCGCGTTCTGCCATACACACCACTTTAGCGGTCGCACCTGCCCGACGCTAAGATTTTCGCCCCGCAGTGTCAAACCTGAGGGTTCGTGCGGGTACATAAATCTGCCCGGTGTCAGGTGCGCCCGCGCGGTGCGGTACGCTGTAATCATGCACAAATTTTCTCCCGTGGAACGGGTTCTAGCTACCTGGGTTATCGGCGTTTTCGTGTCGGTAACCCTTGCTTTTGGCGCGCTCTTTGCTCTGAATCGGCTGGTTTACACCCCCACGGGTCAAGTTCAGGAGTATTTTAGAGCGCTGCAGGACGGTAATGGTTCGCATGCGCTCGGTATTTTGGGGGCTCGGGTACCTGAGGGCGACGGTTCTCTTCTCGATGGTGAGGTTCTGAAGAAGTCGGTTTCGGGGCTGTCTAATATTACCTATGAGGTAGTGGAAAGCAGCGATGACGGCGAGCATGCGACGGTGAGAGCCTCCTACACCCTGGACGGCGCACAGGAACACACCGATTTCAGGCTGCATCATGTGGGCGATCACTGGGGCCTTTTCCCGCGTTGGGAGATTGAACCCGGCGAGCTGCCCGAGCTGAAGGTTTCGATTAAGGGCGTACAGGCGGCGACCGTGAACACCCGCAAGGTTGCGGTTGATGACGGTGAGGCAACGTTCCCGGTGCTCTATCCCGGAAACTATTCCATTTCTTATGATTCGACGGTGTATACCGCACAGCCGTACTCGCAAAAGGTGCTCTCAGCGGATGCAAATTCGCAGGTCACGCTCGATTTGAAAGCGAGCGATCAGGCTCGGGAATCCGTACAGCACCAGGTGGAGGATTACATAAATTCCTGCACCGAGCAAAAGACTCTCTACCCGAGCGGCTGCCCCTTCGAGTACACTTTCCCCGGGCGTGTGGATGGCGAGGTGACCTGGTCGGTCAAGGAGTATCCGCATCCGCATGTGACGGTCACCGCGAATGGCGAGTGGAGCGCTGACCAGGCGCAGGGCAAGGTCAAGGTATCCTTCACGCAGCTTGACCTGTACACGGGCGAGCGGCAGCCTTTTGAGAAGGAAGTTCCGTTTACCATCAAACCGACAGTGAACGTCAGCAACGGCACGGCGGTGCACGTGAGCTTCTGAGGGCCCTTACCCTGGCTTAGTTAATCCCTCGCAAATCCAGCACAAGTTCGCTCTCATCCGCGGCATCACCGGTGACGATGACCGGAATACCCCAATCCTGCTGGTATAGGTGGCATGCGGCGTGCTCGGGAATATCGCCGTCGGGGGTACCGTCGCAGGCGGCGGCGCGGGCGGTAATGTGCAGCACCGCCTCCTGAATCTCGGGGTTGAGCACGAGGGTACGGCTGAGTCCTTGGGAGGTACCGGCACCGTCCAGCAGGAAATTTTCGGGGGTGGATGAGATTTTCAGCTGGGTCGGGTCTCCCCAGCGGGTATCGAGTTTCTGCCCGGTCGGCACGGTAAACCGCGAGGTAAATTCGAGGGTTCCGCCGGTGAGCTTCGTGGCGGGCCGGGCGGTTGTAATAGCCCCTTCGTCCACTTTTTGCGCCTGCGCCGGAATGGCGGCACGCACCAACTGGTGCGCATTGGTTTCCACGATTATCAGGCGGGGATCCTCACCCGGGCTATGCTCCACTAGAAGGTCGGCAGGTTCGGCGAGTCCGCGCTGTAAGGTGCTTAGTTCCTTCACGGCAGGATCCCAGCGGCGAATCGCACCGTTATAGGTGTCTGCCACCGCGATAGAACCGTCGGGAAGCTCCGCAAGTCCCAGCGGATGCTGCATGCGAGAGGTCTGCGAGTCGCCGTCCACAAACCCGAAATCGAACAGACCCAACCCTACAGCAGAGGTCACCTGTACGCTCTGGTGTCCGTGTTCGTCCCGCGTGAAGGTTACGTGGCGCAGCCCGCTGGTTTCCGAGCAGGCTACCCACAGGCTGCCGTCACGCGCCTCGATAATGCCGGAGGGTTGGGCAAACCATGCATCCTCGGCGGTACCGTCCTGCAGCCCTTCAACCCCGGCACCCGCGAAAATACTGACGATTTCAGACACGGGGTCGTAGCCGAAGAGCTGGTGGGTGCCAGCCATCGCGATCACGAACTGCCCGGCTTCACGCGAATAGACCGCATCCCATGGGGACGAGAGCGCTATAGCAGTGGCGGGCGCATCCGCGGGGATATGGTTTGCATTGCCCGTGACGGCGTTGTCTCCATCGATCACACGCTGCACGCCGTTGCCCGCAAGGGTACGAACCTCGCCCGTGCGCAGATTCAGCGAGCGCAGCCGGTGATTCACGGTGTCGGTGATCAGCACATCGTACCCGAGTTTTTCACGAAGTTCGGCGGGTACCAAAGCAAGCCCTTGCGGTTCGTTAAAGCGTGCGGTAGTTCCGGTTCCGTCGGCGTAGCCTTTTTCGCCGTCCTCTCCCCCGTAGGTTGCCAGCACAGTGTTGAGGTCTTCGGCGACCTGCAGGATGCGGTGCCTAGCGGTATCGGACACCAGGTAGGTGCGTGAGCCGGTGCCGAACAGGTTTTTGGGTCCGAACTCTGTGGGGAGTTCAATAGCCTTCCCCGGAAAAGCGAATGTTCCCTCGGTTTTGGGTCGGGGTACATAGGGGCCGTCACCTCGGTGCAGGGTACCTTTTTTCTCGTGTTCGGCAACGAGCTCACGCACGAGTGAGGTAAGCCCCTGCACGTGCCCCTCCCCGGAAAGATGCGCCACAATATACCCTTCGGGGTCGATGACCACGAGCGTGGGCCAGGCGCGGGCGGTATAAGCCTGCCAGGTGGTGAGTTCGGGGTCGTCGAGTACGGGATGTTTGATGTCGTAGCGGTCTACGGCTGCGGCGAGCGCTGCCGGGTCTGCCTCATGCTCGAATTTGGGACTGTGCACGCCCACAGTGACGAGCACATCCGAGAATTCTTCTTCGAGGGGGCGCAGCTCGTCGAGCACGTGCAGGCAGTTTATGCAGCACAGGGTCCAGAAGTCGAGGATCACGATTTTGCCGCGAAGAGCCTGCAGGTCTAGGCTCTTCTCGCCAGTGTTGAGCCAGGATCGTCCGATGAGTTCGCTGGCGCGCACGCGCACGGTTTTCTGCCCGGTATGATCTTGCCCGGAATGCTGGTTACTGGTTTCGCTCACGATTCTCTCCCCTGTGGTTTCGCACCCAGACCCCGCTTAGCAGCAGGGTGCGCTCGTTTCACCCTATTATGCCAGCGGTGCGGGCGTGTTCACCGGGCGACAAAAGTTTATGAACTCGCCCCGCAATACGCCGTCATATTTTGTCATAGAACCACGGTCCAATCGTCACGTTATCTGGCAATACTACTCCTCAGTAAGAAGAGAAAACATACAAATTCTGCTTTCTAAATTTCTTGGATACGGATCCGTAAAAGTTGTGGTCCTAAAATGATTAGCACCGCAAGTTCCCCCAGGCCTGCAACCCACAGAGCAGTTGAGATTGACACTGCTTCTGCAAGTGAAGAAATCATGAGAGCGCCTATCGGTAGGCTACTCATGATGCAGACACGGGCACTAGCATTTACACGTCCAAGCGCTTCAGCGGGAGTGATCTTTTGCCGTAAAGTTACGAGAGCTATATTCATGATTGGACTTCCGTACCCAATACAAAATTGTCCCAATAACAGACAGATCCATGACCATCCAGGGAAAATAGCGGCGGCTGTAAGAATCGATCCCACTGCCATCCACACCACGCCAATACCTACGCAGGCTCCCTCTTGAACTTTCTCCGACCATATACGGTAGCTAAGTGCACCACATAAAGCACCTATCCCTGCTAGCGATATAGCAACACCATATGCAGACGAATTTAATCCAAGGGTTCGCGTAACATATAGAACAAATAAGGCGCTTATTCCTGCCTCAAAAATATTAATGAAGGCACCCGATAGTACGACCAAACGAATAACAGGCGTGCGCCATACAAGTTTAAGACCAGCCATCATATCAGAAATAATACTGGGTGTATTCAGCGAACTTCTCTGTGAAATTGCCGATGGAACCCTGAAACGACCTGGTAGCAGTAGCAACACGATAAATGCAATGAGAAAAGTTACTGCATCCAAAGTAATTAGGTACTCTGGGCGGTAATGTGCTGCTAAAAATCCTCCCATAAGTGGTCCTATAAGCTGAGCCATTGAACGAATAAGCTCAAACCTGTTATTTGCTCTGTCAAGCATATTCCGGGGCACAATGTCGGGGACATAGGTTTGATAAGCAACATCGAAGAATACGTTACAGACCCCCATGCAGAATGAGATAACTACGAGAACTGTCACTGTGAGATTCTGCGTAAGCGCAAGAAGTGGGATCAACCCAATTAATCCGGCACGTGTGATATTACATACCACCATCATGGTCCAACGACTATGTCTATCAACAATTGCCCCGGCGATAAGTCCTATCAAGATAATGGGCAGCCACCCTACAGCGCTGACAACGCCCAGAGTTATTTCTCCTGCGCTAAGCGTTATCGCAACGATAAGAGGAATCATCACAGAAGAAATCTGAGTGCCGAAAAGTGAGAAGGACTCTCCAATAAGCACGGTAGTAAAGGAAGCAGGTAGCCTTGTGCGTGTGATATTCGCTGTAAAACCAGTATGAGGTTCCGGCACTGATTCAGAGGCTGCCATGAAGATACTCCTGAAGTTCAGATAATTGAGGAAATCAATTATAGATCCTCCGCATTAGTGCTCCGCTGAGTAAACATGGAAAAAATAATTACCTCATTATGACAAAGAGTACGTAGCCCTGAATCATATATTCATCTACAGGAAGCAACCTACATACTAAAAGGCTCTTGAGGTGAGCAAAGCAGAGTTTCTAACGCTTTGTTCACCTCAAGAGCCTTTTATCATCCCCTAGCGAAAGGGAGGTTATGCAGCTTTAGAGCTTACGCCTTCGGGATCGGCTGCAGGCGGCGCAGCTGAGTTACGTGCTTGGGCTCAAGTTCGGCAATGTTGTGCACCTGGAGCAGCTTCATGGTGCGGCGTACCTCGTCGGAAAGGATCTCGATAGTCCGGTCCACGCCACGGCGACCACCAGCCATAAGCCCGTACAGGTAGGCGCGACCGATCAGGGTGAACTTCGCGCCCAGCGCCATAGAGGCGACAATATCGGCACCGTTCATAATGCCGGTATCGACCATCACCTCGGTATCCATCCCTACTTCGCGCACAACCTCCGGGAGCAGGTGGAAGGGTACGGGCGCACGATCCAGCTGACGACCGCCGTGGTTCGAGAGCAGGATGCCGTCTACGCCCAGATCGGCGAGTTTCTTAGAATCTTCGAGGTTCTGCACGCCCTTAATCACGATCTTGCCGGGCCACATTTCGCGGATAATCTTCAGGTCTTCATAGTTGATGGAGGGGTCCATCGCGTTATCCAGAAGCTCGCCCACGGTGCCGCCGGTCGAGGAGAGCGAAGCGAATTCCAGCTTGGGCGTGGTCAGGAAGTCGAACCACCACCAGGGGCGCGGAATTGCGTTCAGCAGGGTCTTCGTCGTCAGATGCGGAGGAATAGAGAAACCGTTGCGCTTATCGCGCAGTCGAGCGCCAGCAACGGGTGTATCTACGGTGAAGAAGAGCGTATCGAATCCTGCCTTGGCGGCGCGTTCTACCAGCCCGTAGGAGATTTCGCGCTCACGCATGACATACAGCTGGAACCAAAGGCGGCCGTTGGGGTCTGCGGCGCGCACATCCTCAATGCTGGTGGTGCCCAGAGTAGACAGGGTGAAGGGGATGCCCGCGGCACCTGCTGCACCGGCGCCAGCAATCTCACCCTCGGTCTGCATGAGGCGAGTGAAGCCGGTGGGAGCGATACCGAAAGGCATGGCAGAGGTACCGCCTAGAACCTCGGTAGTGGTGTCTACGGTCGAAACATCTGTGAGCACGCCGGGGTGAAACTCGATATCCTCGAAGGCCTGGCGTGCGCGGTTCATAGAGAACTCGCCTTCGGCGGCGCCATCGGTATAGTCAAAAGCGGCAGCTGGGGTGCGGCGTTTGGCGATCTTGCGCAGATCATAGATGGTGAGGGCTTTTTCGAGGCGGTTCCCGGCGAAGTCCAGGCTGGGCTTCTTGAACGTCATAAATTCTTTGAGTTCGCTGGGCTTGGGGAACTGACGTTGTACCATGGGGCGCCTTCTTTCTGCGGGGTTGCCGCTTCATTGCTATACGAGGTTCAAAGCGTCATATACCGCGATATAACGCAAAAGTATGGTGTGTGTTCATTCACAGTTATGATCGGACCACACAATGCCCGTAATCTTAAGCTAACCCATACTAATAAATAAGGCAAGGCTTGACTTATTAACCAGCGCCGAGTGCTACACACCGTTTTTGAGGCGGTTTTTCGGGGGAAGGACCCGCAAACCTTGCTCTCGCGACGCTGCGAGGCTAGTACATCTGTGACTTTTTGATCAGGTGACAAGAATTTTCATTCTTGTCTCACCCTGAGATACCGGGGCAAACTGCTATTTTTATTCCGCCTCGTAAAGACCTATTATCAGATATGAATATGCAATCACCGTGCAAGGAAACCAACCATGACCCAACCCAAAGCCCGCCGTGGACGTCCCCCAAGCCTAACCCGTGAGCAGATTGCCAAAACCGTTTTAGACGTAGGCTTTGCCAATCTCACGTTTGCCGCCGTTCGTGACCGTCTAGGGGTAGGGGAAACCACCCTATATCGCTACGCACCGGACCGCGACGAACTGGTACGTATGGGGCTCGAATATGCCTATTCCGGTATTGAGGTTCCTTCCTTTGAAGGTCCCTGGCGTGAGGTTCTGACTGCACACGCCCTCAATACCTGGCACAGCCTTGAGAAATACCCGGGCGCGGCAACCGAAGTGGCACGCGGCATCGTTCCCCCCATTGCTACATACTTTTTCGAAGAGCTTTGTGTGATTCTCATCAAACAAGGTTTTTCGGCAAAGAAGGCCGTTCTCACCTGCGATATGCTGCTAGACATGGTTATCGACAGCAGACGAAGCGTTGAACACAGCGATGCGTTTATTGCTGAAACCGGCGCTGGACGTGAAGAAATTCAGCACCAGATGCAGCGCACCTCAACCGACCTGCAGTCTTTCCAAGACCCAGGTGCTTCCGCCGAGCGTCAAGAGATTCGGACTATTCTGCGGGATTCGGTGACCTCGGATCCCTTAGAGTGGCTGCGGCATAAAATGACCATTCTGCTCGACGGCATCGAATACTCGCTCAAGTCATAACGAACGGCTTCATCTGCCGATACCGTCTTATGTGGCGTAGGGGCACCCCTCTGGGGACCCCCTACGCCCTTTATTTTTATGCCGCGAGTATGTTCAGCAACGACCGGGTTCAAAGGCTTTGCTGCGGGTACACCACACGCGGTCACCAATGACAAAGCTTAACTACGAAGGTAGCTTGATCGCGTTCGCGAGGGGCTTGGAAGAGCGAATGAATGAAAGTCGTTTAGGAGCTGTCGCGCGCATCCTCTTCATGCAGGCGCTCAAACATCTCGTTGTAGGCATTCAGTTCGGCGTCCCCATCACGGTCGGCCTGCCGGTCAATGCGTGCAGCAAGTTTCTTATCTGCCATAGACCATTGGAAGCCCACCGCAATCGCCACGATCATGGTCGGAATTTCACCGATACCCCACATGAGCGCGCCGCCCATCTTCTGGTCGTCCAGCGCCGACAAACCCCAAGTGCGCCCCAAATTGCCGAACCAAGAAGCTTCCAGGAGCGCCTTGGAGTTCATGATCGATATGCCGACGAAGGCGTGGTACCCCAGGGTTGCAATCAGCATAATCAGACGCATCGGGTACTCGGGGCGGTGCGGAATCGGGTCAATACCAATAAGCACCAGCATGAAGATATAGCCCGTGAGCGTAAAGTGAATCATCATGAATTCGTGCCCGATATGGTACCGCAGCATCACCCCGAAAAGCGGCGTGAAATAGACGATAATAATCGATCCCGCAAAGTTTACGGCGGCAAAAATGGGGTGTGTAACAACTTTCGACCACCCCGAATGCACGATGCGCACAATCCACTCACGAGGGCCTCGCGTACCGTCTTGGCGCGGCTCCAGCGCCTTAAGCAGCAGTGTTACGGGCGCGCCCAATACGAGCAGAATCGGCACGACCATCGTAAGCACCATATGCTCAAACATATGCACCGAAAACAGCACACGCGAATATACAGCGGGTGGACCGGAGGTGATATAGTTCAGCACGAGCAGCCCTAAAATCCAGGAGACAGCGCGCATCACGGGCCAAGAGTCACCCGCACGACGTACCTTCACGAACGCCCACAGATATACAATCGCCAGATACCCCAGCACAGCAACCCAGAACCAGTCCCAACGCCACTCGGTGAACCAACGCTGAAAATGCGGTTCGGGCGGCATATCGTACCAGGTGATAATGCGCACCGGCGTGGCATCCGGCGCGAGAGTTTCCGGAACCGGCGGCGGTGTACGTGAGAGCGAAGCCCCCAGTCCGGAGGCTGCCCCCATGATCACGAGCTCAGCAGAGATGGCGCTCCACAGGGCACGCGTACCATTCATCTTACCGGCAGAGAGCGCGGGAATCAGATAAAGCCGATGCGCTGCCCCGATTACCCCGAGCAGAAGCGTTAACCCCAGTTTAAGCAGCACAATCTTACCGTAGTCGGTGCCTAAATCCCGCCACGATGACATGCGCACCCCGGCGTTCGTAATACCCGAGAGCAGCACGAGAATGAACCCAATGAGGGCAAGCAGCGAGTAGCGGCGCAGTACCGCCTGGGCCATCGGCACGCGACGAGATACCGCCGTGTGTTCGCCGCGGTGTGCCTCAACAATGGTGCCGGTGCCCGCATCCTTACCCGAAATACTACGCGAGATAAACGCTAGCGCGATCAGCCCACCGCACCAGATACTCACCCCCAGCAGGTGCAACCCCAGGGAGTTGACGGCACCCATATGGTCCTGCCCGCCCGAGGAATGCCCCGAAAGCGCCATATCCGCGATACCAACGAGCGAGATCATGAAGATGAAAAACAGTCCCATAAGCGAGCGTACCCCGAAACAGGCGGTGGCGACCACGGCGGCGACCACGACGGTCATACCTTTTTCTTTACCCGCATCTAAGGTGGTGATATAACTGATGAGCTCACTAGCGTAATCGGTGCCAGAGCCAATGGGTCGCCCCGAAATATCGGCATAGGAAAGAATCAAGACGGCAAGCGCCGCAAGAGTCCACAGCACGGCGGAGGCGGCGGCAAGGTTCAGCACATCGGCAAATGGCTTGTACTCTTTTTCGACAGCGTTTTTCCTGGTGCGTTTGCCTCGGTGTGTTCCGGCGGCATCGGCTGCATAGCGGGGAATAATGCCCATCGCGAAGATCAGCGCACCCATGGTCGTCGCCATCGAGAAATTATGAATAACCTCGGAAATAGGCAGCGCCCAGCGCACAAAACCGCCAGCATCGGCAAGCTCGGTTCCCGAGTTCGCCAGGGTTAGCCTTAACGAGACCAGCAGAGTCAGCAGACCGACCCCAACATAGGCGGTAATCCAGGGCGCGGACAGCCCGGGGCGCACGGCGGCGCGCTGAGGGTCAGTCTCGGTTTTCTGCGGTTGTGAAGACGTAGTAGCCATAGTTCTTTTTCATCTGTGGTGTGTGCGATGGTGCATGTTAGGTATGCACGTAAATTCTGGACGGCTAGGTGAAAAGGCTTTCGCCGATATACCCGCCTTCCTCACGTACCCCGGCAGGAATTGCGAACACGGCTGATCCCACCGGAACCGTCCATGTGTTAAGCATATCCAGTTGTTCAAGCCGTTTCTGAATAGGCACAAACTGCGCCACCGGATCTGCCTGGTAGGCCACGAAAATCAGCCCCGCATCCGAAATGCCGCCGCTGATCTGCCCGTGCTCTGAGAACCCTGAAGCGTTAAAGACCGGCTCGTCATAGTTATAGCCGCGCCGCAGGATGCGCTCCCACGGTTTCTTCTCAAGCTCGGTGCCGTGCGCCCGGCGAATATGCGCATACGGGGCGATGACCTCAAAGCCCAGATTATCGAGCTTATCAAAGTCGGGGTCATCAAATTCATCATTGCCGGTCAAGGGCGCGCCGTTAGAGAGCTTACGCCCGATAGCGTCTTCACGAGCGGGGGTATCGACCTCATCCCAAGTATCCAGATTCATGTGGATGCGCCTAATCACCACGGAGGTACCGCCCGGTTCCCAGGCCTGCGGGAAGTTCTGCTCAGCGTTCCCCTCGCCCCACACGATCTCGTGTGCCGACCCGCCGCCGCGCCCAGGTGTCTCGTGAGGGTCTTCGACCGGATTCACGGTGCCGTCTACCTGGCCGAAGAGATTACGCGGAGTGCCCTGACCGGTACCGAAGGCGCTCAGAAAGCCCTCTTGCACCCAGCGGATACGCCCGAAGGAGCGGGTGTCTTTGGTGAGCATCCGCTGGGCATGCGAGACCGTCAGCAGATTATCCCCACAAATCTGCAGGAACAGATCACCGCCGTTCCACTTCTGCTGCAGTTGGTCGATCTTCGGGAACGCTGGGAGAGGTTTAAGCCACGCCGGTTTTTTGGCGGGTGCCACAATATCAAAAATCTTTTCGCCAAACCCGAATGTGATAGTCAAATGTGCGGGAGCCTGCACAAGCTCAGGTTCCTGATCTGTCAGCGGAGTCTGCCCTGCAGTCAGGGCGGCCGCATCGGAGGTCAAAATCCTCAACAGACGCTGCACCCCGGGGGCTTCCAGCCCATCGTTCAGATCAAGAGCAATAAAACGCGCATGAGCCTGTGCCGGGGTCATAATTCCGGCTTGCTTATCGCCGTAAAAATTCACGGTTTGAGTGGTCAGCATCTGCTGCGCGGATACGGCCTCGTGCGCACCCGTTTCATGCTCCGGCATTATCAGCCCGCGTGCCCCGGCGCCAACGGCCACACCGGTCCCCACCCCCAGGAAAGCACCGGCGAGCGCTGTACGGCGACGCACCCCGGGAGATTCCACAGACCGGGCGCCTTGATGCCGTGAAGAGTCCGCAGCTGCCGATCCTTCAGAGATCCCGGCGGTACCCTCCTGCGGCTCGTTGGCCTCCGTCGAAGAAGGCTCATGCGGAGGCTGCGGGGTACCCATCTTGTCATTCTCCGCCGTCATAATCTTTCATTCCTCTATGCCTGCGGCTATCTCTCATGCGCGCTATCGGCGCTTCAGTTGAGTGAGGCAGGATGCACGGTGCCAGTCCCCCAAATGTTGCGGTTTCGTACGCCGCGCATCCTGCATAGGCTCGGTGGATGTGTTAAAACACCCGTTGCCGAGCGCTGCGGCTACTTACACTGCGGTTTTGCGGATGCACTCCCCGAGGCTTCGCCGCTCATATGGTCGTGGTCGCTGTGCTCACCGTGTTCGTGCGTACCATGTTCATGATCGGAGTGCTCGCCATCCCCATGATTATGCTCATGATCGGAGTGTTCACCATCCCCGTGACTATGCTCGTGACCTTCATGGGAGTCACCCGAAGCTGATGCGGATGCGCCCGCCGAAGCTGAGCCGGTGGACTGCGCATCGCCCTGATATTCTTCCTTAGCGCCAGAGTAGTCGCGTGCCTCAGGCTTGAACTCCAGGGTTGCGCCGTCCTCAGTCTTAAGGGTTACCGTGGTGCTGGCGCCCGCTGAGAGCGAGCAGTTCAGACCCATCAGCATAATGTGGTTGCCTCCGGGCTTCAGCTCCAGGGTCTCCCCCGCTTTCACCGTAAATTCCTGCACCTGCTGCATCTTGGTGCTTCCGTTAGAGTCCTTAACCGTGGTGTGCAGCTGCACTTCATCGGTCGCAGTCGAGGTTGCCGAGACGACCTTCACATCGTGATCGCTGGTATTGGTAATCTTGCCGAAAACGCCGGTCATACCGCCGTCGGTTGCCTTAGCCCAGGTGTTCTCAATCTTGAGCGGGCCTGAAGACGACTGTGCCGAACCGCTTGCCGCTGCGCTGGAAGAGCTCGTTGCGGATGCGCTCGAATCAGAGTTCGTGTTGGTAGAGCCACAAGCGTTCAGGGTAAGAATCCCGGCGAGAGCTACGGAGCTCAAAGCCATCAGCTTGTGGTGAGCCTGAAATTTTTTCATGATCTTTTACTCTTTTCTGGCGGTAAAACCCGCCTGTGTGTGCGAATAATTCTTCGGCAGGCACATGCGACAGTTCGCGGCGTTCGATTATTCTGCGACTTTTATTCGTGTGTGCCGCGGTCTGCTGGAAGATCCCGATGCAACGCCTGCCAATGGGTGTGACGTCCGGAAGCTACCCAGTAACGTCACGAATGTACAAGGCATTATGCGGAACGTTTTTTGAGCAGGGCGAGAATCCCCACAGCCAGCACGACGAAGAAACCTACACCGCCGCCGATCAGCCACCAATTCACCCCGGAATCGGAATCTGACTTAGTGGAGTTCTGGGTATCAGCTGCGACCTGCGAAGATTCGCCGGTGCCCGCATCCTGCGAGGGTGCTGCGGCTTTACCAGCGCCAACGCTGAACGTATAGGTCCCCTGAATAGGGTGCCCGTCCGAGGAGACTACGCGCCAGGTGACGGTATAGGTCTCGTCGGCGCTCGCATCCTTGATCTTGAGCGGCTGGGTGACGGTCGTTCCCTTCACCTGTGGCTCGCCTTCAGCTACGGATGCGCCGGTCGAATCGACCACGCGCACACGGTTTCCGCCCTCAATATTCATGAGGTTCGCGCTGTAGGTCAGGTTCAGCTCGGCAGGTGCCTGCGTCAAAGTTGCGTTCGCGGCGGGGTCGGAAGAAACCAGTTCGTCATGCGCCTGCGCTGCGGCACCGCCGAAAAGCATCAGGCTGGCGAGCAAAACCGCTGCCAGGGTACGCATCATGGTGCGCATATGTGTAAATCCTTTATCTGCATCGAATGCCCATGCCACATGCGCTTTCACGCTCGGTTTTAGTCGAGGAAGGTGTATAACACTCACGCGAGCCAGCCGGTGGGCAGACTCGTAGCACGGGCGATGGTTGGGGTTACGCGGGGTTTCCCAAGACTGCAGGCGGTCCTCGCTCCACGCGGGAGAACGCTAGCATCAGCCGACGAAGATAAACGGATATGACAAAACGTCCGTATATACGGGGAAAGACAGGAAGCGGTGCCAGCACCGGAACGCGCAGAGCGGACTGCAAACGTGTATTCAGATAACAGTGTAAAGCCCACAATGCCTGTGCGAGAGCGCGTTCACCACGGTGCAAAAGTATAAGGCTTAGCAGGGCCGCAAGAGCGTGCGCCCCGATCATAGTGCCGGTAGCATGCTGGGCGACGGCGTGATTGAACCCATTCCCGTGTTCAAGGGCAAGGGGTGTTCCGGGCGCATGTGCATGACCGTGCGCGTGGTTTCCTTGCAGTGCCGCCACACGATGCGCCGCCTGAGCGGATCCGTGGGATAGGTTGAAAACACCGTGGAGCAGGGTTTGCACCGTGATGGCGCCTGCTGCGGTGCCCAGGTAGATGGCTCGCTGCCGTGAGCGCGTTATACGTTCGAGAAGCGCTAGAAGTCCCAGAGCGGCGAGCGCCCCTAACGCGGTGCAAAGCGCAAGAATCATCGGATGCGCGGCACCGCCTCCGGCGAGAGTATGCCCTGCCGAGCCCAGCAGAACCGCAGATGCCGAGATAAGCCAGGCACGCATCACACGGGCACCTCGCCTTGTAGCGGTTGCTGACTGTACCTCACGCGGTGATGATTTCCGCTCGGCGCAGTCTTTGACGGCGAGAAGGCGGGTATGAGGGCGCGTCTTTGCGCGTGTGTGCATATTCCGCCCCCTCGCTCGTAGTCGTCATATGCGGGCGTACCCGCAACCTGTCAATATCCCACATTCTACCGGTTTGTCAGCTGACCAGGTATTTCACGGCGAAGATGTGACATGTTCGGCTGGTTAACGTTTTGAACGCCGCAATGGCGCGCATCCTCACGTTCAAGGATGCGCGCCATATGCACAGATACGCCGAAACTCGCCTGTTTCGGCGGCAGCATACCGCCTCAGAGGGGCGAATGCCTCAGGTTACTGCTTTTGCTGTTGCTGAGGCTGCTGTTGTTCTTGCTGTTGCTGCTGCTGACCCTGTTCCTCCGGCGGGTTATCCATACGGGCTCCACCTTCACTGCCGGGCTTCGTCTGCATGTGGCCACCGGTACCGCTCTCACCGGTCTGCATGTTGCCGCCCGCTGAAGGGTCTGAACCAGTGCCGCCGGATCCGCCGCCGTTCTCCATTTGTGAGCCGCCGCCAGAATTATTTTCTGCGCCTGAGCCGCCGCCAGCGCCACCGCCTGAACCGGAGTCGTCTGATGTGCCGCCGTTGTCCGTGGTCACGGATCCCTGTGAGGCTGATGAACTTGATGATGTAGATGCTGAGGATGAGCTTGAGGAGGAGTCACCACCAGAGCTGCCAGAGCCACATGCGCTCAGCGCCACCACGCCAGCAACAGCCAGGGACACAAAAACAGAAGTCTTCTTGGCGATCATACGCCTATCCTTTCTGCCGGTAATTTTTGGTTCAAACCCCACCCTCTCACACACCTAAAGTATTTTTCAGGGATTTATCCCAGGTGCGGAACGTTTTTATGCTATGAGCCGTAAATACATTGCATTTCCATAAATATTTTCGAAATGGTATGCATAAAATTATGTAGTTTAATTGCATATCCAACGGTTAAATTCCTCCATCATATTTATATCTTCTGTGTTTTTAGCTGAAATAAGGCGCGCATCCTCAAACACTAAGGATGCGCGCCAGATTACACAGCCGCTTCACGGCCATCTGCAGGTGCTAGCCCGCAGTGGTCGGATTGAGAGGTGTCTTAGGAGTTGCCGCTCCCGGAGTATTGGGAACCACGGGAAGATCCGGCAGGTCGGTGGGTTTTTCGGACGTAGCCTGACCGTTAACCATCACGTTGTAGGCGCCGTTGTACTGCACAGCCGTCACTGTATTGCCTTCGTTCTTAACCCAGGAGCCATCGATGCCCACCAGATCGGTATGACCATCGGAAGCGTCGGTCCTAGTCCAAGAGCCATCGTAGTAGACCGTGACCGTATCGCCGTCGGGTTCAGTAGCAGTCCAAGAGCCGTCTTCCGAGACCAGAACGTATCCCTCAGATCCGGGAGCGCCATTGGCGCCACCACCCTGTGCGCCGCTACTGTCAGCACCGGCAGCACCGCCTCCAGAGTTAGGAGCGGTGCCGCCCTGGGCACCGCCGCTACCCTCAGCGCCAGAACCGTTCGCTCCGCCGCCTGATCCGTCACCGCTGCCCGATTGTGCGCCACCCTGAGCGCCGCCACCACCTTCAGCACCTGAGCCTCCACCGGAGCCGCCCTCGCTGCCTGATTGTGAGCCAGAATCTGAACCAGACTTATTATCCGATCCCATGCCGTCGCTAGATCCGCTACCAGACCCCTTCTCTGAGTCTGCACCGCCGCTAGCGTCAGAACCGGCACTGGAGTTTGCCGAAGCATCGCCGCTGGCACCACCGCTAGCGTTCGAGGAGTCTGAGCCGCCGGAAGCGGAAGCTGAAGAGTTTGCCGATGCAGAATCGGACGCCCCGCTTCCTGCGGAAGAGCTTGAGGAGGAGCCGTTAGAATTGTCCGAGCCACAGGCGCTCAGCGCCACCATGCCCGCAACAGCCAGGGATACAAAAGCGGAAGTCTTCTTGGCGATCATACGCCTATCCTTTCTGCCGGTGATTATTGACTGGTTTTCAACTCTCTCACACACTGACGGTATTTTTCAGGAATTTTCCCCTCCCTGTGGCTCTTTTTATGCTAAGAGCAATAAATAGACCCTTTAATGCATACTCATTTCTAACCTAAACAATTAACTGTATTTTCTTGTGTTATTAAAATTAATTAATATTTTAAAATATTTACCCTTCTCTTAGACCTCAGAAAACTTAGAGCATACCTTGCACTTATACAAGCGTCTCTTATGGTTTCGGGGTTTTTATTTTGCCGCCCTTTATCCACACACCAAAGCGGTGCGCATCCTTATCGTAAGGATGCGCACCGCTTGAATTATCGCGCCGTATACCGTGATGCTACGTCCGGGTGGAGCCTTCTAGACCAGTAGTTACCGTAGCGCGTCAGAGGCAACGCACGGCATATCGGCTCTTTACATAGGATAATCTAGCCGGCAGTGGTTGGCTGAACCGGGGACTTAGGAGTTACAGCTTTAGAGTCGCTTGGCTTATTGGGCAGATCCGGAAGGCTTGGCTTCTTAGTGGACGACTTGCCATCCTCCTGAACGGTGTAGCTGCCATCAGCGTCTACAGCTGTCACATCACCACCATCTTTAACAGTCCATGAGCCATCGGAACTCACAGTGGTAATATCGCCATCAGTCTCGGTGCGAACCCATGAGCCGTCGGAAGCCACAACGACACTATCACCATCAGCTTCAGTGTAAGTCCACGACCCATCAGATACAACAGTATGCGAACCGGCCCCGCCGCCCCTATTGCCAGCGGATGCGGATGCACTCGACCCTGAACCGCTATCAGGCTGGATTCCACCGTTACCACCGGCAGATACCGTGGTATCACCATTATTCACAGTGACCGAACCATCGGAGGCGGAGACCTTGGGAGTCTCAGATGCAGAGGCGGATGCCGATGAAGAGTTCGAAGCGTTATTGGAGTTATTGGCACCGCATGCGCTGAGGGCTACAACGCCTGCTACAGCTAGAGAAAGAAGGGCGGAAGTTTTCTTGGTGATCATGTGCGTAGTCTTTCTGATGATGAATTACTGTTCAGTACCCAAAAATTTCGCGTCACAAGACTGAAATTACAGGAGCTATACCCTACCGGGAATACCTTTATTCTACTGGTTCTAGCTATGTTGAGCCTATGTAAACCTGTGTTTAACCTAAGAAACTTAAAAATTATCTTAAGGTTTTTTATGCCTATTTCAGGCCCCCAAATTCCCGCAGAAGTAAAGGGGTGGGGTATACCCCCGTACCACAAGCTCTTATCGCAGGCAGATGAAAAGCCGAAGCATCGCATCCTAGCCTTGTGGATGCGGCGCTTCGGTTCCTGAAAGTCCTCACGACAGAGGTCGCAGTCACAAACTATTGCAGAGCATACGAGGGCTCAACCGGGGTCTTAGGCGTTACCGCCTGAGGGTTTGCAGGTTTTTCAGGTATCTGAGGAACCCTGGGTTTCGCGGTTCCGGGCTGTCCACCCTTCTTCACAGTCGTGTAGCCACCATCCGCCTGCACCTTAGCCTGGGAGCCTTGCACTGTTCCCTGCTCTGCAATCTCGATTCGAGCCTTATGGGTCCATGACCCATCTGCCGACACCGCAGTTTCCTCGCCCATAATCCCGGTTTTAGTCCAAGAACCGTCAGCATTGACTTTCACCTGCAAACCATCATTGGATACATAAGACCATGAACCATCCGAGGAAACCTGTGTGGTTTGTTCCTCCATACTGCGTACCGTTACGGACGGAAAAGACTTAGGGGTTTTCGACACCGATGGAGAGGCGGCCGAACCGCTGGAGCTATGAGCAACGCAAGCGCTTAGCGTCAGAGCAGAAGCAAATGCCAGAGCAAGACTCGCTATAATTTTTGCAGTTTTCACGTGTTTTCCCATCTCAGGGCAGGAAGTCAGCCGTTTTTATTACCCGCGCCCCTGCCAAACAGCGCGCTTAGGCTGTGCTGGACGAGCCGTCCCCCGTCCAGGATACGTGGGCGCTGGGGGCGTGTAGGACGAGATTCGCCATCCATTAGAGGAGTACCATTCGCCGTTATCGGTGACGCCGAATTCGCTTCCATTCGGATACTTTTGCACCCACGATCCGTCGTCGTACACACGAATTCGGGTTCCATCGGCATTCTTGCGTTTCCACGAGCCATCAGAATCAACTTTGATAGTGCTTCCATCCGCAGCAGTCTGAGACCACGAACCATCGCGGTTCACCTTGATACTAGAAGCACCGCCATTTCCCTTGTTGCCGGTAGATCCTTGCGAACCGCCATTCTTATTTACGGATCCTGCTCCTCCCTGACCTCCAGAATTTCCCTGCTGCCCAGAGTTACTTCCAGCAGAGCCGTCAGCCGGCTTCGCCGCTTCATCGACATCCTTATTCGCATCTACACCACCAGCTGCTGCGCTTTCCTCAGGAGAATTAGCAGCCGGAGATTCGGGGGCTGTTGCCGCATCCGTGAGCGTGGGAGCATTCACGGCTTCACCTGTAGTATTACTCTCGGCGGTTGAAGAGGGAGTAGCATCCGCAGGTTCGGGGGTTGCGGTTTCAGTCGCCGTCGCGGAAGGGGATGAACTCGCCGAGGAACTGGGACTTGGAGACTTAGATTTCGTGGGGGAAGATTTTGAGCTTGAGGAGCTGCTGTTGGGCGATAATGTTACGGAGGAAGACGCCTCATTTGAGGAGCCGCAGGCGCTCAGGGCAAGAATACTCGCCACAGCCACCGATACAACGGCGTAGGTTCTCTTCATGCTCATTGCATTTCTTTCTATAAACCGGTGATGACGTCCCGTTGCGACCACCCAGACGTTCAGCATGAGCGCACCACAGCACCGAAAAACATGGTGTTATAGCAATTCACACTGAAGAGCATCGTTGCGGGATAACTAGTCCTTCCGGAAGAAGGGATACATCTATTCTAAAGGTGTTCCGCTTCTTGAAGCTATCCATTAACACGTTTCTTGAAAAATATCACGTTAATTTCTGCGGGTACCCTCAAGAATATCTCAGGAAACACTTCAAAATCTCGGACGTGAAACTACGGATTAAACTTAATCAGCATTTTTATATACATTTTCTTTACGCTTACGAGATTTCTATGTGAAGATCTTGATCCTCCCGACGCACAAACCCCTGCCCCACAAGGTAAAACTTCATTCGCGCATCAAGAGGCATACGCTCAACGACAAGAAATGCCAAAACACAAGAAAGCTCAGCTTAGTAGAGTATCACCCGGGCAGCCGACCGCAGAGATCTTTGTGCAAGGACCGTTTGATTTATAGATATTTTGAGAACAGGGTGAAATACTTATAAAGTTTACATATAAAGTATTTAATGATACTTATATATTTATATCGTTCATAGTTATATATTGTGTATATCAGTTTTCCGCACAGAACCGCGTCTTAACGCGGGACTGCAGGAGCTACCGGAGTTGCCGCCTCCGGATTATTGGGTTTTCCAGGAATTGCAGGGATTTCAGGCCGGTCTTCTTCATCCTCAACAATGCCGTTCTCGGAGACTGACCACGAGCCGTCGGCGTTAACCGTAATAACCTCGCCGTCATGGTCGGTCTGGATCCATGCGCCGCTTACGCTCACTCTAATGACCTCGCCGTCGCTCTTAATAACTTCCCACGCGCCGCTCGTCTCAACGGTGATTTTATCGCCTTCGGAGTTCGTGTGGGTCCAGGAACCATTCACATTCACCTTGGGTTCGGTTGGAGATCCACCATTGTTACGTTGCGCGGGCGTATTGTTCCCGCCGGTTCCGGGCTGATTCTGATTAGTATCACCATTCACCGAGCCGCCAGCGGTATTTCCTCCTCCCCCATTACCCTGGGGCGCGTCGGGGGCATGAGAGGGATCTGACGAGGGGTTAGAGGTTGCCGAAGGTGAAGGTTCCGCAGCCGTACCATGTGTTGAGGGGGATGCAGTCACTGTCACCACGGCGGGAGTCACCGGATCCTGAGGTTCGGAGGATGCACACGCGCTCAACAGACCAAGCCCTGCAAGGGCTAACGGAAGAGCGCTATACTTTCTCGGTACGATGGTCACGGTATGTCTTTCTGAGTGTTTCTGTGTCATAACAGGATATATTTTCAGGCTGCAACATTACTTACTACTATTTTAGCTAACCTGATTGAGACTTTTAGGTGACAAGGTGTTACCCGCTTTTCTTGGGGCGAAAGGTATTACAGCGTAATGTTGCGATGCGTATGTTCAATGTGAAGTTCTTAGAAGAATAAGATTCCGTCCCCGGTAGTTTATCCCGTCCTGACAACCTTTTCAAACGGAGTTTGGTATCGGGCGTTATCACGAGGCAGAAGCTCTCAGATAGAGAAAACAAACCATAAACATAGGGGCTCCCACCGTGTGGTGGGAGCCCCTATCAGGTCCTAGAAGTCTCAAGAAGTTACTTCTTCTTCTTGGAGGTGGCCTTGGTGGCCTTCTTCTTGGTAGCGACTGCCGCCTTCAGCTTGGAGCCTGCGGTCAGCTTCACACCGTGACCAGCGGGAATCTGGATGGTTTCACCGGTCTGCGGGTTGCGACCGGTACGAGCTGCACGGTCGGTACGCTCGATAGCCAACCAGCCGGGGATGGTGATCTTCTCGCCCTTAGAGACGGAGGTCTCGAAAGCCTGGAACACTGCGTCGAGCACTGCGTTCACGGTTGCCTGGCTCTTGCCAGACTTCTCTGCTACCTCTGCAACAAGTTCGGTACGGTTCTTAGCCATTTGGGGTGCCCCTTCCTGAGACTTATCTTTTTCAGACTAAGTCGAGCTGCTTTTCACGAGGAAAAATAACTCGCCTAGGTACAAAATACCAGAAATTACCAGCTTGACTTAGTAATACCGGGCAATTCGCCACGGTGTGCCATCTCGCGGAAGCGTACGCGGGAGATACCAAACTTCTGGAAGGTACCGCGCGGACGACCGTCGATCTGGTCACGGTTGCGAACGCGGACGGGAGATGCGTTGCGGGGTAGCTTCTGCAAAGCTACACGTGCTGCTTCGCGCTCCTCGGGGGTAGCGTTCTCGTTCACCAGCGTCTTCTTCAGTTCTCGACGCTTCTCGTCGTAGCGAGCTACGATGACCTTGCGCTGCTCGTTACGAGCGATCTTTGACTTCTTAGCCATTCTTAGCGCTCCTCTCGGAAGTCAACGTGCTTGCGAACCACGGGATCGTACTTCTTTAGCACCATACGGTCAGGATTATTGCGGCGATTCTTACGGGTTACATAGGTGTACCCGGTGCCTGCAGTGGACTTGAGTTTGATAATAGGACGCAGGTCCTTAGCCTTGGATGCCATGTACTAGATCTTCTCCCCGCGTGCGATGATTTCTGCGACCACGGCATCAATGCCACGAGCATCGATAACCTTAATGCCCTTAGCGGACACGTTCAGGGTCACCTTACGGCGAAGCGAAGGAACCCAATAGGTCTTCTTCTGAACGTTCGGATCGAATCGACGCTTATTGCGACGATGCGAGTGCGAAATGCTGTGTCCAAAGCCGGGAACAGCTCCGGTCACCTGGCAGACTGCTGCCATGTTTCACTCCTTATTGATTGACTTTTCTGACGGATGCGCAGTCGATGTTACTCGTACGTCCCGTCACCAATGTAGAAGCACCGGGTTATTCTCCGGGCTAGAGTGTTTGAGACCGGCATCTGGGTGAGATCCAGATGTCAATCCCCGCCGCGGGAAAAACGGTGAAGCATAATTTAGTGTCGAGAGGCGTTTCCACCACTACGAACAGCGTTAAATTCTAGGTAAATCCAGCAACTCACGCAAGCCTGCACGCCAGAAAATCCCCTTAAAAACCAAGGATTTTTTGGATTTTGAGGGGTAACCATTTGATACAGACTTCTTCCGGGCACGCCGAAAGGTCACGATAGAGTTACCCGCTTATTCTACCAGTTCTCGCTGTTTCCTCAAGTCACAAGGGAGTTTAAGGTAGTTCATGACGGAATTTTCGTCCCTTGTCGATATCCATGTGACAAACATCTAATTACATCAGTGAAATTTTAAATGTGAGATTAACATCTTAACTCGTACAGACCCGTATTTTACGGCATACGGCAGATTATTCTTCGAGTTCTACCGGCTCACCAAGGCCAGCGGCAGGAACCAAATTCGGGTACCTCGCGCTTAGTCCATCCCCCAAACTGCGCCCAGTCAACTGCCGACCCATCCAAGGCAGAGCATGCGTTCTTACCCAATACGCACTCTCGGCAACTCTCTCACGCAGCGGCAGAGGCTCTTCTTCACCGGCGATAAGGTTCACGTCCTGCGCCAGATGCCCCAGCCCAAACTGCGTCAGCACATGGTATGCAAAGCGCTGATGCCCCAACTCATTCATATGCAGGCGGTCGTCAGCCCACAGCCGCCAATCCAGAAAATCGTCCATACGCCAGTAATCGATAATGTGCACACCGTATTTATCCGCCACCGTGCGTAGAAGCTCGTTATACAGGGCGGTACGCGGGCGGGTCCGAGCAAAGGGTCCCTCTCCCTTCACGTCTAGGCCCGTAATCGTCAGAACCTCGATTCCTTCCGCGCGCAGAGCCGCAAAGGCTCGCTCTGCATGCGAGATAATCTCATCTATATTCACGTTTAGGCTAATAATATCGTTGCCGCCGCCGTAGAAGCTAACGAGGTTCGGTCTCAGTTCTAAGGCTGCCTCTAGTTGCTGATCGACAATCTGGTGCATCAAAAGCCCGCGGATCGCCAGGTTAGCGTACTGCGCCTGAGCATCGACTGAGCCGATAGCTTCCGCAACGCGATCTGCCCAGCCACGCACCTGGTTGGGGCGGTCGGTATCGACATCACCCACGCCTTCGGTAAACGAGTCGCCCATCGCCACATAACGCACAGGTTCGCCGTGCAATCTGGCATTTTTATCGAGTTTGAGCATGGTAGGTACTTCCTAACTTTTGGTTTTATCTACCCGCCAGTATCCCATGAATAATATGTCTGTCTTAGGTATCGACCGCAGACATCCAGCTGCGTGCGGTTTCAGGCAGGGCAAACCAATCCGTGCAGCAAACTCAAACATACCGTAACCGCGTTTTGTTCGGGTTTCTCGCTCCTGCTTTCATAAGTCTTATTTCACGGGTTCACGTCGTCCAGTATCTTCTGCGAAGCGTGCGCATACCGATGATGCGGCACCACCACCACGCTCCCGTCACTAAACGGATCAGCAACCTTGGCTTTGAGCCCAAAAATATCGTTAAGATTTCTGGAGGTCAGCACCTCGTGAGCAGATCCGCGACTGACAATTTGCCCGTCCTTCATGGCGATCAGATAGTCTGCAACGCGAGCGGCGAGATTCAGCTCGTGCAGCACCATAATCATGGTGGTGCCGCGTTCTTCGTTCAGGTCCGCCAGTAAATCCAGCAGCTCCACCTGATGCGCCAGGTCAAGGTACGTGGTCGGCTCATCCAACAGCAGAATATCGGTCTCCTGCGCAAGCGCCATCGCAATCCACACACGCTGGCGCTGCCCGCCGGAAAGCTCGGTTACTTGGCGTTCGGCGAGCGACATCGTATCGGTGGCCTCTAGGGCCCAGGCTACCGCCTCATCATCTTCGGCGCTATTACGTTTGAAAAGCCCTTGATAGGGGTAGCGCCCCCGCGAAACCAAATCGGCAACAGTAATGCCTTCAGGCGCAATAGGATGCTGCGGCATAAGCCCGACCATGCGTGCGAACCCCTTCATGGAGTACTGATGCGTAGGCTTACCATCGAGCAAAAACTCGCCGTCAAGGGGATGCAAGAGTCGCGAAACACCCCGCAGAAGCGTGGATTTACCGCATCCGTTGGGGCCGATAATGGCGGTGACCTTGCCCTGAGGGAATTCTAAGCTCAGGCCTTTGACGATAGGCTGTGCGCCGTATCCTAGGCTCACGTTGTCTACGCGCAGAGTACGCTCAGTTACGGTTTTCATGATTTACCTTCCTTTCGGTTCTGCACGAGCAACCAGATAAGTATGAGGGTACTGAAGACGCCATAAAAATGCCTACAGAACTTTTATATGCCGGACTAGGTTTGCGGCTGCAGAATCAGCGCATACCACGATCACGGCACCTACTAGCACCGGGCCTAAGAGTGTGTATCTTCCTGCGTATGAATGAAAGCTTTTTCATGTCCCGTGTGAAGACCTTAGCCAGAGAGTCCCTTCACCTTCAACGAGCACACGTCGTTCCTTCTCCCCTGCATGATCATAATACTTATATGATGTCTGCAAAATATGCACATGAAACTTCATCGCTGCATAGTAAACGTGCGGCGGCCGCCGTTCACCGAGGCTTCAGACGTACCGATGCCGCGCCTTCCGCTAAGAAGACACGGCATCGCATATTCTTGGCACGTGTTTAGAGCGAGAGCATGCCAGTGGGTATCCAGCCGCCCTTGGCGGCGCGTTCAAGCATAGTTTTCGCCATAGTACGCCCGTATGCCTTGCTCACATGGTTCTCGTCTATGTACACGTAGACGTTCCCGACAACCGGTTGGCACATTCCTTCCGGGCAGTACAGGTCAGTCATATCTACCAGCACCGCGCCCTTATCCTTGTATTTATCAAAGACCTCTTGGGCGGGGTTCTTTTCAGCCAGTTTCTCAGAGACCGGGCGCGCGCAGGATTCCAGGTCGTCTCCTGCCTTCTGTGCGCATTCGTATACGTTGTAGTCGTACCGCGGGTTATCGCGCACACCGACCACCTGTATTCCAGCGTCCGTGAACTTCTTGACCGTTTCCTCCAGGGCCGGGTCGATGCGCTCCCCATTAGACCGCGCCTCCGCGATGGTTGCGATAATCACCACGGTCTGCGGCTTACGCTGCAGAATTTCTTCGGTAACGTCCCGGTTAAACTCGGCGCACTCGTTCGAGGATGATGCATCCTGCTGCGGATACTGGCATCCGCCCAAGAGGATCGACTGCATATTAACTTTGGACTGCTCGGCAACGGGTTTGAACATGGCCATTGCCTGTTCCGCGTGGGAGTTACCGACGACCATCATAAGCGGCGAATCATCTGTTCCGTTCTTCTGCGAAGAGCAGTACTTCTTAAGCGAGTCATGAGAGAGGGCAAAATTGCCTTCGCATTTGCCGTCGCTCAACATCTCGTATTGATTCTTCAAATCACCATTGGGGATAGGGTCGTCGTGCATGAGCGCCTGATCGGTGCCTACGGCACGAGCACCTAGATGATTATCGGTTGCAGTCTGGGTCTGCGTTTCTGCCTGAATACTCGCCTGAGTATTGGAGTAGTTCACCCACGCCTGCGCACCGGCAAGAGGTATTCCTGCCAGTAAAAAGGTTGCGGCCAGGAAGGCAAGCTGATCGGCCCACGTTTTGACCGCGAAAACCCTCTTAAACCGCAGTATTTTCATCAGCCAGGGAATGAAAGGGTCTTTCCGGTAACGCAGCGGTTTCTCCACGAACTGGATCAGAACCCAAGCTAAGGCAATAGATACCGCAATAATGGCGGTGCCTTCGAGAAAGTTCACGTGGGGTTTCTCTACAGCGGTGCTGTACAAGATCAGGATGGGCCAGTGCACCAGGTACAGGGCGTAGGAGATATTGCCGAGACTCTGCAGAGGTTTAGAGACCAGCCAGCGGTCTACACCCCACCGACTGTTGGTACGGCCCGCCATAATGACGAGAGCACCTGAAACTACTGGATACAGTGCTAAGAATCCGGGAAAAGAACGCTGCACAGGCAGGAAGGCGCCACAGGTCACAAGCCCAAAAACGCCAATCCACCCCATGATGACGCGCGCCTTCTCAGGGGCCTTCCATTTGAGGGTTACCATGGCGAGCAGCGTCCCGACAGCAAACTCCCAGAGACGGGTGCGGGTATCGAAGTAGGCGAACCCCTGATTTGTCTCGGTTTCAATAATCGAAAACGTCAAAGATGCCACAAAGACCGTATTGAAAACTAAAACGGCAGTTGTGAACAAGTTCCAGCGGAAACGCTGCACCAGGTATGCAACCAGCGCGAAGAGCAAAGGCCACAGAATAAAAATCTGTCCCTGAATAGACAGCGACCAGAAGTGCTGGAACGGGGTTTTCGATGCTGCGTTTTGCGCATAGTAATCTACCGAGTTAAAAGCAAGATGCCAGTTCTGGTAATAGAAGAGGGATCCCTTCGCATCCGCGAGCATATCGGCCCAGCGGCTTGGCGATAGGATAAAAAATGATGCGATGGTCGTTCCCGCGATGGTTACGGTCGCTACCGGAAGCAAGCGTTGGAACACGTGTAGCCAGTATGTGAAGAGGTTAAGCGGCCTGCCCTCGTTGATTTTGCGCATATTCGAGAGTGAGAGCAGGAACGCCGAGATGAATAGAAAGACGTCCACGCCGCCGGATACCCTACCAAACCAGACATGGTATAGCACTACCAGGAGTACTGCGAATGCACGCAGACCCTGAATTTCGGGGCGGAATCCCCGAGTTTCATTAAAGTTTTCGAGGGGGTAAGAGTTTGAGGGTGATGATACAGTCGGGGTTTGCGCCGCTTGCTGATGCATTGCGGGTTGACCTGCTGCCATAATATCGCGTGTCCTGTGCTGCTCTGTAAATCGGTGTGTGTGGTCTCATATAATGCTAACGACCTGTAAGGGGAAAGTCCCGATTCAACGCATCAGCTGCGTAACGCATGAATCAGGACTTTCGTGGAGCCCCCTACCGGATTCGAACCGGTGACCCTCGGTTTACAAGACCGATGCTCTGGCCAGCTGAGCTAAGGAGGCAACGTCTTCTAGTGTACAGCAAACGCACAGGTATGCTAATTCAAAAGTGGATGTTATGAAAGTTTATCGTGTTCACTGTTTTTATATGTGTCTACTTAAACGCTATTTTCCCGTATTACTATATTTTTTGAGTCTTTTAGATTTCGAACTATGTTCATACGGCTCAGAAAATGTTAGACGGTCGATGAACCTTACCAGAGATGCCCTCTCATGCAGAATCATGCATTGGAATCTTAGACTATTGTGTCAGTATCCTTTGAGGCTAGAGCACGATAGAAAAAGGATTTGCCCGCAGGCTTAGCGCTTGCGGGCAAATCCTTTTATATTACTGCTGCGGGTTATTGTTATTCTTCTTGGCGTCGATCTTCCCCTGCAGGAAGCCAGTGAAGTCATTGCTAGTGTATTGTTCACCGTCCACAAAAACGGTCGGGGTGCCCCCAATATCGTTCTTCGAGGATTCTGCGGTCACGACATCCACAAGAGAACGCCACTTGTTATCGTTCATATCCGAACCGATATTTGCACCGTATTTAGATGCTATATCGGCAATCTGCTGGTTGTTCAGGTCGCCGGTTCCCTGGTGACTAAACAGTTCTTTCTGGAAGTCCAAGAATTTATCTGCACTCACCTGGTTAGCAACGGCGTATGCGGCATTAGCGGTACGTGCCGAGTACTGGGTGGGTGAATTCTGATCAAGGAAGGTCAGGTTACGGATTTCGAGTTCGATATTACCCTCTTGAACCTGTTTCTTCAGTTCCTCGCCGTACTGATCCTCAAACTCATGGCAATGCACGCAATTGTAGTCCTGGAAGATCGTTACGCGCACCGGTTTGCCGTTCTTAGAGGCTTCATCTGCCGACTGAACGCCGAGTGGCAGCTTCTTGCCCGCCTGCGGGGTACCATTTACCGAGGGGGTGTAGGAGGCGTTAGAGTCCCCTAGTTCCTTATAGTTACGGGTGTCTCGTGTTGAGGAGTTTTGGACGATTCCGTCCTTAGTCAGCACAATTCCGCCGTACTCATTCGAACTCGCAGGCACAGGACCCGATTCGGGTACTTTATTGTTCTGACCATTGATATAAACAAAGCCAATAACGAAAACAATAACAACGACTACGCCGAGTACGGTAAGTTGTATCCATCGACGGTTCATCGCGACATTGCCGCGTTTTGATTGTTTAGCCGCAATTTGGCGGGCCTTCTCGCGGGCGTCCTGGGACATTGCCTGCTCCTTTATCTTGTGATCGACGCGGTGGATGCGCCTACCGCTAACCCGTTCTAGCCTACCGAAGGTTGTTGGTAGCTGCCAGTCATAGCCAGGTTTTCTACACTTTGTGTCGCGTTCTCATGCTCACAGCTTATTTTACGGGGCAACCACAGTCACCTGCGCTGGCTATAAGCCGCGCGTACCATTATAAGACTTGTTATTCTGCGGGATAGCATCTCAGGATAAACCTGGCGGTATGAGCAAAAGCAGACTCGGTACCTTATAAGTTGTCTCGTTCCCCTATTCTCTGGGTGACATGTATGTATGTAAACCATACCTTTCCAGAGACCCCCGTTTATAGCTCATAAGTTCCACGGATAAGGCCCTCATACTGCAAGACTGCGCTACCAAGGAAAAGGTCTAAGATAGCCTCGACCGCAGACCAAGTCAGATGTCGAGATTAGCAATAAACCCTATATTTACTAGAACAGCTTCAACCAACGAGTTTCGCCCTAAGATTCCAGGGGATAATAGCATGCGATGACTCTACTACACTCAGCTTAGTTTCATCGGCGATGTCAATGTCTAATGCTGACAGTATCTTACTTGCTTAGCCACAATTTGACGAGCCTTATCACGGGCGCCTTGGGACATCGCCTATCCCTTTATCCTGTAGTCACCCCCTGTGCACTTAGCAGTTATCTACGTTGTGATCCAGCTGTTCTTCTTCACGAGCACCCTGCTAGTGGACAGTACTAGTGGACAAGCCTCGCAGTACTTTATGGCTACACACGCCGCAAGCAGTGTTACTCAGCGAGCTTCTAGCAGAGTATCGGCACCGTCAAAACCTCCAGAACCGCTATAGCTGTTCGAGTAATCATGCTCTACACCTCCGTCTTGCTCAGGGGTTTAGTGGGTAAGGGATACGGTGTAAGAGCTTCAGAATACGGCTTAGCCCCAACCACAATTCAGGTTAGGAACATTAGAACAGACACACATTCTATTCCATAACCCAATTTTCTGTCTGCATAGACGATATAAGAACGACGCGGCTATGGTGATATATGCCATAATCTGCACCAAAGTAGATCCGTCGAGCTGCAACTCGCAACAGGGTGAACGGGAGTATGAATACATGACGTCCCAGTACCGGCTTACATATACAGCTGGAATTAGAGGGTACTTTTCCGGGGCTTTACGTGTTGAAAGCTAATGCTGATATTCCAAGCGATAAAAGCATAGCTAGTTCCGTTGGGTGAGTTTGAGGTGTTGAATGGTTGTTAAGACCCGGCAGTTGGTGCATCGTTACCGGGTTTTCCTGTGCTGGTGGCACCCGTTTTTCGTCAAAGGTCCGTCACAGGTAGCGGGGGTTTTGAGGCCCATTCTTGGGTGCCGTACCGGAGTTAACACTAGTTGAGTGGTTAAATAGCGTACCAGGCCCAAACCGCACTTATAGTCAAGGGGATACTGCACCGGGTTGGGGTTGTTTAGTAAAACCACCGTT
>NZ_KV802285.1:0-241 GCF_001810635.1 Rothia sp. HMSC067H10
CAACACCCGGTCACCCACACTCAACTCGGAAGAGCCATATTAGTTCTCGAGCTTGCGTGTTGCGGCGAGCATGACGAGCAGTGCTACGACCATGAGGATGGCCGAAACAGTCAATGGCGTCGAATAGTGCGGACTAAACACGAGAAGACCGGTAAGTCCGGCAACTCCCGTGGTAGCACCCATTTGGTGGCCGGTGTTGACGATGCCGGAAGCAGCTCCCGCCTCGCTGGGGCTGCTTTGC
>NZ_KV802286.1:0-220 GCF_001810635.1 Rothia sp. HMSC067H10
TATGCGTACCCCTCGTACCAGCATCATCATGCCGGTCTACAACACCGCCAACACCGTCATCAACGCCATACAATCCGTCCGAAACCAAACAGACCCCAACTTTGAACTGCTCATCATGATCGACGGATCCCCCGATGACTCCGTCGACATCATCACCGACTACCACAAGAAAAACCCCGACACCCGCATCCACATCTTCAACAACCCCGAAAACAAAGGC
>NZ_KV802287.1:0-682 GCF_001810635.1 Rothia sp. HMSC067H10
TATACAAAACGAAAAGCCCCTGCCGCATATCCCTGTTCCTGATGAGGCAGGCTTCTTCGGAAGCCCAACGCAGATTAAACCCTTCAGGATACGAATAACCGTTGTCGATACTTTCCACAAGACGATAAGCAAAATCTTGTATAGAAGTCACACCTGCACAATCAACAGTAATGACAGCCCACCCCTCCGCTTCCAGATAAGGCAGCATACGGTTCTGCCAATATCCACTCTCACGAATAAAGAGAGGAGCTTTAAAGAGGTCAGGGTATTTTGATGTATAACTCATCATTTCTCGCTAGTCTATTAGTAGAATAAATGTATGATAATGATCTAAAGTAAGGTAAATACTTCCATTGCTACCTATTAACAGGCGTTCAGTACCTCGTGTCATCTCAGGCTCCCCATCAGCCTTGAGAATTACTTTACCATCTTTATCTATTTTGGGTCGTCGAGGCATAAAATCCATTTCGGTGTAGGTTATATTGCCTCCTTTAACATCAGCTGTCGGTAAAATATTGCCTATACCTCCACCCTTCTCTGGAATATTGTCAAAATTCCTACCCTCATTAGCACCAACAATAGGATCACCCTCAACCTTGAGATAACAAACAACACATAACTACTCAACGCTTAAACACGACTAATAATTTTAAAATACAAAAACACTGGCCCCTGCAACAAA
>NZ_KV802288.1:0-104215 GCF_001810635.1 Rothia sp. HMSC067H10
AAACACGCATGCAGAGACCATCATCAGCCGGTCAGTGATACTGCCACTCCATTTTGAGTGACAACCTATGTAACTATACTCGCTTTCATCAAGAAACACAAGTTAAAAACTTTATGCCTCACATCACAAATATTCAAAATTCATTCAATTTCTCATGGTTATAAAATTACCGTGCGAACGTAAACATGAATTTCAAATTATGCACTGTATAGTTGGTTTTGCCGCAAGATCTCGGGGTTTTTACCTCCCCTCGCCGCGGCGACTCATACAACTATACAGAGGCTTTCCGTGCTTTGCAAACCAGAATAATATGCAGTACATCACATAATATTTTGGGTGTTTACTTCCATGAAAACCTCATTCACGAAAACTCCTTTATACTCCGAAAATTCTTAAAGACTCAAGGCGCTGCCCTCCCGGTAAAATACCGGTCAAGCAACGCCTTTCTTACGCTCAAATGCGCTAGAATCCGCTAATACTGCTGCGGTGGAGTTTCAGAAGCCATGTTATTAAACCGCGAGTACTTACCGCTAAATGCCAAGGGAATAGTCTTCGTTGGGCCGCCACGATGCTTCGCAATAATCATGTCTGCTTCGCCCACACGATCGCTATCGGGGTTGTACATATCCTCACGATGCAGCAGAATCACCATATCCGCATCCTGCTCAATCGAACCGGACTCACGCAGATCAGAGATCATCGGGCGCTTATCGGTGCGCTGCTCCGAACCACGGTTCAGCTGCGAGAGCGCAATGACCGGAACTTCAAGTTCCTTCGCCAAAAGTTTGAGACTACGGGAAAACTCCGAAACCTCTTGCTGACGAGACTCAACTTTCTTACCCGAGCTCATTAGCTGCAGGTAGTCCAGCACCACAAGCTGCAATTGATTGCGCTGCTTAAGACGACGGCATTTCGCACGAATCTCCATGAGCGTCATGTTCGGCGAATCATCAATAAAAAGCGGTGCACCAGTTATTTTCCCCTGCAGGGTCGCCAGGTTGGTCCATCCCTCCTGGTCAAGATCTCCCTTCTTGAGGCGGCCCATCGAAATACGGCCCTCCGCCGAAAGCACACGCATTGCAAGCTCGGTGCGACCCATTTCCAAAGAGAAAAAGACCGTCGTCATATCATGGTGAATCGCGGCAGAACGGGCGATGTCCAGTGCCAAAGTCGATTTACCCACGCCGGGGCGCGCGGCAACCACAATCATCTGCCCCGGATGCAAACCACCGGTGAGCTCATCAAACTCAATAAAGCTCGTGGGCACGCCATAAACGCCATCCGGGCGGTTCGAGTTCGCATCGATCTCGTTCATCGTGGCTTCTAAGGCATCTGAGAAGGTAACGTAATCCTCTTTCGCGTTGCCATCTGAAATTGCGTAAATCTCAGATTGTGCCTGATCAACCAGCGAGTCTACCTCTCCCTCGCTCGTGTAACCGAGCTGGGCGATCTTAGTGCCAGCCTCTACCAGACGGCGCATAACCGCGTGTTCCTTGACGATCTCAGCATAATACTGGGCATTCGCAGCGGTTGGAACCGAAGCGATAAGCGTATGCAGATATGTTGCCCCACCGACTCGTGTGAGTTCACCGCGGCCCTTGAGCTCATCCGCTACCGTAATCGCATCGGCGGGGTTGCCGTGACCGTACAGAGAAATAATTGCCTCATAGATCAGTTCATGCTGCGGCTTATAGAAATCTCCCGCATGCAGAGTCTCTACCACATCGGCAATAGCGTCTTTAGAGAGCATCATGCCGCCCAGCACCGACTGCTCCGCGACATCATCGTGCGGCAGGGTGCGAGAACCATAATCGATAGCAGTTTCAGACATGCTTTTTCCTCAAAATCGCGTTTTTATCCGATGTTTATGGCGTTCCAGAAGCAATTTCTGCAGAACTTCTATGCTAGTTTCTCATGAACGCTTGTTGAAATGTACACCGCCTTATAAATTCTGTGTCTGTTCCCGGTAGAACTCTCGAAGACTATTCGTTCCCGTCGGCTCCCCCACACAATCATGCGTTAAGCCCCACAGCATAAACGATAAAGTATCGGCCACGCGCGGTTTGATAAGGCCGATCACCTTCACCACACCGTCTGCTAACCGGGGCGGGATAACCGTGATCTTCGCGGGGCGTCCCACCGCCTCAAAAGCGTACTGTGCTACCTCGCGCCACGAGAGAACCTCGGGACCACCAATATCGTAGGATCCTTCTTGAGCAGATTCCACCTTATCAAGACAGTATGCGGCAACATCCGCCCCGTGAATGGGGTTAAGCCGCCCTTGCGGTCGCAGAAGATACACCCGGCCGCGGCGTGCCATCTGCGCTATAGCGCTCATATCCGAGAAGTATCCACTCGGGCTCACCACCTGATGCACCAGTTAGGCAGGATTACAGTCTTTGAGATAGCCCTCAATCACATCGACGGCGCGGGTTGGACCGTCCATGCCACGCATTGCCTTGCTGAGCTGCCGGGCCTTGGCACGCATGGTCTCATCTGAAAGTAAACGATCCAGAATGCCGTGCATCTGACCTCGGTGCACATCATGTTTCGCGAAGCGCAGGGCGTTGCCGTACCGCACACATTCCTCAATATTCCAGCGTTGCTCAGCCTGCATGGCGATACCCGCAAACGGTACCCCCGCCAGACACGCTGTCTGCACGGTTCCTTCACCACCGTGCGTAATTGAGGCATCAATGTGCCCGGCAAGCAGATGAGCCGGAACAGTTCCCGCATGGTGAATATTGTCGCCCAGCGAGCGCGCATCAGCATCCGCTAACAGCACCCCATCACCGACCAGCACATCTACCGGTACCGTTGAAAGTTGCCGCAGCACCGCCGCCAAGATATGCGAAGACCCGGACGAGCCCATCCCCACGTAGATAAGTGGTCGCTTTTTAGGTTCCTGAACAACCTGCGGAAGTTCACCGGGAGCACGGTAGTAGATAGGACCCACACTGACATCCGGCGCCGTTAACGGATCGCCGCGCAGCTCGGTAAAAAGAGAACAGATAAGGTTTACGTCAGCGCTGAACATATCGACGGTACGGCGCGGGAGTTTGATTCCATGTTCGCGGGCTACACGAGTGAACGAGGCTGGTTTATAAGATATTGTCCGAGCCAGTGCGCGTAACCATCCCGGTGCTGCGGGGGCTTCACCGGCAGGTTTCGCAGAAAAATAGGTCGTTGAATATGCGTAAGGGCGCGCATAGAAAATAGGTACACCGGCGATGCGCGCGGAGATCAGCATAGTTGGGTTAGAGCCGATCACCACGGCATCTGCGTTAAAGTCACGAATGGCCGCAAGTTCTACGGTAACCCTCTGGCGTACTTTCTCGGTGGTGAAGGGATGCCGCACTCCCCTGCCTTGGTCAAGCGCCATGAGTTGTTTCGCTTCGGCATCAGTCATGATGGGTTCACGAAGATGCACGGGAAGCCGCGCGCTTTCCAGCAACCCACGGTATTTGGGCGAGTATATATGGAAGAGGACTTTGTGCCCTCGGTCTTGGGCAACACGCGCTATTTCGATGCCGCGCGTGGTTTCACCCATATTAAAGCTTTCGGGAGAGAAAAGAATACGGCTCATTGTCTTCTCCAGCGGGGGGCGTACACATGCTTGAGCGGGATCTACGCCTCATATATATCTAGTGTAAAACGGAGCCTCAGTAATCCGCCCACTGTATCGGGAAAACTCAGGCTCCGTTTTCTGACCGCGCAAATCGTAGTTATTTCTTCCGTAGAACCAGACCGATAGCGCCTATATGGTCGGCGTGACGGCGGAAAACACTGCGCATACCCAGCACGCGCTCACGAATCTGCGGTTTGCGTGCAAGGTTGAACATGATCTTGGCGAGTCCGCCCACCCCTTCATCGGCAATCATGCGTTTGGGTTCTAAAAGAGCCATCTCGGTTTGATATACGTCTAACACCTCAAACCCGGCTTCTTCGGCAAGGCGGGTCCATTCGGCAACCGTAAGCGGGCGTGCGTTCACGCGAATGCTTCGTGCCAGGTCCTTCTGAATTTCTTCTTGAACTTCGGTACGCAGGTAGTCGGGGGTCAGCGACAGCTCGTGAATGGCGTAGTACCCGCCCGGCCGTAGGATGCGCGCCGCTTCGCGCATAATTTCCAGCTTGTGCTTGTCGGTCTGCATGGTCAGCATAGCCTCGCCCACCACCACGTCATAGCTGGAATCGGGCAGCCCGGTTTCCTGCGCCCCGGCGTTCACGACTGTGTAGTTGGGGTTGTCTCCGATGCGCCCGCGCACGATTTCAGCCGCCTTTGGATCAAGATCTACACCGGTGTAAGTCTTGGGGCTGCGTTTGACGATTTCGAGAGCCGTGATACCCAGCCCGGGGGCAAATTCGACTACGTCAATCTGTCCGCCGAGTGCACGGCTGAGCAGCCAGTTTGTAGTTTCGCGCCCACCGGGGCGGAGGACTTTTTTGCCGAGTTGGGCGAGCAGCCAGTGTCCGGCGGCTTTTTCGGCGGGACGATCAGTACCGGGAACGTTCGGGGTTTTAGGCACGATAAATCTCCTGTGATAATTCGTATTTAATATGCAAGATTTTTATGCTCTAATTCTACACTCCGTCATGAGGTAGCCGCATTCTTCGTATGCTGTATCTTGCAAACCTCCTGTCACGCCGATACTACGCCATTGTTTTCTGTGGCTTTATGTGCGGAACGCAGACTAAGGGGTAAACGAAACTGAGACCGAACCCGAAGATTCGATCTCAGCCTCAATCACACACACATACATACGAAAATCAGAGCCACTTCCGCTAAGGAAAGTCCAACTTTCAGATAGTCCTCTCGAACTACCTGACATAACTATGACCCGTCAACCTTTATTCCTCGTGAGTTAAACCTTGGGAATATCTGTGAATACGAGGGGTCATGTGTGCTGTAGACACAAGGCCAGGGGTCAGAGCTTCCTTACAGGGCATATATCGCAGAGAATTACACGCTGTATTCGGTACCGTGCATGAGATTGTGATAGCCGCCCGGAAGAAGGCGAAATTTTTAAAACTGAAAAGCGAGGCTACACGGTAGCCTCGCTTTTCAGTTCCACGAGAGCATATCCGCTCTCTGAAACACACACATTCACATCGCAGTCCTCTCGAACCAACACCTCCAGTTAACCGTAGTTACCTTGAGAAACCTTGGGGTTTGGCTGAAAAACACCTGAAAGTCCCCGCAAGAAATACTGGGAAGAGCGTCAGTCCGATACCTCAGCATGCAGAGCACAATCCCCGCGCGACAGTAATTTAGCCGTTAGAGTTCAGAAGAGCATCAGCCAAAACCACGGTCACCGGGTTTATCAGCACCGATACCGCCGCCAATACAATATTTGCAATGCGATGGCGCACAAACCGAATAAGCCCCACTATGGCACAGATAAAGGCGATCACAGAGGTAAAACTACCCACGATTATCGTGATATAAAACAGGATGGCATTCACCGTGAGCGAGGGAAAAGGAATAAAGGCAAGTATCACAAGTACAACACTTACTGCCTCGAAGATGATGCCGACCCGCAAAAGCTGAGTGCTGGGGGGAAGGTGATTGAAAGATTTTTTCGCCATATATCTAGCCTAACCGAGAGTAGCCCACAACAATGATCCTTGATGTAACAGCAAGTGCCGCCTCCCAGCCAGTATATGTTCAGGAGGCGGCACTTCCTCTTACCTGATGAGCCGTAAGTCTAAGACTTCATATCGTTGAATTTGAAGCGAATCCAGCCAAGTACCAAGGGTACAAAACCCCACAGGGTGAAGAGGATACAGCGGACTTCGTAGCTGGGATCTTTAAACTTATCAGTATCGTAGACCAACATATTTTCGCCCAGATGGACAGGTAGATACTTGGAAACATCGCTTGCCCACTCAGCAGACCTGAAGAAACTAAGAACTATTGTCACCACAAAAAGCAGAACGACTGTAAGAACAATAGCTCCGGCACTATTACGGAGGAGAGCACCAAACCCGAATCCCATCCAAGCAAGTACCACAAGATACAGTCCAAGAAGAAGAGTGATTCGAAGTACTTCACCATCGAAAGAGACTCGTAGCTTTTCCGTGAGTATCATCTGACCTAAGAAGAATGCCAAGATACCGCTCAAGGTTCCTACGACAAAAGCTACCACCGTCACCACAAGGGCTTTAGCAGAATATAAAAGAGAACGACGCGGTACTGCTAGCTGACTTGTTTGCATGGCACCCGTGGCATATTCGGATGCAATAAATACCGTCGCCATGGAAGAAAGAATAATGCCTCCCAATGAAGCGCCTACAACTCCGATAGAGTATGATGCGCTCTTCATCTGGTCAATGATCTCGGAACCGTTGACTGATTGCCCATTCACAATCTGCGATGTACTCACATCTTTCTCATACTGTGCCAATTGTTCGTTAAAAACAGGAGCCAGCAGCATTGCGAGTCCTAAAATCAGCACTACCGTAATGATGAAGAGAACCTGCTGAGAACGTAGGGAGCGCATCTTTAACCATTCTGAGCGGAGCACACCCAGGAATGATAGGTTATGAGCAACCGGTGCAGGCGCATTTTTAGTAGCGTAGGTTTGAGTACTCATTTATATGTTCCTCCCATTCCCCTGCTGGGTTTCGTCAATAAAGCTGTGCTCTGGAGAACTAGCCACCGGTTGCAGTTGAGGATCGACTGCCGGTGCATTTGGTACCGAAGAACCCGCATCTGCGGCACCAGCACCTGGAAGACTATCAGAGACATATTCAACCTCTGAACGTGTAATTTCAAGGTAAACATCCTCAAGAGTTGCTTCATGAGGCGCCAGTTCATAGAGCAAAATTTGCTCACGCAAAGCGAGCTCACCCAGGTCGCGAGCATCAGCCGAAACCAACAAACCATCGGTATCGACCGCCTCGAAAGGAAGCGACCGTTCCGCAAGGAGCGAAGCAAAAAGGTCACGTTCATCGGTACGAACCAGAACTTTATGACCGCCGATGCGCGAGATAAGTTCATCAATAGACGTGTGTTCCAGCAGGCGACCGCGCCCAATAATAATGAGGTCGTCAGCGGTCTGCGCCATCTCACTCATAAGGTGCGAAGAAATCAGCACCGCCCGGCCTTCGGACGCCAAATACTTCGCCAACTGACGAACCCACACCACGCCTTCGGGATCAAGACCATTAACCGGCTCATCCAGAATAACGTTATGGGGATCGCCCAAGATAGCTGAGGCGATACCTAAACGCTGGTTCATACCGAGGGAAAAACCGCCGACCTTCCGTTTAGCCACCTGGCTAAGACCGGTCATGCCGATAACTTCGTCCACACGTTTCGCCGAAATACCGTGGGTAAGCGCAATAGACATGAGGTGGGTGCGTGCGCTGCGCCCCGGATGTACCGATTTCCCGTCAAGGAGGGCTCCCACCGTATGGAGCGGAGATTTAAGGGACTGATAATTTTTGCCGTCTACAAGGGCTTCGCCCGAGGTGGGCTTATGGAGTCCGACCAGCATGCGCATCGTGGTCGATTTACCTGCCCCATTGGGACCCAAGAAACCGGTGACTTTACCATCGGGAACGATAAAAGACATATCGTTAACGGCGGTTTTATCACCATACCTCTTGGTAAGATTCTGAACCTGTAACATCTACATCTACCCTTCTGAAGAAGTTTAAGGTTGCTCTATCACGTCCAGTCTACGGTTCTCACTTCGGAGAATATAGGATTTTTGAGGTTCCTTCGGAATTTTTTATTATTTCTCAATCTTTTTACATACACCGTTTCACGTGAAACATTGATGCTGTCTATAAGAAAATTCCTATAGAAATATAGTTATCCAACGTATAGAGATAGAAATACTACTATATCGAAGTATCTCCAAGAATAGTCCTAATGCCCGTCCCCTAGGGTTGTGCGCCCACGTCTGTGAAATTACTGTAGTTAAAAATAGACCGTATACGAAGGGGTAGGGAACTATGCGTAGGACTAGCAGTACACCGGAACCACAGAAAAACCGTGCAGGATACGTCCGGTGGGGCAGGTGCCTCCTTGGTAGTACAGCGCTTGCTGCCACAACTTACATGGGTGTTCAAGGTATACGATGCCGCCGGGCACTCCACGATGCTGTGGACGAACTCGCGTCGTATCCGGTCAAAACGGTGCATCTCAGCTATGGAGAGATAGCATATCTCGATATTATGCCCACCGGGTCGTCCTCAGTATATAGCAACCCTCCCGTTATTCTGTCTCTGCACGGTATCTATGGCGGCTACGACCAAGCCTTTGAGAACGTTAGGAAGCTCTCGAAACACTACAGGATTATTGCTCCATCGCGTTTTGGGTACCCCGGAAGCGCGGTCGCAGGTGAAGGAACTCCCAAAGAACAGGCAGCGGCTCTGATGGCCCTCCTTGATATCCTCAATATCGAGACGGTCTATGTGATAGGCGCCTCTGCAGGAGGAACCCCCGCTCTTCGTTTCGCTCTGGATTATCCGGAACGAACAGCAGGTCTTATTCTCCTCAGCTCTGCCCCGCCCCAGGAGGAAAAACCACGAAAGCTGCCCACGCGTATGGGGCCTCCTGCCACCCTGAACCATAACTACGTCATGTGGCTGCTGTCTCCGTTTTTCAAACCTCTATTTGGGCTTCCCTCAAATACCATATATGGGATGCTCCCCCTACAGGAGCGACGTATGGGAGCCAAGATCGACACAACTATCACGAACCCGGATATGGCGGTCCATCTTGAGGAATACCCCATTGAGAGCTTGGAACCGCCCGTTTTTCTGATCCACGCACAAGATGACCGAGTGGTGCCTTTTGCCCAGCCGCGAGGGCATGTGCAGAGTTCTATGTACCGATACCCGAATCTCACCACATGTATCTTCGAAACGGGGGGTCATATGATCGAGGGGCATTCGGAAGAGGTAACCCAAGCGGTCATAGATTTTATTGACGGTATTCTGTAACACACAATGTTTCACGTGAAACATACCCCTCCCCTACCCCGCACTTCTCGAGTAAAACGGATGATTGGCTCCACATATGAAAAGGGCGTCGCATCCCAGTCGGAATGCGACGCCCTCACAGCGTCTAAATACGCCCTGCTTATGCGGCTGCTACAACGTCCAGAGTAACGTTGGCAACAACATCCTCGTGCAGACGAGCGGTCACCTGGTATTCACCAGTGCGCTTGATAGCGGAACCGAGGTGAATGGTGCGCTTGTCGATAGTGCCGAGACCTGCCTCTTCAATAGCGTCAGCAATAGCATCTGCCTTAACGGAGCCGAAGAGACGACCATCAGCACCAGCCTTGTGTGCCACTACAATTGGGCGAGCAGAGAGCTTAGCTGCGGTCTCCTGGGCTTCTTCCAGGGAGGCCTTCGCACGCGCCGCACGGGCCGCACGGATAGATTCAACCTGCTTCTCGCCGCCAACGGTCCATGAAACGGCAAAGCCGCGAGGAAGAAGGTAGTTACGTGCATAGCCGTTCTTAACGGTGACGATGTCACCAGCGGCACCCAGACCGGTTACTTCCTGAGTCAGAATAATCTTAGCCATAGTACTTGTTACTCTCCTTCTCGTTAGCGGCCAGCGCCGGAGTAGGGAAGCAGTGCAACCTCACGGGCATTCTTAATTGCCTGAGCGATCTTGCGCTGTTCCTGAACGGTCACGCCAGTTACGCGGCGAGCGCGGATCTTGCCGCGATCGGAGATGAACTTGCGTAGCAAGGCGACGTCTTTGTAATCGATAACGGTGACGTCAGCAGCTTTCAGGGGGTTCTGCTTAGGTTTGGGCTTACGGATTTCAGCCTTAGCCATCGTGGTGCTCCTTTAGGTTGGGAGCCCGCGGCGTTAACCGCGGGATGGATTGATATATGGTTTGGTTTGAGGAAGACGGAACGTTTCTTTAGAACGGAGGTTCGTCATCGGCGCCGGTACCCCAATCGTAGTTTCCGCCGGACTGTGAGGTCCACGGATCAGCCGCAGGTGCCTGCTGCTGTGCCGGTTGTGCGGGCGCCTGCTGGGCTCCCCCACCGAATCCGGCATTACTGGAGTAACCGTTTCCGCCCTGCTGCTGAGCGAAGCCCTGCTGCGGCGCGGAATTGTTAAAACCACCCTGCTGGGGGTTATTACCGAAGTTATTACCGCCAAAGTTGCCGCCCTGCTGACCGCCGAAGTTACCTCCAGAGGTGCGCTGTGAACGGGTTACCTGGGCGGTAGTGTACCGCAGAGCGGGACCGATCTCATCGAGCTCGATCTCCATTGAGGTACGACGTTCGCCTTCCTTCGTTTCATACGAGCGAGACTTCAAACGGCCCTGGGCGATCACACGGGTTCCCTTTTTCAGGGTCTCTGCGACGTTCTCTGCGTAGTCGCGCCAGATAGACGCACGCAGGAACAGTGCCTCACCGTCTTCCCACTGACCGGTTTGACGGTTGTAGGTACGCGGGGTAGATGCAATCGTAAAGTTTGCAACCGCTGCACCTGCGGGAGTGTAGCGCAGCTCAGGGTCGCTGGTGAGATTCCCGACCACAGTGATAATGGTTTCGCCTGCCATTGATGCCTCCTCGAATGGATTCAAGTATATAACTCTAGGTAACCATAGGAACCTGACATTTTAATCAGGTCGCGGTTTTAGAGTCTTACTTGTTGACCTTCTGATCCTCCGGACGGATGATCTTGGTACGCATAACGGACTCGTTCAGGTTTAGAACACGGTCGAGCTCAGCGGCGGTCTCAGGGCTCGCGGTGAAGTTAACAACCGCATAGATACCTTCGGACTTCTTCTGGATCTCGTATGCCAGACGGCGGCGACCCCAGATGTCAAGGTTGTCGATGGTACCGCCAGCGTTGGTGACGATTTCCAGGAACTTCGACAGAGACGGCTCTACCGCTCGGTCCTCAACCTCGGGGTTGAGGATAACCATCAGTTCGTATGCACGCATGATTAAACCCCTCCTTTGGGCTAAACGGCTATGGGATTTCCATAGCAGGAGATTCATGTGGCACCCGGTGCAGCATCCTCTTGTTCAGGATGCACACACAGATTCTTCTATACTACACGAGAATACGCGGTAGAATCCAGCAAAGAGAAGGATGCGCCCACCACACCGCATGGGTGTAACGGGAGCATCCTGAAGCTAGAGTCTTGAACGCTAAAAATTCTGGTTTTAGTAGTAACGAACCGAAGAGTCCCGAAGGTTGAGGATGGCGACTCGAAGGATATTCGTGAAGAGGTCTTTGAAGAGCAGAAGACCTAGCGGAATACCGGTTATCCAACCTAAACCTATAGGCGTCAGCAGGCTGGTTATACCGGTGAGCGCAAGGTAAAGCAGCCCCTGAATTGGCTGACGCAGATAAAACTTGTGGATGCCTAACCATCCGAGGAAAAACCACAGCACATAGGTGAGAAGTACGGATTTGGGGCGAATCACGACGACGGTTGACTGTTCATGTTCGGAGTTCACATAAGTACGGCTGCCCGGAACGGTTCCATGGGCGAAAAGTTTAGGTTCATAAACCTGTTGCGACATATTTCCTTCCTTCGTGAGTGTTTCAGCGCGCTGTATATAACGCGCTCACTGCAAGTTTAGACAGTTCACATGCGCAAACCCTGGGAACGGGGTGTGTATTCGGTGGGAGTCTGCCCTCCCCTCCCCCACCGCACCAACCTTCGTTTAGACAAAAAATCCCGCATCCTCGACTGTGAGGATGCGGGATTCTCCAATGCGCGGTGGGGTTGTGATAATGGGCTGTTACTGCTTCACGACAACGGGGGTTACACCGTTGAGTTGGTTCACCCGGCCAGGTATCAGGAAAATATCAATGATGAGCAAGATGCCCAAAATTACAAGAGGAATTATCCCGATAAGAAACCAAATAGTTGCCCAGCCAGTAAGGAATAAACACAGGTATAGAATCCCTTGACCCGTTTGGTTCAGATAAAACTTGTGAATACCAGGGGAACCTAGGAAAAACCACAGCAGATATGCCACCGCCATGGATTTGGGTTGCTGCACCATCATGACCGGTGCTACGGCGATAGGTTGTACGGGCTGTCCGTGAGGTTGGGAACCGTTGAATGCAGGTTTAGAAGCCGGATTAAAGGCAGAGTTATCAGACATAGTAATGCCCTTTCGGTGAATGTGTATTCGTGCGCGGCGAACGCTGCCGCTGAGTACCATCCTACACGTCAATTTAGCTTCACAGAGGCATTTAGTTAACCTTATGCGCCGTAGTCTCCGTCATACTCTTTTCCGCAGTATTCCGCCGCATTATGGAGATTTAGGACTCTCCGTGCTCCTGCCACCACACAAGCAGACGGCGGGTCGCTTCTTCTTCACCAAGTTCACCCTCATCCAAACGCAGGTTCAGCAGGAATTTATACGCCTGCCCCACAAGAGGCCCAGGACCGATGCCCAGCACCACCATAATCTGCTCGCCATCCAGTTCAGGGCGCATCGCATCCAGCTCTTCTTGAGCGGCAAGCTCATCAATACGCCGCTCCAAATCATCGTATGCCTGCGCCAGCGAGCGCGCCATGCGCTTATTGCGCGTGGTGACATCCGACCGAGAAAGCCTGTGGAGACGCTGCAGTTGCTCCCCTGCGTCCCGCACGTATCGACGTACCGCCGAGTCGGTCCACCCGGCCTCACGGTAGCCGTAGAAACGCATATGAAGCTCCACGAGGCGCGCCACCGCCTTGATGGTGTCGTTATCGAAGCGTAGGGCGCGCATCCGTTTTTTGACCATGCGTGCGCCAACCACATCGTGCTGCAGAAAAGATACCGAGCCGTCTTTCTCGAATCTGCGGGTTTTGGGTTTGCCGATGTCGTGCAGAAGCGATGCGAAACGCAGCACAAAATCGGGCGCGGGGCAGGAACCGTCAGCGTCGGTTTCCTTCTCGATCGCCTGTTCCATGACTTTGAGCGAGTGCTCATAAACGTCTTTATGGTGGTGTGAAGGGTCCATTTCCATGCGCAGGGCGGGCAGCTCCGGGAGCACATAGTCCGCAAGCCCGGTTTCTACGAGCAAGTTCAGGCCCACGCGCGGGTAATCTGCACAGATGAGTTTGATGAGTTCGTCGCGCACCCGTTCCGCCGAAATAATCTCGATGCGCGATGCCATCTGCCGCATCGCTTCGAATACTTCCGGCGCTACAGTGAGGTTGAACCGAGCAGCGAACCGTGCCGCGCGCATCATACGAAGAGGGTCTTCGGAAAAGGATTCTTGAGGCGAGCGCGGGGTGCGCAAAACGCCCTCTGTTAAATCTTGAGTGCCGTGGAAAAGATCCACGATCTCCCCCGAAGGCAGCGCAGCAGCCATAGCGTTGATAGTGAAGTCGCGCCGTATCAAGTCAGCCTTCAGGTCGGTGCCGAATTCCACCGTGGGTTTGCGGGAATCAGCGACGTACACTTCGGCGCGGTAGGTCGTTACCTCGTAAACAGCGCCGTTTTTGCGGGCGCTGATAGTGCCGTATTCTTTGCCGATATCCCAGGTATGCTCTCCCCAGGCGCTCAAAATCCGCTCGCTCTGGGCGGGGGTGGCGTTCGTAGTCATATCAAAATCGGTAAACTCGCCGGGGGTATTGCGTAGTTCATCACGCACCAAACCACCGACTAGATAGAGATCAAAACCCGCCTGGCGGTAGAGTTCGCCGAGTTCAACAGCATCCGGATATTTTGAGAGCACATCAAGTTTTTGCGACATAGTCTCTTAATCCTGCCAGATATTAGCGACAAGAGCATATTAGCGGGCTCCTATCAGCCGCACCATAGCCCAAAATAGCGCCGCATCGGATAAGGTAGAACTATGAGTTTTCCCGTACCGCGCGCACCCAAAATGCGCCCCTTCGCGCCCCAGCTTCCGGTGCCTGCGCTTGAAGAGGTCTCTTCGGGAGGGCTCATGATTAATTTTGATAGTCCCGACCTGCCGGTGGCAATCATTGCGCGCTATAACCGCAACAGACAGCTCGAATGGTGTCTACCTAAGGGACATGTTGAAGGTCATGAAAGTCTGATAGAAACAGCTCAGCGAGAAATAGCCGAAGAAACCGGAATTACCGGTTACATTGTTGCTACCCTCGGGTATATCGACTACTGGTTTACGTCTAGTGGGCAGCGCATCCATAAAACGGTACATCACTACCTTTTTTGTGCTACCGGCGGCCGCCTAACCATTGAGCATGACCCCGATCATGAAGCAGTCGATGTTGCGTGGGTACCCCTGGCGGAGCTTAGCCAGAAACTCTCTTTCGCTAATGAACGGCGCATCGCAGATATTGCACGAGAGTATATTAATACCCAGCTCTAACGTCACAACCAGGAGAAGAAGTTGGCACGTACCGATGCACGCTCAAGCGCCATTATGGCGGCGGGAACGCTCGTATCCCGTGTTCTAGGGTTCCTTAAGGCAATCCTTCTCACGGTGGCACTGGGTGCCCTCTCGACCGTAGGTGACGTCTTCGAGACCGCAAATACGCTCCCCAACCTCATCTACGTGTTGGTTGCCGGTGGTGTGTTCAACGCCGTGCTCGTGCCGCAGATTATCAAAGCCGCTAAAGCCCAAGACGGCGGCGAACGGTATATTTCCAAGCTCGTAACAATTACGGTGACGGCCATCGGTCTGATTACAGCGATTACGCTGGCGTGCGCCATCCCTATTATCAACGTTATGGGCTCTACATGGACGCCAGAGCAGAAAGAACTCGGGTATATATTCTCGTTCTGGTGTTTGCCGCAAATCTTCTTCTACGGGCTTTATACGGTCATTGGGCAGGTACTCAACGCGAAAGAGGCCTTCGGGGCTTTCATGTGGGCGCCCGTGCTCAATAACGTCGTTGCTATCGCTGCGCTCTTTATCTTTATTTTCACCTTCGGGGCGCAGGATACAACCATCAATCCGCCACGCCACTCGGTCGAAAGCTGGACGTCGATGCAGACGATCTTCCTCGCCGGATCGGCAACTCTGGGCGTGGCGCTGCAGGCTATCGTTCTCTTTATCCCGCTCAGGAAGCTGGGGCTGCGGCTCAAGCCGGACTTCGGCTGGCGCGGTATCGGACTGCGGGAAGCATCTCGTCTGGCGATTTGGACCCTTGCCGCCGGTGCCGTCTCTAACCTGTCGTATATGTATATGACGCGGGTTGCCGCATCCGTGGTGAGCGCCCGCGCCCAGTATGCCGATATGGGTATTCAGATTCCCGGTCTGCAGGCAATGAACTACGCCTCAATGCTCTACTCGCTCCCCCACGGCGTGATTGGCATTTCCATCGCTACCGTCCTCTTTAACCGCATGAGTTCCTCCGCCATCGCGGACGATAGCGACAGCGTCATTCACGCCCTTTCGCACGGCATGCGTACCGCCGGTATTGCCACCGTTTTCTGTGCGCTCGCACTTATCGTCCTCGCCGGTCCCGTGGCGGTGCTCTTTAGCGGCGGCGACCCGGTTGCGGCAACCGTTATTGGGCGCCTCATTGCTATTACCGCATTGGGAACCCCTGCACTGACCATATCCTTCCTCTACGGGCGTGTTCTCTACGCCCGGGAAAACGCGCGCACTCCCTTCCTCATTCAGTTCTACGCCGCGATTGTTATGGTCGTTATGAGCGGGGTTGCCTCCCTGCTTGACCCGCGTTACACCGTGTATGCGCTATCCCTGATTTTCCCGGTACAGAACCTCTTCGTGGTCGCCATCAGCCACTACGAAATTCGCCGCAGACTTGGGTATTATGGGCAGAAGCGTATTATCAACATGTACGCTCGTACTACCCTCGCGGCATGTTTTGCGGGAGTTATTGCCGCCGCCGTATTGTGGGTATTGGGCGGATACAATCTTGATGGCTTCGCCTGGGCATCAAAAATTTCAGCGGTTATAACCCTTATAATCTGTGGTCTCACCATGCTCTTCAGCTATGTGGTGATGCTCAAGATTTTCCGCGTGCGTGAGGCAGATGCTCTCTTCGCGCCCATTGCAGGCAAGGTAAAAGCGCTCGCACGGCGAGGGGCCTCAAACGAATCTTAAACCAGCCCGCAAACCGCTAAAAACACCGTATCCGGCGTAATCCGGGTAAAATCTTTGGAAGAGCCTACTAAACTATAGGCGAGAAAATACATGACGGGAGAGAACTTGTCGCAGCAGATTCCGGTCGGAACCGTTTTGGGTGGCCGTTACGAAATCACCGCACAGATTATCATCACCGCCGAATCAGATATGATCCTCGAAGGTAAGGATCAGATTCTGAACCGTAAGGTTTCGGTGGTGGTGGCTTCTCCCGTGCGCAGCCACCTTTTGGAGAAGAATTCGCGGGCGCTGGCGGTCAATAGCCGCTACAATATTCAGATTCTCGATATGGGAATCGCCCCCGAAGGCAATAAATACCTGGTGACCTCATACAGCCGCCCGGATGTTTTGCTTGACACCCTACTGACCGACAACCCCTCGGTCTCTCCCGACGGCAACCCTGATGAGGCACTCGGTGCCGAAATCTTCGGTGACAGCCTTACCGGTGCCGCGCCGCAAACCTACGAGAACATTCCAATGGTGGGTTCCGAAACCTCCGCTATCAGCGCCGTAAAGGCCTGGGAGGTCTCACAAATCCCCTCAATGAACGTTGCACCTATGGTCTCCGGACCGAACGATGACGGCGTCTATGAAGACGACGAAGACGAAGGTACAAACCGCGGAACCTGGGCTATTGCCTTCGCTGCCGTGCTTCTATTGGTCATTGTTGCCGGTGGTGTACTCACCACGCTGACCGGTCTGGGGTCGAATCACGCATCGAATCCGGTTAAAGGCAAGAACGCCTCGGCAAGCGCAAGCGCTACGGCAGGGTCTACGGAATCTGAGGAAGCCTCCCCGTCGGCATCACCCAGCGCCTCCAATGCGCCAGTAAAGGTTACCTCCGTATCGCGTCTGGTACCGAGCAACCCTAACTTTATGGCGGATATGGATTCCGGTCTTCCCGCACTGACCGATGGTAACCCCTCAAGCACCTGGTCCAGCTATGGTTTTGGTAGCCCCGCCTTCGGTGGTGTCGTCAAGGAATTCGGGCTTGCTGCTAAACTAGAGTCTCCCACGGTTGTCTCTAAACTAACTATTCAGCAGACGGGCGGTTCCGGCGGTTCCTTCACCGTATACACCAATAACCAAGCCTCGATGAGCGGTGCCACCGAAGTTGGCAAGGGAAGCTTCTCTGGGCAGGACGTCACGGTTGAGCTGGATAAGGACAAGCAGTCTGCCGATAAGGGCGGCTACATCATCATCGTCTTCGATGAAGCACCCAAGCTCTCGCAGCCTATCGCAGGGTACAGCTACGGTCTGCGCATTGGCGAGATTAAGGCCGAGTAGCGTATAGCCTCAACGAGCGGCGCATCCTCATACATGGGGATGCGCCATTTATTTTGCCTCGATCTCGCTCTCTCTCAAGGCTTCCGCCCAGTATTCTCCGTCGGGTGCAACCCTGAACATAAAACGTCATATTTTTTCTTCGGTACCCGGCATGTTCGCTTCGACCCCAGTCAATATGGCTTAGCCGCTTCCAGAATGGAATAATTGGGGATATTGTTGCGTTGAGCGACTATCAGAAGAAATTCGAGGAAGAGAAGAATGAGCACTGAAAATACATTGGGTAATCTGTTCGGAGGCGCCGCTCTCGGCGGTCTGAACCTTGCTGCATCCTCTGCCCCCCAGGAAAAAGCCCAAGAAACGGCCTCTGAGGGCGATCAGAAGGTCCACAACGTTATTATTGTGGGTTCCGGCCCTGCCGGGTACACTGCCGCCGTCTACGCGGCGCGTGCCAACCTTGAGCCGGTACTCTTCGCGAGTTCCCTCTCCCCCGGTGGTGCTCTCATGACCACAACCGAGGTCGAAAATTTCCCCGGTTTTGTGCAGGGCATTCAGGGACCCGAACTCATGACCAATTTCGGTGCCCAGGCGGAGCGCTTCGGCACGGATATTCGCTACCAGGATGTCGAAAAGTTGGAACTCGACGGCGATATTAAGAAGGTTATTCTCTCCGACGGTTCCGTACACCTTGCAAAAACCGTTATTCTCTCGACCGGTTCGCAGTACCGCAAGCTGGGTGTTGAAGGTGAGGACACGCTCTCTGGCTATGGCGTCTCGTGGTGTGCAACCTGCGATGGATTCTTCTTCAAAGATAAAGAAATCGCGGTGGTAGGCGGCGGCGATTCTGCCTTGGAAGAAGCACTCTTCCTCACCACCTACGCATCCAAGGTCTACCTGATCCACCGCCGTGACTCTTTGCGCGCATCCGATATTATGCAGCAGCGCGTTTTCGACAACCCCAAGATTGAAGTTCTCTGGAATTCCGTGGTGAGCGAGATTCACGGCGATTCCAAGCTGGAAGAGATTGTTCTGACCGATACCGTTACTGGCGCTACCCGCGATATGAGGCTCGACGGACTGTTCATTGCTATCGGATCTGATCCGCGTATCGAGATGGTTAAGGATCAGCTGGAGATTACCGATCAGAACACGATTGCGGTTCAGGGACGCTCGTCAAAAACCTCTCTGCCCGGCGTTTTCGCCGCGGGCGACGTCATTGATCCAACCTACCGTCAGGCGATTATCGCCGCCGGTTCGGGTGCAATAGCAGCACTCGACGCACAGCACTACCTCGAAAACCTTTAGTCAGGAGAAACAGATATGAGCAATGCAAAAGCAGTAACCGATGCCACCTTTAAGGCTGAGGTTCTGGAAAATTCCAAGCCAGTAATCGTTGATTTCTGGGCCGAATGGTGCGGTCCCTGCCGCATGGTCGCCCCGGTTCTTGATGAAATTGCCGCAGAATATGGCGATAAGGTCGATGTCGTGAAGGTCAATGTCGAAGAGAGCGGCGACACCGCTATGGAATACGGCATTACTTCTATCCCCGCGATCTACCTTTTCAAAGATGGGCAGGTTGTAAAGAAGAGCGTAGGCGCTCGTCCCAAACAGGCGCTCATTGCTGATTTTGAGGAATACATCAAGTAGGTTTTCTTCAAGCCTTCATCCTCAAAAACCCATAGAAGGTGTGGATGTTTCACGTGAAACATCCACACCTTCTATCTTTATACCTGCTTCGTTTACAGGGCTACAAACACTTTATATACTTTTTGAGGTTGTATTTTAGATAAGAATATCTTATGAAGATACTATCCGTGAATTTCTGTATGACTTCGGCATAGTTCTTCCTGTAACCATTTCATAGTGTCGAAAACGTAGGATTTTAGCCTGTCTCGATAAATACCCTTGTAATCCTCAATATCCAAAAAGGAAGCGCAGGCTTACAATTACCTTCAGCTCGGAGTTCGTGTTAGTCTCATCCCACTCCCCTGCTCTGCTATATACACCGTTGTAGGGTCCGCAAAGACTCGTATACCTATCGTTTTCACACATACTCCAGACCTCTGTGAGCTCTTCTTATCCGGAGACAATGTCAGACAGCAGGTAAAAACGCCCACGAAGCTCACTACACCAGATATACACACTTTATACAAGGCTGGGGGTGGTGATGTTTCACGTGAAACATCACCACCCCCAGTAGATTATGCGAGGAAGGATTCTAAGCTATCGCATGGACTAAGAACCTTTGAAATCAGAATCCAGAACCCGAATAATGCGGTTGAGATCCTCTACATTAGCAAATTCAATAGTCATCTTACCCTTACGAGCACCGAGCGAAATCTTAACCGATGTATCTAGTTTATCGGCGAACGCATCCGCGATATAGTCCAATCGCTCGTGATGCTTCTGTGGCTGTGGGGTTTTCCGCTCTTTATCTGCCGGAGCTTCGCTCGCATGGGCAACAAGCTCCTCAACGGCACGCACAGAAAGCCCTTCATTCACGATCTTCTGAGCAATGGTCTCTATCTTTGCCTGATCGGTTAAAGTCAGCAGGGCACGCGCATGCCCGGCAGCGATAACGCCTGCCGCTACCCTGCGCTGTACGAGAGGAGGCAACCTAAGCAAACGAATCGTGTTTGAGATCTGTGGGCGAGAGCGCCCAATACGCTTTGCAAGCTGCTCCTGGGTGGTACTGAACTCTTCCATAAGCTGCTGATATGCAGCCGCCTCTTCAATGGGATTCAGCTGGCTACGATGCAGGTTTTCCAGCAGGGCATCTCGAAGCAGATCAATATCTTGCGTGTCACGGATAATGGCAGGGATAGTTTCTAGACCCGCAGCCTGGGTTGCGCGCCAGCGCCGCTCGCCCATCACTAACTCATATTTTTCGGCATTTTTCTCGCGTGAAGGGCGCACCACAATAGGCTGCAGAACACCAATCTCGCGAACCGAATGGATGAGCTCAGCCATGTCTTGCTCATCAAAATCAACGCGAGGCTGTTTGCGGTTTGGGTGGATATCAGAAACTTTGATTTCTGCGAACTGAGCTCCAGGAACGGGTACGAGGTTGCTGTTACCTTCTTCCTCAGCTTCCTTCGTTTCTTCACCAAAGAAGAAATCTACCGGGCGGCGTGTTAACGTCGTATTGCGAAGTGCCGCACCCATATCCATACGAGGTTTCTTCTTCTGAACTTCGCGAGGCTGAGACAATGTTTCACGTGAAACATCTGATTTCTGCACAGGCTGCGATGCGGACAAAGAAACAGATGAGACGTGTACGTTCTCTTCTTTTTTCTCCCCCGCTTTCACGGCAGGGGCTTTAAGACTAGGCATCTTAATCGCAGAAACCTTTTGCGGCTTCGATAAACCAGAAGGTTTCCGAGTCTCAGCAGAAGATTCCTGAGGCTTCGGATCCGTAGCCTTTTGCGACGAAGAGATGCGGTTCTCTTGCTGTTCTGTCCGTTTCGTCGTCGCAGACGATTCCTTTTTCGGGGCAGATTTTTTCTGCGGCTCCGGCTTTACGTTGCGAGTCTTCGGGCGTTTTGCCGAGGATGCGGCGGCTTGTTCCTCCTGCTGAGGTTTGCGAGTCGCCGCTACCTTTTTTTCCGCCTCTTTCTCGGCAACATCGGAAGCAGTCACAACAGGCGTCGTATTATTGGGAATGAGAGCACCCAGTCCCCTTCCGAGACCCCGTCGCTTCTCTGCCATATTTTTCCTTCCTCACACCAAATTTTCTACCGCTCTCATACATGCCGATTACACTTCATATGAACCTTGCAGCACCGTAAAATCTGCGCTCAGAAAATTCGGTATTTCCCTAGATATAAATCTCAAAAAGTTTATTTATGGATAATATCGGAGTAATTACCAATCCTGATATGCCGATATTTCAGAGCATCTATATGCTCCGTATTCCTCTTAGCGGCGCGCAATTTCCTGCGCCGCTTCACGATAGGCCTGAGCACCGGTAGACGTTGGATCATAGCTAATAACGGTCTGTTGGTAGCTCGGAGCCTCCGAAATGCGTACAGAACGTGGAATCTTGGTCTGGAGAGTTTCCTTTGGGAAATGTTCCCGTACCTCTTCCGCTACCTGATATGCAAGATTGGTACGTCCGTCGTACATAGTCAGCAGAATCGTACTAATCTCTAGATTGGAATTCAGATGTTTCTGAATCATCTGAATGTTCTTGAGCAGCTGGCTCAAACCTTCCAGGGCATAGTATTCACACTGAATAGGAATCAGGATTTCCTCTGCCGCCACAAAAGCATTAACGGTCAGCAGTCCCAAACTTGGCGGACAATCGATAAATACGTAGTCGAGCCGTCCCATCCCCTGCTGGGCACGCCACTCAGTATAGTCCTCCAGAGCGTTTTTGAGGCGTTTCTCACGCGCCACGACCGAAACAAGTTCAATCTCTGCCCCGGCAAGGTCTATATTCGCGGGTGCACACCATAGATTGTCGAGGTCGGGGCACTCCTGCACAATATCAGAAAGCGGAGTATCGTCAATCAGAGTGTTATAAGTGCTGGGAAGCTCCACGCCATGCTCAATACCGAGAGCCGTCGAAGCGTTTCCCTGGGGGTCATTATCAATGACCAAAACGTTCATTCCCGCTTCTGCAAGGGCGGCCGCAATGTTCACGGCGGTACTCGTTTTACCGACTCCACCCTTCTGATTCGAGATGGTAAAGACGCGTGTATGTGGGGGCTTGGGCAGTAAAGGCGGCGTCGAGCCACCGGGGGTGATCGTCATATATCCTCCGCGCCTGATGCTGATGGTTGATGTGTCTTTCGCCAGATAGAGATACGCACACTATGTTTCACGTGAAACATTGAATAAAGGAGTATCAAGGATGTTTCACGTGAAACACCGATACTGTCTCCGGTCTGCGTTCCTCTTTAAGATTACCTGTCAAAACAGCGATATACCACGTACACCCTCGACAAGTTGTCTAGGATTCGTATTTTTTCACGAAAATTTATGATTTCATCCCCAAGTAATTCACTCTCAGCACAGCATCATGAACCGATTATCAACCTCTCAGCCAGGAAAATTTATACAAGTTCTATTACTTATTTTTAGTATTCCACATTCAAGAAAAACTACGGTGCCCCGCCGAAAGTTCCCTTTCATCTCTTGTGTACCACAAACTCTTTCTCCGCTATCAGGCAACGAGCATAAGAAAAGGGTTGAAGATACATCTGAGAATGTATCTTCAACCCCTATGAAGCTCGCAGCTTCAGAGTTTATCGAGACTAGAGTGTAACTCGCACAACGGTTGTGGGCTCATCCAGCAGCCCCTCCCCCGCCGTCAGGATTTCAGTCTCGCGAGCCCCGAAACGGTTGAGTTTTTTCTTAGCCTTCTTGATTTCCTCCCGTGCAGAACGCCCTTTGAGAGCCAGAAGCTCACCGGTACCACGTAAAATCGGCAGGGTAATATCCACAAGACCCACCAGCGCAGATACGGCGCGAGCAGTCACCACATCGGCTTCAACCTGCCCGACAGCCTGCTCGGCCCGGGAACGCAGAATTTTTACGTTCTCAAGGCCTAGATCCTCAACCACTTCATGAAGCCATATCACACGGCGTTCCAGAGGCTCTATGAGCGTGATTGATAGATCGGGGCGGGCAATAGCCAGACAAAGCCCCGGCAGACCCGCTCCAGAGCCTACATCCGCCACGGATGCGCCTTCGGCGATATATTCCTGCACGGCGGCACAATTGAGTACGTGACGAGCCCACAGGCGCGGTACTTCGCGCGGACCAATGAGCCCGCGCTCAATCCCCGTCGTCGCCAAATGTTCCACATAGCGCTGTGCCAGAGGAAGACGATCACCAAAAATTGCGGTGGCGGCTACAAGGTCTTGACCTTCACAAGGAACCGTCATTTACGCCTCCGGAAGGGAAATCACCACATGGCGATGTGTGCCTTCGCCTTCGGATTCGCTGTAGAGCCCCTGTTCAGCAACCACATCGTGTACAACCTTGCGTTCATAGGCGCCCAGTGGTTTCAGGTGGAAATCTTCGCCGGAGGCACGCACCTTCTCGACGGCGTCGAGGGCTATTTCGGTGAGCTGTTCTCGACGTTGTGCACGGTAACCCGCAATATCGAGAATAAGACGCGAACGGTTGCCGCTGGCGGCCAGAACCGACAGACGCACGAGTTCCTGCAGAGCGTCTAAGACCTCACCGCGGCGACCAACAAGGTGGCGCAGATCTTCGTTCCCATCGTCATCATTCACTACAGAGAGATAGATGCGCTGGTTGCGCACCTCAATATCAATATCTCCGTCAAGATCAACAATATCGAGAAGTTCTTCGAGGTAGTCAGCGGCTATATCCCCTTCTTCCTCAATCATGCTGATTTCGTCGATTTCTTCGACAGCCTCAGCTTCCGATGCGGTGCTTGGCGATTCTGCGGTTTCTTCAAATATTTCAGTCATGGTTTTCCTTGAATTTATCGATGCTGTGTTTAGTTGAGTTTCGGCTTATTCGAGTTTTTATTGCCCGAATTGTTCTGCCCGCCGCCTTTACGCTGCTGCTGTTTCTGGCGTTTCTTACTCATGGGTTGCTGACGCTGGCCCGCGGCGGCACGCTCACGCGCCTCCTCAAGCTCTTTTTCGTGCTGTTCTTTGGTTTTTCCAACGGGGGGCAAACCTTTAGCGGCACGGCGTTCGTTGAGCTCCTTCTCAGCCTGGGAACCGGGAGTAGGATTATTGCGGATAACCCACCACTGCTGCCCGAGAGCCCAGAAGTTTGAGACGGTCCAGTAGTACATCACACCAAGAGGGAAGTTAATGCCCGTCACCGCGAAGATAAGGGGAAAAACGTACATCATCATCTGCTGCTGACGGAACATTGGGGAGCTTTTGGCTGCCTCGGAAATATTCTTGGCGCTGAGCTGTTTCTGGATGAAGAATTGGGTACCACTCATGAGCAGAATCATGATGATGGCCTGAGCAATGGTGGCAGCATGGTTGCCGTTGCCGGGGTTCATCATGGTCGAGAAAATGGGTGCCCCAAAGATATAGGCTTCGTTGAACTGTTTAACCAGTTCCGCGGGAAGCAGCAGAATGCCTTCATTTTTAGCAGCTGCTCCGGAAACACCCATGAGCACCTGGTAAAGACCGAAAAAGATCGGCATCTGCGCGATAATCGGTAAACAGGATGAGAAAGGGCTGGTGCCGTGCTTCTTGAATAGTGCCATCTGCTCCTGCGCCATAGCCTGGCGGGAAAGCTGATCTTTTTTACCCTTGTATTTGGCCTGCAGCTTTGCAATATCGCCCTGCATGGCGTTCATACCGCGCATCGACTTAATTTGGCGCATAAATAGGGGAATAGTTACGGCACGCATCACGAGAGTCAGACAGATAATGCACAGCACCCAAGTAAAGCCCGAAGACGGATCCATACCAATACTGGTAAAGATCGTGTGGAAGAACCACAGCACCGCAGACACGGCCAATTTAAAAGGCCAAAGGATCATGTCAAAAATGTTCACGGGAGTTTTTCTCCTTATGACTCGGCTAAGTCTTTGTAGGAATCTCGACAACCGTTAGTGGTTGTTCGAGTGAGTTTCTAGGGGATGGTTCAGGAGAATAATTTTAGGTTCCTGACCGGGGGTAAAGGCCCGTTTTCCGGGCGGGACAGGGTCAACTCCGCCGGTTGCCCAGGGATTACACCGCAGGATGCGCCGCACAGTCAGGCTGAGACCGCCGAGAGCTCCATGAGTGGTGACCGCTTCCAACCCGTAGGCGGAGCAGGTCGGATAATATCGGCACACATCCCCATAGAGTGGGGATACGACTTTACGGTAAGCCTTAATAAGCCCAATCAGAATGTTCTGCGGCAAGGTGTAGACCGCATGTAAAAAAGATACCGGATGCACAAACTCATGGGGCGCTTGTGCGAGGCGTTCATCGGGATCAAGCTGATGTGTGTGGGGATGATGTGTGCTGCTGTGATGAGGGTGAAAACGCTCATCACATCGACGATGGTTCATAGTTACCTCCCCCACGATTTTCAACATTGCAGCGTTGATCTTGACGGTCAAGTTTTTTCAGGGAGGATTCTAGGGCACCTTGATAGTCTGCGCGTAATTCTTCCCAGTTCGCTCCAGCGGATACGGGAAGCGCCCGCACGGCAATATATAGTCCCTGCGGGTAGGTGCTAACGGTTGCGGCAGCGAGTTCACGCAAACGCCGTTTAACACGGTTACGAGTCACAGCATTTCCGACGGCTTTTGACACAATGAAACCTATCCGGGTTGTATTTCCGGGTTTTTGAGCCGTATATACAACTAAGTTCCGGCGCCCTGAGCGGGTACCGGAACGAAAAGTCGCGGAAAATTGGGAGCTGGTGCGCATCCGGTGCTGGATTGGCAGCACGTTTTCCTTCCCTGTAGTGGAAAACCCGCTAACACGAATGCATTAGCGGGTTTTGCTGAGTTCTTTATGCCGAAAGCTTGGAACGACCCTTGGAACGACGGTTCGACAGGATAGAACGACCGGCACGAGTGCGCATACGAAGACGGAAACCGTGTTTCTTCGCACGACGGCGGTTATTCGGCTGGAAAGTACGTTTACTCATACTTATCTCCTTGGACACAAAATCCTACCCGCTGGCTAGGATTTCTAAGCTTTTTCGTGCCCGATGGTACCTCGACACTTCGAGGTAGGCGGTACACATACAACAGAACAACTCTAGAAGAGTCTATGCTGCAAAGCAAGTTAATCCGCCCCTCACATAACCCCGAGTTATCCCCAGGTTGTGGGGATTAGACTATCCACAGATGTTCTCAACGGGCCTTCAAAACATCATATCCACAGTTTTCCACATCCTTGTTATACACTTAATTTCCTTGATATATCAAGGAAAAATAACGAAATTCAAGAATTTTTCAACCGGTTATCCTCAGGAAAGACACATTTTTTTCCACATTGTGTATAACTCCTGTGGATAAGCTGTTTATGATGTGTATAACCTACGGTAGAATCTGTACATATCTTTGTCATCTTTACGAGGGGAATCACTGATGAACGCTGAGCACACGCAGCTTCAGAAACACTGGGAACAGGTCATAAGCATTCTGCAAGCGAATCCTGAGGTCTCTCAGCGTCTGCGTGGTTTTGTGAGTCTTGCGCAGCCTCAGGCTTTCGTGGGAACCGTTCTTCTGATTGCCGTTCCCAGTGAACTAACCCGCAATATTTTTCAGTCTCAGCTCAAGGCGCCCTTCCAACAGGCTCTGACCACCGTTTTTGGTCCCGGTGTATCAGAGGCTTTTACGATTGATGAATCGCTTGCACAAACATCTCAGACAGTTTCGCCTTCGATACCGCAGATCGAAGATGATTCTCCTATGCCCCCACTTCATGAGGTTGAGGCCGAGCTCCACACCCCTGTACCGCCGCCTCAAACTGCGGATGTGCCCGTTGCCGATGCACCGGCAGCGTCACCGGTTGATCCCGCCATTTTTGCCGAGCGCCCGCAGAGTTCTTCCCCCTCCCCCACCGATTTTTCCGAAGTACACACGCCACATCATGTGGACTCTGCCGTTCCCGCTCAGCCGACTTCTTCTCCTGCAGAGACTGAGGATATTTCTTCCCCACCCGCGGATACTCATACCGCTGTTCCTTCGGATTCCGGTTGGGATTCTTCGGCACGTCTAAACCCGAATTACACCTTCGATACTTTTGTGATTGGTCAGTCTAACCGCTTTGCACACGCCGCAGCATTTGCTGTTTCCGAATCCCCCGCCCAAGCCTATAACCCCCTCTTTATTTATGGCGATTCGGGACTGGGTAAAACCCACCTCCTGCACGCGATCGGGCACTATGCCAAGCATCTTTTCCCGAGCTTGCGCGTGCGGTACGTAAATTCTGAGGAGTTCACGAACGATTTCATCAATTCGATTCGTGACGATGAAGGATCATCCTTCAAACAGATTTACCGCAATGTCGATATGCTTCTGATCGACGATATCCAGTTTTTGGCGGGTAAAGAACATACACAGGAAGAGTTCTTCCATACTTTTAATGCCCTGCATAATCACCAAAAGCAGGTTGTGATTACTTCTGATTTGCCGCCAAAACAGCTCACCGGGTTCGCCGAGCGTATGCGTTCACGCTTCGAGTGGGGTCTGATTACCGATGTTCAGCCTCCCGAGCTGGAGACTCGTATCGCTATTTTGCGTAAGAAGGCGCAGAGTGAATCGCTCAACGTTCCCGATGATGTGATGGAATATATTGCATCACATATTACGGCGAATATCCGCGAGTTGGAGGGCGCGCTCATTCGTGTAACGGCATTCGCCTCGCTTAATAAACAGCCCGTCGATGTTGCCTTAGCCGAAGTTGTGCTCAAGGATCTCATTACAGATGCGGGCGACGCCGAAATTACCTCGGGGCAAGTGCTGGCGACCACGGCTTCCTATTTCGATGTGACTCTAGAGGATTTACGGTCAAAATCCCGCACTCGAACCCTCACAAATGCGCGTCAGATTGCCATGTACTTACTGCGTGAGCTTACGGATATGTCGTTGCCGCGCATCGGGCAGGAATTAGGCGGCCGCGACCACACAACGGTTATGCACGCGGTACGGAAGGTGGGTGCACAAATGGCCGAACGACGCACTACCTTTAACCAGGTCACCGATTTGACGAACAAAATCAAGCAGGATCAGCGTGAAAGCCGGTAGTTCCCCGGAATTTCAAGGTTTAAACAGCCTGTGGATAACGTGTGTGTTAAACCGGGGCGTTAAGTGGATATTAAGTGCATGATTATTCATGATGTGTGGACGAAAGTAGATGTATAAATATCCATACACAATACATCCTCAGAAACGCTAATTTTTGTCCACTTAATATCCACAGATGATTTCCTTGATTTTACAGGGAAACTCCGGTTTTTCCACGATATCCACAGGGGTTATTAACATTACTGTACTTTAAAGAAAACACCCTCACATAACATGAAGCGCACCCATGCAGGTCCAATCGAACGCAGTATCCAACTATTTTGACTATGGTAGTGAGACAACAGCACCAGATTTTTGTAATTACAATTTTCATAACCTTCTGAAGCTGTCCTGCATGTTCTACCTTCCTGAAGATGTAATTACAAAATTTTCTAAACCCTCTGAGCGGAACTAACCTGTACCCTCTCCTTCACGAACCTGTATCCGGTAGGATGGATTATGCAGTTTTGCATAAACTACACACGCACGATGTAGGGTTCTCAATTCCATACGCATACATGAGCTCATCATCGTTGTTTTTCAAACCCGTTTGCTTCATCACCGAAAGGCTCTTTGATGAAATTTACCGTTGAACGTGACGTACTTGCCGAGGCGGTTGGTTGGACCGCACGCTCGCTACCTCTTCGTCCCACCTCTCCCGTGCTCAACGGTCTTCTCATCAAAGCTGAAAGTGGTGAGGTTTCTATTTCGAGCTTTGATCATGAAATCAGTGCTAAGCAGACGATTGAGGCGTCGGTAGAGCAGGAAGGAACCTGTTTAGTACCGGGTAAGATGCTTGCCGAAATTTGCCGTTCGCTGCCTAATGCAGATGTTGAGTTCGTTGCTAATGACTCCACAATCTTTATGACCTGTCGTTCCGCAAAGTTCCAGTTAGCGGGTATGCCGGTGGCGGACTATCCGGAGCTTCCTGAACTACCGCGGATCTCCGGTACCGTTGATGGCGCGGAGTTCGCTAAAGCTGTCTCCCAGGTTCAGATCGCGGTTTCCAAAGACGAAACTTTGCCGTTGCTTACCGGTATTCGCCTGGAAATCTCCGGTTCAACCATGACTCTTCTTGCTACCGACCGGTACCGCCTGGCAATGCGCGAAATTACCTGGAACCCTGAGAATCCTGATATTGAGGCTGCGGTTCTGCTCAAGGCCAAAACCATGACCGAGGTGGGGCGTACCCTCTCAAGCTCGGGAGAGCTTTCTATCGCACTTCCTGAAAATGGCGATCTTATCGGTTTCTCCGCAGGCTCTCGCCGAACTACGAGTGTTCTCATGGACGGTCAGTACCCGAATCTTCGTGCCCTCTTCCCAACCGAAACCGCGGTTCATGCTGTGGTCCGTACATCAGATTTGGCGGAGGCGGCGCGCCGTATTTCCCTCGTGGCGGAACGTAACACTCCCCTGCGCCTTCAGTTCACCGAAGACGGAAAGGTCTCGATCGATGCCGGGCGCGGCGATGAGGCTCGCGCATCCGAATCGATGCCCGCGCAACTGGACGGTCACGAAATTACGGTGGCATACAACCCCACGTACCTTTCGGAGGGACTGGGTGCCTTTGATACCGACTTTGTACGTTTCTCCTTTACTGAGGCTCCTAAACCTGCCGTGCTCTCCGGCCAGGACGAACCGCTAAGTGAAGAAGATCTTAGCTACCGGTACCTGGTTCAGCCGATTCGCCTGCCCGCTAACTAATCGTGCATTCCAGTACAGGGCATAGAAAATTAGAATAAACATTCGTTTTTATAGAAGGGGGTATTGTGTATCTTGATCATCTTTCGCTTCTTGATTACCGCACCTACCCCCTTCTCAATCTGCCGCTGAGCGCCGGAGTTACCGTTTTTTTAGGGCCTAACGGTGTTGGAAAAACCAATATTATTGAGGCTATCGACTACACCGCGAACCTTTCCTCGCACCGCGTAAGCCATGATGGTCCGCTCGTGCGGGTGGGCGCATCCCGAGCCTATATTCGTGTGCGCACGGTACGCGGTTCACAACAAACGGTCACCGAATTCGAGATAGCACCCGGGGCGAGCAATCGGGTGCGCATCAATCGAGCCGCTCCCGTGCGCGCCCGCGAAGCCCTAGGGATTACGCGCACCGTGTTGTTCTCGCCCGAAGATTTGCAGCTCGTCAAGGGTGAACCCGCGGGGCGACGTCGTTTTATTGATGATTTAGCGGTTTCGCTGCGACCCGTTGTTGCCGGGTACCGTCAGGAATACGAACGCATTTTGCGCCAGCGCAATTCGCTGTTGAAAACATTACAGCGCCGCGGTTCCTTGGCGGCAGACGATGAAAACGCGATGCACACCCTTGATGTGTGGTCGGAACAATTGGCTCAGCTAGGGGCACAGCTCCTCGCAGCACGATTTCGTGTTCTATGGCTTCTGCTTCCCCACCTGAGGCGCGCCTACGCCGGGCTTACCGATGGGTCAAAGAACATTTCATTTACCTACGATTCGACGGTTTTTCCCGAGATCACCGAGCGAGGGCTCGAACATGTTTCGCGTATGAGCATCGACGATATTAAAGATGCGATGGCGCAGCGCTTGCGCGAGCGTCGTGCCGCCGAACTGGAACGCGGGGTGACTCTGGTGGGACCGCATCGGGACGATATAACGCTGCTTTTGGGCGGGTTAGCTGTTAAACAATTTGCCTCTCACGGGGAAAGCTGGTCGGTTGCGCTTTCTTTACGGTTGGCTTCCTGGTTTGTGCATCGTGCCGATGACGATTCCCCCGGGTCCTCCCCCATTCTTATTCTTGACGATGTTTTTGCCGAACTAGATTCAGAACGACGTCACCGTCTCGGTGCTTTAGTAGCCCAGGCAGAACAGGTTTTGCTCACTAGCGCCGTGCTGAGCGATATTCCCGAAGAACTGGGGACGTACCGCTTAGTGCGGGTGAGTGCCGCTCACGCCGAATATGCGCCCGAAACGACAGACACACCGCAGACTGAGGATTTGTCCTCATGAGCGAGAAACTCTGGGATGACGGTGAGGAAATAGGCACGCAACCGTCGAATCATGAAGAATCTTCACTTGATCCCGAGCAAGAATACTATCGTGATGAGGTCGATGCCCCCGCCGCCATAGTAGAACGGATGCGTGCCGCCGCAGCAGCCCGCGGCGAGGGGCGACTCAACGCATTCTCTGCAAAAAAGATTCTTCGTGAATTTGGCTCTGCCATGAGCGCCGAACCGGGACAGCGGAAAACTCGCGCCCAGCGGGTCGATATGCGTGCGTTGGGCGGCTATACCGCCTCTGGAGAAGATTCTCGCGATCCGAAACCGCTTGACGGCGTGATCTCGTACCTAATTCGTTCTCGCGGGTGGAAAGAACCCGTGGCGGTCTCCAGCGTCATGGCGCGATGGAGTGAACTCGTTGGGCCCGAACTTGCCACGCACGCTAAACCAACGCGCTTTGAGAATGCCGTGGTCGATGTGCAGTGTGATTCGACCGCTTGGGCAACGCAGCTTAGGCTCATGCGTAATCAAATTGTGCAGATGTTCGCGCGTGAGCTTGGTGAAGGCGTGGTGGCGAACATCCGTATTTACGGGCCGAATAACGGGCGCTGGGCATCGCGCGGTCCTAAACGAGCACCGGGAGGCCGAGGGGTACGAGACACCTACGGATAACCCGCTTATTTGACACCTTTGCGTCATAAGGGCCTAAATCGCCGGAAACGAAAATAACGGTACGGTATATATCCCCCACCGCATACCGGGGTGAGTATGCTCAGAAAAGCCTTAGAAGGCTGTATATTCGAAATAAGCCGTTCCACGCCCTTCAAAATATGGGCGTAAAGTCGTGAAATTCGGTAGAATATTAGAGAATATGCTGATGCTGCGCTCATCTAGGTGCAGCGGTGATACATCACCGGGCATGAGATCTACCCCAAGGAGTTACGCACTCGTGACATCTGAACAACCCCATGAATACGGCGCATCTGACATTACCGTTTTGGAGGGTCTGGAAGCGGTTCGTAAACGTCCCGGTATGTATATCGGCTCGACAACCGAACGCGGTCTACACCATCTGGTTTACGAGGTGGTCGATAACTCCGTAGATGAGGCGCTCGCAGGTTACGCAAGTCATATTGAAGTTACAATTCAGGCCGATGGTGGCGTGCGCGTTCAAGATGATGGCCGCGGTATTCCCGTGGATGAGCATCCAACTGAGCATAAATCCACGGTCGAGGTCGTTATGACTGTTCTTCACGCTGGCGGTAAATTCGGCGGCGGCGGATATGCCGTTTCCGGTGGTTTGCACGGCGTGGGTATTTCTGTCGTTAATGCGCTCTCAAAAAAGGTTGTAACCGAAGTCCACCGTCAGGGTTATTCCTGGCACATTTCTTTTGCTAACGGTGGTATTCCCGATGGTCCCCTGCGCCGCGGTAAAGCCTCTCAGAAGACCGGTACTATTCAGACGTTCTACCCTGATCCCGAGATTTTTGAGACCGTTGAGTTTGAGTTTGAGACTCTGCGTGCTAGGTTCCAGCAGATGGCGTTCCTGAACAAGGGACTGACAATTTCTCTCACCGATGAGCGTGACCAGTTTGAGGGGGGCGATGAGGTTGCCGAAGAAGAGGATGAAAAGGATAAAGTTCTTCCCCTCAACCGTGTAGGCGCAAACTCCGAAGGGCACCGCACGGTCACCTATCGTTACGATAATGGTCTTTTCGACTACGTGCACTTTCTCAACGCGGGTTCAAAAACCGTTATTAACGAAGATATTATCTACTTTGAGGCTGAGGACACCGTGCGTCGTATGGCGCTTGAGGTGGCTATGCAATGGACCGGGTCGTATAAAGAGTCGGTGCACTCCTATGCGAATACGATCAACACCCACGAAGGCGGTACTCACGAAGAGGGTTTCCGTGCTGCGCTGACGTCTCTGGTGAATCGTTATGCTCGCGAAAATAAACTGCTGCGCGATAAAGACGATAACCTCACCGGTGAAGACGTGCGTGAGGGTCTGACCGCGGTTATTTCGATTAAGATTTCCGAGCCGCAGTTCGAAGGGCAGACGAAGACGAAGCTCGGTAACTCCGAAGCAAAATCCTTTACCCAGCGCGAGATTAACGATCATATGGCCGATTGGTTCGATCGTAATCCTGCTGTTGCCAAAGATGTGGTGCGCCGCGCTATTACGGCGGCACAGGCACGTATGGCGGCACGTAAAGCGCGAGAAACGACTCGGCGCAAGGGTCTGCTGGAGACCAGCTCCATGCCCGGTAAACTCAAGGACTGTGCCTCAAAGGATCCGTCGATCTCCGAAATTTATCTGGTGGAGGGTGACTCCGCAGGCGGTTCGGCAGTGCAGGGGCGCGATCCAAATAGCCAAGCCATTTTGCCGCTGCGCGGTAAGATCCTCAACGTGGAGCGTGCCCGCCTCGATCGAGCGCTTTCCAATGCTGAGATTCAGGCTATGATTACGGCTTTCGGTACCGGTATTGGCGACGATTTCGACCTGGAGAAAGCACGCTACCACAAGATCGTTCTCATGGCAGATGCCGATGTGGATGGCCAGCACATCACCACCCTATTGCTAACCCTGCTCTTCCGCTTTATGCGTCCGCTTATCGAAGCCGGATATGTGTATTTGGCACAGCCTCCGCTGTATCGCATCAAGTGGTCAAATGCCCCGCACGATTATGTGTTCTCTGATGCCGAGCGAGATGAGGCTTTGGCACGCGGTCAGGCAAAGAATCAGCGTCTACCCAAAGACAACGGCATTCAGCGTTACAAGGGTCTTGGCGAGATGGATTATACCGAGCTGTGGGAAACCACAATGGATCCTCAACGCCGTACCCTGCTTCAGGTGAAGATGGAGGATGCGGCTGCAGCCGATCAGATCTTCTCGGTTCTGATGGGTGAGGATGTAGAAGCCCGCCGCGACTTTATTCAGCAGAACGCCAAGGACATTCGATTCCTCGATATCTAAAGAGTTTGGCATATAGCCAGTTGGCTATATTTCCCAAACGGAATATAAGCGAGAGAGTCACAGAGGAACGGAAAAACTCATGAGTGAAGAAAACCAAAGCGAAAACCCAGATATCGAGGTCACCACAAATAGTGGTGAGATTGTGCTTGACGATCCCCACGGTCATATTGAACAGGTAGATCTGCAGACCGAGATGCAGCGTTCCTACTTGGACTATGCAATGGCGGTTATTATCGGTCGCGCCCTGCCTGATGTGCGTGATGGACTCAAGCCTGTGCATCGTCGTGTAATCTACGCGATGTATGACGGCGGGTATCGACCCGATCGTGCCTTCAATAAGTGCGCTCGCGTGGTGGGCGATGTGATGGGTCAATTCCACCCCCACGGCGACAGAGCCATTTACGATACCCTTGTACGCCTGATCCAGAGCTGGATTATGCGCTATCCTCTGGCGCTCGGTCAGGGTAACTTCGGGTCCCCCGGTAATGACGGCGCTGCGGCTCCGCGTTATACCGAGACGAAGATGGCACCTATCGCCCTGGAAATGGTGCGTGACATTAATGAAGATACCGTCGATTTTCAGCCTAACTATGACGGTAAATCGCTTGAGCCTACGGTACTGCCGGCGCGCATCCCGAACCTTCTGGTGAACGGTTCCTCAGGTATCGCCGTGGGTATGGCAACCAATATTCCCCCACATAACCTGCGTGAAGTCGCCGCAGGTGTGGAATGGTTCCTCAAGAACCCGAACGCCACGAATGAAGAGCTTCTGAGCGCTCTTATGGAGCGTATTAAGGGACCGGACTTCCCCACCGGTGCCACCATTTTGGGTACTAAGGGTATTGAGGATGCTTACCGCACCGGCCGTGGTTCCATTACGATGCGCGCGGTTGTCAATGTCGAAGAGATCCACGGGCGCACTTGCCTTGTGGTGACCGAGCTGCCGTACCAGGCAAACCCCGATAACCTGGCGATTAAGATTGCCGACCTGATTAAGGAAGGTAAAGTCACCGGAATTTCCGATCTGCGTGATGAAACCTCCGGCCGTACCGGCCAGCGCCTCGTGATCGTGCTTAAACGCGATGCCGTGCCCAAGGTTGTACTCAACAACCTGTATAAGCACACCCAGCTGCAGGAGAACTTCTCCGCCAATATGCTGGCGATTGTGGATGGCGTTCCGCGCACTCTCTCACTTGATGCCTTCATTCGCCACTGGGTAAACCACCAGATGGACGTGATTGTACGTCGTACTCGGTACCGTCTGCGTCAGGCTGAGGAAGAAGCACATATTCTGCGTGGTCTGCTCAAGGCCCTGGACGCTCTGGATGAGGTTATTGCACTTATCCGCCGCTCCCCCACAGCCGATGAAGCTCGTTCGGCCTTGATGGACTTCCTGGATATTGATGAAGCGCAGGCTCAGGCAATTCTGAATATGCAGCTTCGTCGTCTGGCGGCTCTGGAACGCCAGAAGATTCAGGATCGCCACGACGAACTGCAGCGCCTCATTGCGGAATACAACGCGATTATTGCTTCTGAAGACCGCCAGCGCGAGATTATTTCCGAGGAACTGGGCGAGATTGTGAATCGCTACGGCGATGACCGCCGCACCGAGATTCTGCGCGGTTTCAACGGCGATATGTCGATGGAAGACCTTATTCCTGAGGAAGAAGTCGTCGTAACGATTACCCGCGGCGGATACATCAAACGTACCCGCAGCGACCAGTACCGCAGCCAGCATCGCGGCGGTAAGGGAATTCGAGGCGCTCAGCTGCGCGGCGACGATGTTGTGGAGCACTTCTTCGTGACCACCACGCACAGCTGGATTCTGTTCTTCACCAACTTGGGGCGCGTATACCGCACCAAGGGCTATGAACTGCAAGAGGCTGGGCGTGATGCCAAGGGACAGCATTTAGCGAACCTTTTGGAATTCCAGCCGGATGAGCATATTGCCCAGGTCATGGACCTGAAGACCTATGAGGATGCCGAGTACCTGGTTCTTGCCACGAAGGGCGGATTGGTCAAGAAATCTCGCCTGAGCGACTACGATACGAACCGTACCGCCGGTCTAATTGCGATTAACCTGCGTGATGATGACGAAGTGGTCTCTGCGTTCCTTGTCTCCCCCGAAGATGATATTCTGCTGATTTCGCGCAATGGTATGTCGTTGCGCTTCCACGCTAACAATGAGTCTCTGCGTCCTATGGGACGTTCGACTTCGGGCGTGACCGGTATGAAGTTCCGTGACGGTGATGAACTGATCTCGGCACAGGTTGTTATCCCTGAGTCCTTCGTGTTTGTCGTGACCGAGGGCGGATACGCCAAGCGTACTCATGTTGAGGGATATCGCGTTCAGGGTCGTAACGGTTTCGGTATTAAGGTTGCTAAGCTTGTGGAAGGCCGTGGCGCTCTTGTGGGTGGCCTGATCGTATCTGAGAACGATGAGGTGCTCGTGGTGATGCAGAGCGGTAAGGTTGTTCGCACCAATGTGAGCGAAGTTCCTGCCAAGGGACGCGACACTATGGGCGTTATCTTTGCGAAGCCGGGTAAGGGCGATAGCATTATTGGTATTGCTCGTAACCAAGATCGCCAGCTAGATGAACAGAAAGAAGACGACGCTGAGGTGGAAGCCACAGAAGAATCTGTGATAAATTCCGAGGTGGTGGATACGCAAGAAAATACGCCAACCACCGCATCCACCGATGTAGACGGAGGTAACTAATGAGCGCAAACCCACAGGGGTCGGCTCCAGGAAAACAAACGGCACCCGCAGCACAGGGATCCCCTGCGGGCGGTACGAGTGCTTCTAACCGGCAAAATAACGCATCTAAGCCTGGCGGTTCATCACAACAGCGTCCTGCGAGGCGTCCCGCCAACGGCGCGCGTCCTAAGAATAAGGGACAACGACGCCAGTCTATCCGCCCGGTTCCGCGCTCGCGTATTCGCCGCGCTCGTCTGGTGGTTCAGCGAATTGATACCTGGTCGGTTGCGAAGGTGGTCTTCCTGCTCTCTATGGCTCTGGGCATTGTGACCATTGTGGCTTCGGTAATCCTCTGGCTTTTCTTGCAGGCCTCGGGTGCTTTTACTGGCGTGAACCAGATCTTAACCTCCATGGGTACCGGTAACACCAATATTGATATTACCCAGATGGTCAATATCGGTCAGGTGGCTTTGGCAACGACTATTCTGTCGGTCATTAACACCGTTATCTTCACGCTTTTGAGTATGATCGGCGCAATTTTGTATAACTTGGCCGCTAAGCTCGTGGGTGGTATTACGCTGACCCTCAGCGACGAATCATAAGATAGTCCTGAGTATCTAAAACCGCCGTCTTTGTGCGTTATCGACCGGGGTGAGTATCGGAGTGATACTCCCCCGGTTTTCTGGTTTTATGGGGTTTCTCCCTGTGTTGTAATGCACATCTAAGAGATTTGGCAACAGGGTAAAACATCTGTATAGTTATATTTCGTTCTTGCGGAGAATTCCGCCGGAATGGGAGGGCGTATAGCTCAGGCGGTTAGAGCGCTTCGCTGATAACGAAGAGGTCCCAAGTTCAAGTCTTGGTACGCCCACTCTCCATGATGAAAGGTTGCTATGAAAAAGCTATTTGTTCTTGCGGCTGTCTCGATCGTGGCATTTCTGGGATTCAAAAAGGTTCAGTCGCAGCAGGTCCGTCAGGCCTGGCAGGAATCTACAGATTCCATTTAGAATTTCATAGCGATTTTCCGCTAATGCGGGGGCGTGGCGCAATTGGTAGCGCATCTGCTTTGCAAGCAGAGGGTTAGGGGTTCGAGTCCCCTCGCCTCCACGTTTCGGTGATTATAGTGAGAGGGAAACGCCTGGTTCCATTCCGAACCCAGTAGCTAAGCCTCTTTGCGCTGATGGTACTGCACTTTGATGGGTGTGGGAGAGTAGGTTGTCGCCGGACTAGTTTTAGAAAAAGGACCCCGAGTATAGAACTCGGGGTCCTTTGTTTCATTACCAAAATTCCGCTAAATTCTCTCAAATATTTAGTTTTCCTAGATGGAACTACAAACCTTATAATCGCGCTGCGTCAAAATCCTCACATCTACATGAACAGTAGATGAACACGTGTTATACATGAGGAGACCTGCTGTTGGGGAGAATCTTAGGAAACGCTATAAACCACAGAAAACCATGGAAAAGGCTCGTGATATATGGTGGATTTATTATCCGTATATCCTTTATTTATCGGGTTTTTAGGTCAAGATGAGGTATTGTAGCCCACAGGCATTGTGTTGGTTTATGTTGTTTTAAGTGTTATTTCGTTTTGGGGAAGAATACTTTAGATTTTACGCGAGACATTCCATAATCAAAATGTGACTACTGAACTTATCATCCTCGTGATTGTGGTGTTGACGGCACTGGCCTTTGACTTCACAAACGGCTTTCACGATACCGGAAACGCGATGGCGACCTCCATCGCTACCGGTGCGCTTAAGCCTAAGACAGCGGTGGCGTTGTCAGCATCGCTGAACCTAGTGGGTGCCTTTCTATCCGTTGAGGTTGCTAAAACCGTTGGTAAAGGGCTGGTAAACCTTGACAGGATTGATATCAGTACCAACGGTTCCGATCTTATGTTGATCGTCTTTACTGGCCTTGTAGGCGGTATTCTCTGGAATGTGCTGACCTGGCTTTTTGGGCTTCCCTCCAGTTCTTCCCACGCTCTTTTCGGTGGTTTGATCGGTTCCGCGCTTGCCGCTATGGGGCTCAATGGTGTGCAGTGGGAAGGCGTTGTTTCCAAGATCGTAATTCCCGCCGTGATGTCCCCGGTTGTAGCGGCTCTTGTATCTACGGTGGGTACATGGCTGGTATACCGCGTCGCCTCGCCGGTATCTGATGATAAGAAGACCAACGGATTCCGTTGGGGTCAGGTGGGCACCGCATCCCTTATGTCCTTGGCACACGGCACCAACGATGCACAGAAAACTATGGGCGTGATCTTCCTAGCCCTAGTTGCTTCCGGTACCGTAAAAAACGACGATGCTATCCCGTTCTGGGTCAAAGCATCTTGTGCCATAGCCATTGCCTTGGGTACCTACCTGGGTGGCTGGCGTATTATCCGCACTCTGGGTAAGGGCATTGTGGAAGTTGATACCCCGCAGGGCGTAGCCGCCGACGGAGCATCCGCAGCAATTATTCTGACCTCCTCGCACTTTGGTATGGCACTTTCGACCACCCATGTTGCTACCGGATCAATTCTGGGTACCGGTTTGGGTCGTAAAGGCGCAGAAGTACGCTGGGGTGTTGCCGGGCGTATGGTAATTGCTTGGGTGATTACCCTTCCCGCCGCATCCGCTATAGGTGCTATTACGTGGCTGATTGGTACGGGACTAAACAACCTGACGAACACTCATTACGTGGGTGAGTTGGTTGTCTTCTTGATCCTGCTGGCCTTTAGCATCTGGATGTGGAGCCATTCCCAGAAGGATGCTGTGGACGCATCGAACGTGACCGCCGATTGGAACGACAGCAAGAATGACAGCAAGGCAGAGGAGACTCAGGACGAAACTCTTGAGAGCCGCCAAAGCGATGATCAAGATATTCCTGAATTACCCTCTCCGGCACGTGAAAAGGCGGGTGCGTAATGTCTCTTTTCGAATTGTTTGAAAAGATCGTCCCTGTTGTTCTTGCCGGGCTTTTCTTAGGTGCCGGTTTGCCAGCACTCTACGCCTTTGGAATGCGCTTGCTGGCGGGGGATACCGAGTACACGGCAGACGGTAAACTTATCGAGATTCAGCCTCCTAGTCGCGGTTCAAAGATTGCCGCGAGCGTTGTATTTGCTATCATCATAGGAATTGTGTTTATTGGCATTCTGTGGGTCGCCAAAGATTTCATCTTCCATACTTTTGGGTGGAATATATTTGGTGTGACCGGTGGAGGTCACTAAATACATGCTTGAAGATAGATATGATGAACGTATAGAGGAGGTATCCGATGCCGGATAAAAACATCATCTCGCGTGTTGTTGACTGGCTCAGTGTCGGTTACCCGAAGGACGTTCCTGTTCAAGACCGTGCAGCGGTTATGGCAATTTTGAAAATGCGTTTGACTGACGAACAGCTTCAAGAAGTTGTGCGTCGTCTTATGCAGTCGCGTGCCGCTCGCGGCGAGGCGTATGTAAGTGACCAACGCATTAACGAATACATTCGTCGTGTGGTAGACCATACACCAACCCCTCAAGATATTGACCGAGTCGCCAAAATTTTAGGTGCACACGGTTTCTTAATATCGGAGACTCACGTAAATGACGGTACTGAGATCGAGGGGCATCCTGAATATGTCACCTATGATGACCCCACTACCGGGGAAATCCGTATTGCCGAACTTGCGGCAGCCGATGTGACACTCCAGAACGAGGCACTTGAACAAAACAACGCCGGGCAGCATGAAGAAGAAACTCAAAAAGCTGAATCTGCCTAGGATAATCCGAAGACAAAGCTGTGGGGCAAGAATTGCAGTAATTCTTGCCCCACAGCTTTAAATGTTTATGGTGCGCATACTAATCTGCCTTAACGTAATCTCATGTGATGTGAAGCGGATGAGACAGTCCTGATGAGTTCTTCTGCGACGGTATTGGGTATTCTGGGAGTAGAGATAAAAACGTAGAATCTCACTCACCGGTGAAAGGAATATCGTAATGTCGCAGAACGCGGAAAATAACGATGTTGCACACAAAGATGCTCAGTCTAGCGGATGGAAGAAATATGTTCCTCAGCGTGTGAATTCTCTGAGCAGGCGCTCGCTTTTGCTGACGGCGGGATGCATCGTGGCTGCCGACGTTGTTGCGATGATGCCCCAATTTGCCCGTGCTGGAATATTAGGCGATGAGGCGGCGGCGACTGTTTCGCGGAGGAAACAGCTTGAAAAATGGGAGCATGATATTCGAGAGAATATTGACGGAACCTATCTCAAGGTCGAAGAATTTACGATTCAGGGTCGGAACAAGGACGATAACTCCGAGGATGATCTTGAACTTGTTGGTCGTATCTCGATAACGAGTCGTGGGCGACAAGATTCTGCCGGTACCGCACGTGCTCTTTCGGCCTTGTGGGAATATGGACACCCCGAGTCCATTACTCTTGAACCCTCGGATAATGAAGCAGCTATGACCATTCCTTCCCCACAAGGAATATCCGAAGCTGAGTGGGGAACAATTCTTGGGGTTTCAGTACCTCGCTATGCCGTTGATACGTTGAGCATTCAAAAAGACAACGATTCGAATACCCTTGACGTCGATGCAAGCCTCACGAAGGGCGCATGGAACAAGATCAAGGAAAATCTGCGAACCCTGCAAAACGCGCAGTTCTCGCAGGGAATGCGAGTGCAATATATCGTGCAGCGCAATAAACTTCAGGTTCCTTCGGGTGCTACCGCGGATATTTCAATTCAGGTTTTGGGTGCCGAGCGTTTGAATCTGATAACTATGGCGCTTCAGGATGCTATGGAGACCCAGGAATTCAATAATTTGAAGAGCTTCACGGCACGCTGGATGGACGATACCTCAGGAAAAAGCAGCAGCCGTAAGTCGGGGGAGAAGGACAGTCTGATTATTGTTATTGATGGAAATCCCGAAGACCTCGTCGATGTGGCTCAAACGTATATGCGTGAACAGAGGGTTACGCTGGAGGGGCTCAAAGAAATGCACATTCGTGTGAAGGAAACAATTTTTAGGGGCTTGTAAATCTTGTGATGTACTTCTCATAAGAAACGCTCTGCTGGATTTGCTTACGTTATAAAAAGTAGTTTATAGTAGTAGAGCACCGCGGGGGCGTGGCGCAATTGGTAGCGCATCTGCTTTGCAAGCAGAGGGTTAGGGGTTCGAGTCCCCTCGCCTCCACGTTTCGGTGATTATAGTGAGAGGGAAACGCCTGGTTCCATTCCGAACCCAGTAGCTAAGCCTCTTTGCGCTGATGGTACTGCACTTTGATGGGTGTGGGAGAGTAGGTTGTCGCCGGACTAGTTTTCCGAAGAGGCCTCAGACGTTATGTCTGAGGCCTCTTTGTTATATCTACCTGCTTGCTGCATATATAAACGGGCTAATGGTCAGAATGCATATCTGCACGATACCGAACCTACTAGCCTTCTGCTGTGTATATGACTTATCCTTGTCGAAATAGTCTTCTTCACCAGATAATTCAGCAGGCTATATCTGCTGCGGCGCTGAATATTCAGCCCAATATCCGTCAGTGCTACGTTCAGTTGCCACCCTATGGACTCTAGTCATGACAGGTGTAAACAGTAGGATAGAATTCCTGCCCGGGCGATAGGAGCACCTTGATGACCGATATGAAGAAAAAGGATAACGACATTTCCCGCGTGGCTTCAGGTCTTATGGCCGTGGCCGTTGTGGCACTGGTTATCATCGGCTGGGTAGCCGCAGTTGCCACCTCGGACGATACCGGGATCGCCAAGTTGGAACCGTGGTGGCGAGGACTATCTGCCATTTTCTTCCTGATGGCCCTATTATGGACTGCCCACTTCTTTCTGCCGCGCCGTGTTCCGCTGATTACTTCGGTAATCTTGGCGGCAGCATCCGCGATGATCACGGGCTTTGGCGTCGCATTCTTTCGACCTTTCGGCTGGGGAGATCTCCTCTGGCTGGTATCTGCTCTCTTCGCCTCGATTGCCATCTTAAAGCTTCTAGAACCCACTGGACGTACACAGTGAATTAGGTGTCCGCACGTTGGTTTGGCATCAGACTTATATGACTTCAGTAGAGGAACCTTAAAACAGAAAAGCCATCTTCTGCGATCCGCCGTGAGAACAAGGGAATCAAGAAAATGGCTTTTCGGATATGGGGGAGAGGGTAACTAGGCGCTCTTCCAGGGGTCTTTAACCGGACGAGCTGCCTTGTAGGCGGCAAAGCCTCCAATACCCAGAGCCAGAACCAGACCTACCAGAGCTAGACCCTTACGGGGACGCTTACCGCCGTTGCGCTTGATGCGTTCCAATTCTTTTTGAGCTTTGCGTGCGGTTTTCGAGGTGGCCTTGCGAGCCTTCTTCATGGCTTTTTTCTTGCCGGTGAGTTTCTCAGCCAACATATCTGCATGTTCGGGGATATTCAGGTCATTGACCTTCTCTGCCATGGCCATAGCGGCGACGACAGCCGAATTCTTCTCAGCTTTACGAGCCTTGCGCTTCTTAAAGAACATCGTGAACCTCCATTAGTCATACCGCAGTACCTCATGTACGCGGGTAAGCGTTCACCTCTCAGCATAAGGAATTACCCTGAAAAATGCTTGTTAAAATTCTTACCTCACCTAAAACTACTGATAAACCGCATGTATTTTCTCAGTAAGCTAAATTTAACGTGATGCTGTGATAGCGAGGATTCTAGCGCACCATAGAGACAACGTGACAAAATAGACCTATGACTAATGCAACAGCTCAAGCAACTATTCACACCAACTACGGTGATATTGTCGTTGATCTCTTTGGTAACCATGCACCGCTGACCGTTGAGAACTTTATCGGTCTGGCAGACGGTTCTAAAGAGTGGAAGCACCCCCGCAGCGGCGAGGTCATGAACACTCCGCTCTACAAAGATGTGGTGTTCCACCGTATTATCAAGGACTTCATGATCCAAGGCGGTGACCCTCTCGGCATGGGTATTGGCGGCCCCGGCTACCAGTTCAAGGACGAGATTCACCCCGAGCTTTCTTTCTCTAAGCCCTACCTGCTCGCAATGGCGAACGCAGGCCCCGGCACCAACGGCTCGCAGTTCTTTATTACCACGGCAGAGACTCCTTGGCTGAACGGTCGCCACACCATCTTCGGTGAGGTCGCTGATGAAGCCTCAAAGAAGGTTGTAGACGCTATTGAAAGCGTTGAAACCGGTGCACAGGATCGTCCGGTGAAGGATGTCGTCATTTCTTCAATCGACATCAAGAAACTCTAATTTCGTGCTGGGAAAGGACCCGCCTGGGCAACCGGGACGGGTCCTTCACCGTATCTGCGTTCTTCTCGTATCCATGAGCCAAACCACGGGAACCGAGGGATTGAGTAAGAGCGTATGAAAGGAAAAACGTGGACTACCCATCTAATCCACAGCAAAATAGCTCTCAGACGGAGCCCACCTGCCTGCGGCATTCCGACCGTGTGAGCTATGCACGGTGTAAACGGTGCATGCGTCCCGCCTGCGGGGAATGCCAAATTAATCTGGACGTTGGGATGATTTGTCCTGACTGCTACCGAGAGCTATATGGACGCCAATATCAGGCGCGCACACCGCGCAGGTTCGTTCCCTACGTAACGTACACTCTGATCGGGATTAACGTGGTGGTATATCTGCTTCAGCTCATCATCCCGCAGTACTGGGTGTATTCCATGTTTGCCCTGAAATGGGACTACACCGAATTCACGGGGGAGTACTATCGCGTGCTGACCAGTGGTTTCTTGCACTCACAGAACGATTACTCGCATATTGTGATGAATATGCTCTCCCTCTACATCTTTGGTATTGCCCTTGAACAGATGATGGGATGGTGGCGGTATCTGCTCGTATACCTGCTCTCCATCGTAGGCGGTTCTTTCGGCGTGCTTCTTCTGGACGATCCAACGGCGGAGGTTGTGGGCGCATCCGGCGGTATCTTCGGGCTGATCGGTGCCTACCTGGTGATTATGGTGGTTCTGCGTGAACGGGATAATATACGGGCCCTTATGATTATGATCGCCGTGAACGTTGCCTTTGGATTCCTCGTTCCCGGGATTTCCTGGCAGGCTCACGCGGGCGGTTTTGCGGTCGGTGCTCTTGCCACGGGGGTGCTTTTAGCGCCTCAGATTATTCAGCGCACACGAAGTATCCAAAGGTAATACTCAAAAAATCTGTGGATAACTAATTTTTGGTGGGCCGCAGCATCCCAAGTTTCCCTGTGGGAACAAGGCGGGATACTGCGGCTCACCGGTTGCTTTAAAACACAGAAAAACACCTGTATTTTTTGATTATCCACATGAGTTTTCCACACTGTGAATAACTACAGTGATGTAATTTCACATTTGTTAGTACTCCGTTTTTACCTGTGGATAGAAGGCTTTATCATCTCGAAATTACAGGTATGTAAGGTTTTCCCCATGTCTATCCCCACCTGTGGAAAACTTAAAACCCAGGATGTGTAATTACAAAAAAACGGGTGCAGCTCGATCAACGAACTGCACCCAGAGGAACGCTTGTACAGACTAGTTCGCCTGCGCCTCAGCCTGAGCAATGTCATCGGGACTAAGCGTAACACCCGTATACAAACGGAACTGTTCTGCCGCCTGCAAAGCAATCACCTCGCCGCCCGTGATAACCTCACGACCGGCAGCGCGAGCGGCACGAATCAGCGGGGTTTCCACAGGCATCGCCACAACATCGAATACCACCGCCGCCGCCTCAATCGTGGGCTGCGGGTACGCCAGCTGCTCGCTCTCGGCACCGCCAGACATACCGATCGGGGTAACATTCACAATCACTGGGGCAGTAAGATCGCCGGGTTCAGGCGCCCACGCATACCCGTACCGGTGTGCGAGCACCGTGCCTGCATCCTCATTGCGAGCGATAATAGTGCCTGCCCGGAATCCAGCATCGTAGAAGGCACCCGCAACGGCCGCCGCCATGCCTCCTGAACCGCGCAGAAGAAACGGCAGCTTAGGATCAACGGCATGCGATTTCAGCAAGGAAGCTACTGCAATCACGTCGGTATTGTAGGCGTGCAGGTACCCATCCGTATTGACGATAGTATTGACCGCCCCAATGACCTGCGCCGAATGATCGACCTCGTCCATGAGCGGAATAACCGCTTGTTTGAAGGGCATAGAAACGGAACATCCGCGAATACCCAGGGCGCGCACACCCGCGATAGCACCCTCAATATCCGTGGTTGTCATCGCCTTATACAGGTAATCAAGGCCGTGTTTCTCGTACAGATAATTGTGGAACTTGATACCGTGGTTTGACGGTCGTCCAGACAGGGAAATGCAAAGGGTCGTATCGCGGTTCAGCGGTGGACGCGGCATAGGGGAGTCCTTCGGCGGTTTAGGAAAGAGTGTTGCGAATGAGATTTGCGGCTTTTTCGCGGGCTTGTCGGTCAGCCACCACGAAATGCATATCGCCGGTATCGATCGTGGGAACAACCGCGTTGCCGTCGTTGAGGCTCTTCACATGGGCCTCCGCCTGAGGATCCTCCCAAATATTGACCCAGGTTGCATGATTACCCAGATCGCCTAACGACGAATCGAGGCGCTCGCAGAAGGGGCATCCAGGGCGCCAATAGATGACGACTCCGCCGTCTTCCTGAACTTTGCGTGCGTCTTCTTGGGTTGCTTGCTGACGTTTGAGCATTTTGATCTCCAAAGGTATAACACAATAGGGAGCCCGCCGCCGCTACTGTGACCCATCGGGTAAAGCAACAGACTGCATGCGGGCTGTCTTACACTACAAAAACAGAGCGTTTGCGACAATAATTCCAGCATAGGCGAAAGAATAACGAATCTGCTGGTAAAGGCCTTTGAATACAGAAAAATTCCCCGCATTCATTCTCATGATGCGGGGAATTTTTGAAGACTAGAGTCTTACTTACCGAACTTATCGGTAATCTTCTGGACGTTCTCGTTGACGACCTCTTCGGCCTTCGAGGTGTGCTCGTCGTTGACGACGTCCTTACCTGCCTTGCCGTTGACGAGGTCCTTTGCCTTGTCGATTCCCTGCTCGACGATGTTCTTCGGATCGAAACCCATAAGAATCTCCTTTATTTTGGGTGACTGTTTACAACACAGTGTAGAGGTTGTACAGATTATAGGACAACCCTCAGGATATCATGACATGATTTATGTTGAATCTATCTAAAGTTCTCCGAGAGCCAATCACAATCCGCAGGAAAACCGGCAACCATCGGTAGAAAACGAGGCTCGGCGTACCCGTGTTCGGCGTATGCTTGGGCTATTGCCTGAGCTGTTTCCTCAAGTCGGGATGTTTTAACAAGAGCCATCACGGCGCCGCCGAAACCGCCTCCAACGATGCGCGCCCCTAAGGCTCCATGCGTCAGGCAGGCTTCAACTGCGGTGTCGATCTCTGGGCGGGAGACGCGAAGCTCGTCGCGCATCGAAATAAAGGACTCGGTAAAGATGCGCCCGGTCTCTTCAAAAGCCCGATATCCCAGCTCATCCGCATGTTTGAGCAGGTAGCTGGCGCGCCCCACCAGTGTCATATCGTGAAACGCATGGCGAACCCAGCCGCGCGGGAAAGTTGCCGGACCCTCACGTTCCTCTAATGCTGTCAGAGAACGATTAACCGAAGAATCTACCAGTTCCAAACGCCACTCTTTAGCCTCACGCTCATCGTGATGTGCACACGAAAGATCTTCGGGGAGAGCATCACGTAGATAGGTGAGACCAAGAGCATGCGCACACGATTCAGAGGCGGCACGCCGGGTGGCAAAACAATTGTGCGCCAGCGCGTGCGGGGTATTCGTATCAACAACAAGAAAACTTAGACCGTGCTTCTGTAGGTTCAGATGAATAGGGTCTATCGAAAAATCACGGAAATCGACGACCAAGGCCTGACCTGACTTCGACCGCAGCGATGCCGTCTGATCTAGTCCGCCGGTATGTGCACCCGCAACTTTATTCTCTGCAGTGATGCATACCTGCGCTAAGCGAGCCCGGAGTGCATCGTTATCGGGGGAGCGGTCGGAAGGAACCGCATCTGTATCCGGGCAACCGGGGCGCAGCGGGCAGGAAAGGTCAAGAAGTGCCAGTGCTGTGGAGCATTCTAAAGCGGCGGACGAAGAAAGCCCCCCTCCCACGGGAACCCGCGAGTTAATGAGCAAATCAGCCCCGAACTGACCGGGAAGCATAATATCGCGACCACCCTCATGATTCATCGCCCACGCAACACCGGCAACATAGGTGAACCAGCCCTTAATATGCCCGGGTTGAATATCCCGAATCACAATTGTGCGTTCATCTCCGGGCATCTGCAGAGAGGATGCGCGCAGCACCCCGTCTCGGCGCAGCGACCCCGCAATGTAGGTACGGTAGGGTAGCGGCATGGGCATGCACGAACCACCCAGAAAGTCGATGTATTCGCCCAAGAGGTTCAAACGACCGGGGGCGGACCATACCCCATCGGGCTCTTTACCATAGGTCTGTCGAAACGCTTGGCGTACCCGCTGAATTTCATCCTGATGTTCGGGCAGAGAAGCCCACTGCGGGATTGCGGTGGTCGTCATAGAACTCCATTCAGGCAATGCGATAAAACGGTACTCTTCAACATACCATCTGCACGGCTGCGCACCGGGGCACGACTGCACAACGGCAGCGCCCCGGCTGATGCATATGCATCTGTATGCGGGAATTATTTGGAGAGCATGAGTCCATCGATCGCGGTGGAAATATCAGCCGTATATGCTTCACACACCGGCTTAGGAATTTCCTGCAGGGGATTCTCTTCGGCTTCCGCAGTCAGCGAAGTCAATACAGGAATAGCCTGTGCCTCTTCCACCAGGCTCAAGGCAAGGTGAATGAGCATGCGGGCGCGGCGCAGCGCCTCCCCAGGCTCAAACCCCATATTTTGAGCGTCATAGGCAATGGCCGCCACGGGCTTGAGCCGCTCAGGATTAGTTGCCAATGCCAGGCGAATAACTTCAGGAAATTCTGGAATAGAATAAATAGTCTCGAAAAGAACCTGTCCGCGCACGATCAAGGACTCTTTCACTGCCTCTGGATCCTTAGAATCCGCGGGCATAAGAAGCTCCTTTGGAGCTTTCTTATCCAAGATATAGTTCGCAAGAAGCACCAAAAGGTGCTGTTTATTCTTGACATGGTAATAGAGGGCGCCGGGAGCAACTTGAAGTTCAGCTGCCAAACGGCGCATCGACAAATCCGCTAAACCATTGGTTACCAGAAGATCAAATGCTGTGTCTAAAATTTTTGCTTGAGAAAGTACCACACGTCTATTTTACGGGTGAAATCTCTCTGCTGTCATGAAAAACACCTATAAATTCTCGTAAAGAGTATGAAGAAGTAATTGTATTTATGTAGAAAACTATAGAAATTGCTAGTGGCATAACTGTAAAAATTGAGGCTTACGTAGGTGTTTAATAAATGGTATGAGTAACGCATATTCCGAACTTGTGGCACGCATTAGCGGGGGAGAGGGATTGACCCGCGATGAAGCGCAGTCGCTTCTGAGCACTGAAGACGGTCAAGATTTTGCGCTTATTGAAGCAGCATCTGCACTTCGCCGCCAAGAATTTCGCAATGTAATAGCAATTCATACTGAAGATGAGGAATTAGCTGAAGCATTAGGTACACGTTCAATTTCTATTGATTCTTATGAAATTTTAGATATAAGCCAAGATATTGATTCTCATGAACTCGCTGACCGGATGGTGGCTTTAGGAGCTGGGAAATCTACCGGCATTACCGTAAAACTACCTCAGCAGGCGGTTCCGATGACGCTGATGCGCATCCTCTCCGTCTTGCGGCTTGCCGCCCCCGATAAGGTTATTCATCTTCCCGAAGGCTACGAAGAGTCGCTGCGTTCGCTGGCATCTCTGGCTATGCATATTGTGAGTGCTATTACCATTACCGATGATATTGAGCGTTGGCCGCTCGTGAATGAAACCCTCAAAGCACTGCGTCACGGCGGGATTGTGATCGCCGGTTCGGGCAGTCGCGATGCGCTCGCCGGGTACCTGGCGTATCTTTCGGAGCTCGGCGTTGATTTGATGGGTCACCGTGAGGCACGCGGCTCAGCCTGCGGTTCCGTTGATGGCGGCGGATGCTGTGGCGGACACGAAAGCGAGCCTGCCGCATCCTCGGGCGGATGCGGCTGTGGGTCGGGCGGGTGCGAATCCGATTCCGTCTCGACAGAACAACACGCGCATTCCGAAGGTGGATGCTGCGGCGGGCACGAGTCCGCTCAGCCAGTTGAGACTCCGAAACCCGCCGCTTCTGGTGGGTGCGGATGCGGTTCCGGCGGCTGTGGGTCGGCATAGTATCTAGCTTCCCTCACGGAATATAATTGCCCCTTCACCAAGTTCGCAGAGGCTGATTTTGGTGAAGGGGTTCCCTGTCTTTGCAGGGTAAAAGCGATATATTCCAAAATTGGAATAGTATTACCTTACGGTTATTCGTCTTGTAGGTGAACATTACCCGAACTCTCCTGCGAGAAGGGCTGTTACCTGTGACTCTCCGGTAAAGTTGAGTGTGAGTGTATCTAAAAATACAAGGGGTTGATACGAGAGACAATGCTCTACTTATCCGTTATAGTTCTGATTCTACTTGCAACAGTCATTATGGTAAGCGTTGGCGATCGCCTTAATCTTCCCTGGCCCGTGATGATGACCGTCCTGGGCGTTGGCGCGCTGCTGTTACCTCCCGATCGACCCCATATTGAAATCGATAGCGATATTATTCTGCCGATTTTCCTGCCGCCGCTGTTGTGGGCTATCGGCGTAAAATTTTCCTGGGGTACGCTCCGGCGACGCTGGAAATCCGTCCTCCTCTATTCGGTACTGCTCACCACGGTATCTGCGCTTGCCGTTGCCGGTGTTGCCCTGTGGTGGGTTCCCGGAATGGCGGTCGCTGTCGCTCTAGCGCTCGGTGCCGCAGTTTCGCCTCCGGATCCCGTTGCTGTTGAAGCCGTTGCCGAACCTGTCGGCATTCCACGACGTTTGATTGGAACGCTTCAGACTGAGGGTAGTTTCAACGATGCTATATCGATTGTGCTCTTTCATGCTGCTATTCATTCGATGGAGGAACACCACGCCATTGAACCACTCGAAGTTATGAGAGACTTCGCCTTAGGATCGGTTCTGGCGGTTATTATTGGTTTTGCGTTTGGCTGGATCGGCGGTTATGTGCGTATACGAGCCCACGATGTGGTGACGAGAAATGCCGTAACTCTTGTGATTCCCTTCGCTTCCTACCTGGTGGCAGAAAATATTCACGCATCCGGCGTTATTGCCGTGGTGATCGCCGCAATTCAATTCACCAGCACTAAGTATTTGGTGGCCTTAGAAGCTGAGGATCGTCTGACGACCTCATCTTTCTGGCAGATTATTGAATTGCTCATGACCGGTATTGCTTTTGGGCTGATCGGTCTACAGGCGAGCGAAATTATCTATAAAGCCAACTCAGAGCGTATTGCCGGTCTCTTCGTCGATGGTGCCGTTATTGCTGTGGTCGCGATGATAATTCGTCTTGTGTGGTTCACAGTCATCTGGCTGATTGGTAAGGCTGCCCGCCCGGTGCATGAAGGTGCTCCCGAATCCTTCGCCGAGGTTATCGTGATGACCTGGTCGGGGATGCGCGGCCTAGTGACCCTGATTCTTGCGCTCTCTATTCCCATGATCGACGGTATGGAACAGGCTCGCGAAGACGCTATCGTGATGATGATTTCGGTTCTGTTCTTTACCCTTGTGGTGCCCGGACTGACCCTGCCGTTCGTGGTGAGGATCCTGAAGGTTCAGGTGAACCATGAGGAAGATACCGCCGTTCCCGAACTGCTCAAACTGGCTCAGAATGCGGCTTTGGAAGCCCTGCAGGAAGAAGCAAAGGCAACGGTTGATCCAGAGACCTACGCCCGCGTGAAGGACATGTATACCGCTATTACTCGCCGCGATGAGATTATCGAAAGCCTACCCGAGGAATATAAACCCCATATTGAAAAGCTCAAGGATAAGCGAAGCGAGTACATTCGCCTGCGTGATGCGGCGCTGATGGCGGCACAGCGTGCGGTGATTTCAGCTCAGGATCGTTACGATTCCCACGATGTTTCCCGAGTAATTCGTAAGTTGGATATTCTGGTTCAGGCTGAGAATGTGCGCACGAATAATAACTTTATTCTGCCTTCGTTGCCCGCCGGAAACGTAGCTCTTGAAAGGTATAACATGCTCCGCAGTCATCTGGGAACTTCGACTATTTCCATCGTGAAGGATGCCCCTTCTTCGCCATATGTTTCCAATGCCATATTTGATGAACAACGTTAAGCTATGATTTTCACACCGTGAACCTGTGAAAATTAGGGGAATTCACGGTATGAAATGCTTTGAGACCTCATATCATCTAAAATTGGATTAAGAGTAATTTTACGCCGTTCAAACGTATAATGTGTACGAATATTTTATGCGTTTCTTCATAATTGAAAAGCTGTGAAAACCCATGAACTCTAAAAAACTTTCGCCCGCCTATCTCACCTCCCTACTTCTTATCGTGGTCGGTGCTTTGCTGATTAGCCTCTCACAGACATGGCTGCTGTGGCTCGGATGGATTCTAGTTCTTGCCGCCCTGGGATTGAATGTTCTTGCACACATGGTCACTATTTCCAAGGCTCAAGGAGAGCCTACGCCCGCTTTAGTGACAAGCTTAAGTGAGATGGAAAATAACCTTGTGGGCGCTATGCGCGATAAAAATGCGGAGCGTCATGACAGTCCTGAGGGTGATGACGGGGCTTATGATGGTGAAGAAGAAAACTCCGCATCGGATGAAGCCGCGCAGTCTTCGACCCGCGAGTCTGACGCCGGTAAACTTGGAGTTCTTCCCTCAAAACCCAACGGTTCACGAGGCTCTTACCCACGCTCAAACATTCGCTAAAGGTCTGTTATGAACACAAAATTCCTTCTCTCACCCGCATATCTATGCTCGGCGGCACTGCTGATAGTAGGTGCTGTGCTCAGTGGAGGAAGGTTTATGCTGATCGGCTGGATTTTCTTTATCGTCGGTCTTTTTTTGAACGCTTTGGTATTAGTTGTCTTGGTTAACCGCGATCAACTGACTCATTTTGGCGCTCAGCTCAAACGTCCCGATGAATCAGAACTAGAGATCGGCGAACCGGTGGTGCAGCGTCTTGATGAAGAAGTTGCCGAGTCGGCTGATATGAACGCGGAACCTCTGCCGGAGGATCTTCCTGATGGTTCAGAGGTTGTGGAGAATGGGGCAAAAGATACTGCTTCTGTGAAAAGAACATAAGACCTTCAGAAAATAAGCGTGGCGTATATTCGCCCTCACGGAAAACCTGATAGCAAGGGGAGATTCGGTGCACTGTTGTACTGAATCTCCCCTACATTTTCTTATATCAATGATGGAATATTGCCAGGTCAGCATGCATATATTCCGAAATAAGAATATAAGGGTGAGTGCATCTTGATAGTCCGCCCACCCCTATATCTCACCGCACGCGAGATAATCGTTACCCGTTTGAGCATCCTGCGAATTCTTGCGCATAAAGATCTGCCCACCCAGACCTACGATAGCCTGATCGGCACTGCCGTGACCGTAATATTCGTAGCGTTCCCGGTACAGCTCAATCATGCGCTGCGTTTGTTCCTTAGGCCAGAAGATGTTGTTGTGGAAGAAGCCGTCGCCGTAGTATGCCGCCTGCTCCGCAGTTTCGGTAGTACGGATGCTGCCGTGCCATACGAACGGGGCAACACCGTTGAGCGGGCGCGGGGTTGAGGTAAATCCGTTGAGCGGCGTGCGGAAGCGCCCCGACCAGTTCACACGCTCTTCGCGCCAGAGCTTGTGCAGCAGGGCGTAATTCTCGATCGCCAGGTTCACTCACGCCCTCACGAATATCCTTGCCGAACCAGGGGTAGACCGGTCCGGTATTGCCGCGCCCGAGCATCAGGTCTGTGCGACCGTCGGCAAGGTGCTGCAGGGTTCCGTAATCTTCGGCGATGCGCACCGGGTCGGTCGTGGTGATGAGCGTGGTTGAGGTGGAGAGAATGATGTTCTTCGTCTGCGCGGCAAGATACGCCAGGGTGGTCGTGGGGGAGGAGGCAATGAACGGCGGGTTGTGATGCTGTCCGACGGCGAACACATCCAGACCGATCTCTTCTGCCTTCTTGCCAATTTCGATGATATTCTTCTGGCGCTCGTACTCGTTGACGGTCTTGCCCGTGACCGGGTTGGTGGTGATATCGCCGACGCTAAAGATACCGAACTGCATGATATTTGTCCTTTCTAGACGTTGTTTTCATCGTGTATGGCAACCAGTCTACTCTTGAATAGTTTACAAATAAAACATTTGTGACACGGTGTGTCTTCTCGGAGTGTTTGACCTAGTCAAGGCCATTTTTAGGGTGTGTTGAGTGTGTTGCTACGGGGTGTTGTTCGGGGTTTGCGGAGTGAGGGGTGTCGGGCAGCGGGTTTAACATGCACCGGTCATCGAGTGCTTGATCTGCTGGGTGTGTGCACGAGTGCGCTTCTTGAAGACGTAGATAGTGATTTCTAGATAAGGAAAAACCTTCATAAAATACTGTTTTTGTTTCAAATATGAAATAATTTCAGTATGGAATGGCTAGATGTAGAGGTTCTTGCGGGTGAGCAGTATGGGCTGTTCACCTCGGCACAAGTTGATGCCCACGGGGTTAGCCGCGCAACCCTTCACCGTAGGGTACGCCAAGGGTTTGTGCAGCAGGTGCGTCGTGGCGTTTATGTTTTGGCGTCTGCACGCTGGGACATTCACCGTGACCTTCGCGCGGCGTGGCTTTCGTTGGAACCTCAGAAGAAGGCGGGGGAGAGGTTGTGGGGTTCTCCCCACTTTATGGTCGCTTCTGCTTCTGCTGCTGAGGTTTATGGGGTCGGAGATTTTTACGCGCAGCATTATGAGTTTTATACGCGGGAGCGTAAACAAATATCGTTTGAGGATATCCGTCTATCACGCCGCCAAGATATGCCTCATGAAGCTACTATTGTTGAAGGCCTCCCTGTGGTTCCTCCAACTCGGCTTATCTGTGATTTTTTGCGGGAAGGCCGTGACTTAGAAAAGGTTTCGCTCGCTCTTCAAGAGCTGCTTCAGAAGGGCTATGAGATTTACTGGACCGATATTGCGGATGCGGTTCGCACGTACTCTTCCAGGATCTACTCGGCACCCGCATCCTGGGTGATAGGCGAGCTTCTTAAAACCCGGATTCAAACGCAGACTTCTGCTCACCCAGCATGGGACTCCTACCTGGAATCTGGCGAAAAACTTATACCGAAAACCTCGCAGTAGTTGCTTCATTTATTACATATATGTAATATATGAAGCATGGCATGGATTGATGTTGAGAAACTTGCAGGTGAACAGCATGGGCTTTTTACATCAGCTCAAGCGGTCGCCCGTGGAGTGAATCGTGCCATGATAACCCGTAAAAAACAGCAGGGAGCCATAGAGCAACTAAGGCATGGAGTGTATGCTCTAGCCTCCGCACCCAGTGATCCTTATCAAGAAATACGTGCTGCATGGCTGTCTCTTGAACCTGCACAAACGGCTGTTGAGCGTATCAAGAATCATGAAGGTCCGATTCTTTGTGATACTGCTGCGGCTGAGGTTTATGGGGCAGGGGTTTTTTATACTGATCGCTACGATTTCTATTCCTCAACACGAAAACAGAGCCGTGATGAGTTGATTCGCGTGAGGCTCCGTCATCTGGAGGATGAGGATATAGAAATGGTTGATGGGATACTGGTGGTGTCTCCAACTGTTCTTGTGTGTGATTTCCTCACAGAGTATTACGACCTCAATGACATTACGACTCTGGTGCGAGACCTAGTGGATGCTCAACGAAAAATTAATTGGAATCGTGTAGAAGAGACTGCACAGAAAGTATCAGATGGATACGGTATTTCGGCAGAAGAAATATTTGAGCAACTATTCACCCCCGCTCTTGAGATTTCTTCTGCGATAAAATCCACTGATCCCAAGAATGAACGATACCTTCCTGCGGAAGTGAATAAATATATTACAGAATACTGGAGTCGACAGATGCAGGAGATTAATAGGTCTCTTAGCGAGTCCATAAAACCAATTCTTCAAATGCAGATACCTAAAGTTAATGTGGATGTATCCGCTATTACCAAATCACAAAAATTAATTGATGGTATTTCTAAGAATCTTACACGTCAGATTCCATTTAAAGAAATATTCATGAAAAATCAGAAGAATATATATAATGCATCAGAACTTATACGAGAGGCTCTTAAAAATAATGCATCATATACTTCTAGTTCTATTAATGCTAATTCACCAAGTAAGGATGTTGAAAAATGAGTCGTGGTTATGAGTCTGGTAAACAGTCTGCTGGAAACAGCAAGGCTTATATTGGTGTCCCTAAGATGTATCGTGTTGATCAATACCATCGAGATATTGTGATGGCGCGGGCTATTAGTGGTGCGAGTGAATCCTGGTTTCTCAAAGGTGGCAACGCCTTAATTTGGCGTGACTCAACAGCTCGTGCAACTAAAGATCTTGATTTATACTATCGCGATTCTCAAAATATTCAACAAGCTATAAAAGAATTTATAGAATTTGTGGAGAATAACCCAAAGTCTATACCACCACTCGATGTTCAAATGAAAGTAGAAACCCTCAGAGAGCCTCATCAGGAAAATAATCGTGAAGCGCAATCTTTGCGGGTGGTAATTAAACCTCTGTATGGTGGAGGTCGGGTGAATGTAAATATTGATTTAGTAGTCGGATGCTGTGTTACAGGTAGTCATGAAGTAAAAGAAAATAAATCGTTAGCTGATGCGCTCGAAGTTGATGTTAATAGTCTTCCTAAGGTTAATATATATCCAGTCGTTGATCATATTGCAGATAAAGTTTCTGCGACCATGCAATCATACTCCAATAATCGGGTAAGCTCTAGGGTGAAAGACCTTGTGGATATTATTATTCTATCTAGGCAAGGAATTGATAATAATATACCCTTTGGTGATTTGCTGAAAGCGATAGAATCTGAACGACAGCAGCGTAATATAAGTCGATATGATGATGGATTTTTAATCCCTGAGAATTGGACAGAGAATATGTATCAAAAAGAAAGTAAAAAAGTTGAGGGAATTCCTCGGAGTCTTGAGGATGCAGTACGTGAGGCTCAAAGATTCTTGAATCCGGTGATTTTACGTGATGCACAAGGGAAAACCTGGAACGGGGAGGACTGGGTTTAGTATCCCATGACTTGGGGTGATGTGCTGAAACTGACCGGAGAGCAGAACGGACTTTTTACCAGTGCTCAAGCCCTTGCTCTGGGGACTTAAGGTCCTCACGCCCGTAGTTACGTGGCAGCACACCCGTGAGTGACGGATTTTCCCGTTCGATCAGCCGCATGGCCTCGTCAATCCGTTGGCCGATGCCCGGGAGTTTTGCCTCTGCCTGAAGCTGTTCCCAACGCACACCATCGGGAATCCAGAAGACGTTGTGACCAGCATATTCGTCGCGGTCTTCGAGGAAGACCTCCACTTGTGTCCCATCAATACCGTCTTCAACGAGCTCTTGTCGAAGTGCATCACGTCGTTCGGAGAACTTGTCAGAAACGTACTTGAGGAAGACCAGACCGAGCACCACATGTTTGTACTCGGATGCCTCTTGGTTACCCTTGGCGCGCATCGACTCCGCTGTTTCCCACAGTGTCTGTTCGAGCGTCAGTTCAGTACTTTTGCTTCTTGCCATAATCAGTCATACAGTCCTAGTTTGTTGGCGTTATGTTATAAGGATTGAGTTGTTATTTTACTTCGACCATGTAGCCCAGTTTACAGGTCAAAGCGTTGCAGATGAGCATGAGCGTTGCCGTAGTTACGTTCTCACCTCTACCGAGCTTGGCAGATGCATCGCACCAAGGAGTTTATCAATATAGATCATCTTGATCTGCCCTTCACAGGAGGCAATAGCTCAAAGCCTAGCGGCGGCATAGTCGGCGTACTCCTGCATGCGTTTGCGCGCATCCTTGGTCAGCGCCTTATTCTCCCTCAGGATGCGCCCGGCATTCTCCGCCATAAACTCTAAATACTGCCTATCGCGGGTTTTGCGCCAGGCCGTGCACGCCGCATCCAGATCGTTGAAATCGCGGGAGATCTGCCGCTGCATGGTGTAACGCACCCACATGAGCACCAGCACCACTCCCAGCGGGATCAGGCACAACCAACTATTCCACAGAGCGTAAATACCTATAGCCAACGCGGCGAGCGCCAGTTGAATTGGGGCAATAGAAACAATATCGCTTCTACGTTCGCGCTGATTCTTCACCAAAGACTCACGGGCGGCCTGCCGAAAAGCATCGCCAAAGCTCTCGGGATTGCGCCCTTTATTCGTTGAAGACATTCGCCATCTACCCCGTTTTAACAATCTATAGACGTTGTTTTTGCAAAAAGTTTCACGTGAAACGTAGAATCTACGCACCCAACGAAGCGTCGATAAACTCCCACGCATGATCCACCGAAACCTCGGTGCGCGCCTTCACATCATCCGGGGAATAGTTGAACGACGCCGCATGATCCGCCCACTCATGCATGGGCACATCGTTCCAGGAATCCCCAATCGTGTAGGTTTCATACTCGACCGGTTTCAGATACTCCACAAGCCACGCCAGCCCGGTCGCCTTCGTGCACCGCGGGGGCACAATATCCAGAAAATCCTGATTCTTGTGACAATCCACTGAATCACCGAACTCCTTAAGAATCCAGCGGTAGGTGCGCTCGCGAGCATCATCTTCAGGAATCCATAAGGGCACACCCACATAATCTTGGGTATCAATCTCGGACTCTGCCAGCGGCAGGAACTCGGGCAGAATATTAGTCGAAGACCCCACATTATCCGCCAGACGATAGTCATGGGTTAAAGTCGTGGCAAAAAGAGCGACCCCCGGCTCTTCTTTGAACCGTTCATAGCAGGCGCGCACCACCGCAAGCGAAAGAGTTTGCGCGTGCAGGATGTTGTACTCGGCATCGGTCACAACCGCACCGGTGTATAGCACGTTGTAATCGAAGGTTACGCCGGTTTTATCGAGGGCAAGTTTCGTGGCGAAAATACTTTTCCCCGTCGCACACACCGCAAGATTCCCGGCCTGCTGCCAGCGGTGAATAGCCTGTACATTCGCGGGATCGATGGTCCGGTCAAAAAGCAGAGTTCCATCCAAATCGAATGCCATCAGTTTTTTCATGGGATTCCTCAGGTCTGTGCGGTGGCTAAAAATCACGGGATGCGCACCCGGTACCAGTCTACCGGAGCGCGCATCCCGCGAGATTATCAAACGGTCACCCAGACCTAAGAGGGAAGTGACAGGAACCCGAGGTAGGAACCTGCAATACCCACGGCAAAGAGACCGAAAATAATCCAGATAGCGTTAACCCTCTTGCGCAGAAGCCACATGCACAGGAAGCACAGGGCCAGTGCGGCAAGCCCGGGCAGCAGCTGATCCATCATCGACTGCACGGTGACCTCAACGTTCTTACCGTTTTGTTCGTATTCCGTGAGCTTGAGCGGAATGTTGATGGTCGTCCACCGGTATACGAGCGATCCCATCACGAACAGACCCATCACCGAGGCGCCCTGCGTAATCTTCTGCAGGGTGTTACCGCCCGCTTCGCCCACGATTTGGGTACCTTTTTCGTACCCATACTTGAAGCCGTACCAGCGGGTGGCCCACCGAATCGCGGTCATTCCGAAGAAGAAAATCAGCGGTCCTAGAATATTGCCCGCAATAGCGAAGGATGCGCCCACCGCCGCCAGCACGATACGCGCGGTACCCCAGTAAATCGGGTCGCCCACGCCTGCGAGCGGTCCCATCAGACCAACCTTCACGTTGGTAATGGCGGCATCATCAATGCCTTCTTTACCGGCTGCCTTTTCGCGCTCCATAGCGGCAGTCACACCCATAATGGAGGATGCGACCCAGGGTTGGGTGTTGAAGAACTCCAGGTGACGGGTGAGTGCTTCCGCCTGGTCTTCCTTCTTGGTGTAGAAACGTTTAATCGCGGGGATCATCGACACCGCAAAACCAATGGCTTGCATACGCTCGAAGTTGAAGGAGCCGAGCAGGAAGGTGGAGCGGATGTAGGTATCAATTTTGTCGCGCCTGGTGAGGTTGGGAACCTCGGCGGTTACTTTTTCTTGAGTGTTCTCAGTCATGATTCGCTCCTACTCAAGCTCGTTGTCGAGGTCGTCGGCTGGGCGTGCGGCTGCCGGTGCCGCCTCACTCTTATGGAAGATTGGATTCAGCTGGGTATACAGCAGTCCCAGGCACGCCCCGACAATACCGATCGCGACTAGGTTCAGCTGCGCGGGATCTGCCAGCGTTACGGCAAGGTTGCCGATAGCATCCTTGTTGCCGCCGCTGAGCGTGATTTCCTGGGACGCCGGAATAGCGGCTGCCGCGATGAATCCGAGGAAGAAGAACGGCATGAGGGCGCGGGACTTCATCATGTTAATGACCATGGCGAAACCGACCACAGTAATCATGCCGCCAGCGATACGCAGGCCGTTCGTCACCTCAGCAGGAATAGACTGCAGCCAGTTCTGCAGGGTTGCAGAGTTAATAAGGGCAACCACGGCGGTTGGGACAGCTACGCGCAAACCTTGCAAAATCATGCCGCTGATATGCATGAGCTCAATACCCCGGAAATTCGCCGTTTGGGCGAACCGGTCGGCTTGATGTTGGAAGAAGACGGTAATAGTTCGCACGAAAATGGTGAGTACCTGCCCGGCTGCTGCAATCGGAATAGCAACGGCGATGCCCTGCGCTTTATCAAGGTGACCGTGAATGACAACGACCGTTGCGATACATGATGCGAGTGCCGCATCGGGTGCCATCGCCGCGCCGACGTTCATCCACCCAAGGGCAATGAGTTCGAGCATACCGCCCAAAATAATGCCAGTGGTAGGGTCGCCGAGGGCGAAACCCATGAGGGTACATGCTACTAGGGGACGGTGGAACTGGCGTTCGTCTACCACGGATGCGACACCCGCAATGAACGCCACCACAATGACGAGAATAAATGCGAGGGGACTCATGAGGCGAGACCTTTCTCTTTCAAAATTTTTGCCAGATCGACGGGGTTGTGGTTGGGAAGCTGCTGTACGTACAGCTTGACGCCGCGTTTGAGAAGTTCACGGTATGCGTCGAGGTCTTCCTCGGATGCGTAAACTGCCTCAGAAAGCTGCGTCATACCGGTTTTGTAGGTTACACCGCCAACATTGACCTCTGGAATTTCGACGCCTTCGTCTATTAGACGCACCACATCGACCGGGGATTCGAGTACAAACATGGTTTTCATGCCGGTGTACTTGGGATTGTTGTATACGCGCCCTGCTTTAGCAATATCGAGCACATTGGTTTTGACTCCGGCGGGCGCCACCTGCAGAAGCAGGGTTTTGCGGAGGTTGTCGTGGGCGGCTGCATCTGATGCGGCAATAAAGGTTTGCGGTGCCACATAAGGAACCCAGGTGCCCGCGACCTGCCCGTGAATAAGGCGGGAGTCGATGCGCGTAAAAATAGCATCCATATGCCCGCCTTCAACCTGCTGTTCTGCTGGTATTTCTGGTGCCGCCGGTGTTTCGGCGGGTTTTGCCTCTTGAGAAGGCTTTTCTTCCTGTACCGGTTGGTTGGCTTCTTGGAAGGAGCGAATACCCTTCACGCCCGCCTTATGGGCTTTGGCGACCAGGCCCTTGAGGGTTGCATTTTTGCGACCAGCGCCGCTGATCACTTCTATGAGCATCGGCACGTTGACGCCTGCGACAACATCAATATTTTCGTTTTCTGCCGCGAATCGAGCGCCCGCATTGTAAGGGCTGCCGCCGAAGAGGTCGACGAGAATAAGGGTTTCTTCGGATCCTGTTTCCGCAACGATGCGCGTGTACTCTTCGATCAAATCTTCCGGACCCTGCCCGGGAAGAAATGTCACCGGATACACGTTATCGAGGTTTCCGAGGATCATGCTGGCGGTCTTTAAGAGCGCGGGTGCTGACTCCCCGTGTGCCGCCACGATGATAGTGACCATGATGGTCCTCTCGTTACTACAGAATGTGTGTTGTTTCCGTATTTAAGGGTCTAAACCCTTTGAGAATATCACGGTCAATAACGGTTTTAAATATGGAGAAAAATATAGGAAAAAATACTTCTACATGAGAACCGCTCGGCACATAAATATAGTATATGTGACCTAAACTATGTCGTTCTTAAGGGCATGCTCTAGAGGGCGGAGAACGTGAAAGGTTATCAGCTGAACAGGGGTAAAAAGCTGTCATTTGCTGTATTTTAATGCATTAATAGCGTATATTCTTATATTCCAATATAGGAATATATTGAGTTTTGGGAGAGCTTGTCAGGGGGTAAAGTGCATTCTGACTAAAAATTCTTTTGATTGTGAATAAAACATCAAAAATTCTGCGTTATTTAAGATCAAGAGAATTTTTATTGCACGGAGGTGATGATTTTAAATTCTAAGAACCCCACATCTCTTGGGCGAGGCGGTCAATATGAATCGTCAAATATGTGAGCTCATCCTGGCGTAACGGCTGATTGAGCTGCATCTCTAATAGGAGAAGAACCTTTTGTGCGCATGCGAAGGCTTGGGGCGCATCCGCCCGAAGTGCCGCCAAAACACCGGGCTGAGTAATATGCCGTCGTTGTTTATTGTTCTCTCGATCGGCACGTACGAAGAGATAGCGCAGATGGGTGATAAACCGCGCCGCCGACATGGAATTTGTGTCTATCGGCTTACCATACGTTGCTCCGATAACATCAAAAACCTGCGCAAAAACCTCAGTCATGCGGAAAGCCCGTGACATATCGGCCGTCGCAAACTGGGCATTGACGAGATGTAACGCCAAAGGAATCGCTTCCTGCGGATCTAGGGTGAGATGCAAACGCTCATGTACCAAATCAAGTGCCCGGCGCCCGAACTCAACTTCACGCGGATACAACAGCGTTACCTCTGGTGCGAGAGGATAATCAACCTGCAGTCCTTCGCGAGCGCGCGCAACAGCATAGTGCAGGTGGTCCGCGAAAGGAATGATGAAGGAGTTCGCGATTTTAATATCGGGGGTATTGCGAACCTTCGTTTCAAGTTCGGAGGCAATAGCAAGAATCTCCGGGGGAATCTCGGAGAGTGACCAGCTGAGCCGTTCGGCGGAAATATCGTGTTCGGGAATGAACGTCTGCTCGACCTTACTCGGATCGACCAGATCGCCCTTGCGTTTACCAAAGGCAAGTCCGCGCCCGATAACTACCGCCTCTTGCCCGTAGGAATCACGGGTGAGGGCGACATTATTGTTATAGATGCGGCTGATGCGCATGCATCCCTCCTTCCGTGTGGGCGGTATCGAATGCTTTCTCAAGATTTTACAGCCCCCTCGTGCTATCTACCGTGAGAAAGCGAATCTATGCGCTCTAGGCTTGCCGCCTTTTACCTCGATAAACATAAAATACGATGCAGTCCTTCTAAAATATGAAGGATATATTCTGCATTTTATGGAGAGATGCCGATAGAATAAATAAGTCGGTGCTATAAACACCGTGCAATAATCACTGTTGAAAGAGACTTCTATGTATAACCCTCGTCGTCTAGCGATGCCGCTTTCCGCCGCTCTTGTTGCGGTGCTCGCCCTGAGCGCCTGCTCCTCCTCGGTGAACAGTGTGGCACCTTCGTCTTCCGCCGCCAGCTTGTCGAGCGCGAGCGCTTCTGCCTCGGAAACTGCATCGCCCAGCGCCTCAGCTTCCAGCAGCACCAGCGCCTCGGCTTCGGCAAGTTCGAGCGCTACCTCAAAAGCCCTGACCGATGATAATAAGGCCGGTAAGCCGCGGCCAACCTCGACATACGGAGACCCCTACCCTGGAGCGACAGTGCATGAGGATGGTTCATGGGAGTATAAGAGCGAGAGCCATACCATGACCACCAAAGCCGACGGCACCTGGGAGTGGACTAATAGTAAAGGCGATAAAGCTAATCTGAATGCCGACGGCACCTGGGAAAGTTTTGACGCACAACGGAACGAGCGGGTTCATGTAAACCCCGATGGCAGCTGGATTCGAGTACGCGAGAGCGGCGATACGGATCTGACTAAAGGTGCTAAGGGCATGGAGGTTAAGGCCGATGGAACGTGGCGCAGCGTAGATTCGTATTCCACCCTCTACGGAACTGCCGACGGCAAGGTCTACCAAGAGAAACCAGGCCAAGAGAAACGCGAAGTTGGGAAAGAGCTTACCCCTACGACGGTTCCTGTAAACCCGATTGCTTATGCTGAAGGCGGCGTAGGCGGCAACAGCGTTGTTCCTCTCAAACCGCGTACCCCGCTTAAACCAGGGGAGAAGGCTCAGTAACCTCGAACCTCTCTCGGTAGTACGGTGGCGCATCCAGATTTTACGGTTGGATGCGTCACCCTTTTTGTGTCTAAAACGCCCTTCTACCTGGAGATTTGCTGGAAGAAATATGGGAACGTACTCTATATTCGCTGAGTGTTGGAAGAAAACGTGGGGTGTTAGCGGCATCGGGTCTGTCCAAGAACCGTAGACTGAAACTAAAGGTATTTTTAAACACCGCATCAAAGCACCGCATAGACTACATAGCCGTAAGGAAACTTCCGATGAAGAATGATAATCACACTCGCGTATTTGGTCCCCTATCTGCCGGATGTATTCTCATGCTGGCACTCAGTGCTTGCTCGACCTCTGTACAAGGAATCGGTTCGGAAGATTCTACTCATGGCGGTTCCGGCTCATCCTCTTCAGCTTCTGCAACGTCGCATGAGAAACAGATCGTGGGGCTTACTGACGATAATAAGGCCGGTACATCGCGCCCGCGCTCTGATCAGAAGCCTTTGGATTCAACGAAGAATGTAAAGCTCAAGGACGATGGTTCATGGACTGTCGAAGAAGACAATAATGGACGCACGGAATCGGTTTCGGTTAACGCCGATGGCACATTCCAGGTGAAGAATAAAAATTCGGAAGATTCTACGGAAGAATTTACCCTCAACGCCGATGGGTCCTGGGAGAAAATCGAAAAAGGTTCTTCCAGCGAACAAAAAACTCACGTTAATGCTGACGGCACGTGGACCATTGAGAAAAAATATGGGACTGAGGGTTCCCCAGAAAAAGTTGAGATGCGTTCCGACGGCAGCTGGGAATCTACCGAAAGGACGAACGCGGTTATAACGGGAAAACCCGACGGTACGGCAATCAAAAAGAACACGAAGTTGGGGGAGGAAAAACCTCTTACCCCGCTAGAGTGGAAGATGGTTACAACCCCGAAAGATCATGATGAAGGCTCGATCGCCGATACCTATAAACTTGATGAGATCGTCCCTGAAAACGGTGTTATTCCGCTCAAGCCTCGTAAGTCTCTGCCTTTGGGAATGCCTGTTAAAGAGGCAGTGCCAGGAACCGATGAATATAAGCATGCTACCGCCGAACTTGAGGGCATACTCCTGATGGATGAGAATAAAGCGGGCAAGCCCCGTCCACGTTCAGAGAGGAAAATCGATGATGATGCTATCGTCAGCCCGAATGGGGCATGGACTTGGCAGAGTAAAGGTTCAGCCATACGTGTTTCTGAAGACGGTACGTGGGATCAGAAGGACTCCGCAGAAACTGGCCGTGAAGGAAGTTCGCAGTTGTTCGCGGATGGTTCTTGGGAATCTAAAATGAAAATGGGCGATGGAGAAAACTTTGTTCACGTGAACCCCGATGGCAGTTGGACTTCAAAGGATTCCTTCCGAACGGTAGAGGTAAAAGCGGACGGGACGTGGCGCACCCAAACTGAATACGACACCAAGTACAGCACCTCAGACGGTAAAGTCTTTCGGGAGAGTTCGGGTCGGAAGACCGAGCTCCCTTCGGGAGAACATGAAGTAAGCCATATTCAAGTTCCCCATGAACCGCGCCTCTCCTATTTAGAGGACGGCCCCGGCGGGGGAGGGGTCATTCCGCTGACCCCGCGTAAGCCTCTTCAACCCGGTCAGCAAGCTGTGTCTTAAGGAAACTTCCGATGAAAATCACTAAGTTCACCCGCATCGTCGTTCCTCTTTCCACCGGATGCGCCCTCATGCTCGCGCTCAGCGCCTGTATGACTGTGGAACGAGCCAACCCGGGTAAATCTGAGGGATCTTCCCCTGTCTCCTCTATAGCTTCCTCTGCATCATCTTCTGCCTCACCCGAGTCTTCTTCCGCTTCCCCCACGACGAACCCAACAGAGGAGAAACAGAAAAATGAAGAACAGAGTCATGAGAAACAGATTGTGGGGCTTACTGACGATAATAAGGCTGGTAAACCCCGCCCGCGCGCTGAACAGAAGTCTCAGAGCTCGTTAGGAAAGAATGTAAAACTCAAGGACGACGGTTCGTGGACTGTTGAAGAAGGCAGCGGTCAGGATAAATTATCAGTTGTAGTTAATGTCGATGGTACATTCCATGTGAAGCGTGGAACGGGGTCTGACATATATCACGAAATGACGATTAACGCAGATGGATCTTGGGAGAGGATTGAAAAAGTTTCTTCTTCACAGACAAAAACTCGCGTTAATGCTGACGGTACGTGGAGTGTCGAGCGTAAGAGCGATTCATCTTCCCCAGAAAATGTCGAGGCACATGCCGATGGTACGTGGAAGTCTAGCGGATACTCGAATAATAAGGTCATCACGGGAAACCCTGACGGTACAGCCGTGGAAAAGAATACAGAAACCGGGGAGGAAAAATCTATCACACGTGGGGCGCAGAGTGGGGTTACAACTCCTAGGGAATACATGAATAGTATGTACGATATGGGGTTATATATTCCTCAAAATGGTGTTATTCCCCTGAAACCGCGTACGGCTCTGCCTTTGGGAATGCCTGTTAAAGAGGCTGTTCCTGGAACCGATGAGTATAAGCATGCTACCGCCGAACTTGAGGGCATACTCCTGACGGATGAGAATAAAGCGGGCAAGCCCCGACCACGTTCAGAAAAAGACCCCTTCTTCGGTATGGCTAAGGTCAATCCGGATGGTTCGTGGAGCTGGGAATCGCGCGATGGAGACACGACAATACATGTTGCAGCAGACGGCACGTGGACACAGAAAGATTCTGATAACTCCGGTAATTATGATAAAACTACTGTGTTGTATGCTGACGGCTCATGGGAAATCAAAAATAATACACGCAGCGACGGGGAAGATATTATTCACGTAAACCCTGACGGAAGTTGGCAGAGAAAAGACCGGGACCGAACAGAAGAAGTAAAATCTGATGGCACGTGGCGCACTCAGAGCATCTATGAAACTGTATATAGCACCCCGGACGGCAAAGTATATCGGGAATCGTCATCACGTAAGAGCGAGGTATCTTCGGTAGATAAAGAACGGTATATTTACGTTCCTCCTCAACCAGATTTACTGATTGGTGGAGGTGATGGTCCCGGTGGGAGAGGGGTCATTCCGCTGACCCCGCGTCAGCCTCTGCAGCCCGGTCAGCAGGCTGTGTCTTAACGGAAATTGTTTGTGAAGAAGGTAGAGGGTGGCGCATCCAGATTTTATGGCTGGATGCGCCACCCTTTTGCACACATCATCAAGGACTCGGAGTTAAATAATATTTGCTTGAAGGTTAAATAATGATTCTGTGCCCTTCCAAAAAATCCCCGGAATATAAGGGTAAAAGCGGGTATTGAGTTAAATAATGGTTTGCGTTCTGTTAAATAATGAGTGCTAGAAGGTGTTCGTAGAAGGGTACCTGCGTCTGGTTCCTATGACCGGCAGAAGCGTGTCTTCGGTGGCGAAGATTTGAGACAGGGTATATTTGATTCTGCAACTTCCCTCATAGTCACCGATAAGGACTTTTAATGCGTAGACTTTCTGTATTTTCTTTAGGCACTGCTCTGGTTTTTGCCCTGGGTGCGTGTTCATCAGGAACCGCATCTTCATCCAATAATTCCTCGCCTCAAAGCTCGCATGCTGCGGCATCATCCTCCGGCTCGAACGCATCGTCTGCTGGGCAGCAGATTGAAGTATCTGAACTCTTGGAGCACCCAGAAAAGGCGCGGGGCCTTGATTTTATGCGGGACGTTAAGTTTCCAATCACCTGCCCGAGCCACGAATCCGGCAAAAACCCGGATCTTGAAGAACTCAAGAAAAAGGGTATCAGCGAAAAAGAGATAGCGCTGACTGACGATAACAAAGCAGGTAAGCCCCGCCCCAGATCCACCGAATCTGTGGACAGCAAAGATAAGAAATGGACCACTATCAACGAATCCGATGGGTCATGGATCTACGATAAGCGCGGCGATGAACATGGGGAAGTCAAAGCTGATGGAACCTGGACCATGAAAACAAAGAGCCACAGCGCAGAACTGCATGCTGACGGTTCCTGGCAGGAAATCACCGAAGCTAATTATGGGTATGGAACCCGACAAGAAACATACGTTAATGCGGACGGCACCTATCGGTATATTAAAGACCGGGAAGTAAAAGTTATGACCTGCTCTAATGGCTCATGGATTGAAATATTTCCCCAAGAGATACGGGTGGGAGACCGGGATAAAGAAATACTCACCGAGATCACTGATCGAGGAGAGATTCGGGATGAAGACTTCTCGGATGCCCAAACAGCCACGCCATCCCGCGTTAACGGATATGGCTCTCCCGGCGGCGGCGGTGTTGTGCCGCTTCAGCCTCGTACAGTAGTCCCAAGCGGTATTCGCCTCTAAATAATTCCTCATAATGTGGGTGACGTGGATTAATGCGCGTCACCCACTTTTTGTGAACATCCTTGTACTGGCGGGTTAGGAATACTGTGTGCAGGCTGTGTACGGGGCATGTATATTTTATGTTCTGCTCGAAAAGTAGCCACTAAACCTACACAGGCGTTTAAATACCGCTACCCTTAACACTATGAGCATCAAAGCAACCGAAATCGCTAAAAACCTGCCGACCCTTGAACATCCGGACGGCAGCCCCATTCGTGCCCTAGTGGTCGATGATGAGGAGATGCTCAAAGAACTCGTCAGTATGGGCCTGAAGATGATCGGGTGGGAGGTGCAGTCGGCTGGTGACGGACCCGCAGCCTTAGCTATTGCCCGCGACTGGCGCCCCGATGTGCTGGTGCTTGATATTATGATGCCCGGTTTCGACGGTCTGGAACTGTTGGACCGCATCCGGAAATTTTACCCCGAAGTGCCTTGCCTTTTCTTGACCGCGAAAGATTCGGTGGATAACCGCATCGAAGGGCTTGCCGCCGGTGCCGACGACTATGTGACCAAGCCGTTTTCGATGGAAGAGGTTATGATTCGCCTGCACAGGCTGGTGCAGCGCTCGGGTGTTGCCGCTATTGACGACGCCGAACTCGTTGTGGGGGATCTGGTGCTCAACCAAGATACCCGTGAAGTTACCCGTGGCGGTGAACCTATCGCTCTCACGGCAACCCAATTCGACCTGCTGCGTTATCTGATGGAAAATGCGAAGCGCGTGGTCTCTAAAAGCCAGATTTTGGATAATGTCTGGAATTACGATTTTGGCGGTCAGGCGAATATTGTGGAGCTTTATATTTCATATCTGCGGAAGAAAATTGATGTGGGTCGTGAACCTATGATCCATACGGTACGCGGTGCTGGCTATGTAATTCGACCGGCAGTTTAAGCCCCTAATTATGTAAAGCGCCTAGTCAAGGTGTATATATTCTTATATTCCGATTTAGTAATATATCCTGGAAGGGGTGAAGTCTGTGACCATTGTGGAAGCTCCCAGTGTTCCCGAGACACAGCCCCCACAGGGTAGTCGAAAAAAACGGGATAAAACCGCTATACGCCCAATGCCGCATCTGCGCAGGCGGCTTATTCTTATTCTCGTTTCGGCTCTAGGAATTGCCTGTTTTATTACCAGTGTCTCAACCTATGCCACACTGCAGAACTCTCTGCGGGCGCAAATTGGCAGTACCCTCAAAGAAACTGCGAATCGCGCTGCCAATCCCAATAATTCTCCCAGCGGTCACGGTTTTGAATGCCTCGATAAATCTAATCCGAAAAACCCTCTGTATACGCCGGGTCAGGGTGCCGGAACCATTAATCTTTGCGTCGATCGACAGGGTGAATATAAATTCTCGGGGTATTTGAGTGCCGACGGCAGCATCAAGGAGCTCAGTGACAAAGACCGCGCGACTCTGAATGCTCTTCGAGGCACTGCAAATCAAGATAGTCAGCTTACCGAAGTGGACCTTGACGTTGGTAAATACATGGTGAAGGTTTCTTCACCGGGGCCTTCTTCGGACGCGCTTATCACCGGTGTGCCGCTAGGGGCAATGTATCAGACCCTTACCATGCTCTCTATCACAATGGGTATTGGGTCGGTTGCTGTGATGATCGGTACCGGGTTTTTGGGTTCGTTCGTAATTCGCAGAACGATGAAGCCCCTAGAGCGTGTCTCCGGTGTGGCGACTGAGGTGGCGCGCCTCAATCTGGAATCTGACACTATTGCCCCCGAAGTGCGTGTGACCCCCAAGGATGCGAATCCCCGCACCGAAGTGGGGTCTGTGGGGTATGCGCTCAATCAACTTCTTGATAACGTGAGTTCGGCTCTTGATGTGCGTGAACGTACCGAAAAGCAGATACGTGCCTTCATTGCGGATGCATCCCACGAGTTGCGCACCCCGCTGGCCGCCATTAAGGGCTACTCCGATATGCTGCGGTGGACGGAACCTCTCGCAGATGGCGGGCAGTCCTCGCTTGCACGCATCGATTCGCAGACCGAACGAATGTCGCGTCTCGTGGAAGATCTGCTGTTGCTGGCGCGCTTGGACGAAGGGCGTGAACCGAAGTTTGAGAACATCGACTTAACCGAGCTGCTTGTCGAGAGTGTTTCGGATATGCAGGCGGCGGCGCGCGACCATATCTGGCGCATGGATGTGCCGGATGAACCGGTTGAGATGATCGCGGACCGCTCGCAGATTCAGCAGGTTATTTTGAATCTGCTCTCTAATGCGCGCAAACATACGGACGAGGGTACGACCGTTATTGCCGGGCTGCGGGTATCTGCGGATCGGCGTGAAGCGCTTATGACCATTGTGGATAACGGTCCCGGAATTGACCCAGAGTTTGCGCCCAAGATTTTTGACCGATTCGCGCGGGCAGACAAGGCGCGTTCGGGCTCTGACGGGACGACCGGCCTCGGGTTGGCAATCGTGCAGGCGATCGTGCAGGCACACGGCGGGCTGATTTCTGTGCGAAGCCGCCCCGGACGAACCGAATTTTCGGTACGTCTTCCGCTTATGCGGCAGGGGGTTTCGGTCTCATAGACCGCTTGGCTCGGGGCTTTCTGGCGAGCAGAGACTTTTCAAACAATATGCACTGAGTGCAGAAATATGTCTGAGCTCACACAAAAAATAGTTGCACTTGGTGCAATATTGCACTTAGTGTAATAACTGTGTGTATTGCCCAAAAGATTGTAGATAAACGCTCCGCGCGTAAAGCCGAGAACCGCATCGCCATTATGGATGCGGCAGAAAAACTTGTGCTCGCAGGCGGTCTTAAAGCGCTCACGGCGGATGCGCTTGCCAAAGAATCCGGTGTATCCAGGCGCACCATCTTCAACCATTTTTCTTCGGTTGAAGCCGCCGTCGTTGAACGCCTGAACGATTACCTACGCCGTATTTTTGAGATCATCCCCGACTTTTGCACCCCCAGAGGAGCGCATCCCGAGCGGGATATGCTCAACGGCGTGCGTGCAGCATTCACCACCGAACGCCTTGCCGAGCACGTAGAACCCCACGCTCGGCTGCTGTTCGCCCTTCACGACTACTCTCTCGATAATAAGTTCAATGAGTACAGCTCAACCTCCTATTTGAACTCCATTGAGATGGTCATTGACAAGCTGTGGCAGGAGCGGCAGGACATACCGCGGATGCGCATCGCAATCTTCGGGAATCTCATTGCTTCCGCCATCTGCGAGGGAATCGCGGCCTCCTTCTACGACGCCGAAGGTAACCCACAGCCGCCCGAAAATGCCGAAAAAATGCGGGAAAACATAGAACACTGCCTCGACTACGTCGAAGAGCTAATCGACGGCAAATACGCATAGGCGCGGTAAATACGCACACCATACTCAACCGATACAGAGACATTTGAGGAGAACCATAGTGGCTAAGTGGCTATATTCCATAGGTAGCTTTGCCGCACGCAGGGCGTGGGCGGTTATTGCTATCTGGGTGCTTGTTATTGCCGGTGTCGCCGGTAGCTATAGCGCATTCCACGGGCAGCTGAAGACCACCTTCACGATGCCCGGAACTGAAACCCAGCGTCTTACCGACGAACTCTCCACTCGGTACCCCGATGCTAACCGCGGTAACGGGCAGATCGTTGTAAAGACAGATAACGGATCCGCAATCACCGAGGAACAGAAACAGGCCTTCATAACCACGCTGAACAGCCTCAAGGATGAGAATTCAGCCGTTGATGCCGTCAGCGATCCTTTTGCTACCGAACAGCAGATAGCCGACGGTAAAAAACAGCTCGAAGAAAGCAAACCTCAGCTCGACGCCGCACCGCAGCGCATCGAGGACGGTAAGAAACAGCTTGAAGAAGCCGGTAAACAGCTTAAAGACGGTAAAGAGCAGCTGGATGCTGCACAAAAACAACTCGACGAAGCCCGCGAACAAGCCAAAGCGGCTGGCGCTTTAGAGTCTATGCGCGAACAGCTCGGCTCCCAACAGGGACAGTTGGATGGGCAACGCGCCAAGTTGGAAGAGTCTCAGAAAGAATATGACGCTAAGTCTGCTGAACTTGCCGATGCTGAGAAGAAACTCCCCGAACAGCAGTCGGAATACGCCCGCAAATCTGCGCTTTTGGGGCTGACAAGCGACTACCGAACGGTTTCTGAAGATAATTCGACCGCAATCGCCGGGGTTTTCTTCAAGACAAAGAGTGCAGAAACCCCTCAGGCTGATAAAGAGAAGCTCATGGAACACTTCAAGAGTGCTGATCTGAAGGGTTTGAAGGTCTATTTTGACCAGAATATCGCCGAATCTCCCAATGTGGGTATGGGTATTGGTGAGGTTATCGGTATTGTGGTGGCACTCATTACGCTTATCGTTATGCTCGGCACTCTTATTGCCGCCGGGCTGCCCATCATCATGGCGCTTGTGGGCGTGGCGATAGGTATTCTGGGAACCCTGTCGTTCTCATCCCTCGTCGATATGAGCTCAACCACCTATATGCTGGGCATGATGCTTGGTCTTGCGGTGGGCATCGACTATTCACTGTTCATTCTCAACAGGCACCGGTCTAACCTGATGGACGGCATGCCGCTGCGGAAATCTATCGCGGTCGCTAACGGCACCAGTGGGAACGCGGTTCTCTTCGCCGGAACAACCGTGATTATCGCCCTGCTTGCCCTGAACGTGACAGGTATTCCCTTCCTGGGATACATGGGCGATGCGGCGGCACTGTGCGTCTTCGTGGCCGTGTTGATTTCGGTAACCCTGACCCCCGCTATGCTCTCGCTGATCGGCCGCAGGGTCATGTCGAAGAAAACGTGGGCATCTATCGATACTCCCGAGAAGATCGCCGCGCATCACGCCGAGCAGGAAAAACGTGAGGCTACCCCGCACGGTTGGCTGCGCATCGTGCTCGCTAAACCTGTGGTGACCATTCTGCTCTGTGTGGCGGCACTGGGTGCTATCGCTATTCCCATGGGTCAGATGCGCATGGGTCTTCCCTCGGCAGAAAGCTCGCAGGTGGAAAGCACCGAGTACCAGGCCTACCAGATTGTTAAAGACAAGTTTGGTGAAGGCATGAGCGGTCCTGTGGTTGCAGTGGCACACACCCCTGCAGGCATGAGCGATGCGCAGGCCGAGCAGGCACAGCTCGATATCGCCCATGCGGTTGAGGCGAAAGACCCCGACAACGTAAAAACCATAGTTCCCATCGGACAAACTGATGATCACACCCTGCAGATTTTCCAGGTGATCCCCAAACACGGGCCGAGCTCGGTTGAAACCGTGAACCTAGTTGAGCAGCTGCGGCAGGTTGATGTTAACGTGCAGGGTACCGATGTGCGCCTGGGCGTGACCGGTCTGACCGGTGGCAATATCGACGTCTCCAATACGCTGGCGCAGAAACTGCCGCTGTATTTGGCGGTCGTCATGGGTCTGTCGTTTATTGTGCTGATTCTGGTGTTCCGCTCGATTCTGGTGCCGCTGGTTGCTTCGGTCGGGTTCCTTTTCTCGATTTTGGCCAGCTTTGGTGCCGTGGTTGCGGTCTACCAGATGGGTTTCTTGGGATCCCTCTTCGGGGTGCACGATCCCGGTCCGATTCTGGCGTTCCTGCCCACCCTTATGATTGGCATTCTCTTCGGTCTGGCGATGGACTATCAGGTGTTCCTGGTCTCCGGCATGCGCGAAGCATATGTGCACGGTAAGGATGCGAAAACCGCCGTCGTCGCCGGGTACAACCATGCGGTGCGTGTGGTGGTTGCCGCGATGATCATCATGATCTCGGTGTTCGGCGGGTTCATCTTCGCTGAATCCGCAATGATTCGCCCCATCGGCTTCGGATTGGCGTTCGGCGTGTTGGTTGATGCCTTCGTGGTTCGCATGACTATCACTCCCGCAGTTTTGACCCTGCTGGGCGATAAAGCGTGGTGGATGCCGAAGTGGCTCGATAAGCTCGTTCCGAATATGGACGTGGAAGGCGCAACCCTTCTGGAAGAGCTGGAACACAAAGACTCGGATAAATCCGACGGCGGTGATGAAGCGCCTTGCGAATCTGAGGCATCCGATGATTCCGAGAAGAAAGAAACCGAAGCACAGGAACCTGAAGCAGCACAGGAACCTGCGGCGAAAAAGGTGGCCGAGGTCGAGATTCCCTGGGCAAAGAAGAAAACTGAATAACCGCTAGCTGATAACGCATACCGCGCGAGCAGGTCGTATTGTGCCGAGCAGGTAGGAAAATCCTACCTTGTCGGAGCAAAAAAGACCTGCTCGTGCTTTTTAGGTGATGAGCGGTAGGCTATACAAAACACGCTTATTAACGTCTTGGTACCTTCGTGGTCTAAGGTGAAAGTAGGGGATCGCAGCGAGAACACGAGTTCTCACCCCGAGCGCATCGAAGGGGCGCACCGCACGATGGCAGAAAGACGAACGCTCGCCGCATACTTGAACCGCATACCCGCGCCGCTGCTGGTTTTCTTAGGAGGAGGCATAGGCGCCTTCTGTCGTATCCACACACCCGGTGGCGTGCTTGCTGCGAACCTGATCGGATCCTTCACCCTGGGGCTTCTGACTGCCCTGTGGGCATCGCACGCCCGCATACACGGCGAGGATACGGTGCGCCCGTTCCGCTTTTTATTCGGTGCCGGCATGATGGGTGGGTATACCACCTACTCGTCCATCGCGGCGGTTACCTCGCAGGCGGTATTCATTCATTACACGGTGCACGGGTGGTACGTTCTGCTCAGCCTTGCCGTACTCTTTATCGGCGGTTTAGCGGCCGCAGCATCGGGCCTTTTCATGGGCGGAAAAATCGCCGCCCGCTGGGAGGCACGCCATGTCGGCGCGCAGGAGGACTCATCGTGTTCTCACTAACGGTCTTTCTGCTCGGCGGTTTAGGGGCAATGACCAGGTATTTTCTCGACGTAAAAATGTCGCCTCGTCTGCGCACCGAGCGCTCCATCATCAGCCCCGTATTCGTGATTAACCTGGTGGGGTCATTCCTCTACGGACTGCTGATTATGCCGGTTGCCAACCCGAACGCGCTCGATATTCACTACGGCGCTTCCGGATCCGTTATCTTCTGGTGCACCGCCGTCACCACCGGTCTGCTCGGCGGGTTCACCACCTTCTCCACCGCAATGGTCGAAGCGCTGACGGCACGCCGCGAAGGCAAACGGGCCAAGTTCCTGATGCTCTGGCTCGTGCAGGTTATCGGGGCGGTTCTCGCGGCGCTCGCGGGTACGCTCTGCTTCGTCCTGCTGCTGGGGGACGACGTAGCCCCCATCATCCCCATTGATATTTTCTTCTAACCCGGATAGGTAGGGTCTACAGGGTGCATCCGTGTGGGGTGCAGCACAGGTGAGGGGCGCATTCGGCGGCGTGTGAAGCTCCGGTTCTTTGATGTTGCCCCAATAGCTTTACACTGGTGGTAGGCGAGTTTTACCACTCACGGCTTGCCTATGACGCTGTACATTATTGACGAGGAATGTGGATGAGGAAACTACTATCGGAGCAGATGGGGACGGTTAGTCTTGAAATCATCTGCGCTACCCTCGCTCTTTTTGCCCTTGGTTTTCTTCTGATGAGAACGCGCGCTCGCCGCGCGGGATCGTCGCTGACAGCCCGGCACTATATCATCACCGGCATATTTTCGCTGTTTTTAGCGGTGGTTTTGGTGCTGACCCTCACCCCCATCGGCGTGGACGATGGAAAATGCCACTCAGAGCTATACTATCCACGCCTCTATGCTGGCTGGAGCTGGATTCAAGCATTCCAGATGCTGCAAACCCCGGGAACCGGCGGCGCAACCTCGCGGGCATTCGCTCAACTCTTCTTTAACATCGGCCTGTTTATTCCTATAGGGCTTTTTACCGCCGGATGCCTGCGCTGGGGTCTGCGCGCCTCAGCCCTGGCGGGTTTCGGGCTGTCTCTCTTCATCGAATTGAGCCAGCTGAGCGGCAACTGGGGCCTGGTGCCCTGCGCATACCGCACCTTTGACGTGGACGATATTATCAACAACACCGTCGGCGCTCTGATCGGTGCGCTCATTGTGCTTGTGTGGCGTCGGATCCGCCGTCGGATGCGCTACCGCCACCTGCCAGATCATATCGGGTAAGGGTACATCGAAGAATCTGGGAGCGAAAAGTTGCAGTCGCTGAGGGACGTTATTCCGAGCGTGCGAGGCACCTAATAACGTTCCGAAGCTGACGAGGTAACGAGTCAGAAGGACACGTTCCCGCTGCAACTTTTCGCTCCCGAACTTAACCTGAGCCTACTGCTGATAGGTTCGCTTCTCGATAATCGGGATGGATCCGGTAGCGGTGTAGGTCGCCGCAGCCCTCGCCGCCGTTGCCTGGGTGTCTTCGCCCTGCGGAATAACCTCGGCGCTGGGTGCGCGGTACAGGTGGCTATTTGCCCAATACGCGAACCCTAAAAGCGCGATGGCGCATGCCGACGAGATGACAACCCAGAGAGTGAACTCACTCTCGTAATAGAGTTTGAAGAACGCTCCTCCCATAAATCCGCCCACAAGCGGGGCAAAGACGGGAACCCACGAATAGAACCAGCGTGAGGTTCCTTTATTGTGAATGGGCAGCAGAGCGTGCATAATGCGCGGCCCCAGATCGCGCGCCGGGTTCAGGGCGTACCCGGTCTGCCCGCCTAGCCCGACCACGAGCACAGCCACCATGAAGCCGAAGGCGAGGGGCTTGAGCACATCGTTGAGGTTCAGGGAGAGTTCCACGCCGCCGGTGGTAATCGTGGGCTTGAAGTTCACGCCGGTGTACAGCGCCGAGAAGACGAGCATGAACGTGCCAATAATTTCAGAGAGCGCGTTCGTGAAATAGTTGTGAATGGCGGGAACTGTGGAGAACACGCCGAGCTTAATTTTCTGATCGGCGGTGGCCTTCCAATGCGGCAGGTAGTTCAGGTACACCAGCCCCGCGCCTGCCATGGCTCCAAGAAGCTGGGCGATCACATACCCGGGAACCTTAGCCCAATCAAATTCGCCAAAAGCCGCCAACCCTACCGAGACCGCGGGGTTCAGATGCCCGCCGGAATACGGGTGTGAGGCGTAGACACCGAAGGCTACGGCAAAACCCCAGCCGAAGGCGATAGTGAAGAAGTTATCGCCGTGCCCTTTGGAGCGTCGCAGCTCGACGGTGGCGATGGCGCCGCATCCGATAGCGCACATGATGAGTGTACCTAAGAATTCGGCGAGGTAGGGGCTGATGGTGTGCACGGAACCCTCCGCTTGTGTTTATGTTGGAATATTTGGTTTTATATGTGTTTCTATAAGACGTGATGAAGCTTGAAATAGCAATACTTTGGGATAAAGTAACCCAAAGACATAAGCGGTATTCGTGGGTTTGTGTGGAAAAGTGGGGCGTACATCACGTGTGACAGTTCAGGGTTTGGAGGCTCATTGCGCGTGTTTAAGCGGCACGGATGTTGATGCGGATATGCTTGCCGATGCGGTGCTGGCTATAAGGGGTGGCTTAACCCGAGCATCAGGGGAAACTTGCTTGAGGGTGCCCGGGGCAGTTCATTATGGTGGCGTTGAAGGAGTATATGCAGATTGGAGTATTTACCATGAGTCAGCGACTTCCGGCAGAAGAACTACAGGGTATTCCCGGCGGTACTCTCATCACCGAAACCCCCGAAGAAGGGCGGCAGTTGGCGATGCTCATCGCGCGGCACACCATCCACCAGATTCAACCTAACCCGGATGCTCTCAAAGCGGGGCGCCCGGAATACGCGGTAGACCCGGACTCGCTGACAGCTGCGGCGCAGGTGGTAGCCATCGAGTTCCAGACCATCGCGGCAGCCAACAACTACTGGCGGTAACCCTGAGGCTTTAAAACTATTCGGCGAGTTATTGTGCATTTCGCAGGTTATGAAGTCGCCGCATGCATAATAAATCGCGGGATAGAAAAGCAAGGGCAAAGTCTACTGCGAGGCCCACCTCAGGATTGCCTCAAAGAAGCGCTCGCATTCGCGAAGCTGTTCCAGCTCAATCCATTCATTGGCGGAGTGCGCTTGGGCGATATCGCCGGGACCGCATACCACGCTCTCAATACCCGCGCGCTGGAATTGCCCCGCCTCCGTACCGTAGGTGACCTTTTCGGGGGCCTCGCTCGTGCCCAAAAGCTCGTTCATGAGGGTTATGATGGGGGCGTCGTCTGCCGTTCCCAGGCCGGGCACGGCGGCAAGAAGCTCATGTTTGATCTGAACACGCTCCTGCAAAACCCCCGAATGCGCGCCGGAAAGCTCTTCTGCCTTCCGGGCGCGCGCCTTCAGATTCGGCAGGATCTTGTCGAAAAGCTCGTCCTCAATCAACTCCACCACAGACTCGGTGGTCATTGAGGGGAGCGTACGCAGATCGTATTCAAGCTCGGCGTATTCGGCCACAATATTGTATTGCAGCCCGCCGCGCACAAAATTCACGCCGCCGGTCGCATAGGGAACCATGAATGCATCGTCAAAAGGTCCCTCAGACTGCCACGTGTCGGCAAGGCGAGAGAAGAAAGTAATGAACTCGCCAGCGGCATTGACCGCACTCACGCCGTGCGGCGCCAACGATGCATGCTTCGCCGTGCCGGTGATCTCCACGCGCCCACGATGTGCCCCCTTGTGCGCAGAAATTACGCGCATACTCGACGGCTCACCCACGATCGCGAACTGAGGTCTGATATTGCGGTTCACAACATCTTCAAGCATGGTGGGGGCGCCTACGCACCCGATTTCCTCGTCGTAGGAGAACGCGAAATGCAGCGGAACCCTCAGCTGCGCCCGTGCGACCTGCGGCAAAAGCCACAGTGCCACGCCCAGGAAGCCTTTCATATCGCATACGCCACGCCCGTAGGCGCGCGAACCTTCAACCCGCAGCGTGAACGGATCGGAATCCCAGGTTTGCCCTTCGACCGGGACCACATCGGTGTGACCGGAAATCACGATGCCGCCCTCAGTTGAACCATCGGCGGCGGGCACGGTAACCCACAGGTTCGCGCGGGTCTGATCTGCGTTATAGGTGCGCTGCCCGGCGTACCCGTAGCGCGCGAATTCCGCCTCGATAAGCTCGATAACGCCCAGATTTGAGGTGCCCGAGATGCTGGGAATGGCAACTAGGCGGCGCATCCACTCCAAGGACTGAGGCTCTACGGGGATGTCGGATGTTGTACCGCCGGCGTGCGCTGCGCTCTGGGCGGGGTCCTCGGTGCTCACGGATTCTCCTTCGATGCTGTGGCTCTGTGTGGGGTTATGTGGCTTACGTTCTTTTAATACCTTAGCGCGTCTGCCGCCTCTATGGACCTGTGAATTGGCTTTCATGCATAGTAAAAAGGCTCTTGGGAGTGAATTAAAGCGCTAGAAAACCCGCTTTAATTCACTCCCAAAAGCCTTGATGCAGTCATATGATGCGGTCGGCAGCGGTCTAGATAGCGTAGTCTACGTTGGAATGCTTGCCGAGCGCATGGAAAGAACGCGAATGATAAACCAGGGGAGTGCCGCCCAAATCGTGACGAATAAATTCCTCAACTCTAGCCGTGAACACGAGAGCAGGGCCAGCCTCCACACGGCTGAGCGGGGTGGCACGCAGCACGCGCCGCACCCCATGCACGAGAGGCTCGCCGCTGGAGAGGAACTCCCATGAAGACTTATCCGCAAAACGGGGGTAGCCGTGGGTGGCAAAATTCTTGGCGAGCTGCACATTCTCGGCATCAAGCATGTGGATGAGGAATGAGGGAGCGGCCGCGATCTTACCGGCAGATCCACTGTCTGCCTTGAGGGAGAACGCTACAATCGCGGGCTCGGCGGCGACCGAGGTGAGTGAGGATGCGGTAAAACCCGCGGGCTCGCCAGCATCATCGGTGGCGGTAATAACGGCAACTCCGGCAGGATGATGCCCGAATGCTTGCTTGAAAAGCTCTGATGTTTCTGATTCTAGAGGCTCAGCCATAGTTAAGACCTTTCTCATACTGCATCGCCAGTGAACGTGGGGCAAACTATCTTTAGAGTAAAACGCCGCCGCCCCCAGCACACGTTTATTGCTCAATATTTCTCTGACAGGGCTTTTATGACGGGCACCAAGCAACATTACGTAATAAAACCTGGGATTTTGGCAGGTTCCTGTGTCGAATGCGTCCACAGTACAACAGGTGGAAGGCTCCATGACCGAAAGCAAACCTGCCCCGGAATTTGTGATGCACCAGGTTCCGGTATTTGACACGCACAAAGACTATCGATTTCCGGGGATAACCCGCGCAAAACATTCGGAAAGGCTCTCTCAGCGAATCGTATACCGCTGATACCTCGCGGAAACCTATGAATCGCCACACAGACATGCATAAAAAGGCGTGAAAAATTGTACTCAGACGTATTGCCACTACTATGGAAACTAAAGGTTTACATCGCAACACATATAAAACGTATACAAGCACAATCAGCATACGGCACACTTGAGCCCGCCACGGCAAAACATAGTCACAAGGAGATAACCGCATGGAAACGACCTGGGCTTCGCTCACTATCCCGTTGATAGTGGGTGCTCTGATAATCCTTATTCCGGGTCTTATCGTTGCTTTGGCTATGCGGCAGCGCGGTGTGGAGGCGTTAGGTCTTGCCGCCCCTATTTCCGTGGGTATTTTTGGGGTGAGCGCGATTTTTGCCTCCAAAGTGGGAGTGCGTTTTTCATTCCTGATTCCGCTCGCTTTCGCGGTTATTCTCGCCGGTCTGGGGTATTTGATTTGTCGTCTGCTTGGCAGTCGAGGCTGGCTAGATTTTCCCGCCCCGCAGGAACGGCGCGATCAACAGGAAAACACCGCAATTGTGCGTTCTGGCTGGTTTACCCCGCAGACTCTTGCGGCGGGGCTTAGCGTTCTCGTCGGCTTTATCTTGCTGTACATCAGCATTGCCCGCGCTATCGGACGCCCCGAGTATATTTCGCAGACCTATGACGTAAACTTTCACCTCAACGCCATTCGCTATATGGCAGATACGGGCGATGCTTCCTCGCTGACCATCGCAAATATGACCTCGGGCGGAGAAGCACCGACCTTCTATCCCGCCGTTTGGCATGGTATTGCCACGGTTATCTACCAGGTAACGGGCATAAGCGTACCCGCCACCGCAAACCTTATGAGCGTGTTGGTGGGGGCGGTAATTTGGCCGCTGTCGGTCATGTATTTGGTGCGTTCCACGATGCGCGCAAGCATTCCGGCTCTGCTCAGCGTGGGCGTTGTTTCGGCATCGTTTACGGCGTTCCCCATGCTGCTCATCAACTTCGGTGTGCTTTACCCCAATAGCCTGGGTCTTGCGCTTCTTCCCACCGTGCTGGGCCTATTCGCCCAGCTTCTGCGCACGGTACAGGCGCGCCGCATCGAGACAGTTCCGGCGCTGTACATGGGCTTTTTCATGGCGCTAGGGCTTGCGCTGGCGCATCCTAACGTCTTGATGACCATGCTCGCGCTCGCTCTGCCTATTATTTTGGTGCGTGCGGCGCTTCAGATTCGTGCGGCGTGGCGTGGCGAACTCAAGCCGCTTGTCTGCGTTATACAGTTAGTTCTCTTGGCGATCTACCCGATTACCCTAAATATCCTGTGGGGTATCATTCGTCCGCCTCGCGAGGCGGGCGGCTGGGAACCCACACAATGGGACAGCACGGCCGTGGGTGAAGCTCTTTTGAACGGTCAAATGAGCAATGGTTTGCTCTGGACCGTTTCCGTGCTTGCCTTCATGGGCGCGTACTATCTGCTGCGTACCCGAAGCATCGGTGTTTGGCTGCTGCTCAGCTGGGTGTATGTGATGTATTTCTATGTCGCCGCCCGGTGGATGGTCTGGGACGACGGGCGCGACTGGGTTTTGGGCGTGTGGTACCACGATCCGTTCCGCCTGGCCGCGAATGTGCCAATTCTGGCAGCGCCGATGGCCGTTGTTGGTGTGCACGCCGCGTATCAGTGGCTTAAGGCGGCGATTGCGGTCCTGGGCGAGCGCATCGCACCGCTTAAAGAACACGGCGGAATTATATCCTTGGCGCTGGCAGTTATTCTCTTGATTCCGCTGGGTATCAACCTGCAGACAGATCCTAATATCCAGGGTTACATTAAGGGCACCCAGGAACGGTATCTTCCCAAGTCAGACGCCTTACTCCTCTCGGCCGATGAACGTGACGTGATTGAGCATCTGCATGATTACGTGCCAACTGGAGAAACCGTAATTGTGCAGCCCTGGACCGGCAGCGCGGTGACGTATGCGCTTACCGGATATAAGGTGACGGCTGCGCATCCTCTGTACACAGCTACCCCCGATGCCCGCGAGATCTATCAGCACCTCAACGAGGCCGCCGATAATCCCGCCGTATGCTCTGCGGTGCAAAATTCAAAGGCATACTACTACCTGGACTTTAAGGGACGGGAGATTAACGAAGAGATTCGTGGAGACCACCATTCCCAGTACCCCGGTCTGGAAAATCTGCAGCAGAAAGGCGTTGCGGAGCCTGTGTACTCCAAGGGCGAGGCAACTCTTTACCGCATTACGGCTTGTGGCACCCCTCAGTAATGAGCGGTATTCCTTGTTGAGAACATACATACACGGTGGCAGCGGCGGCTGTCACGGGTGTTTCAATGCTCTCTGCCTTTGACTGATAGACTGAGTACAGTCATAACACGTGTATTCCAGTATCACCGAGAGGAATCCCCTACGCATGAGTTCAGAGAGTTCGCAGCCGATGCCGCGCACACTCGTCATTATGCCTGCGTGGAATGAGGAAGAGGTTATCGGTAACACCATCACTGAGCTCTTACAGAGGGTTCCCGAGGTAGATCTGGTTGTGGTGAACGACGGTTCCACGGATCATACCTCAGAAATTGCGCGCAGAGCCGGTGCTTTTGTGATCGATCTGCCCTACAACATGGGGGTAGGGGCGGCAATGCGCACCGGGTATAAATATGCTCGCCGAGCCGACTACGATTATGCGATGCAGGTGGATTCCGACGGTCAGCATGATCCTATGTGCATTCCAGATTTGATTGCGCACGCGCAGGATTGCGATATTGTTATTGGCTCCCGATTTGCGGGCTCGGGCGAATACAACGTATCCGGCCCTCGAAAATGGGCGATGAGCCTGCTTTCACACCTTTTCACCCGCGCCGCGAAAACCCCTTTCACCGATGTGACGAGCGGCTTCAAAATCGCCAACCGCAGAGGTATCAGGTTTTACTGTAAATTCCTGCCCGCCGAGTATTTAGGCGATACCATCGACGTTACCGCTATGGCTATTCGACAGGGTCTGCGTGTGAAGCAGACCCCCGTGAGAATGCGCGAGCGTCAAGGCGGAACACCTTCCTCAGGTCCGGTGAAATCGGCGGTTTATCTTGTTCGTTCACTTTTTGCCTACTGGATTTCGATGAACCGTAAAAAGACTGATAGGAAGGATCAGCATGAGCGCTAGTATATTCTTCCTTATCGTTGCGCTGTGTATTTGTACGCTTGTTATTATTCAGGTGCGCAACCTGAAGATGAAAGAAAAATATGCGGCCCTGTGGCTGGGCGTCGGTGCCGCCATTATTGTGCTGGGAATATTCCCCGGACTGCTGGACGGTATTACCGAATTTGTGGGTTTAACGCTGCCGGTTAACCTGCTCTTCCTGCTCTCTATCGTGCTGTTGATGTCCGTATGCCTGCACCTCACCTTGGAGGTCTCCAGGCTGTCGGAGAAGACGCGCATCCTTGCCGAAGAAGTGGCTATCTTGCGGGCGCTTCACGAGCAGCCCGGTGGTGCGCCAGCGCATCGCACCCCGCAAGATCCCGATCAAGACCCCCAAGACTCAACCTCTGGAGCTGAACACGATGACCGTTGATATCCTCTTCCCCTACTACGGCGATGTTTCAATGATGAAACAGGCTGTGCTCTCTATCGTGCGGCAGACCAACCCCGACTGGCGCCTGATTGTAGTGGATGACGGCTACCCGGACGAGTCTATTCCCGGCTGGTTTGCCTCGCTGAACGATGAGCGTATCACCTATATGCGCAATGAAACGAACCTGGGCGCAAACGCCAACTATCGTAAGTGTCTGACCTTTGTAGAGAACGACCTCGTAACCGTTATGGGCGCGGATGATGTGATGCTCCCCAACTATGTGCAGTGGTTGGTAGACTCCGCCGCCGCCCACCCAGAAGCCAGTATTTTCCAGCCCGGTGTGGTGGTTATTGACGAGAATAATGCGCTGTCTAATACCCTTGTGGAGCGCACGAAAGAACACTACCGTCCTGCGGCAGAGGCCGTTCTTCAGGGTGAGGAGCTCGCAGTTTCTCTGCTGCGCGGCGCCTGGTTCTATTTCCCCTCGCTCGGTTGGCGTGCTGAGGCTATCGTAGATACCGGATTCCGTGAAGGCCTTAACGTTATCCAAGACATGGCGCTTATCCTCGACATTACGATGCGCGGCGGCGCCCTCTACTACGATCCGCAGGTAGCCTTCATGTACCGGCGTCACGGAGGTTCCGACTCGTCATGGCGCGCCCTGGAAGGCACCCGCTTTGAAGAGGAACGCGGCTACTACAAGACGATGGCCGCCGAGATGGACGAGCTCGGGTGGAAGAAGGCGGCGCGGGTGGCGCGCATCCGCTTCTCATCCCGTGCTCACGCGCTGACGCTGCTTCCGAAGGCGGCCATGGCGAAGAAATGGCAGGGTGTGAAGAACCTTGCCGTTCATGTGGTGAAGTAAGGTCCAATGGCTGGCGCGAAGAACACACCCCAGGATGACCCCGCCCCAGAGAACATAACCCCCGAGAATACGGATCAGCAGGGCACAGCCGGCGGAACTATCAGCCGGTATCAATCGATGGCGCTTTTAGCGTCTTCGGTGCTGACGGCGCTGGCGACCTTAGGCACTACCGTTATCGCCAATCATGCGCTCGGCGGTATCCAGATGAAAGAGTTTCTGCTGTTCTGGGGTGCGCTCTTCGCGGTAACCGGTATTATTACGGGCATTCAGCCGGAGGTAACCCGCGCGGTTGGCGCAGCACGGCGTGACGGCGTGTACCGGGTGCGCGTGGTATATGTTGCCGGTGCTTTCGGTCTGTTAGCGGGGCTTCTCGTGGTGCTCACCTCCCCGCTGTGGGCGCACGATCAAATTCCTACGAATACCCCGTGGGCGGTAGGATCCATTGCCGCAGGTGTAGCCTTTTACGCATTGCAGGCAACCATGAGCGGTGCCAGTGCTGGGCGCGACAGCTGGTATCTCTTCGCCGGGATCGGTGCCCTAGAATCGGCGGGTCGTCTCGTGCTGATGATCGCCGCAGCATTCGCGGTTCCCACGCTCACGGGGCTGGAAGTCGCCACCGTAACCCCTATGGCGTTGTGGATACTTCTTGCCCTCTTTCTTCCCGGCGGGCGTAAAGCCTGGGCGGCACGCGCCGATATTGAGGTCAAACAGCTCAGCATGAACCTGATCTGGTCGTTCCTGTCCTCGGCATCCGCCGCTGTGATTATGATGGGTTTTCCCAATATTTTGGACGGCAGCGAGCCGAACCAGAGTGAACACACCAAACTCGTTATGGGTGCGCTCTTTTTGGCGATTTCTATTACGCGCTCGCCGATTATGATTCCCCTGCAGGCGTTTCAGGGGGTGGCTGTTTCGGCGTTCTTGAAGCAGCAGCATCGCCCGTTGGCAGCTTTTCTAAAGCCTGCTGTGGCGGTGCTGGGGCTCGGGGCGTTCGGCGCCGGTGCCGCATACCTGGTAGCTCCTATGCTTTTCAGGCTGATTTACCCGCCGGAAGCTAATCAGAATGATGCCTATACCGAAGTTATCACCGGTACAGTCATGGCGGTATTGGTTTTTGCCTCCGCCGTGCTGGCGTTAATTTCCCTGTCGGGGAATATGGTGTTGGCGATTGGGCGCCATCGTGCGTATGTAACGGGGTGGGCAACCGCCGCCGTGGTAGTTATCGCGGTAGCGTTTTTAGTTCCTCTTCCGGTGGTGGGGCGAGCCCTAGTTGCGCTCTATGCGGGCCCTATCTGCGGGTTCGTGGTGCATCTGGCAGCGATGAGGATTCACGCCCGTTCCGCGCAGGCGCTCAGTGAGGGCGAGGCTTTACGAGAAATGCTGGTTGAGAATACCGCACGAGGCGAAACCCACTAATACGTATAGAAAAGGGGCGGCTAAGATAAACCGCCCCTTGACGCTTTTATGAGAACTGTATGGGATGCCCCAGAGGATGCGGTATCTGAGCCGCTGCGGGCTCATCCGCCTGTGATGCGGGCGTATCTGATGTACTGTGCGTGGGTGGCGGGGATGATTCCCTGCGTTTGCTGCCCGTCACAATGGGATGCCGTGCCAGGTTCATCGCGGGTTTTTCGATAAACATCCAGGAAAGCCAGGCAACGCCGAAGGTGAGTATCAGATCCAAGAAAATATTGGCCGCTAAGCCCAGGGATACCGACCCGAGCATCACCAGAATTTGCTGTACTGGCCACGCATACACATATACGCCGTAGGAAATGTCATTGGTGCGCGCCCACGAAACCTTGATGGAGCATCCTAAACCAATGATTCCGTAAGCGAGAATAAGCTGGGTCCACTGCAAAACATCCGCATACGGCGCCAACCAGGTGAAATACACCCCGGCTGCAACGCACAGAACCGACAGCACCGGGTAAACCCTGATTTTGCGGCTCAGCAGGTAGAGTAGGGAACCCGCAAAGAAAAGCGGGTACATACGCGCCGAAGCGTTGAGGTCGCGCGGATGAAGCCCGAAGGCTTGGCTCATAAAGTCGTACCCCAGATATTGGTTACACAGGTAGTAGCTCAGGCTTATGAGGTATGCCAGCGGAATAAAGATTTTCAGATTCTTGCGAATAAAGGGCAGGTAAAAGAGCGGAAGTAATAGGAGGTAGCAGAAGAATTCATATTCTAGGCTCCAGACAGACCCATTCCATGAAGGAAATTCCAGAGGAACGTCAATGGGCCCGCCAAAGAGCGGATACTGAAGCGCCATCAGATCGTAATTGCTGCGAATGTAGTGAAGAGCATCTGCCCAGTCCCACCCCGTTGCGGCGTGCCCCGTTATGACCGAGATCGGGCCGCCAAGAGCAACCACAAAAAGAATAGAAACCCAATAACCGGGAAAAATACGGAGCACACGTTTAACAAGATAAGAACCTGCCCCGCTGCGGTAGGCGCTATGCGCAATTAGAAAACCTGAAATACAGAAAAATGCATTAACCGCATAGTCACCAAATACATAAAAGTTATGCACAAGAGGATGCTCACCTACTTTGGCGCCCATGACAAGGTAGGGTGTATGGGAGAAAATCACGCAAGAAGCGAGAATAAGTCTTAAAAAATTGAGTGAATTGGCACGCTCAAATACCCCTTCATAAAGCGTAGGGTATCTCTGTATGTTTTTATGCAGCACGCGGTTGCTCCTGAGTTATTAGATGATCTACAGTGACCATCAGTGAGTGACACAAACTACCTAAATTCTACCTGAACAGTGTGCTTTACATGATCTTATTTAACGGTAGAAATTTAACCCTCTTTCTCGGTGAGCTCATTTATATATTGAGAGCGAGTTTCCGCTTCCACAAAGTTCGCAGCGTTGCGTCAATATACTGTGGGTAAACCCCTCAGACGATTTCTCGGAGTAAAACTTATTAGGGCAGAATCCAGCGGCGTACCGGAGGAATGAGCCGCAGCATCCACACAATCGCGGCGGATAAAGCCCACACGAAGAGTGCATAGGGAACTTCCCACTGCACTTTAGTCAGCGAGAAGTTTACCGCCTCTAGAATTTGGATGATAAGAAGATGTACCAGATAAACCCCGAACGTGAGGGCCGCAAGGCGTTTTAGAATATTCTGCACCGTGGGCGATGCTTGACCAATGCGTGAATACTTGCAGAACACCAAAACCGCGCTTGCCCATAAAATTGCTGGAACTGCAAGGTATCCGTGTACCAGAGGCACGAATGTTGGGCGATGCTCAATTAAATAAGCACTGCCGAAGATAAATCCTCCTAATCCCACGATGCCCAACAGGTAAATAATGATGCGCCACGCACGAGAAAATTCGGTATTGGCAAGCGCATATCCAAGAAGACAGAACCCAAGATACCCGGTGATGGGTGCAACAAACTCGGGTAGGACGTGAGGGTAGATCAGGTGGATTGCCTGGGTGATAATCGGTAGGACAAGTCCGAGTGCCGCCATAAGCCAGAAGAATCCGGTGCGTGCCGTGGTAGTTTGTTCCGTCTGGACACCACGTATGGCGTAAGAGAAAATCGGAAGCACTAGATAGACGCCGACTAAGGCCTCAAGGTACCAGAAGGTGGCTGCCTCGCTGCTGGGAGCGACTAATGTTCGCAGAATTTCGTGAACTCCGGGAAACGGAGTAGAACCCGTCCACATATGCACGAAAAGATAGACCTGCGCCCATAAGATCATAGGAATCAGAATTTTGGTAAAACGCTTGCGATAGAACGTTCCTATAGACTCGCGGCGAGTAAAATCCAAGAGGTTAATGCCGGTCGCCATAAAGAATAGAGGAACTGCCGCAACCCCGAAGCCAGATAGGATATTTTCAACCCACCATGCCGAAGATGACGGATTATCCGGGGTAATAAAACGCACATGCAGGAGCACCACCCACATGATTGCCACCGAATTGATGAGGTCAAGGTACACACGGCGCTGCTTTGACGATTTTGTTCCCTTAAGGTGAAGGGAATTATCGCGTGTGGAGCCTACCATACCAACCCTTTGTGTTCTATGACTGTTGTTTATGCTTATAGATACGTGACAGTACCAAAATTCATATTCTACATTTTATAAGTACGTTTTATATATATTCCGTATAGAACACGGTAGAGTTTTGGGGAAGTTTTAAGAAGTACTCCCGCTGCTCCAAAGACTCGATTGGTGCGAAGCGCTGTGAGCGCTTGTGCATAGGTGAAACCTTTACGGCATTCACGTAGTATCTCTCGCGCACCGTCACCGCCGACCACTAATGCTTGCTGGGCGTTGTTAAGAAACGCAAGAACTCGCGCGACGGTTAGGGCTTTTTGCGCATCGGGCTCGCTGCGGCGCTCTCCGAGAGCTTCCTCAAAATATGCGATAAGGCGGTGTGTTTCTTCTACCGGGGTGATGCGACTCCACGTCAGACTGTCTGGAGTTACGGAGTAGTTGTAAAGAGGATCGTCTATCACTGATACGCTCTGTGCCGCCAAGTAGCACTTGAGGAGAGCACATTCATCTTCGGCGCGCTCAATATCGGGGTAACGAACATCGTTGAAAAGAGAACGGCGAATGATTTTATCCCAAGCGTAGGGGGAAAGTTCATCTTGCAGAAGCTCGTAAGCTGCTTGTTCACCGGTGCGTATACCCGGTGCACCCTTGAGTCGTTTAGTCTTGTGCCCCCGCGTATCTACCATGTTATGAGCACAATTCACCACGTCTGCCCCGGTAAGCTCAGCCTGCTGATGTAACCGTTCCAAAAAGGTAGGTTCGAGGGCATCATCAGAATCGGGGAAAACTACCCATTCACCCCGTGCATGTTCGAGCCCCTGATTACGCATAGCAGAGAGGCCTTTGTTTTCGGGGTTGTTGAAGATGTGGATGCGGGTGTCGGGGTTTTTCTTGTGGTAGTCGGTGATGATGTCGACGGAGTCATCGGGGGATCCGTCGATCATGATGAGCAGTTCAAAGTTGGGGTCTGTTTGGTTTCGGACGGATTGTATGGCGTTGATGACGGTGTTGGCGGTGTTGTAGACCGGCATGATGATGCTGGTACGAGGGGTACGCATAAAATTTTTCCTGGATCGATATAGGGTTAAAGGCCGTAGTTACGTTTGACATAAGCACCGTAGAGCACGCGGTATAGCTTTGGCGAGAGCTTCAAAAGAGCACCCGCAGCACCCATGAGCGGGCGTGAACGCAGAGTCGCAAAAACCTGACCCCACGAAAGCTGTTTCCGGCATGCGGCGATAACGCCGGGTGCATCCGAACCGCCGGCAAGAAGTGCCTGCTGCGCATTATTGAGGAAGGTGACGCTTGTAGATGCGGCAAAAGCGTTTTTGCCTCGCGGGGTTTTCAGTAAATCTCCGGCGACGCGGCGCATATAGTCAGTGTGGCGAATACTCTCTTCAACGGGTGTGATGCGCCCCCAGGTCAGCCCGCCCTGTTCCATCCTGTAGGTGTAGAGGTGATCGGTGATGCCAACCAGGCGCTTCGCCTTCATGCAGCAGGCGAAGACGACGAGGGCATCTTCGGCGCGATGAATGTCTTCGGCGAACCGCACCCCGTCAAATAGCTGGGCACGGAAGATTTTATCGCACATGAACCCGGTGTAGCGGTCTTCCAAAAACTCAATGGCAATATCTTCGCCTTCGTGCACTCCGGGGGTAACTTTTGCCCGGTGCACTTCGGTACCGTCGCTGTGTCTGATGGTATGCCCGCATACGGCGATGTCGGCATCGTGAGTGCGCGCCGCCTCGTGAAGTTTTTCGAGGAATTCGGGGTGGTATTCGTCGTCTGAGTCGATGAAGGTGATCCATTCGCCGCGGGCGGCGTTGAGACCTTGGTTGCGTACGGCGGAGACGCCTTTGTTTTCGGGGTTGTTGAAGATGTGGATGCGGGTGTCGGGGTTTTTCTTGTGGTAGTCGGTGATGATGTCGACGGAGTCATCGGGGGATCCGTCGATCATGATGAGCAGTTCAAAGTTGGGGTCTGTTTGGTTTCGGACGGATTGTATGGCGTTGATGACGGTGTTGGCGGTGTTGTAGACCGGCATGATGATGCTGGTACGAGGGGTACGCATAGGATCTCCGTCTTTGTAGGGTAGTCTGCTACTCATGCTACCGCGAGTATAAGAGTTTACCTATCGGAAGCATGTTTAAGACGGATAAAGCTCCCGCAGGCTCCCTTTAGGCGCGGGGAATCTGCGGGAACTTATATCTTGAGAAAGCTCATGGTCTAAAATCTCGGATAGATTTTAGATGCCTTCCTGGTGTGCAATCTTCTCTAGCAGCGGCAGAATGCCGGGGCGTTTTTTTACCGGTTTTGGAGGGAGCACCTATTACCTGCGTTGTGACGCGGAATGTGAGGTGCTCTCAGCTGCGTGCGAGGTTCGTTCTATGCGCCAGTTTAACCACAACCTGATGATGGTTAGCGCCAGCGCAGCCCAGGCGCTCGCCTGCTCATAGCTGAGCAGGCCGTACACCTGCAGAAGAGTGGCTACCGCAAGAATGATCGCGTTGAGATGCTTAAACCAATTGAACCGCTGAACTGCTCGGTGTTTTTGCTGGCGCGGTTTTTGTGTGCGTGTCATATCGTCCTTTCTGCTGGTTGAGATGCGGCTGCGGGCGGCAGGTTCTATCTAGAGGGGTATGCTGTGGGACCTTGTGACAGCATACCCGAAACGAAAGAGAAAGTCATGCGTTTTGATTGAATTATTAATGCAAAATACGATGAAAACCCTGGAATTTCGGGCAGAATGCATGACTTTGTAATATTTATGACCCGAAAAATAAATCAGTCTGCTAGACTGGTGGCATGGCTATCGGTGACTACATCAAATACAAGACAGGACTCTCCCAGCGGGCGCTCGCCGCCGAACTCGGTATGAACCCCAACGCTATTCAGCGGCGATTCTCGGGTGCTGGAGTGATGGATGTAGAAACCCTCGTCAAAATAGCCGACCGCTTCGGGCTTGACCTGCTCGACCTCATGGTTGAAAGCGGGCTTATCACCACCGCACGCGCTAAATCTCTGCGGGTGGGCGGGTCTATTCGCGATGTTTCCAACGAAGACTTAATGGGCGAGGTGCTGCGCCGCATGACGGCGGTGCAAACTCGGGAACAGTCGGTGCGTGCCGCGGTACCCCCCGCCACCCCCGTGGAGGTGCCTGCCGCCGCATCCGCTCAAGCTGGGCGAGCAGTCGCGGGTGCCGCGAGCGGTGCATCCGGCGAAGGGGAGCGCAAATACACGGCAGAGGACTACGCCCTGGCTGCAAAGCGCGGCGAAATCTACGACAGTGAGGAGGGATTCTTTGGTGCCTAGCTACGATCCCTACACTCATGCACATACGCTCGGGGTCGATATCGTCTGGGGAACGCCCGGGCATGGGATGCTCGGTCGCTACGACCATGCCAGCCGCACCATTACCCTGCGCGAAGGAATGCGCACCCGGCAAGAACGCTCCGTACTTGCCCATGAACTCGTGCACGCCGTGCGCGGAGACGAGCACGACGCCTGGGATGCATCCTATAGCGCCCGCCGCGAACGCAGCTGCGACCTGCTGGCCGCAGAAAATCTGATCGACCCGGAGGATCTGCGCCGCGCCGCCGCCTTCTACCCGGATAACCTGCCCGCGCTTGCCTATGAGCTTGACGTGACCGAGGAGCTTTTAGTGATTTACTTGGATGCGCATCCGCTTACCGTGGCGCAGGCGTAATTTGGACGAGGGCTCGTTGTCGCCAGAAGCCGCGTTATTTTGGGTATTCGGGTGTGCGAAATTTCGGGAGCATTTTCTTCATCTGGGAGCACTTAAGCCGCTCCCGCATGAAGAAAATGCTCCCGCTTTACGGGCGAGTATATTGCTGCCAGCGCCCATTCTTTGTGTGAAAGGTGCACGTCTATATCTTCTATAGCAGATAGCTGTTACTATTAAGCTATCTGCTACAGAAAGGATAATCCTATGAAAGCCCTCAATATCACGCAGTACACCGGCATCGACGGGTTGCAGTACCAGGACGTTCCCGAACCCACCCCAGGCCCCGGGCAGGTTACCATTCGTGCAGAATACGCGGGAGTCGGGTATGTCGATGCGCTTCTCGCCGAAGGCATGGCGGAGCTTCCGCTTCCCTGGGCGCCGGGCATCGAAGCCGCGGGGCGCATCCATGCCCTCGGTGAAGGAGTAACCGGCCTGCGAGTGGGAGACAAGGTTGCTGCTCCGCTGACTCTGTTGGGTTCAGGAGGCGGCTTCGGCCAAATCTGCCTGGCGCAGGCAAACCTTGTGGCACCCCTGCCTGCGGGCATGAACCCGGCGTTGGCGGCGGTCGTTCCTGCTAATACCCCTACAGCCCTTGCAGCGCTCGAACGCACGGCGCGTCTGCAGCCCGGCGAACACGTGCTGGTGCAGGCCGCTATGGGCGGTCTGGGCACTCAATTCGGGCAGGTCGCCAAGCTCATGGGTGCCGGAAAGGTGGTCGGCATTGTCAGCACCGAAGAAAAACGCCAGCTCGCCCTCGACCTCGGCTACGACGAGGTGTGGCTGCGCAATGAACTTGCGGATAAGAGCGGGCGGCAATTCGACGTGATTATCGACCCGGTTTCTGGACGCGACCGCCCCGAACTCCTTAAACTTCTGCGTTTTGAGGGGCGGCTGATCGTGGTGGGCAACGCCGCTCAAGACGGTGATCAGACGGTGGGCACCAATACCTTCTGGTTCGACGGCATCAGCATGATGGGCTTCAACATCGGGCTGCTCTCCAATGCCTACCCCGATATCGCTACTGCCTATCTGCGCCGCGCTTTGGCGTTGGTTGCATCCGGCGAGGTGACGGTGCCTATTCAGGAAGAAGTCGATATTCGCGACGGTGCCCAGGCTTTAGAGCGGCTTCGCGCCGGTAAAACTATCGGAAAGTTCGTCTTCAGGCACGAACCATACGGGGAATAAGACCAAACGGGAGGATAGATAAAAATTCCGGGGGCGATGGTTATGGCTTTGAAGAATGCACTTCCAAGGCAAACCATCGCTCCCGGAACTGTGTTCATGACACGCGCTCGGAATAAAGGCCCTCATTGCATGCAGCTTTCCGGCTAAAAACATGACAGACACCGGAATACATGCAAACACCATAAATACGGGTTTAATGCCTCAAAAACAACGCGAAAAGCCTCAAATATTGCTTAGAGCAGAAGCATATGTGATTTATCTCCGCAATAAAAATATTTTCCTGCCGGATTTCCCTAAAATGGAAGCCTGCACCGGTGTACAGGGTATAAGCTAGGAAGAGATTACACACAACGCCGTATAAAACACAGACAGAACGTCACAGAGAAGTGATACAAACTTCGGAGGCATACCTTGTCAGTGAATGACAACGCTATGAAACGCTGGTCTGGCGATGATGCGTGGATTGAACAGTATTACCAGAACAGCCCCGTTGAAGACCGAGAAGTCTTCTCAACGGAAGAACTAGAAGAGTTAGCGCGAGCGCACCGTGCGCTCGCTGAGACGCGCGAACCCAATACCCCTGCGGTCACCGTGCATAACGACGGATACTCCACCACGCTGCTCGTCGTCACCGACGATATGGGGTACCTCGTCAGTTCCCTCACCGCTGAAATCGCCTCAGACTTCGGCGGCGTCTACTCGCTCTTCCACCCCATCTTTATCGTGGATCGCGACCCCAACGGAAAACTTCTCTCGGCACGCGGCGCTGGTCGCGCCAGTAACCTCGCCAGCGGCGATACCGCAACCTACGGGCTGCCTGTGCTCTCAGCGAAGGACGGCAAGCTCACGGCGCATCCCATGATCGAGTCTTGGATCGCGATTCGCCTCACCCGCAAGCTCAACGGCGAAGACAGCGACCGCCTGCGCGTTACCGCCCTGAAAATCCTCGACGATATTAAAGCCTGCGAAACCGATGCCGAAGCCATGGCCGAGCGCGTGAACACTATCGCCGAATCCCTGGATGCGCTGCGCGGCATAACCCTCGGCGAAGGCGAAGAATCTTTCACCGCGCATCCCGGCGGTAACGAACCTTCCTCACGTATTGAAATCGCACAGGACTTTTTGCGCTGGCTCGCCCGCGGTAACTTCCTCTTTATGGGTATCAAAGAGCGTCTGCTCGATGGCTCTTCAGGGGTTCTCGAACTGGCAGACCGCCCTCACTCGGCGTTGGGTATCCTGCGGTCCACCGAAGGGCAGAACCGCATCCGGCTGGAAAACGATACCCTCGCCCGCGCGCTCAGGCCGCGCCCACTCTACATTACGAAGGCGAACACCCGCTCCACCATTCAGAGCACCGACTACCTCGACTACATTGGGGTGCGCCGCTTCAACGCGAGCGGGCGCGTGGTCGGCGAATACGTGATTCTGGGGCTGTTTACCCGCCAGGCATACTCTCTGCCAGCCATAGAAACCCCGCTCATTCGCGAACGCATCGCCATGGTGCGCCGTCGCCTGGGATTCCACCCCGGCTCTTACTCCGATAAGATGCTCATCGGCTTCATCGAAGACTACCCGCGCCTTGAACTCATGCACGCCACGGTGAATACACTCACCGAAACTTTCCGCGGCATTATGGGTCTGGAGGAACGGCGCAAGACCCGTCTCTTCCTGCGCCCCGACCAGTTCGCACGGTTTATCTCTGCGGTGGTGTATCTGCCGCGCGATCGGTACAACACCTCTGTGCGCACCCGCATCCAGCAGGTATTCCGCGAAGAATTTGATTTAACCGCCATCGACTACCAGATTTACCTCTCGGCATCGTCGTTGGCGCGTGTGTTTTTCCGCATCCGGCTCGCCGACCCGAACGTCGTTCCGGATGTTGATGTAAGCGCCCTTGAGAAGCGCCTGCAAGCCGCTACCCGCTCCTGGGGAGAGGCTACCGCCGCCGCGCTTGAGGGCTGGAAACCCGGTGCAGAAGGACGCCGGCTCGCCTCCGCTTGGGCGGAAGCCGCGCCAGCAACCTACCGCGCCGACTATGAAGTAGAAAACGCGATCGAGGATATTGTGATTTTTGAATCTCTCTCGGGCGATACCCAAAGGCCCGCCGCTATCAAAGTCGAGACCGGCGACTTAGCTACCACCCGTCTGAAGACCTACCTGTCAGCACCGCATACCCTCACCGAGCTGCTCCCGGTGATGCAGAATATGGGACTGGTCGTCGTTGACCAAAGGCCCTACGAGTTCGCACCCGAAGATGGGCAGGACTACGGATACCTGTACGACTTTGGTGTGCAGTTCCCCGAAGGTGTAGACCCGCACGCTGTCGCAACGCTCTACGAGGATGCGCTCAACGCCTACCTGTTGGGAGAACGCGACTCCGACACCCTGGACCGGCTTATCTTAGCCGATGGGCTCACCTGGAAAGAAGTCCGCTTATTCCGAGCCTTCAACCACTACCTGATTCAGCTGGGCTTGGGCTACACGCCTTCGTTCATGTCAAATACGTTGATGGCGTACCCGCAGATCGCGAAGCTTTACGTCCAGTTCTTCCACACTAGCTTCGACCCGAACAATGGGCTCACCGATGAGCAGCGCGAAGCTCAACGCGAAGAAATCCTGGAGCAGATTCGCGAAGAACTCAACAAGATTCCAACCCTGGACGCTGATCGCTACCTGCGCTCGCTCCTGAAAATTCTCAAGGCTATTCTGCGCACCAACGCATACTTGGGTCGAGAAGCGCTTGCGTTCAAGATTGCGCCCGAGCAGATCGATTTTGCGCCTCTTCCGCACCCCAAGTTCGAGATTTTCGTATACTCCCCGCGTGTGGAAGGTGTGCACCTGCGCTTTGGCAATGTGGCGCGTGGCGGTCTGCGCTGGTCCGACCGCCGCGACGACTTCCGCACCGAGGTTTTGGGCCTGGTCAAGGCGCAGATGGTCAAGAATGCCGTTATTATTCCGACCGGTGCCAAGGGTGGTTTCTATCCCAAGCAGCTGCCCGATCCCGCCGTGGACCGCGACGCCTGGATTACCGAGGGTCGCGAATCCTACAAGGTCTTTATCCGCTCCCTGCTGGATGTGACCGATAACCTCTCCGTTGCTACCGACGGCACCGAAACCGTAGTACGCCCTGAGGGCGTGATCGCCCGCGACGGTGACGACTACTACCTGGTGGTTGCCGCCGATAAGGGGACTGCCGCATTCTCGGATACTGCAAACGCGATTAGCGCCGAGTATGGATTCTGGCTGGGCGATGCGTTCGCATCCGGCGGCTCGGTTGGCTACGACCACAAGGCGATGGGCATTACCGCCCGCGGCGCGTGGGAGTCCGTCAAACGTCACTTTGCCGAACTCGGTCACGACTGCCAGAGCGAGGAATTCACCGCCGTGGGTATTGGCGATATGTCCGGCGACGTCTTCGGCAACGGCCTGATGCGCTCCGAGAAAACCCGCCTGGTCGCCGCCTTCGACCACCGCGATATTTTCCTGGATCCAAACCCGGATCCCGCCGTCTCCTTCGAGGAGCGCGTGCGCCTGTACAAGCTGCCGCGTTCTTCGTGGCAGGACTACAACCGCGAGCTGATTTCTGAGGGCGGCGGCGTGTATTCGCGCGGGTTGAAGTCCATTAAGATCACCCCGCAGGTGCGCGAGGTGCTGGGTCTTGAGGACGATGTTACCGAGCTGGCACCCTCCGAGCTGCTTTCCGCGATTCTGAGGGCTCCGGTTGATCTGCTCTACAACGGCGGTATTGGTACTTACGTGAAGGCATCTACCGAAACGAACGCGCAGGTGGGCGATAAGGCAAACGACGCCCTGCGCGTGAACGGCAACGAGCTGCGCGCCAAGATCGTGGGCGAGGGCGGCAACCTCGGCTTCACCCAGCTGGGCCGTGTGGAGGCTGCACGCAACGGGGTCATCATCAATACCGACGCCATTGACAACTCCGCAGGTGTGGAAACCAGTGACCGCGAGGTGAATATCAAGATTCTGGTGGACCGCCTAGTGGCACGCGGCGAGCTTTCGCCGGATGAGCGGGCATCGTTCATCGAATCCCTGCGGGACGAAGTCGGCGCCAAGGTGCTTGAAACCAACGTTGAGCAGAATGTTCTGCTACAGGGTGAATTCAACTACGGCACGTTGGGCATCGATGTCTACAAGCGTCTGATGCGTGACCTCGAAAAGCACGCCGGTCTGAACCGCACCGTCGAGTTCCTGCCCACGGATAAGGAACTGCAGGCACGGTTTGACACCACCGGCGAGATGCTGACCCGCCCTGAGCTTTCCGTGCTGGCCGCCTACGTGAAGATTTACCTCACACACGCTCTGGAAGAGACTGACTTCGCAGACGATCCCTACCTGGAGGGCCTGCTGCGCGAATACTTCCCGGCACCTCTGGTGGAGCGTTTTGGTGAGTACCTGAATTCGCACCCGCTGCGCAAGGAGATTATCTGCACCCGCGTTGCCAACGAGATGGTGAACCTGGGCGGCATCACCTTCGCTTACCGCGCGGTCGAAGAAACCAGCGTTGGGGTGGATGCGGTCGCCCGCGCCTTCATCGTTGCCCGCGAGCTCTTCGAGCTGGGTAAGGCCGCGAAGCTGCACCGCGAATTGCCCGCACACACCGCCCTGGATGCATGGAACACCGTGCTGCACGATGATCAGCGTGTTCTTGACCGCGTGGTGCGTTGGTTTATCGCCGAGCGCGGCGTGGTTGCGGGCAACCCGCTCAGCTCCCTGCTGGAACGCTTTGGCGATGTGGTGGAGCTTCGCAAGAACCTGCCCGCATACCTCTCGGATGTTTCCCGCGCACGGGTTCGTTCCAAGCGCGATACTGGCGAGGCTTGGGGTCTTCCCGAAGAACTCATCGTCATCTGGATTCGCGGCTTCGAGGGTTACGCCCTCCTGGATGTTATTCGCTCTGCACGCGATAACGACTTCAAGGCGGTTGAGCTGGCACCGATTTACTTCGCAACCTACGACCGCTTCAAGGTTGATGAGCTGCTCGGCCTCATCAGCGAGCTGCCCCGTAACGACCGTTGGGAGACCCTCTCTCGCCAGGCCCTGCGCGGCAGCCTCTATGAGACCGCCGCAGAGCTTGCAACGTCGGTGGCTGAGGAAGACGCAGGCCACGCTCCAAGCAACCCCGAGGGGGCTTTGCAGGCGTTGGATTCCTGGATTAAGAACCACCCGACTCGTGTGGGCAATATCGACCGCATCTTTGAAGAGGTTCGCAATGCCGAGCCCGACAGCGCATCGCACCCGCGCCTAGCCGTGATCTCGGTGGCGCTGCGAACCCTGTCGAGCGCGTCCTAAATCTCTTCTTGAGAGATAACAAAAGCTGTTCCCTCTCTGCCCGCGTGTGGGTGGGGCAGGGAACAGCTTTTTGTTGTCGTGTCGCGGTGTGACGCTGATTAAAATGAAGAATATTTTTTAGCCGATATTCCGCTATTTATCAGGGATTTTTAAGTATTTCAGCGCATGGCGCGTGAGATATTTTTGTGCACATCTGACGGTAAACCCCGCAAACTTGGTTCGGTACCGCTATACTCAAGTAGTAGTGAAACCTTGTGATGCACGTATGCGGCTTCCCCTGCCTTAAAAAAGCGGGGAATATGTGGCATAAATCCCAGTTGCGGGCTGCGTGTCAAAAATAGTTTACACGTATACAATACAAGGGGTTGAAATCCCAGAAAACCGATCACCTAGTTACTCAGCGCAGTTTTCCCTGCGCGTATCCCATCCCTGCCCTTAAACCACAGGTACAGGGGCAATATACATATAGGCATTAGGTGAGAATAGCGCTGAAAGAAGTTCCCGTCTTGTCTTCCCACCATGCAGACATCCCGAAAAACCGCTGGAGTTGGAGACTCCTCTACAATTTTCTTCTCTATGTATCTCCCGTTGCACTCCTAACAGTCGCATTCCCGTTCGTAACCCCCATTCTCAGCAAGAACTATGTGGGGTCGGTGCCGCTCATCCAGATTATTCTGGCGGCATCCATCGTGGTTCCCTGGCTAAGCCAGGCGGTATGCATGCCTATTTACCGCGCCCTCGAATCCGAACATCTGAAAGTTGAGGATGCGCGCCGCGAAGTTCAGGAAGAAGCGGCAATTCTCAAACGGGATCACAAATCCAAAGAGGCGCAAGAACTTCTTGCTACTCTCGATACCGACCCGAAATATCAGCATATTAGCGAGCTGAGGGCATTTAGCCGCCATTGGGGCTACCTCTATCTGGTGGGCCTGCCCATCGCGTTCCTTTTCGCCATTCCCGTGGTGCTCGTACTGCACTGGGATATGGTGGCGCTGGTATCCTTCCTCTTTTTGAGTATGCTGAACGTTGCCTATGCGCAGCTGCTTATTGTGCCGAACGTGGCGAAAAACCTTCCGCTGTGGTTCTTCGCATGGTTGGGCTACACGATTGTTCTGCTGACGTTGCCGACCTTGTGGTTCCTGCCTCCGCTGGTAGGGTCGGCCATTCTGTTCAGCGGTATTGGGCGTGAAATTAAGCAGCTGTTCCACTTCAGCCGCCTTCCGCTAGGTGCCGCCTACCGCGACGTTATTCGCGGCCTGCTGACCGGTTCTATCCTCTGGGCTGATAAATACGTGCTCTTCTTGGTGACGAACGGCAAGATCGACGTTATCGCCATCTACATGAGCCTGGTTCCCTGCGTGATCGCCTACAACTACTTCTTCGTGGTTGAATCTAACCGCGTGAACGGCTCTATTCAGCGTCTGTGGACCCTCTTCAATAAACTTCCCTTCAATGAAATTGAGCCGGAGGCGCACGCTGTAGTGCGTATTTCTCACGCCTCCGTGCGCAACACGTTGATTGTCTCAGTTATCTGCTCGGTCATTACGGGCATTCTGATGTATATCTTCGTACCGAACACCTTCCCGTTCGCCTATGCGGGGCTGACGGTGGCATGGTTGTTCCTGGCGATGGCGCTCTTCATCTATCAGCTGGAATACATGACCATGTTTAAGACTGTGCACATTATCGGTGCGGTACACCTGCTGATCGTCACTGTCGCCTTTTCAATCATCCCGAACGATGGCGGTTATCTGCCTATCATTATCGGCGAAGCAATTCTCGCCCTCGTCACATGGATACTCTACCGTCGTGCCTGGGCTAATCCCGAATACTCACTCTTCTGGCGTCGTGCCCTAGCCTGGTAGATGAGAGGTCATATACATTGATAAACACCGCAATGCGTAACCACTATGCCCCGCTGCAATTGCCCGCGCCGGGACCCCGAACACCCGACCCTGATTATCCTGAGGTCGATGTTGCGCTGGTGATGGAATCGACCTACCCCTACCTTAAGGGCGGGGTTTCCGCAGTGGTTCACGATATTATCGTGGAAAACCCGAGCATCAGCTTCGGAATTATTCATATTTCTTGGGATAGTAAACAGGAACTTAAAGACCTGTATGGTATGCCCGAAAACGTCAAATGGGTGAAGGTGATCTACCTGAGCCTGGAGGAGCATAAGGAAGAATTCGCCCAAGAATGTAACCCGAAAAACCTCAAGATGAATCGTCGCCAACGCAAGAAACTGGTGGCGAGACTTATGAGCGCTTTCGATGCTCTTATACACGGCGATGTAAACCCGCTCTGGTCGTTCTACGATGAAGGAATTAACCCCCGCACCCGCACCTACTCACTCTTCGCCCTCACCGGCACCCGCGAGTTTATGGAGGCAGTCGGTAACTGGGGCTTCCTCGCACAGGTTCCGTTCGGCGAACTCTTCTGGGAGATCCGTAACTTCGTCTCTATCGTGTACGCCCTGCTGCATGAGCGCCTGCCCTATGCCCGCGTGTACCATGCCCACACCACCGGCTACGCCTCACTTTTGGGCGCTGCGGGTGCGCGCGATTACGGCACCAGCTTCCTGCTGACCGAACACAACCTGTATGTGCGCGATACTATCAACACCAAGCTGGAACGCAATATGGCCAAGCCCGTCACCACGGATTACGCCTTCCTGAAGGAGCCGCGCGATAAACCCGAGCTGGGTCCCGTCACGCTCGAAGAGACCGCGTGGTGCGTCTGGTTCCTGGAAATGGGACGTTTCTGCTATCCCAGCGCCGATATGGTGACCTATCTGTACCCCAAGGCGATTGAGGAGGCGCGCGGTATCGGTGCGCCCATCGACCAGTACAACGAGGGTGAAGAAGACCGCGCGGTCGTGCTGCCGAACGGTATGCTTATCGAGAGCGTGTATCCGGCGTATGTGGGGCGTCAGACTGCCCGGGCGCGCATCCTAGCGGAGGGGCGCGGGCATATGTGGCGTTTTGTGTTTATTGCGCGTGTGGTGCCCATTAAGGGGCTCACAGACCTCGTGAAGTCGCTTGCGCTGCTGCGTGATGCCGGGCTCGACAACTTCCACCTGGATGTGCTCGGGCCGAAGAACCACATGCCGGAATACTATGAGTTGTGCGTGCGCACGATCGAAGAGCTCAATATGGGCGACTTCATTACCTTCCACGGCACCGTGAAGGTGCGCGAAATGCTGGACCGCTTCGATGTTCTGCTCATGCCCAGCTACAACGAAGGTCAGCCCATTGTGGCGCTGGAAGCGATGGCAGCATCCATTCCGCTGGTGAGTACCGACGTGGGCGGTATGTCGCAGCTGATCGATGATGTGCTGGTCACCTCGGATGGCAGTGAAATAGGTAACTGCGGTATTCTAACCATTCCGGGCGATATCGAAGGCTTCACGCAGGCGCTTCGCACCATGATGGAGGAGCCCAGCATCTACGAGCGTTACTGCGTTAACGCTTACAACCGAGTTGTAAAGTTCTTCCAACTTCGCCTGGTTATGGACCGTTATGACCAGATATACCGTAAGCTAGGTAAAATACCTCAGCGAGTTACGGAGCAGATTGAAGAATGAGCGATAATTCTCTACGAGCCGGCACTCCCGGAAAATTTGGTGCCTGGATTCGGTACGGCGGCGACCCTATATCGGAAGAGCAGCTGGCCTTTGCGGCGCAGAACTACGCGGTAGCTATTCTGCAGCCCTGGGAGCTGGATGCGGCACGCTACCTCAAAGAGCAGTCACCTAATATGGTGGTGCTCGCCTATAAGTGCCTTTCTTCCAGTCGTGCCTATGAACCCGGCCCCATCTACTCTTCGGGCGTCTCTTATAAATATGCGCAAGATCTTCTGAACACAACCGGTAAGGATTTGTTCGCCCGCCGCCTAGACGGCTCTTTGATCGAGTGGTCGGGCTATTGGCAGCACTACCAGATGGCGGTGTGGAGCGCAGACTACCGCTGGCAGTGGGTGCACTCCGTGGTGGAAGAACTTCGTAACTCGCCCTTTGACGGGGTGATGGCTGATAACGACGTAGAGAATGATTATTACGGACTAAACCTGCCGATTCAGGGCGTTGAAAGCATCACCACGATTCGGCAGCATCTCGATTTCTTGATCTCCTTCGCCGGTATTGAGCTGAATAAGATCGGCAAAATCCTGGTGCCTAATATTGCCGAATCGCGCCTGCGCTGGGGCAAATGGGAAAGCCACAGTGCCTACGGCGGCGGGTTCGAGGAAGTGTGGCTCGGCTGGGGCGCACAAGAATTCCTCAGCGGCGCCTACGCCACCATGCAGGGAAACCATATTGGGCGCGGCGCCGAAGGCCTGGTAACGCTGAATGCGGTGCAGGACCGCTCGGGCGATGCCTACGGCGCTGTGAATACCCAGCAGTCCCTTCCTAAGGTTACGATTTTGCGCACCCCGCACGGGTACTCGACGTCGCCGATTAGCGGCACGGATGAGAATCTGCTGTATGGTCTGGCTGGGTTCTGGGTTTTTGGAGGCGGTCGCTTTACCGGTATCAATGCAACTCAGCACGATGCCTATGACGGTACTCCGAACGCGCCCGAGCTGTCCTTTGACTTGGGGGCTGCATCCGGTGAGATTGAGGCTCAGGACAGTGTGCAGACCCGTGCTTTCACGCACGGCTGGGCGGCTCTGAATACGAGTGACCGCACCACGATGGTGCGGGTTCCGCAGGATCAAGGGCTCGTAGATGCGCAAAACAACGCGGCACCGGCCACCCTCACCCTAGAAGGCCATCGCGGGGTTATTTACCGTAAG